>NZ_JBQTHN010000183.1:0-8891 GCF_052389815.1 Bradyrhizobium sp. | reverse complement strand
AGGGCGTCAATGACGACCTCGTCAACGAGGGCGGCATCATGGACCTCTGGGTGCGCGAGGCGCGCCTGTTCAAATACGGCTCCGGCACCGGCTCCAACTTCTCGAGCCTGCGCGGCGAAGGCGAGCGCCTGTCCGGCGGCGGCCGCTCGAGCGGCCTGATGTCCTTCCTCCAGATCGGCGACCGCGCCGCCGGCGCCATCAAGAGCGGCGGCACCACCCGCCGCGCCGCCAAGATGGTCGTGGTCGATATCGATCACCCCGACATCGAGACCTATATCGAGTGGAAGGTGAAGGAGGAGCAGAAGGTCGCCGCGCTGGTCACCGGCTCCAAGATCAACCAGAAGCATCTGAAGGCCGTGATGAAGGCCTGTGTCAACTGCGAAGGCAGTGGCGACGACTGCTTCGATCCCGAGAAGAACCCGGCGCTGCGCCGCGAGATCAAGCTGGCGCGCCGCAGCCTCGTGCCCGACAACTACATCAAGCGGGTGATCCAGTTCGCGAAGCAAGGCTACAAGGACATCTCCTTCGACGTCTACGACACCGACTGGGATTCGGAAGCCTACCTCACCGTCTCCGGCCAGAACTCCAACAACTCGGTCTCGCTGAAGGACGATTTCCTCCGCGCCGTCGAGACCGACGGCGACTGGAACCTGATTGGCCGCACCACCAAGAAGATCACCAAGACGCTGAAGGCGCGCGACCTCTGGGAGAAGATCGGCTACGCCGCCTGGGCCTCGGCCGATCCGGGCCTGCACTTCAACACCACCATGAACGACTGGCACACCTGCAAGGCGTCCGGCGACATCCGCGCGTCCAATCCGTGCTCGGAATACATGTTCCTGGACGACACCGCGTGCAACCTCGCCTCCGCCAACCTGCTGACGTTCTACAACACGACCACCAAGCGCTTCGACATCGAGTCCTATGAGCACCTCTGCCGGCTCTGGACCATCGTGCTGGAAATCAGCGTGATGATGGCGCAGTTCCCGTCCAAGGCGATCGCCGAGCTCTCCTACGAGTTCCGCACGCTCGGCCTCGGCTTCGCCAATATCGGCGGCCTCCTGATGACCATGGGCCTGCCCTATGACTCAAAGGAAGGCCGCGCGCTCTGCGGCGCGCTCACGGCCGTGATGACCGGCATTTCCTACAAGACCTCAGCGGAAATGGCCGCCGAGCTCGGCACCTTCCCCGGCTACAAGAAGAACGCCGCGCACATGCTGCGCGTGATCCGCAACCACCGCCGCGCCGCGCACGGCCACTCCGCCGGCTACGAGGCGCTCGCGGTCAATCCAGTGCCGCTCGATCACGCCTCCTGCCCGCAAGCCGACATCGTTACGCACGCCACCGCAGCGTGGGATGCGGCGCTGGCGCTCGGCGAGGCCTCAGGCTATCGCAATGCCCAGACCACCGTCGTCGCGCCGACAGGCACGATCGGCCTCGTGATGGATTGCGACACCACCGGCATCGAGCCTGACTTTGCGCTGGTCAAGTTCAAGAAGCTCGCCGGCGGCGGCTACTTCAAGATCATCAACCAGGCGGTGCCCGCAGCGCTGCGCGCGCTCGGCTATCGCGAAAGCGAGATTGCCGAGATCGAGGCTTACGCCGTCGGCCTCGGCTCGCTGTCGAACGCGCCGGCCATCAACGCCTCGACCTTGAAGGCCAAGGGCTTCACCGACGAAGCCATTGCAAAAGTCGAAAAGGCGCTCCCCACCGCCTTCGACATCAAGTTCGCCTTCAACAAGTGGACCTTCGGCGAGGACTTCATCCGCGACCAGCTCGGCATCGGCCCCGAGGCGATATCAGCCCCCGGCTTTGACCTGCTCGCCGCGCTCGGCTTCACCAGGCGCGAGATCGAGGCGGCCAACGTGCACATCTGCGGCGCGATGACCGTCGAAGGCGCCCCGCATCTGAAGGCGGAGCACTATCCGGTGTTCGACTGCGCCAATCCCTGCGGCAAGATCGGCAAGCGCTATCTGTCGGTCGAGAGCCACATCCGCATGATGGCGGCCTCGCAGCCCTTCATTTCGGGTGCGATCAGCAAGACCATCAACATGCCGATGGACGCTACCGTCGAGGACTGCAAATCCGCGTACCTCTTGTCCTGGAAGCTGGCGCTGAAGGCCAACGCGCTCTACCGCGACGGCTCGAAGCTGAGCCAACCCCTCAACTCGCAGCTCATCAGCGACGACGAGGACGAGGACGATGCGGTGGAGCTTCTCTACGAGAAGCCGATGGCCGCTCGAACAGCGCAGATCTCGGAGAAGGTGGTCGAGAAGCTGGTCGAGCGCATCGTCGTGATGCGCGAGCGCGAGCGCATGCCCGACCGCCGCAAGGGCTATACGCAAAAGGCCGTGGTCGGCGGCCACAAGGTCTACTTGCGCACCGGCGAATATGACGACGGCCGGATCGGCGAGATCTTCATCGACATGCACAAGGAAGGCGCCGCACTGCGCTCCTTCATCAACAACTTCGCGATTGCCGTCTCGCTCGGCCTGCAATACGGCGTGCCGCTGGAGGAATATGTCGACGCCTTCACCTTCACCCGCTTCGAGCCGGCAGGTCCCGTGCAGGGCAACGACAGCATCAAGTACGCGACCTCGATCCTCGACTACGTCTTCCGCGAGCTCGCCGTGAGCTACATGAGCCGCTTCGACCTCGCCCATGTCGATCCCAACGAGAGCGGATTCGACGCGCTCGGCAAGGGCGTCGAGGAAGGCAAGGAGCCGGAAGCCGGCGGACAGCAGGCCACGAAGTACCTGTCCAAGGGCCTGACCCGCTCGCGCACCGACAACCTCGTGGTGATGCGCGGCGGCTCGATGCCGAGCAGCGACGGCGATACCGGCGGCCGCGTCACCGCGCTCGCCTCCCACGGCGCCACCTCCCGCGCCGGCGATGCGGTCGAAGGCGCCGTTGCGCTAAAGCAGGAAGTCAATCACGACCTCTCGCCGACGGAGCGGCTGCAATGGAGCAAGGCCGGCAGCGCAGCAAGCACGCTTGCCCCCTCCAAGGCCGAACGCCGCGCCGAAGCCAAGGCCAAGGGCTACGAAGGCGAGATGTGCTCGGAGTGCGGGAATTTCACCCTGGTGCGGAACGGCACCTGCATGAAGTGCGATACGTGCGGCAGCACGACGGGGTGTTCGTGAGGTTCACCACGCGTCTTGCCCGGGCTTGACCCGGGCATCCACGAAAGAAGGGCGGTCGAAAGGCCGCCCTTTTTTTGCTTCCTGGGGCTTGCAACACGCTTAGATTGATAGAGTATGAGGCCACAGATATTGGGCCTAAGTCGGTGCAAGGCTATGGCGGAAGTAGTAGCGTCGAAATCTCCCAGTGTCAGCTTGGACGAATTTAAGGCCTCAATTCTAAAGAACGGCATCGAAGCGGCAGCATCGACACACCTGATGGACCGCATCCCGCATGTCTTTGACAATGATTGGGAGCTTTACAGGACCTGGAAACGCAAGCTGGCCAAGCTAATTGAAGTCGACCCGCTTAATGTAACCATTATCGGGAGCGGCGGGATTGGATTTAGTCTGAATCCCTACAAGGACTTCCGGCCATTTTCGGAGACATCTGACATCGACGTTGCTGTAGTTTCCGAGCACCATTTTGCGGTCGCATGGCGAGCGTTGCGAACGCTCAAGCTCCCCGATGTAAGAAACAACAAAGATCGCGAGGCGATCAAAGAGCACCGCACCAACTATATCTACTGGGGTACGATCGCTACCGATAAGGTGCTCCATTATCTTCCCTTCGTAAGGCCATGGACCGAGGCCGTCGCAGCCATGGCCGGTGAACGCCCCACTGAGGAACGCGAAATCAAGATCAGACTGTATCGGGACTACGATGCTCTACGATCTTATCACATGAACGGCCTTGAAGCACTTGTGGCAACCTTAATGGCAAGCTGATGGAAAAGAACCTTTCGTCGTCGACGACGCACAACATCGCGTGGCTTAACAAGCGGTACCAAGCGGAAGAATTGCAATTGCGGCCACCATTTCAGAGAAATCCGGTTTGGACCGAAAAGCAAAAGTCTTACTTGATTGATACAATTCTGCATGGATACCCCATCCCCGAACTGTACATGCAAGAGTACACGGACGCTCATGGAAACGACGTTTACGTCGTTGTCGATGGACAGCAACGCGTCCGCGCTTGCCTCGAGTTCATACGCGGAGAGTACACGCTCTCCGCAAAGGATAGCCCTACGTGGGCAGACATGACATTCGATGACTTGAGTGAGGACGAGCGAAAAAAGATATACAACTATAACTTCATCGTCCGGATTCTCCCCGAGCTTCCAGAAGAAGAACTTCGAGCCATTTTCAGTCGCCTCAACCGGCATGTTGTCGCACTAAATAAGCAAGAACTTCGGCACGCAACTTATTGGGGTGAATTCATCGAATCGGTCGAGAAGATTTCAGATAACGAAGCTTGGGCTGAAATTGGCCTTTTCACTCCCAACGACGTACGCAGAATGATTGACATAGAATACGTCAGCGAACTCGCGGTCGCATTCTTGCACGGCCTGCAGAACAAGAAGGAAAGTCTCGATAAGTGGTACGAGGCGTACGAGAATGAATTTCCGGATCGGAGGCGAATGGAGAAGGCGCTGACGAGTACACTCCTTGAGATCACGCAAGCATTTCCATCGATCAACAAAACCAGATGGCGCAAGAAGTCTGACTTCTATACTCTCTTCTTGCTTATGGCGGAGCACCATCAGAAATTTCCGCTCACCGACAACAGGCGCCAACGGCTCCAGAAGGGGCTAATGAAATTTGCTGGAGATGTGGATGCGTGTCTCCGGGATGCTAACGCCACCTCCGGCGTAACGAAATCGATCAAGGAATACAGTGCGGCTGTCGAACGCGCTGCGTCAGATTTAGCTCGCAGAAGAACGCGACGGGCGGAGCTGGCCAAGATCGTGGAGCCAATTGTGTCCTGAGCGTCGCCAGAGGGGTTAGCGCAAGGCATTCCACCAGGCAGGACGGGAGATTGAGCAAAAAGTGGACCAAGAAGGAGTGTTTTTCTCACTACGGTGTGAAGCCTAGAAATCTTCGGTGGAGCTGGTCGAAAGTGCAAAGTGCGACATTCGAACCGATCGTGGAAGTCGCAGAGACGAGCGAAATGCCCGATAAGGATTCTATTGCCAGATTCTCGTTGGATGGATTCAGAAATGAAGCGGCACGAGCGCGCAGCCAAAAAACGTTTTCGTGAATCGGTCCGCGCTCACGTAGCGGCAGACGTGCCTAAGAAACGCGGCATGTCGGAGCCTCAATATATCGAGGCGTGCACCGCGCTATGGAATCGGTGCCAAACTGACGACGTTTTTTCTGTAAAGATGTTTGTTGAACCTTTGATTGACACTCACTTCGCGCAATATTCTACCGACATATTCTGCTTGCTTGTTGCTCGGTGCGATCCTGCCGGTGATCTGATTGACGCTCCACCGGGCTACCAGCGCGTCAAGGAGCCGGGTATCTTTCTCACATCGGTTGTTATGGCAGCGCCCCCAGGGGTTAGTCCACGGCGTCCATTGGAATCGAAAGTCGAAACACATCTCTTTGCCTATTTCGACATCCTTGGCTTTAAGAATAGACTCAAGAAGGAAAAGATCGAAAACATTCATAAGGCGTATCTGGAACTCATCGAGAATGCCGTGAAGCCGCAGCAAGGCCAATGGGCGACGAGCGTTGCCTATTCGCCCGGGAGCTCGAAAGTGGCCGCCTTAATGTGGATGCCTATTGAGGCTGGGCACGCTAGCGACTCCTTAGTCTTATACGTACCCTATCATCCAAGTTACGTCGAAGAATTCTTCCGTCGCGCGGCTCTCCTCTTTTGCGTGGCACTTCGATTAAATGCGCCCCTACGAGGAGCAATCACGTTCGGCCAAGGCGCCTTTCATGCGAAGACATCCGTATTCGTAGGACAGCCGCTAGTGGAAGCGTCCAGCCTTGAGCAATGCCTAGATTGGCTCGGAGTAGTATTCGGTGAGTCCATCAAACAGCTCGATTGGCGAGGACTTCCAATAAGTCCGCCAGAACCGGGCGCGGTCCCAATCCCTCTTCATCTGGTGCAGGACATTTCGCCTCCAATGAGCGATCCAGGAAAGGGTATATTTGGAGGGCTCGTCCTAGATTGGCCGCGTGTGTGGCGGCAAACATTTGAAGGCTCTGCGATTCCATACTTGGCAACGCTGTGCGACACCGTCGAGCGGGACGAAGAAATGACGGAAGTTGCACGGGACAGGGTCCTGGCTCGTTTCGAGCACGCTGCTTATTTCTTTGAATTTTCTGATTGGAACCAGAATTGGTGCATACCGCCGGGGTTCCGAATGATCACGCCAGATGACGTTGCTAACAACCCACTGGAAGGCCTCAGGGACAAGAGTTTCTTCTATCGGGACTGGCGGTACGAAATTCGCAACCAGCGCGCATCCTTTCGCAAACACTTACAACTACTCTGCGACTGGACGCGACCTATCACTCCGCGCGAAAGTAGCGTCTTTACTGTTGCGCCTCCTACTCGCTGGCCTAGCAGAATGGGGCGCCGACCGATCTAGCGACAGCGCAATGGGCAGCGCGCATGATCCGACTTTTGGGATTACGGTGACAGTGCACTTAACTCGAAGGTAATTCGTGCACTGTCACCGTAACAGCCCGGCTCGCAGGGCGGAGGGCGGCAGCGTCATCCGCCGCTCCCCTCGTCGGCGCAATACGCGGAGCCTGTCATCGGGCGCGCGTTCGCGCGACCCGTTGGCTATTCTATTGCGCCCTACTCGCTGCGTAATCTACCGCCTCTGGCGATGTGCCCGTGCAACGGCACGACCGCGCCGGACGCCGTCCGAGCATTGCCGGCGACCCATCTCGGACGTCCTTTCCGCAAGGCGCAGCCGGGCGTAAGCTTGAGCGGCCGTCTTCATGTCGAAAGACGGGACCATGTGGCAGCCGGACATTGCGGGAGGGATGGAGTTACGGTGACAGTGCACTCAACTCGGAGCGAGAGCAATTCGTGCACCTCCGCGTCTCCGGTCGGTGCCCCACAGGCAGAGATCATACCCCCGCGCATCGAACACGCGCCCCAGCGAATTCCAGATGAGCCCGATGACGATTGGCCGGTGCCTTGACATCGGCGCGGCCAATCGATCTATGGTTGCTCTCAAATCGATCCTCTATTTCGACAGGACATTGCGTGCGCAAGAAACTTTTCGGTGCCGCCGTTTCGGCGGCAGTGGTCGGTGGTTTGTTGACTCCCGCGTTTTCTCAAGCGCCAGCCCCGGCGAAGACCTCCGGTTCGCAGAAGAATCCCGGTCCGCAAACCAGCGCCAATTCTCCGAAGCGACCCATTCCGCCTCAGTTGGTCAAGCAATGTACGGCCTATCTCGCTCCCCGGCTCGGCAGCACCAAGATCGTCGGTCCGTTTTCCGAGGGCTCGTTCAGCCACCCGCTTGCGAAATGGGTCTGGGAAAAGAAGCGGTTGATCATCGGAGCCCCATCGATAACAACAGGGCTGTTCGGCCAAGTCTCCAAGGGTTACGTCGGCTGCATGTTTGCCGTCGAGAATGGCGGGTTTGAGTTTGTGAAACCGCTGGGCGGTGAAGCATTCCCGCCGCGATACACGCGGGCGCCGGGAGACCCGAAGTAGGCCGGCCTCTCTCCCCGCGTCCGGACCTATCACGGTGACAGTGTACTTAACTCGAAGCGAAAGCAATTTGTGCACTGTCACAGTAATTTCGATCGAAGCCCGCGCGCGAGGCCGCATTTTCACGGATGGCGAATCGGTCGGGCCTGGCACGATATTCGCTTCGCAGTGCTCGCGTATTCTCTTGAATATCCGGAGCCTCCGATGGGCGAAGTCGTGCGATTTGTTCCCAAATCAGAGCTGGAACGGGCCCGCCTCATTCGCGAGGCCCGCGTCATCTACGAGCATATCTTCCCGCCGGCCGAGCAAGCCAGCAAGCGTCCGGACCCGGACAAATGAGCAGGCCATAGGGCTCGCAGGGCGGACCAGGGAATGCGCAATCCGCCGCTCCTTTCGTCGGCGCAATACGCGTTCGCCAACGCGCCCGGACCTCCTCCTTTCCGCGCGTCGCCGTCGGGCGTAAGCTTGAGCGGCCGTCTTCATGTCGAAAGACGGGACCATGTGGCAGCCGGACATTGCGGGAGGGATGCCATGAGCGATGTAACGGAGCGGCCGAACCGTCTGCCCTGGCCGCCCATCGTCTATGTGACGGCGATCGGCGTCAGCGTCCTGTTGCATGTGTTCTATCCACTGCCATGGTTCGCCCAGCCGCTGTCAGGCATCCTCGTTGTGCTCGGCTGGCTGATGATCGCGGCGTTCGTCGCCCTGAACATTTTGGCCATACGCGCCATGCGCCGCGCGGGAACGACCGTGCGGCCGGATCGCGGCACGGATCACCTCGTCACCGGCGGCCCCTTCGCGTTCACGCGCAATCCGCTCTACCTCGCCGGCATCATGCTTGTGCTGGGGATTGGACTGGCCTTCGGCATTGCGTGGTTCCTGCTGCTCGCGCTCCTCGCCGCATTCGCCGTGCAGAAGCTCGCCATCGAGCGGGAGGAAAGGCATCTGGAGGCTCGCTTCGGAGCGACCTATCTGGATTATGCCCGGCGCGTGCGGCGATGGATTTAGCGGGGAATGAGCAGGATGGGTGGAGCGACCACGTCCGCCGTAGTCGCCCCGAGCGAAGGCGGAAGCGATACCTATCAATTGCACGCGTGCGAAGATGATGGGTTTCGCAAGGGAGGCTGGGCAAGTATTCGGAAGGCCTGTCAACTCGTAGAAAGTTCATTCTCTGCACTGCTTGCGCAATGACGGCAACAGAATATTTTCGGCGCTATGGCGTCGGACTGCGAATGGATTTCTACTGC
>NZ_JBQTHN010000182.1:0-50588 GCF_052389815.1 Bradyrhizobium sp. | reverse complement strand
GTCCTGGCTGTACCTGTCAAATCCGTGTGCGTTTTCTTACTACCGTTGCACACGGTGCTGCGGGCGCAGCCGGCGCCCGGCCTTCTCCGCGCCCTCTTTTCGAAGAGGGAGCAAACGAAATTGCAGAGCCCGGGCGAAAACGAGCCGCGGGAGTGTTTCCGGCTGTTTGAAATCTGAATCCGCAAACTCGATGTCGTCCCGTACAAGCGAGCTCTTGCGAGCGCGATACGGGACCCATAACCACGGGGCCTAGTTTTGCGAAGGCTGGGGCTCCAGCGCGTTCCAACAACGAGAGCCTGTGGTTATGGGCCCCGGCCTTCGCCGGGGCGACAGCGGTGGATGGCGCGCCCCGCCCCCTCACTCCACCGGCATCACGTCCACTTCCACCCGCAGCTTCTGCTTGCGGGAGCCGACGATGATGCCGTCGACCGGTGAGACGTCGGAGAAGTCGCGCCCCATCGCCACCACGATGTGGTCGTTGGCGATCATCAGATCGTTGGTGGGATCGAAACCGACCCAGCCGAGATCGCCGCCGCACCACACCGAGACCCAGGCGTGCGTGGCGTCGGCGCCCTGCAGTCGCGGCTTTCCCGGCGGCGGAATGGTCCTGATGTAGCCGGAGACATAGGCCGCCGGCAGGCCGAGGCCGCGCAGGCCTGCGATCATCACATGAGCGAAGTCCTGGCAGACGCCGTGGCGATTCTCGAATACCTCCTTCAGCGGCGTCGAGATCACGGTGGCCTTGGAATCGTACCTGAACTCGTTGCGGATGCGCCGCATCAGGTCGGCCGCGCCGGCAACGATGCCGCCGCCGTGCGGAAAGCTCGCACCGGCATAGGCCGTGACCAGCGGCAATACCGGCACCAGCGAGGAGGCAAAGACGTAGCCGACCGGCGATGACGGGCCGAGGCTTGCCGCGGCAAATGCCAGCTCGCGCACCTGCTCCCAGGAGGGGCTGTCCGCCGCGCGGTCGAAGCTGCGCCGCTCGACCGCGACGCGCGAGCGGGAGTCGATGCGCAGATGCCGGTGCGCGGCCTCGATCAGCACGCTCTCGGTCGGCGTGCCGTAGAAATCCCGCCGCACCGTGCGCTCGGCCGGCCGCGGGCGGATGTCGATGCTGTGCGAGATCAGCGCCTGCCCGTCGCCGTTCTTCGGCTCCAGCCGCAGCGAGCAGCGCGCAAAACTCACCGAGCTCTCGTAGGAATAGGAGGTGACGTGGCGGATATCGTAGATCACGCGAGCCCGGTCAGCTTTTCCGGCCGGCTGGCATTCGGCCCATGCGGGAAGTAGTGCAGGCCGATGGCGTCGGCGAGCTGCAGCATCTCCTGTTCCAGCGCAAACATCGCCTTCGCATCGAGCGAGGCGACCTCTGCCGTGGTCAGCGCCGATTGCACGGCAACCGCCAGCCGCTGCGGCCGCTCGATCATGCCGTACTCCTTCAGGCTCGGCAGCGCGGCGATGTGCTCGTTGAGCGCATGGATCTGGAACGCCACAGAGCGCGGATTATAGGTGTCGAGCACGACGAGATCCCGGATCGGCGCCAGCAGCGGCCCGACCAGATAGCGCGAGCGGTAGGTGATCTGGCAGTCCACCAGCGTCAGCAGCGTGTCGAGATCCTCGTCGCCCGCCTCGTCATAGGCGAACTGGCGGGCGAAACGCATGGTGTTGATGGCGCGCTCGACGCGGCGACCCATGTCGAGGAAGCGCCAGCCGGCGGCGCGGTTCATGTTCTCCTGCGCAAGGCCGGCGAAGCTGGCGAGATCGCGCAGGATCAATTCGGCGGTCGAGACCACGCCGTCGTCGTCGTCGATCTCCCAGGCGAGCCGCTCGCTCATTTCGGTGATCACCTGCCAGGCATCGGGCGACAGGCGTTCGCGCAAATAGGTCGCGGTGCGCAGCGCGGTGCGGATCAGCGACAGCGCCGAGCCGAAACGCTCCTCGCTCTGCAGCGCTTCGGCGGCGACCTTGGCCGATTGCGAGCGCGAGGTCTGCGTCGCCGCGCCCCAAGTGACGAGCAGGCGCTGGATGCGCTCGACCGACGGCAGCGCGCTTTGCGAACGATCGATCCTGGCGGGATCGCGCAGCGACGAGCCGAGCACGTGGATCAGCCGCAGCGTCGCCTCGGCGCGCTCGAGATAGCGGCCGAGCCAGAACAGGTTGTCGGCAGCGCGGCTCGGCAGCACGCCGGCGATGCGGCGGACGCGCACGGTATCGACGGCCGGCAGCAGCGTCGAGGCGTGCACCGCCTTGTCGGAGACCACCCAGACGTCGGCGGCGCGCGCGCCGTCCCCCATCGAGATGGCGCGCGCATCGGCCTGCTCGGCAATGCGGCAGAAGCCGCCGGGCATCACGATCCAGCCGTTCTTGGTCGCGGCGGCGAACACGCGCAGCACGAATGGCCGCGGCGTGACGCGGCCATTCTCCCAGACCGGCGTGGTCGAGAGGCGCACCATCTCCTGTCCGACGAAATCGATGCCGCGCTCGCCGATCGCGCCCACCAGGCGCTCGCGCTCGGCCGCCGGCAACTCGCCCGGCAACACGGGGTCGTTGCCGTGGAAGCCCGGCACGCCGCGGCCATAGGCGCCCTCGATGGCGAACTCGTCGAGCCGCGACAGCACCTCCTCGCGCGCCGATTTCTGCCCGCACCACCAGGTCGCGATGTGCGGCATCATCAGCTCTTCGCCGAGCAGGCGCCACGCCAGCCCCGGCAGGAAGCCGAGCAGCGCCCTCGCCTCCAGCACGCCCGAGCCCGGCATGTTGGCGACGACGACGCCGCCCTTGCGCACGACGTCGATCAGGCCGGGCACGCCGAGATGCGAGGAGGCGTCGAGCTCGAGCGGGTCGAGCGAGTTGGAATCGACGCGGCGCAGCAGCACGTCGATCCGCTTGAGGCCGGCGACGGTGCGGATATGGATGCGGTCGCCGCTGACGGCGAGGTCGTCGCCCTCGACCAGCATGAAGCCGAGATAGCGCGCCAGCGTCGCGTGCTCGAAATAGGTCTCGCTGAAATTGCCAGGGGTCAGCAGGCCGATGCGCGGCTCATCGCGATCAGCGCTGGCCCGAAGCGAGTCGCGGAACGCCTCGAAGAACGGCGCGACGCGCTCGACGTTCATCGACTTGTAGAGCGTGGAGAAGGCGCGCGACAGCACCAGGCGGTTCTCCAGCGCGTAGCCCGCGCCGGATGGCGCCTGGGTGCGGTCGCTGAGCACCCACCAGCGCCCGTCGGGGCCGCGGCCGACATCGGCGGCGTAAAAATTGAGGTAGCGCCCGCCCGGCGGCTTCACGCCGCAGACCTCGCGCAGATATTCGCCGCTGCCGGCGATCGCCGCGGCCGGGACCGCGCCCTGGGCCACCAGCCTGCCTTCGCCGTAGACGTCGCGCAGCACCATCTCGAGCAGCTGCGCGCGCTGGGCGATGCCGGCGGTGAGTTGGGCCCAATCGGCTTCGTCGACGATCAGCGGCAGATGGCTAAGCGGCCAGAGCCGGTCGGCGGTATCGCCGGGGGCGCGGTAGGTGACGCCGGCCTCGCGCAGATGGCGGTCGGCAGAGGCGAAGCGGCGCTCGATCTCGCCCGGCGACATCGCGGCAAAGGCGTCGAGGAACCGGCTCCAGGCCGGCCGCGGGCTACCGTCGGGACCGAGATATTCGTCCGGAATGCCCGGCAGGCGGGCATAATCGCGGGTCCACAGCGCAATGCGGCGCTGGCCCGGCCGCGGCGCCTTGCTCTCCTGACCCTGTTGCTGGCCGGCTTGTCCCATCCGACTCTCCTGCATTCCCGGGCATCTTCAATGCAGGAGCGGCGTGCGCAAGTCGAGGGTCAAGGGGAATTCCAGGGAACGTTCCTCGGGCGGCGGATCGACTTTTCCCGGGGTGTGGCCGTGGTCCTGGAAGCGGGCCAGCCGGCGGGCCTCGGCCTCGTAGGAGTTGACCGGCTTGGTCTCATAATTGCGGCCGCCGGGATGGGCGACGTGATAGACGCAGCCGCCGAGCGAGCGGCCGTTCCAGGTGTCGATCAGATCGAACGTCAGCGGCGCGTGCACGGGAATGGTCGGGTGCAGGCCCGAGGCCGGCTGCCAGGCCTTGAAGCGCACGGCGGCGACCGCCTCGCCGGCCTGGCCGGTGGACGTCATCGGCATGCGGCGGCCGTTGCAGGTGACGACGTGGCGGCCTTCGACGAAGCCGTTCGCCTTGACCTGCAGCCGCTCCATCGAGGAATCGACATAGCGCACGGTGCCGCCGGCCGAGCCCTCCTCGCCGAGCACATGCCAGGGCTCCAGCGCCTGCCGCAGCTCCAGCGCAACGCCGCCATGATGGACGCGGCCGAACACCGGGAAGCGGAATTCGAGCTGTGCGGTGTACCACTCGGAAGAGAATTCGTAGCCGGACTGCTTCAACTCCTCCAGCACGCCCAAAAAATCCTCCCAGAGAAAGTGCGGCAGCATGAAGCGGTCGTGCAGCGTGGTGCCCCAGCGCACGAACTTGCCGGACTGAGGCTCGCGCCAAAGTTTTGCGATCAGCGCGCGGATCAGGAGCTGCTGCGCCAGCGACATGCGGGGATCGGGCGGCATTTCGAGCGCACGGAATTCGACGAGGCCGAGCCGGCCGGTCGGCCCATCCGGCGAGAACAGCTTGTCGATACAGATTTCGGCGCGGTGGGTGTTGCCGGTGATGTCGACGAGGATGTGCCGGAACAGCCGGTCCACCAGCCACAGCGGCGCCTCCACGTCCGGCGGCGGCACGTGGGCGAGCGCGATCTCGAGTTCATAGAGACCATCATGCCGCGCCTCGTCGATGCGCGGTGCCTGGCTGGTCGGGCCGATGAACATGCCGGAGAACAGGTAGGACAACGAAGGATGACGTTGCCAGTAGAGCACGAGGCTCCTCAAAAGATCCGGCCGGCGCAGGAACGGCGAGTCCTCCGGCTTGCTGCCGCCGACCACGACGTGGTTGCCGCCGCCGGTGCCGGTGTGGCGGCCGTCGATCAGGAAACGGTTGGCGCCGAGCCGCGTCTTCGCAGCATCCTCATAGAGACCGAGCGTGATGTCGACCGCCTCGCGCCAGCTCTGCGCCGGCTGCACGTTGATCTCGATCACGCCGGGATCGGGCGTTACCTTGATGACCTCGATGCGGGGATCGTAGGGCGGCGCGTAACCCTCGACGTGAACCTGGACTTGCAGTTCCGCGGTTGCCACTTCGACGGCCGCGACCAGCTCGAGATAATCCTCGACACGCTCGACCGGCGGCATGAATACGCAGAGCACGCCGTCGCGAAGCTCCACCGACATCGCCGTGCGCACCGGCGGCGGCTCGGGCTCGTCCGGCTCCGGCGGCTTCGCCTTGCCGTCGAATGCGCCGAATTCGTCGCGCGGCGCCATCGGATCGCACTCGACGACGTAAGGGTAGTCGTCCGGCGGCACATGTTCGAGAGAGGCGATCGGCAGGCGGAGGCCGAGCGGCGAGTCGCCCGGCGAGAGGAACAGGTGGCTGCGCCGCAGCTTCCAGCGCTCGCTGCGCCAGCGCGCAGGATGGCGGCCAGAAATCGGATTCCAGCGCTGGATCGGCAGCACGTAACCCTTCGGCGAATTCAGTCCCTGGTCGAACACCCGCACCATCCGTGCCCGTTCCTCCGGATCGGCGAGCCTGGAATCGTCGGGGCTGACATTGGCCGGCAACGCAGCTTCCCGCTCGATCCAGTGCGCGGGGTCTTCATAGGCCGGCATCACGTATTGCGCAGCCAGCCCAAGCCGCCTCGCCGTACCCTCGGCCAGTCGCGCGGCATCGGCAATGCAGGCCTTGCGCACGCCTTCGATTCCAGCGATCAGGTCCGCATTCTTCCAGATCGGAATTCCGTCCTTGCGCCAATAGAGCCCGAATGCCCAGCGCGGCAGGCTTTCGCCCGGATACCACTTGCCCTGCCCGAAATGCAGCAGCCCGCCCGGCGCAAAGCGGTCACGCAGCTTGCGGATCAGTTCATCGGCGAGTGTGCGCTTGGTCGGACCGATTGCGGCGATGTTCCATTCCGGCGACTCCATGTCGTCGATCGAAACGAACGTCGGTTCGCCGCCCATGGTGAGCCGCACGTCGTTCGCCCTGAGATCGGCGTCGACCTGCTCGCCCAATTGGTCGAGCTTCGCCCAGGCTTCGTCGGAATACGGTCTCGTGATGCGCGGCGCCTCGCGAATGCGCTTCACGGTCATCTCGAAACCGAACTCGACATCCGCAAAGCCGGCGCTGCCGGACACCGGCGCCGCCGAGCGGTAATGCGGCGTGGCGGCGACGGGGATATGCCCCTCCCCCGTCAGCAGGCCCGAGGTGACGTCGAACCCGATCCAGCCCGCGCCGGGCAGATAGACCTCGGCCCAGGCGTGCAGATCGGTGAAGTCGTTCTCGACCTCGCGCGGCCCCTCCAGCGGATCGATATCGGGGCGGAGCTGGATCAGATAGCCCGACACGAAGCGCGCGGCGAATCCGATGTGGCGCAGCAGGTGAATGAGAAGCCACGCCGAATCGCGGCACGATCCCGATCCCTTCGCCAGCGTCTCCTCCGGCGCCTGCACACCGGGCTCCATGCGGACGATGTAGCGCACGCGCTTCTGCAGATTGGCGTTGAGCGCGACCAGGAAATTGACCGTGCTGTCCGCCTCGGCCGGCAGGTCTTTCAGGAAGGCGTCGAACAACGGCCCCTGCGCCTTCGTCGCAAGATATGGCGCAAGCTCGGTCCTCAGATCGCTAGAGTACTGAAATGGATAGGAGCTGGCATAGGGCACGACAAAGAAATCGAAGGGATTGACCACCGTCATCTGCGTCGTGAAGTCGACCTCGATCTTCAGCTCCGTCGCCTTCTCCGGAAAAACGAACCGCGCAAGCCAGTTGCCCTGCGGGTCCTGTTGCCAGTTCACGAAGTGATTGGATGGCGTGACCTTGAGCGAATAGCTCAGGATCGCCGTGCGAGTATGCGGCGCCGGGCGCAGGCGGATGGTTTGAGGGCCGAGGTCGATCGGTCGGTCGTATTTGTAGTGCGTGACGTGATGCAGTGCGACGTAGATCGACACGGGAAGGGCCACTCCAGCAGCTTTTTTGAGCAGAACACTGCGGAAGGCGCCGATCAAGCACTAACAACGGGCACGGGGTGCCTATGGGGCGGGCGGGATGGGTCGAACCTCCTCCGTCATTGCGAGCGAAGCGAAGCAATCCATAGCGCCATTCGCCGAGGCATGGATTGCTTCGTCGCTGTCGCTCCTCGCAATGACGGCTGGGTCAGCCGCCTCGCCTCACATCGTCGCCCCGAGCACCCAGGGCGCGAACTCGGCGCCGCCGAAATCGAAGCTCTCGCTCTTGGTTGGCTGGCCGGAAGCCGTCCTCAGCATCAGCTCGAAGATGCGCTGGCCGCATTCCTGCACGGTCTCCTCGCCGTCGAGGATGGTGCCGCAATTGACGTCCATGTCGTCTTCCATCCGCTTGAACATCGGCGTGTTGGTGGCGAGCTTGATGGAGGGCGCTGGCTTGCAGCCGAACACGCTGCCTCTGCCTGTCGTGAAGCAGACCAGATTGGCGCCGCCCGCCACCTGCCCGGTTGCCGCAACGGGGTCGTAGCCGGGCGTATCCATGAACACAAAACCCTTCTTGGTGATGGGCTCGGCATAGTGCAGCACGTCGACGAGGTTGGTGCTGCCGGCCTTCGCCATCGCGCCCAGCGATTTTTCAAGGATCGTGGTGAGGCCGCCGGCCTTGTTGCCCGGACTCGGATTGGCGTTCATCTCCGCGCCTTCGCGCTGGGTGTATTCCTCCCACCAGCGCATCAGGCCGACGAGCTTTTCACCGACCTCGCGGCTGACCGCACGACGGGTGAGCAGATGTTCGGCGCCATAGGTCTCGGGCGTTTCCGAGAGGATGACGGTGCCGCCGTGGCGCACCAGCAAATCGCTCGCCGCGCCCAGTGCCGGGTTCGCCGACACGCCGGAATAGCCGTCGGAGCCGCCGCATTGCAGCGCTACCGTCAATTCGCTTGCCGGCACGGACTCGCGCTTCACCTTGTTGGCATCGGTCAGCGCTTCCTTCACGAAGGCGACGCCCTTCTCCACGGTCTTGCGGGTGCCGCCGACTTCCTGGATGTCCATCGCGCGCAGGCGGCCGGCGAGCTTCTGCTCTTCCATCAGCCCGCCGATCTGGTTCACCTCGCATCCCAAACCCAGCACGATCACGTGGGAGAAATTCGCATGCCGCGCATAGCCGCCGAGCGTGCGGCGAAGCAGCGCCAGCGGCTCGTTCTGCGTCATGCCGCAGCCGGTCTTGTGGGTCAGCGCCACCACGCCGTCGACATTGGGGAAATCCGCCAGCGGATTGTCGCCGTTGAAGGGATTCTTCTTGAACATGTCAGCGACGATGCCGGCGACATGGGCGCTGCAATTCACCGAGGTGAGGATGCCGATATAGTTGCGGGTCGCCACTCGTCCATCGGCGCGGCGGATGCCGTCGAAGGTCGCGGGCAAGTCGAAATTCGGCACCGGCTTGACGTCTACACCATAGGCATAGTCCTTGGCGAAATCGCCCATGCCGCAATTCTGTGTATGGACGTGCTGGCCCGGCGAAATCGGCGCGGTGGCAAAGCCGATGATCTGGCCGTAGCGACGCACCGGCTCGCCGGCCGCGATCGGCCTGATCGCAACCTTGTGGCCGGCGGGAATCCGCTCGACCGTGGTGACACCATCGGCGACCACAAGCCCCGGCGGCAGGCTCGATCGCGCGATCAAGACACCATCTTCGGGGTGCAGTCGGATCACGGGTGCCGGGGTCATGAGAACTCTCCTTCGGAGGCGCGAATAGCGAATGGCGAGTGGCGAATAGTAGACCCTATTGCGCCGCTCCCTATCCCCTATTCGCCATTCGCTACTCGCTATTCGCGTTGCTCAAGCTTTTCCGCCCGACTCCTTGCGAGTCTGGTTCACCTGCATCTTGGCGTAGGTCATCATCAGGCCGCTCTCGTTCGAGAGCGTGACGAGCTTGAAGCCCATGTTGATGGCGCGCACCGCGCCTTCCGCGCCGGAGCAGTGGATGCCCGGATTGAGGCCGCGCTTGCCGCATTCCTTCACGATCTTCTCGTAGATCTTCAGGATCTCCGGCTCGGTCCGATCGAGCTTTGGTTCAAGACCGTAGGAGAAACCAAGATCGGACGGACCGATATAGACGCCGTCGATGCCTTCGACGTCGAGGATCGCTTCCATGTTCTCGACCGCGGTCTTGGTCTCCATCATCGGCAGCAGCACGATCTCGTCATTGGCCGTCTTCTGGTAGGTGCCCGCAGAACCGTACATGCCCGAGCGGATCGGACCGTTGGAGCGCACACCCTTCGGCGGATACTTTGCGTAGGAAACGAGATTCTTCGCTTCCTGCGGCGTGTTGACCATCGGGCAGATCACACCATAGGCGCCGCCGTCGAGCACCTTACCGATGATGCCCGGCTCGTTCCAGGGCACGCGAACCATCGGCGTCACCGGGTGGCCGTTCATCGCCTGGAAACACTGCACCATGGAAAGATAGTCCTGTACGCCATGCTGCATGTCGACGGTGACGCTGTCGAAGCCGCATTGCGCGATGACTTCGGCGGAGAATCCCGACGGGATCGCAAGCCACGCGTTTACCACGGCCTTGCCGGAAGCCCAGACCTTCTTGACGTTGTTGTTAGCCATTTATCGCATTTCCTTGTGATGCAATCGATTCGGAATGATTTAGCTGGTGGCCCGCTGAATGCTGACTTCGCTAACGCCGACCTCGCGCGCAGTGTTGACGATCGCGGCCCAGGTATCGTCGGGCAGCGGCACGCCGTTCGCGGTCCGCTCGGTGCGGGTCTTGCGTTCGGGGTCGCCGGGGATCAGCACCTGGTCGACGCCGGCGACGGGCTTGGTCGCTCGGATAAAATCGGCATAGCGCGTGATCTCGCCGTCGAAGTAATTGGAAGTGTCGACCACCTTGGGATCGATATAGAAAGACAGCATGCCGTTGGCGAAGCGCCGGCCGCCCGAGGTGGCGCCCGTGCCGGTCAGCGCACCGCCGAGCAATTCGCAGATGAAGGCAAGGCCGGAGCCCTTGTGCTCGCCGAAGGCACGAATGGCGCCGGTGCCCCTGGTGTGGTCGCGTGGGCCGTCCGGCGTGTAGGGACCATAGAGCACGCTCGGCTCCTCGCTCAGCGTGCCGTCGGCATCGATCAGCGCACCGTTCGGCAATTTCTTGCCGCCGCGGCTGGCGACGAGCACCTTGCCCTCGGCGACGATCGAGGTTGCGAAATCGAGCACGATCGGATCCTGTCCTGCACGCGGAATGCCCACGCAATAGGGCGCGGTCGAGAGCCGCTTCTCCACCCCGCCGAATGGAGCGACCAGCAAGGAACCCGCCGCATTGACGAAGTGCACCGAAACAAGGCCTTCGGCGGCGGCCATCTCCGCCCAGTCGCCGATGCGGCCGATATGGCCGGCGTTGCGCAGCGCTACCGCGGCAAGCCCCGCCTTCCTGCATTTCTCGATGCCTGTCTTCACCGCGAACGGCGCAACGGTCTGGCCATAACCGAACCTGCCATCGACGACGGCCAGCGACGGCGTATCGACGACGATCTCGGCGGTCTGGTTGGGAACCACGTTGCCCGTCTTCTTCCACCTGACATAGACGGGCACGCGGATCACGCCATGGCTGTCATGACCGGTGAGGTTCGCCGTGGTGAGATAGGTCGCGATGCGCCGGGCTTCCTCAGGTGAGGATTCGGCGTGGGAAAAAACGTCCGCGACGAAATCGATGAGGTTGTTGACCTTGATAGTGACCATGTCCGGATATTCAGTCGTGTTTCCTGCCGGTCGGCCGCCTCGCCAATCGCGGCAAACCGTATTCCCCGCGCCGGTTTTGCTGACCGGCTTGGCCGGCACTTTGAGCGAAAAATCGCGCGCGTGTCCACTGCTCAAGCCGACATTGCCGAATGATCGCAATCATTTGCAGTCAGGCTATGCAGCGCGCTGGTAGCTTCATGCGAAATTGCATTCACTCGCCCTCCGCCTCGCTGTCGGCGCCCTCCATGTCGGAAAGGCTCTGTTCCAGCATGCCGAGCATCTCCTGTAATTCGGAAAGCCGGCGCGCGCCGAAGCGGCGGGTGATCTCGGCGTATATCGCCTCCGAGGTCGGGGCCACCGCCTCGATCAATTTCAGTCCCTTGACCGAAATCGAGACGACGGCGCGGCGCTGGTCGGCTTCATCGGTCCGGCGCTCCACCAGCTGGCGTCCTTCGAGGTCGCGCAGGATGCGCGACAGGCTCGGGCCGAGCAGGAAGGCCATGTGCGCAAGCTCGGTGACCTCGATGGCCTCCACGGCCGAGAGCGCGCGCAGGATGCGCCATTGCTGCTCGGTCAAGCCATGGTTGCGCAGCGACGGGCGGAACTGGCGCATGACCGCTTCGCGGGCCCGCAGCAGCGACATCGGCAGCGAGCGCGAAAACTCGCGCATCGGCAGTCGGCGGGCCTCGGCATTGGAATCGTTGGACGATTTCTGGCGCGCCATGGGGTTCACATTTGCGCTGCAGCACGCAGCAATAGGATTTGCAATAAAACACTTAACATGTTAATCATCTCCTCGCATTGCCTATTAGCGGTCCCACATGGCCCTCTCGCAAGACGAAATTCGCAGCGCCGCCGAACGGCTCGACCGCGCGGAGAAAACGCGCAGGCAGATCCGCCAGCTCTCGCTGGATCACCCCGGCATCAGCATCGAGGATGCCTATGCGATTCAGAAGGCCTGGGTCGAGATGAAAGTAGCTGCCGGACGCGCGGTGAAGGGCCACAAGATCGGCCTGACCTCGAAGGCGATGCAGAGCGCACTCGACATCGGCGAGCCGGATAGCGGCATCCTGCTCGACGACATGTTCTTTGCCGATGGGGGCCTCATCCCCTCCGACCGCTTCATTGCCACCCGCGTCGAAGCCGAGCTTGCCTTCGTGATGAAGCAGCGGCTCTCAGGGCCGGACTGCACGCTATTCGACGTGCTCAATGCGACCGACTTTGTCGTACCAGCGCTGGAAATCCTCGACACCCGCGTCGAGCGCGTCGATGCGCAGACCAAGGCGACGCGCAAGATTTTCGATACCATCGCCGATAACGCAGCAAACGCCGGCATCGTGCTCGGCGGCCGGCCGATCCGCCCGCTCGATGCCGATCTGCGCTGGATCGGCGCGCTGTGTTACCGCAACGGCCAGCTGGAGGAGACCGGCCTTGCCGCCGGCGTGCTGAACCATCCCGCCACCGCGGTGGCATGGCTTGCCAACAAGATCGCACCGAATGGGCTGGCGCTCGAGCCGGGCCAGGTGGTGCTGGCAGGATCGTTCATCCGCCCGATCGAGACCCGCAAGGGCGATACGATCCAGGCAGACTACGGCCCCTATGGCTCGGTAAGCTGTTACTTCGCGTGAACCGCGCGACAAGAAGAATCGGGAGCGAACCGCAATGCCGCATTTCACCATCGAATACTCCGCCAATCTCGACAAGCGCGTCGACATGGCCACCGTGGTCGAGCTGGTGCGCAAGGCGGCGGTTGAGACCGGCATCTTCCCGATCGGCGGCATCCGCGTCCGCGCCGTCAGATGCGAGCACTACGCGATCGGCGATGGCAATCCGCAGTTCGGTTTTCTCTCGATGCTGCTGCGGCTCGGCGAGGGTCGCGACCTCGCGGCGCGCAAGAAGGCCGGAGAGCATATCTTCAAGGCGCTGTCGGCCCATCTCGATCCGATCTTTGCCGCTAGCAAGTTCGCCCTGTCGTTCGACATGCTGGTCAACGACAAGGAAACCAGCTGGAAACGCAACAACATCCACGACGCCCTGAAGGTGGAGACTGCCCATGGATAAGGTCACCCCGAAATCCGCCGACGTCTTCCAGGCCAACCGCGATCGCGCGGAGCCGCTGCTGAAGAAGCTGCGAACCGAGGGCATCGGTCATGTCATCGACGGCAAGACCGTGCCGTCGATTTCAGGCCAGACCTTCGAGACGAAGTCCCCGGTGGATGGCTCGGTGCTCGCCAGCGTTGCCCGCGGCAATGCCGAGGACGTCGATCGTGCCGCAACCGCAGCGTCGCTCGCCTTCAAATCCTGGCGCGATCTGGCGCCGGCGATGCGGCGCAAACTTCTGCATCGGGTGGCCGACGCGATCGAGGACAATGCCGACGATATCGCGGTGCTGGAATGCATCGACACCGGCCAGGCCCACCGATTCATGGCGAAAGCCGCGATCCGTGCCGCTGAAAATTTCCGGTTCTTCGCCGACAAATGCGGAGAAGCCCGCGACGGCCTCAACACGCCGAGCGAGGAACACTGGAACATCTCCACCCGCGTGCCGATTGGCCCGGTCGGCGTCATCACGCCGTGGAATACGCCGTTCATGCTCTCGACCTGGAAGATCGCTCCGGCCCTCGCGGCCGGCTGCACGGTCGTCCACAAGCCCGCGGAATGGTCGCCGGTGACGGCGGACCTGCTGGCGAAGCTCGCCAAGCAGGCCGGCCTGCCCGACGGGGTACTCAACACCGTGCACGGATTTGGCGAGGAGGCGGGCAAGGCGCTGACCGAGCATCCCGCCATCAAGGCGATCGGCTTCGTCGGCGAAAGCACCACGGGTTCGGCGATCATGGTGCAAGGCGCGAAGACGCTGAAGCGCGTGCATTTCGAGCTCGGCGGCAAGAATCCCGTGATCGTGTTCGACGATGCCGACCTCGATCGCGCCCTCGATGCCGTGGTGTTCATGATCTATTCGCTGAACGGCGAGCGCTGCACCTCCTCCAGCCGGCTGCTGGTACAGCAAAGCATTGCGGACAAATTCGTCGAGAAGCTTTCCGCACGCGTGCAGAAGCTGAAGGTCGGACACCCGCTCGATCCCGCCACCGAAATCGGTCCGCTGATCCATGAGCGGCACCTGGCGAAGGTTTGCTCCTATTTCGATGTCGCCAAGCAGGATGGCGCGACCATCGCCGTCGGCGGCAGGCCGCATGACGGCCCCGGCGGTGGGCATTATGTGCAGCCGACGCTGGTCACCAACGCGAGCGCGAAAATGCGCGTCGCGCAGGAAGAGGTGTTCGGCCCGTTCCTGACCGTCATCCCCTTCCGCGACGAGGCTGACGCGATCGAAATCGCCAACGGCGTGCAGTATGGCCTGACCGGCTATGTCTGGGCCGGCGACATGGGCCGTGCGCTGCGCGTGGCCGACGCGATGGAAGCCGGCATGATCTGGCTCAACTCGGAAAACGTCCGCCACCTGCCGACGCCGTTCGGCGGCATGAAGGCTTCAGGCATCGGCCGCGACGGCGGCGACTATTCGTTCGACTTCTACATGGAAACCAAGCACGTCTCGCTCGCGCGGGGCACGCACAAGATCCAGAAACTGGGAACTTGAAACCGTCGTTCCGGGGCGATGCGCAGCATCGAACCCGGAACCTCGAGATTCCCCGATGCGCAATTGCGCATCTGAGGTCTGGTCCTTCGGACCATCACGGAATGACAACGATCAATCGAGGAAACCATGCCCGCTCCGAAACACGTCTTCGACCCGCCGTTCAACGTCATCCGCTCCAGCCATGCCGTGCTCGATGTCACCGATCTCGACACCAGCCGCGAATTCTACGAGACCACGGTCGGCCTGCATGTCGAGGATCGCGACGACAAGGCCGTCTACCTGCGCGGTAGCGAGGAGCATCAGCACCACTCGCTGGTGCTGCGGAAAGCAGCCGTGCCCGCCTGCAACCGGCTCGGCTTCAAGGTCGGCAATGATGCCGACCTCGACAAGGCCGCCGCGTTCTTCTCCGCCAACGGCATCTCTCATGCCTTCGTCGATCAGCCGTTCCAGGGCCGCACGCTGCATTTCACCGATCCCTTCGGCTTCCAGATCGAGCTCTACGCCACGATGGACAAACGTCCGCATCTGCTCCGGCGTTACGACCTCTACAAGGGCTGCCATCCGCAGCGGCTCGATCATTTCAACGTGTTCGCCGCAGAGGTTCAGGGCACCGTCGATTTTTACGCCCGGCTCGGCTTTCGCCTGACCGAATATGCCGAGGAAGACGGGCCGAACGGCCGCATCGCCGCCGCCTGGCTGCACCGCAAGGGCAATGTGCACGACTTTGCCATCACCAACGGCAAGGGCCCTCGCCTGCACCACTTCGCCTATTGGGTGCCGACCGCGATGAACGTCCTGCATCTCTGCGACGTGATGGCGTCCAGCGGTTACGTGAAGAACATCGAGCGCGGGCCCGGCCGCCACGGCATCTCCAATGCGTTCTTCCTTTACGTGCGCGATCCCGACGGCCATCGCCTCGAGCTCTACACCAGCGACTATTTCACCGGCGATCACGACCACGAGCCGCTGCGCTGGTCGCTGCGCGACCCACGCCGGCAGACGCTGTGGGGCGCGCCCGCGCCGCGCTCATGGTTCGAGCAAGGCTCGCCCTTCACGGGACAAACCGTGCGTGAGCCGCAATTCGTGGCCGACGTGCTGGTGGCGGACTAACGCGCCATGACCGCCCCTCGCCTCGCCACCTATGCCGTCAGCGGCATCGCCAAATACGGCTTCGTCACCGACCGCGGGATCGTCGATCTCTCGGCGCGCTTCGACTATCCGACGCTGCGCGAGGCGATCGAGGCCGGCGCTCTGATGAAGCTCGCCGATGAAGGCGCAAGGCACTCGCCCGACCACGCGCTCGCCGATATCAGCTGGCTGACGCCGATCCCGGCGCCGGAAAAGATCATCTGCATCGGCGTGAACTATCCGGACCGCAATGCCGAATACAAGGACGGCTCGGACGCGCCGAAGTATCCCAGCATGTTCATGCGCACGCCTCGCTCGTTTGTCGGCCACAACACGCCCCTGGTGCGTCCGCGCGCCTCGCAGCAGCTCGATTACGAGGGCGAGCTCGTGATCGTGATCGGCAAGGCTGGCCGGCACATTCCGGAGGACAAGGCGTTCGACCACATCGCGGCGATCACGCTGTGCAACGAGGGCACGCTGCGCGACTGGGTGCGGCACGCCAAGTTCAACGTGACGCAGGGCAAGAATTTCGATTCCACAGGCAGCCTGGGACCATGGCTGGTACCGTACACCGATCACGCCCAGATCGCCGACATCCGCTTGACAACACGCGTCAACGGCGAGACCCGGCAGGACGACCGCACCGGGCGGCTGATCTTCGGCTTCCGCTATCTGCTCAACTATATTTCCACCTTCACGACGCTGGTGCCGGGTGACATCATCGTCACGGGCACGCCAACCGGCGCGGGTGCGCGATTCGATCCGCCGCGTTACCTGAAGCCCGGCGATGTCGTCGAGGTCGAGGCCGAGGGAGTCGGCATCCTGCGCAACGGCGTCGTCGACGAAACTCCTTGAGACGATTGGAAAGTGCAATGAGCGTAGCTTCGGGTGGAGAGGCGATCGTCAACGGCCTCGTGGCGCATGGCGTCGATACCGTATTCGGGCTGCCTGGCGCGCAGATCTACGGCCTGTTCGACGCGTTCCACCAGGCGCAGCTGAAGGTGATCGGCGCGCGGCACGAGCAGGCCTGCGGCTACATGGCGTTCGGTTACGCCCGCGCCAGCGGACGGCCGGGCGTGTTCAGCGTGGTGCCGGGTCCCGGCGTGCTCAACGCGAGCGCGGCCCTGCTCACCGCCTTCGGCTGCAACGAGCCGGTGCTGTGCCTGACCGGCCAGGTGCCGACGCAGTTTCTCGGCAAGGGCCGCGGGCATCTGCACGAGATGCCGGATCAGCTGGCGACGCTCCGCTCATTCGTGAAATGGGCCGACCGTGCCGAATACCCCGATGTCGTACCCGCGATGGTCGGCCGGGCCTTCCAGGAAATGCTGTCGGGCCGCCGCGGCCCGGCCTCGCTGGAAATGCCGTGGGACGTGTTCACCCAGCGCGCCGAGGTCGGCAAGGCGCGGGTGTACGAGCCATTCCCGGCCGCGCTGCCCGATCCCGACCACATCAAGGCGGCTGCAGCGCTGATCAAGGCCAGCAAGAACCCGATGATCTTCGTCGGCAGCGGCGCGATCGAATCCGGCGAGGAAATCCTGGAGCTGGCGGACATGATCGACGCCCCGGTGGTCGCCTTCCGCAGTGGCCGCGGCATCGTTTCCAACGCGCATGAGCTCGGGCTCACCATGGCGGCTGCCTACAAACTGTGGCCGACAACCGATCTGATGATCGGCATCGGCACGCGCATGGAATTGCCGGCGTCGGGATTCCGATGGCCGTACCAGCCGCCCGGCCTGAAGACGATCCGCATCGACATCGATCCCGTCGAGATGCGCCGTGTGGTCTGCGATGCAGCGATCGTCGCCGATGCCAAGGCGGGCACTGCCGCGCTGGCGGACGCCGTGAAGAAGGCCGGCTTCAGCAAGACCGCCGGCCGCCGCACCGCCATTCGCGAGGCAACGGCCGCGGCCGAGCAGGAAATCCAGCGCATCCAGCCGCAGATGGCCTACCTGAAGATCCTGCGCGAGGTGCTCCCTGCGAATGCGATCGTCACCGACGAGCTGTCGCAGGTGGGCTTTGCCTCCTGGTACGGCTTTCCGGTGTATGAGCCGCGCACCTTCATCACCTCGGGCTATCAGGGCACGCTCGGCTCGGGCTTTCCGACCGCACTCGGCGCCAAGGTCGCCCATCCCGACCGGCCGGTCGTGGCCATCACCGGCGACGGCGGCTTCATGTTCGGCGTGCAGGAGCTGGCAACGGCCGTACAGTTCCGCATCGGCGTGGTGACGCTGGTGTTCAACAACAACGCTTATGGCAATGTGCGGCGCGACCAGCGCGAGCGCTTCGACGGGCGCGTGGTCGCCTCCGACCTCGTCAATCCCGACTTCGTCAAGCTTGCGGAATCCTTTGGCGCGGGAGCTGCGCGCGTTACCTCGCCCGATCAATTCAAGCCGGCGCTGGAGAAGGCGCTGGCGGATGGCGGGCCTTATGTGATCGCGGTGGAAGTGCCGACGGACTCCGAAGTCAGTCCCTGGGCGTTCATTCACCCGGCCAAGCCCTCCTAGCCGCGCTGCGCCTGCAAGCGCGACGCCGCAATCACGAGCAGCCCCGCCCCGGCCACCGCCCAGCAGGCGACCGGCGCCCATTGCAGCAGCGGCGCGTATTCCGGCAGCTTTTGCAGCCCGCCGGCCACTGCCGCCATCCGCGCAAAGGTCGCCAGTGCCAGCGCCGAGAAGACGAGGCCCACGACCTTGCCCTCCGCGCCGGTCTCGCCGATCGCAAGCGCCGCGGAGACCGCCGCCATCAGCATGCAGCCCCAGGCCGCACCTGCAAAGAACTGTGCAACGATCATGACATTGAGATTGCCTGCAAGCTCCGCGCCGATCACCGCAAACGCCCCGAGCAGGCCGGCAGCGCCCATCACGATCAGCCCGCCGCGGTGCTTGACCACCACGCTCGCGGGGAACATCGCGATGTTGAAGCCGATCCAGAACACCGGCATCAGCCATTGCAGATCGGCGGCCTGCGCAAAGCGCAGGTAGAACGGCGTGCTGTTGATGGAAAAATGCAGCTGATAGCCGAGCGACAGGATCAGCATCGAGCCAATGAAGAAGATCGGTATGGCGCTCAGCGGCTTGGCCGGCTCGGCGGGCTTTGCGGGAGCCTCTTCCGCGATATCGCGCTCGACCTTCGCGAGCGCCAGCGTCGTCAGCAGCAGCACTACGCCTGATAGCACGAAGGGCCACCGGGGATCGTGGTTCTTCAGCACCACCCCGAGATAGGGCGAGACCGCGCCGGCAAGCCCATAGCCCAGCATCGCCAGCGCCGACAGGAACGGAATCGCCGGCTTGGCGCGATGCTTGCCGAGCAAGGTCAGCGGCGGCGCGCGCAGCGCCGAGGAAGTGATCACCCAGATCACGATCAACGCGATGAACCAGGCCTGCGCGCCCGGCCCGGTGCCGGCGACAAAGGGCAGCGCGACGAAGGCCGCGCAGGAGATCGCGGTCAGCACGCCGACGAACACGCTGAGCCGCCCGACCAGCTTTGCGACCCGGTCGGCGGCAACGCCCATGGCGGTGTCGGAGATGGTGAAAATCGCCTGGTCCAGCATCAGGATCAGGATGACCGCCGACGGCGCGATGCCGACTTGGGCGGCGAGTTTTGGCAGATAGATGACGTAGGTGGTCCAGCCCAGCGTGAACACGAGCTGCAGCACGGCAAGATAAATGCCGGTGCGGCTGGCGGCGGTGCTGGCGGTATCGGCCTTGAGCTCGGTTGTCGTCATGGAACCAGAATAGAGCGTCAGCGTGCTTTCCGAAAGGTCAGGTTGATGCGCTTTGGGCCGAGAGCCGGGTGCTCGCCCTCGGCGAGCGGTGCAACGCCGTGGAAGAACAGCCGCGACGGCCCGCCCCAGACCACGACATCGCCATGCTCCAGCCGGTAGCGCTGCGGCTTGTCGCTGCGTTTCGCACCACCGAACAGGAAGATCGCCGGCAGCCCCAGCGACACCGAGACGATGGGCGCGGAAAAATCCTTCTCGTCGCGGTCCTGATGCAGCGACATTCGTGCGCCGGGCTCATAGCGGTTGATCAGGCAGGCGTCGGGCGAAAAGCCGGCGAAGCCCGCCTCGCGCGCCGCGCTTTCCGCCAGTTCGCAAAACGCCGCCGGCATCGCCGGCCACGCCCTCCCGGACTCGGGATCGGCGGCGTCGTAGCGATAGCCGCTCCGGTCAGTCACCCAACCCGCCTCCCCGCAATTGGTCATCGCCACCGACATCTGGTGGCCGCCAGGCGTGAACATGCGGCGGAATGGCGCCTGGCTTTCGATGCCGCGCAAGGCCGCAAGCAGCCCGGCTTCGACCCGCCGCGCAAACCCACGCAACAGGACAGCCCCCTCCGCCATCGCTTCGCGCGACGGAAGGACATCGACAACGCTCTCGAACAGATCCGCGGTCAAAGCTTGCACGCACCTCACTTCGCATCGTGGAAGATGACGCCGACGGTGTGGCGATGGCCGGAGCGAACCCGGCTGACGCCATGGCGCAGGTTCACGCGGTAGCTGCCGCGCGTCCCCTGCACGGGTCGGTGATGCACAGCAAACGCCACGGCATCGCCCTGCCCTAGCGGCACCACCTCGGCGCGCGACTGCATGCGCGGGCGTTGCTCGGTCAGCACGAATTCGCCGCCGGAAAAATCTCGCCCGGGCTCCGACAGCAGGATCGCGACCTGCAGCGGGAAGACGTGCTCGCCATAGAGGTCCTGATGCAGACAATTGTAGTCGCCGGCTTCGTATTGCAGCAGCAGCGGCGTTGGCCGCGTCTGTCCGGCCTCGTGGCAGCGCTTGAGGAATGCGGCATGGGAGGCGGGATAGCGGATATCGATTCCCATCGTCCCGTTCCAGCTGTTGGCGATCCCCACAAGCCGCGCATAGAGCGCCGGGCGCAGTTCCGCGATCAGGTCGGGCAGCGGATAGGCGAAATACTTGTATTCGCCGCGGCCAAAGCCGTGCCGGCCCATGACGATGCGGCTGCGAAAATGACTGTCGTCGGGATACATCGCGGCGAGTGCGCGGCATTCGTCCGGCGTGAGCAGGCCGCGCAGCACGGCACAGCCCTGCGCGTCGAGCTCGGCCGTCGCTTGCGTCCAGTCGATGGCCTCGACGCGTGCGACGATATCGGAAGCGGATTGGAGGTTTCTGGCGGTTGCTTTCATCACCCAGACTCTTGCAGACGCTCCCTGTTCCCGCCACCCGATTTCCGTCAAAGTTCGTCATTGCGAGGAGCGAAGCGACGAAGCAATCCAGCTTTCTCCTCAAGACGAAGGAAGCTGGATTGCTTCGCTTCGCTCGCAATGACGCTCACCCCCGCACTGGCAGCACGATCACGTCATAGGCGTGGGTGAGCTTGCGGTTCAGCACGGGGTCTTCCAGCTCGTATTCGAAACGGACGGAGGGGCGAATGCCGCCCTTGGCGGCGAAGGTGCCGCCGAACATGGCACAGCCGTCGGGCAGGCCCGACTTGCCGAAACCGCGGTCGATCAGGTCCTGCACAGGCAGCATCGCGTCCAGCGTGCCCTCCTGGTAGAGCGTGCGTTCGCCGTCGAACCACGCCCACGCGCGCAGGATCAATCGGTCCCAGTGGCCGATGACGTCGTCGAGCTCCCACAGCACCGGCGACATCGGCTTGTCGCACATCTGCTTCGACACGGTGACGCTGTAGCTCTCGACCTTGCGGTCGGTGTGATCGGAGCCGAGGCCGACGAAGATGCGGCCCTGCCAGCCGATCAGCACGAACTCGACCTCGCCCGAGGAATCGCTGCCGCAGACTTCGATGACGTCAGCCGTGGTCAACCGCCGCGCCGAGCAGCGGTAGTAGATCGGCGTCGTCGCCGGCCGGGCGATGCCGATCGCCTCGAGCTCGGCGATATGCTTGTCGCGCGCTACCGGATCGCGGCCGGTCCAGCCGGCGATGACGGCCTGGTCGATCGACATGGTAAGCGGCGTCGGCATGCCCCGGTCGAGCACGTTGAAGGTCAGGTCATACACGGATCACACCCTCCATCGCGGCGGCAAGCTCGAAGACACGACGATCGGACCCGCCGGCGGCGGCGACCATGAAGCCGACCGGCACCTCACCCTCGCGATGCGCCGGCAGCGAGATGGCGCAACCGTCGATCATGTTGATCAGGGTGCAGTTGCGCAAGCTGCGCAGGTTCGCGGTAGCGAATGCCTTGTCGTCCGCGAGGTCGGCAATGCGCGGCGGCGTGTTCGCCGTCGTCGGCATCACCAGGGCATCATAAGGCGCAAGGCGCACGGCGATACGCGCGATCAGCGATCGGCGTGCAGTGAGCAGGTCGATGTAATCGGCGGCAGTAATGGCCTCGCCGCGCATGATGCGGACGTAGACGCGGGGATCGTAGATATTGCCCTTGCTGGCGATCAAATAGCGGTGCCAGGCATAGCTCTCGGCGGCGGCAAAGCCGCCTTTGGTGTTCATCGCGCCGACATCGAGAAACTCCGGTACCTCGATGCGCTCGACCAGCGCGCCGGCCTTTGAAAGCGTCTGCAGCACGCGATCGAAAGTTCTCGCCACGTCGTCGTCAAGCTCGTCGAGCGCCATCGTGGTCGGCACCGCGAGCCGCATACCCTTGAGCGGCCGCAGCTGGATGGGCGAAACCGGTTCACCGGCCAGCACCGCATCGAGCGTAGCGCAGCAGGCGACCGAATTGGCGAGCGGCCCAAAACTGTCGAGCGACGATGAGAGCGGCACGCCGCCATCGAGCGGCACGCGACGCTGCGTCGGCTTGTAGCCGACGATGCCGTTATAGGCCGCCGGAATCCGGCAGGAGCCCCCGGTGTCGGTGCCGAGCGCGCCAAAGGCCATGCCGTCGGCGATCGAGACCGCCCCGCCCGAGGACGAGCCGCCGGGAACGTGGCCGACGCTGCGCTGCCAGGTGCTCCTGGGCGTGCCGTAATGCGGATTGATGCCGATGCCGGAATAGGCGAACTCGGTCATGTTGGTGCGGCCGATCACGACGAAGCCCGCCGCGCGCAGCCGCGCCACCACCGGCGCATCGGCTTCGGCCGGCGGCGAATCCTCCAGCGCGCGCGAGCCGGCGCGCGTCACCTGACCCTTGATGTCGAAGAGATCCTTGATCGAGACGGGAATGCCGGCATAGCGCGACGGCGCGGCGTTGGCCTTGCGCAGGCGGTCCATCGCATCGGCCGCCTCCAGCGCCGCGTCCTTGTCGACGTGAATGAAGGCGCGCTGCCCCTCGCCTGCGGGATCGGCAATCCGGGCAAGACACTCCTCGACCAGTTTTCGCGCCGAGGTGTGTCCCGTCGCGAGATCGTCGGCCAGCGCGGCAAGCATCCTGTTCGGCATTGTTATCGTCCCCTCCCACTCCGGCGATTTTTCGTGCAGCGAAATGGCGCGCACACTACGCGGCGAGGCAGTGGCATACAAGTTCTCAGGCTTCCGGCATAAGGCCATGCGCGGGCGCCGGTGGACCGTTGACGAGGAATGGTCGATTGTCGCATCAAGACCGCAACAAACGGGCCTTTACCCGACCCCAGGGAGGACTTGCCGAAATGGCCGAGCCTGCGCGCGCCAAACCGAAACCGACGCCGGAAACCCAGCATTTCTGGGACGGCACCAAGGCCGGCGAGTTGCGCCTGCAGCGTTGCGACGCCTGTTCGAACGTCTACTTCCCTCCGCGGCCGTTCTGTCCGTCCTGCGCCTCGCGCAAGGTCACCGCGTTCAAGGCCAGCGGCAAGGGCAAGCTTTACAGCTACGTCATCAATCACCGCCCGGCCGCGCCCGGCTTCACCCCGCCCTATGCGATTGCCGTCGTCGAGCTCGACGAAGGCCCGCGCATGATGAGCAACATCGTCGACTGCCCGCAGACGCCGGAAGCGCTCGAGCTGGACATGAGGTTGGAAGTCGCGTTCGAAAAGCTCGACGACAAGATCACCCTTCCCATGTTCCGTCCGGCGAAGAGGTAAGCAGCCATGCGCAGGAATTCTGTTGCCGTCGTCGGCGCGGCCGAGACCACCGAGCTCGGCGTCATCCCCAACATGTCGCAGATCCAGCTCCATGCCGATGCGGCGCTGAATGCGATCGCCGATGCCGGGCTGAAGCTCTCCGACATCGACGGCTTTGCCACCGCGGTCGAAAGCCCGCAGCAGGTCTGCCACTATCTCGGCATCAAGCCGACCTGGGTCGACGGCACCTCGGTCGGCGGCTGCTCCTTCATGCTGCATGTCCGCCACGCCGCGGCTGCGATCGAGGCCGGCCTCTGCAAGACCGTGCTGATCACGCATGCCGAGAGCGGCAAGTCGATGATCGGCAAGCTGCCGCGCTCGATCCCCGCCGACAGCCTGCAAGGCCAGTTCGAGGCGCCGTTCGGCGTCTACGGTCCGCCGAGCATGTTCCCGATCCCGGTGCTGCGCTTCATGAAGACATGGGGCATCACCCATGAGCAACTTGCCATGGTCGCCGTCGTGCAGCGAGAGTGGGCCGCGAAGAATCCGCGCGCCATGATGAAGGACCCGATCACGGTCGCCGATGTCTTGAACTCGCGGATGATCGCCTATCCCTTCCGCCTGCTGCAATGCTGCCTCGTCACCGACGGCGGCGGCGCGCTGATCCTCACTTCCGCAGACCGCGCCAAGGACTTTCCGCGCAAGCCCGTCTACATCCTCGGCACCGGCGAGAGCGTGGAAACGCCGATGGTCAGCCAGATGGAAACCTTCAATTCCTCGCGCGCCTTCAAGGTCGCAGGCCCCCTCGCCTTCAAGGAGGCCGGCATCGCCCACAAGGACGTCGATCACCTGATGATCTACGACGCCTTTGCGCACCTGCCGCTCTACGGTCTCGGCGATCTCGGCTTCATGCCGTACGAGGAAACCGGCAAGTTCATCGCCGACGGCAACACGCGGCCGGGCGGCAAGCTGCCGCTCAACACCAATGGCGGCGGCCTTTCCTACATGCACTCCGGCATGTACGGCATGTACGCGCTGCAGGAGAGCGTGCGGCAGATGCGCGGCATTGCGGCGGCGCAGGTCAAGGACGCGAAGATTTCGGTCTGCCACGGCGTCGGCGGCATGTTCGCCGCGTCCGGCACGATCATTTTTGCGAACGAGAAGTAGCCAGCCCGTCATTCCGGGATGGTCCGAAGGACCAGACCCGGAATCTCGAGATTCTCTGGTGCGCAATTGCGCACCAAAGTTCGCGCTATGCGCGCCCCGGAATGACGGATCCAACAGGAGAACCCAATGGCAAGATCGCTGCAAGACAAGGTCATCATCGTCACCGGCGCAGGCCGCGGCATCGGGCGCGAGATTGCGCTCTTGTGCGCCGCCGAGGGCGCCAAGGTCGTGGTCAACGATCCCGGAGGCGCCGCCGACGGCGCCGGCAACTCGGCCGCGCCGGCCGAGGAGGTGGTCGAGGAAATCAAGAAGCGCGGCGGCATTGCCGTTCCCAACTTCGAGTCGGTGGCGGAAGCGATCCCCGCCAGCAAGATCGTCAAGACCGCGACCGATCATTTCGGCCGCCTCGACGGCGTCGTCAACAATGCCGGCATCCTGCGCGACATGATCTTCCACAAGATGAGCGTGGAAGCCTTCGAGGCCGTCATCAAGGTGCACCTGATGGGCTCGTTCTACGTCAGCCACGCCGCGGCGCGCATCTTCCGCGAGCAGGAGAGCGGCTCCTTCGTGCACTTCACCTCGACCTCCGGCCTGATCGGCAACTTCGGCCAAGCCAATTACGCCGCCGCCAAGCTCGGCATCGTCGGCCTGTCGAAGTCGATCGCGCTCGACATGGGCCGCTTCAACGTGCGCTCCAACTGCGTCTCGCCGTTCGCCTGGACCCGCATGATCGGCACCATCCCGACCGAGACGGAGGCCCAGAAGGCCCGGGTCGAGAAGATCAAGCAGATGGGCCCAGAAAAGATCGCGCCGGTCTGCGCCTATCTGATGTCCGGCGCCGCCAAGGACGTCACCGGGCAGATCTTCGGCGTGCGCATGAACGAGATCTTCCTGTTCAGCCAGAACCGCCCGCTGCGCTCGGTGCACCGTAGCGAAGGCTGGACGCCGCAGACCATTGCCGAGCACGGCATGCCGGCGCTCAAGGATTCCTTCTACAAGCTGGACCGCTCGGCCGATATTTTCCCGTGGGATCCGATCTAAGCTGGCGAATAGGGAGTAGCGAATGGCGAATGGGGATTTCATTCGCTATTCGCCACTCGCCATTCGCCTTAACCCGTATTCCGCAGGCCCGCCGAAATGCCATTGATCGTGATCTGAATGCCGCGCAGCACCTGCTCGTCCGGGTTCTGCGCGCGGTGCTCCTTCAGAAGCTCGACCTGCACATGGTTGAGCGGATCGAGATAGGGAAAACGCTGGCGGACCGAGCGCTCGAGCAGCGGGTTGCCCTGCAGCAGGCGATCCTGCCCCATGATCTTCAGCAACAGATCGATGCAGGCGTGCCATTCGGCCTTGATGCGGCCGAAAATCTTCTCGCGCAGCTCGACCTCGGGCACTAACTCGGCATAGCGCGAGGCGATCGCGATCGAGCTCTTGGCCAGCACCATGTCCATGTTCGACAGCAGCATGCGGAAGAACGGCCATTCGCGATAGAGCTCCTGCAGGAAGGCCATGCCCTTGTCGGGATTCTTCGCGATCCAGCTCTCGACGGCGCTGGCAAAGCCGTACCAGCCCGGCAGCATCAGCCGGCATTGCGCCCAGGAAAACACCCAGGGAATCGCCCGCAGGTCTTCGATCTCGCGGGTCTTCTTGCGCGAAGCCGGACGGCTGCCGATGTTGAGCGTCGCGATCTCGTTGATGACGGTGGACGCCCAGAAATAATCGGCGAACCCCTCGGTCTCGTAGACCAGCCCGCGATAGGCCTTGAAGGCGAGATCGGACAATTCGTCCATCGCCTGGAGATATTCCGAGCGCGGCGCGCTTCTCTTCGGCTGCAACAGGCTCGCTTCCAGGGTGGCGGCGGCGAGGATCTCCAGATTGTTGCGGCCGACCTCGGCGTTGGAGTATTTGCTGGAGATGATCTCGCCCTGTTCGGTGATCCTGATCTGGCCGTTCACGGCGCCGCCGGGCTGGGCGATGATGGCGTCGTAGCTCGGCCCGCCGCCGCGGCCGACCGAGCCGCCGCGGCCGTGGAACAGGCGCAGCCGGACGTGGTGACGTTCGAACACCTCGACGAGACCGATCTCGGCCTTGTAGAGTTCCCAGCCCGATGTGACGAAGCCACCGTCCTTGTTGCTGTCGGAATAGCCGAGCATGACCTCATGCAGTGCGCCGCGGCTGTCCACCAGCTTGCGGTAATCGTGCAGCGACAGCATGCGGTCCATGATGCCACTGGAGGCCTGCAGATCCTCGATGGTCTCGAACAGGGGCACGATATTGATCGCGCTGCGGCCGGAAGGGTGGATGAGCCCCCCTTCCTTCAGCAGCAGCGCCACTTCCAGCATGTCGGACACGCCCTTGCACATCGAGATGATGCACTGGGGGATCGCGGCAGCGCCGTAGAGAGAATGGGCTTCGGCTGCCGCATGGAACACCGCGAGCTCGCCGGCGGTCTCCTCGCTGTATTTCACGAAGTTCGAGGTCAGCGGACGCGCATTGCTCAATTCCTTCGACAGCAGCGCGACCCTCGCCTCCTCGTTCAGCGCCATATAGGACATGCCCGGCATCGCCGCGTCGATCAGCTCGGCAACCGTTCGCTCGTGCACGGCGGAGTTTTGCCTGATGTCGAGCCTCGCGAGATGGAAGCCGAAGCAATCCACCGCGCGGCGCAACTGGCGCAGCCGGCCGCGCGCGATCACGCCGGCATTGTTCGAGAATAGCGAGCGGTAGAGAACGTCGAGATCGGTCTTGAATTCGGCCGTATCGGCGTATGGCGCCGCCGCGCCGACTGCAGGACGCGTCGTTTCCACGCCCAGCCGCGCGGCGGTTGCGGCGAGCCGCGCAAAGATGCCCGACACCGCCAGGCGATAGGGTTCGCCGCTGCGATGCGGCGACTTGTCCGGCGAACGCTCGGCCAGCGCGCGCAGATCCTTGGAAATGTCGGTGAGGTGCGCGGCCATCGACAGCTCCGAGCCGAGAACGTGCAGCTCCTCCAGATAGAAGCGCAATATCCGGCTGGCATGCAGCTTCAGCGTTCCGCGCATGACCTCGGCAGTGACGAACGGGTTGCCGTCGCGGTCGCCGCCGATCCAGCTGCCCATCTTGAGGAACGAAGCCAGTTCACCCCGCGCCGCGCCCTCGCCCTCGTTCAGCTTGTCTTCCAGCGCGCAATGCAGCCGCGGCACCTCGCGCAGGAAGGTGTAGTCGTAGAAGGAAAGGCCGTTGGCGACCTCGTCGAGTACCGTCAGCTTTGTCCGGCGCAAGAGATTGGTCTTCCACAGCGTCAGCACGCCCCGGCGCAGCTGTTCGTCCTCGGCTGCGGCCTCCTCCGGGGTCAGTTGCACCCGCTCGCGCCGGTCGAGCAGCGCCGCGATCTCCATCTCGCGATCCATGGTGCTCTTGCGGCGGACTTCGGTCGGATGCGCCGTCAGCACCGGGCTGACCTCTGCGGTCTCGAAGAAGCGGCGAAGATCGGCGGAGCCGATGCCGGCGGCGCGCGCATGCGCCAGTGTCTGGACCAGGACGCTCGCGCGCGGCGTCCCGCCCGGACCGGTCGGCGAGCGCATCTGGCGGATGTTGTTCTGGTCCTCGGCGATGTTGGCAAGGTGCGAGAAATAGCTGAAGGCGCGGACGATCCGCACGGTCTGGCTGATCGACATGCTGTCGAGGATCAGCTCCAGCTCGCGCCGGGCCGGCTTGTCGTCGTCGCGATGGAACCTGATCGATGTCTGGCGAATGCGCTCGACGAGGTCGAAGACGTCGGCGCCCTCCTGGTCGCGCACGGTGTCGCCGAGGATGCGCCCGAGCAGACGGATGTCGTTGCGCAGGCGGACGTCTTCCTCCAGCGCTTGCGCCTCTTCGGCGCGCCTGGTGCGGATCTCCGTGTCGGTAGGCATGGTCTGGGGTGACATTGGGCTGGCTACTCCAGAGGCTGCCCGGCTCATCCGGGAGTGTGCAAGTTTTTTGATGCAGTGCAAGACGAAGATGGAGGCGCGAAGCTAGCCACACTCAAAGTCGTCATCCCCGCGAATGCGGGGATCCAGTGCCGCGGCCTGTCGGTTTCATCGCTGGCGTCTCTGGAATACTGGGTCGCCCGGTCCCGTCTCCGCCAAGGCTACGCCGGGCCACAATCTCACTCGGCCGCCGAAGCCTTCGCGAAGGCGGCAAGCCGGGCGATGACAGCGGAACAAGCGACTACGTTCCCGCAGCTCGATTTCGCCCGGGTCTTGCATATTCGTTTGCTCCCTCTTGAATAGAGGGCGCGGAGAAGGTCGGGCGCCGGCTGCGCCCGCAGCACCGCGTGCAGGGGGTAGTGAAAGAACGCACACGGATTTGACAGGTACAGCCAGGACATCCCGACCTTCCCCGCGCAATGGTTTGGCGGCTTATACGTACTCTCCCCGGGGAGCGGCCTTTCTTGCCCCCGTAGCCGACGGAAGAGTCCGCCGACGTAGCGCCAGGGTCGCGGCGCCAGGACCACACGATTTCACCGTCCGCCGCTGCGTTTCGCCCGGTGCAAGCACCTGACACAGCAAGCGGCCCATCGCAACCCGCACCACGTTTCGTGACGATCGCGAAACGTCCCTCACGGTGGCACGGGCTGAGGGGGAAGATAGTTCCGATTTGCGTAATAGTCAAGAGGAATTCGGAAAAATCGTAGGGTGAGCAAAGCGCAGCGTGCCCACCCTCAGGCGTACGGAACTTGAAGGTGGGCACGGCGCTTCCGCGCCTTTGCCCACCCTACGATTCCTGCGACAGCTGGACTAAATCCTCCGCCCTGCCCGCTCCCAATAGGGATCGCGCAGGCGACGCTTGAAGATTTTTCCGGAATCCTCGCGCGGCAGATTGGCCGATATCTCGATGTGTTTCGGCACCTTGTAGTCGGCGAGCGAGGTCTTCAGCCTCGCGCGGATGCCGGCGGCGTCGAGCGCCGCGCCTGCTATCGGCTCCACCACGGCCATCAACGCCTCGCCGAATTCGGCGTCGGGGATACCAAACACGGCGCAATCGTGCACGCCGGGCAACGCATGCAGCACGGCCTCGATCTCGGCGGGATAGATGTTGACCCCGCCGGAAATCACCATGTCGCGCTTGCGGTCGCAGATGAAGACGTAGCCGTCCTCGTCGATGTAGCCGACGTCGCCGGAGGTGATGAAGCCCTCGCGGTCGATCTCGCCGCGCTTCTCCGGCTTGTTGTGATAGGTGAAGTCGGGATTTCCTGCGATGCGCGAATAGATCTCGCCGATCTGGCCGGGCGGCAATTCGCTTCCGTCCTCGCCGATGAAGCGCAGCTCCGCGCCGGGCGAGATTTTTCCGACGGTGCCGGGCTTCTTCAGCGCGTCCTCCGAGGTGGCGAAGGTCACTGCACCCGATTCGGTGGAGCCGTAGAACTCGTAGATCACCGGGCCCCACCAGTCGATCATGGCGCGCTTGACGTCGGCCGGGCATGGCGCCGCGGCATGGATGATGTGGCGCAGCGAGGACATGTCGTACTTCCTGCGCACCTCTTCCGGCAGCTTCATCAGGCGGATGAACATGGTCGGCACCATGAAGATGGTGTCGATCTTCTGCCCCTCGATCAGCCGCAGAAACTCCTCGGCATCGAAGCGCGGCATCAGCACCAGCACGCCGCCGAGACGGCCGGCGCGGAGGCCAAAGGAATTCGGCGCGGAGTGATAGAGCGGCCCGGGCAGGATGGCGCGGGCATTGGGCTTCAGCCCGTAGATCAGCGCGCGCATGCGTTCGGCGTTGGCGGTCTGCTCCGGCGTCGGCGCATTTCGGCGTACACCCTTGGGATGGCCTGTGGTGCCCGAGGTGTAGATCATGTTGGCGGGCTGCGGCACCGCCGGGCCGTCATAGCGGGGAAAGCCTATCAGCCAGGATTCGAAATCGATCGCGAAATCGGGCATCGGCAGGTGATCGGGATCGACCTTGTAGTTGGCGAGAATCTCCGGCGGCGTCGGCAGCGCGAGCACGGTGACGCCTTCCGGGATCGCCTCGCGCAATTGATGCAGCATGTCGGCATGCGCGATCAGCACGCGCGTGCCGGAGTCGTTGAGGACGTAATTGATCTCTTCCGGCTTGAAGTGCCAGTTGATCGGCACGCCGTAGGCCCCGAGCCGCATCGCCGCGTACGCGGCTTCGATGAAGGCGATGTCGTTGCGCATGAGCATGCAGACGCTGTCGCCCTGGGTGACGCCGAGCGACTTCAGGCCGGAGGCGACGCGCCCGGCGCGTTCGGCGACCTCGTCGTGGTTGCGCCGGCGGTTGCCGCTGATAATGCCGTGGAAGAGGGAGCTATCGGTCATTTGCTTGTTCGTTATTTGGGCACAGTGTTGGTTCTCGTCATCACCGGGCTTGTCCCGGTGATCCACGTCTTCCTTCTGTTGCCGTCAAGCAAGACGTGGATGGCCGGGACATCTAGCGCGAAGACGCGCTTCGCGCTTTTGCCCGGCCATGACGGCTCAAACCTCCGCAAACCGCGGCGCGCGCTTTTCCATGTTGGCGCGGACGGCTTCAGTCTGGTTGGGGCTGCCGATCAGCTTCTGCTGCTCGACCGATTCCGCCAGCAACGCCGGGCCGGGATCGACGGAGAGGTTGTTCATCATGCGCTTGGCGGCACGGATGGCGTGCGGGTTCTTGGCCGCGATGTCGCGCGCCATTTCCAGCGCGGCCGCGCGCGGGTCGTCCACGATACGGGTGGCGAGGCCGTAGGCGAGCGCCTCCTGCGCGGAGAAGATGCGTCCCGTGTAGGTCAGCTCGCGCAGGATGTCGTCGCGGACGAGGCTCGCCAGGATCGGCGTGCCCGCCATGTCCGGCACCAGGCCCCATTTGATCTCCATGATCGACATCCGCGCATCCGGCGCCATCAGGCGGATGTCGGCGCCGAGCGCGAGCTGGAAACCGCCGCCGAAGGCGACGCCCTGGATGGCGGCGATCACCGGCACCGGCAATTGGCGCCAGCCCCATACCGCCTGCTGCGGGAAATTGGCTTGGCCGTGGGTCCGCTTGGTGAGGTCGCGGCTTTCGCCACCAGCTACTCCGTTACCGCCCTTGTCCTTCATGGCCGCGAAACGGCCCATGTCGAGGCCGGCGCAGAAGGCGCGCCCTTCCCCGGACAATACTACCACCCGGATTGCATTTTCCTTTGAAAGGCGGTCGGTTGCGGCCACCAGCGCCTCGAACATCGCCTGATCCAGCGCGTTCATCTTGTCCGCGCGCACCAGCCGGACGTCGGCGATACCGTCCGCGATCGATATCGAGACGCGATCTTCCATGAGCAAATCTCCTCACCTGAATTTCTTGTTGCGGCTTTACACAAAGGCCGTCATTCGGGTTTAGTCAATCGACCAATTAACAAATCCCCCTTCATACGGGACATGGGTGGAAACGATGTTCAACGATCAGCTTCTCGCCGGACGGCGCATTCTCGTGACCGGCGGCGGAACCGGCCTCGGCAAGGGTATGGCCGCCAAATTCCTGCAACTCGGGGCCGAGGTGCATATCTGCGGCCGCCGCAAGATCGTCTGCGACGAGACGGCGACCGAGCTGATGGGCGAGTATGGCGGGCGCGTGGTCAGCCACGGCGTCGACATCCGCAACGCGCTTGCCGTCGACGAGATGATCGAGCAGATCTGGGCCGGCGGCCCCCTCACCGACCTCATCAACAATGCGGCCGGCAATTTCGTCTCGCGCACGCAGGACCTTTCGCCGCGCGGTTTCGACGCGGTGGCCAACATCGTGATGCACGGCACGTTCTACGTGACGCATGCGGTGGGGCGGCGCTGGATCGCGGGCAAGCATCCCGGCAACGTCGTCTCCATCACCGTGACCTGGGTGCGCAACGGCAGCCCGTTCGTGGTGCCGTCGGCGATGAGCAAGTCGGCGATCCACGCCATGACGATGTCGCTGGCGGCGGAATGGGGTCGCTACGGCATCCGCCTCAACACGATTGCGCCCGGCGAGATTCCGACCGAAGGCATGAGCAAGCGGCTCAACCCCAACGACCAGCCCGGCGCGCGCACCATCGCGCGCAACCCGATGGGCCGTGTCGGCAAGATGGAGGAGCTGCAGAACCTCGCCGTGTTCCTGATCTCCGGCGGCTGCGACTGGATCAGCGGCGAGACCATTGCGATGGACGGCGCCCAGGCGCTTGCCACCGGCGGCAATTTCTACGAGATGCGCGAATGGTCGGACGCCGACTGGCAGCAGGCGCGCGACGCGATCAGCGCGCAGAACGAGAAGGATCGGGCGAAGAGAGCCTGAGCTCCCTCGCCGTCAATGCGAGCGAAGCGAAGCAATCCAGCTTCCCTTCGCCGCTGCACGAAAGCTGGATTGCTTCGTCGCTTCGCTCCTCGCAATGACGTGGTAGCATCACAACAAACAACAACATCTCGGGAGAAACATGTCCACGGCAGCTCCGGCAAACCTCGCCGACATGGTGCGCGCGCAGGCGAAGAACCGCGGCAATGCCGAGGTCTACGAATTCGAGGGACGGAAGACCACGTTTGCCGAGTTCGACGTCAAGACCAACCGCGTCGCCAATGCGCTGATTGCGCTGGGCCTGAAGAAGGGTGACCGCATCGCCTATCTCGGCAAGAACAGCGACCTCTATTTCGAGCTCTTGATGGGCGCGATGAAGGCCGGCGTGGTGATGGCGCCGGTGAACTGGCGGCTTGCAGGTCCCGAAGTCGCCTTCATCGTCGGCGATTGCAAGGCGCCGGCGCTGTTCGTCGGTCCCGAGTTCATCGCACAGGTTCGCAACATCAAGGCGGAACTGCCCGATGTCAGGCACATCATCACGACCGAAGGCGGCGCGCCGGAGTGGCAGGATTTCACCGCCTGGCGCGACGCGCAGAGCGGCGACGATCCCAGGGTGAAGATCGAGCCGAAGGACGTCGCGATCCAGCTCTACACGTCAGGCACGACAGGCAAGCCAAAGGGCGCGATGCTCTCGCATGCCAACTTCCTCAACCTGGTGCAGACCGGCAGCGAGGCCGAGAAGCCGGAATGGAACAAGTGGACCACCGACGACGTGTCGCTGGTGGCGATGCCGATCTTCCATATCGGCGGCTCCGGCTGGGGCGTGATGGGGCTCTATCACGGCGCCAAGGGCGTGATCGCGCGCGAGTTCGATCCGACAAGAGTGCTCGACTTCTTCGAGCAGTCCGGCATCACGAAACTCTTCATGGTGCCGGCGGCGATGCAGTTCGTGGTGCGGCAGCCGCGTGCGCGGACGATGGATTTCTCGCGGCTGAAATACATGCTGTACGGCGCATCCCCAATTCCGGCGGCGCTATTGAAGGAATGCATCGAAGTCTTCAAATGCGGCTTCGTGCAGATGTACGGCATGACCGAGACAACCGGCACCATCGTGGCGTTGCCGCCGGAGGACCACATCGAGGGGCTCGACCGCATGCGCTCGGCGGGCAAGGCCCTGCCCGGCATCGAGCTCGCGATTCTCGATCCTGACGGCAAGCCGCTGCCGCCGGGCGAAGTCGGCGAGATCGCCACCCGCTCGGGCTCCAACATGGTCGGCTACTGGAACCTGCCGGAGGCGACCGCGAAGACGCTTGGCCCAGACGGCTGGCTGCGCACGGGCGATGCCGGCTACATGGACAAGGACGGCTATCTCTACATCCACGACCGCATCAAGGACATGATCATCTCCGGCGGCGAGAACATCTATCCCGCCGAAGTGGAGAGCGCGCTATGCGATCACCCCGACGTGGCGGAAGCCGCCGTGATCGGCATCCCGGATGACAAATGGGGCGAAGCGGTAAAGGCAGTCGTGGTGATGAAGCCCGGCAAGAGCGCCGATGCCACCGACATCATCAATTTCGCCCGCACGCGGATCGCCGGCTACAAGACGCCGAAGACGGTGGATTTCATCGAGGCGCTGCCGCGCAATCCGTCGGGGAAGATTCTGCGGCGGAATTTGCGCGATCCCTATTGGGCGGGGAAGGACCGGCAGGTGAATTGAAGCCGCGATTGCGCGAGACTCGACGAGTCCATCACTTCGTCTTTGCGATGCGTCGGCCTACGACTACAGTACTATACCGGGCAGGATGAAGGTCCACGAAAGTCACTGCCGCGCCATTCCTGTCGGCGCACCAGAGGGGAAACGTCATGGACCTTATCACTGCGTTGGCGGTGAGCATTAGCGTGCTCGGAGCCATAGCTGCATATCTATTTCTTTCGCCGATCGGCATGGGATTGCAGATCTGGGCTGCCTTTCTAGGCTGGGGTTCCTTCTATCATTGCGGCGGCAAGGAAGCGGGGCTCGGTAAGACAATTACGCACAACGTGTTCGGCGCGTTCATCGCATGGGTGCTCCTGCTGATGGTGACGCAGATCCCACTGGGCGCATCGCTGGGTGTTCCGCTTTGGGCAGCCATCTGCGTTCTCATCACGGTGTTCATCGCCGTCTACGCCGCCAAAGCGTCGGCGCTCTCCGATATTCCGGCGACCGTCATCGGGTTTGCCCCGACCGTCGGACTCGCGCTAGCCGGCAACAAACTCGGCGCCGTCACCGCCGCCTCGCTGGAAAATCCCTTTGTCAACGTCGCGATCTCGCTCGTTGTTGGCGCGGTGTTCGGCTACGTATCCGAGAAAGTCGCTGGCGCGCTGGTCAAGAAAGTAGCCGGCGCGTGACTGTCGGACGCGCGACGCGAAGCGACGATGCAATCGATGGCTTTGCGCGCGGACAGATGGATTGCTTCGCGGAGCCTGTCATCGGGCGCGCGTTCGCGCGACCCGGTGGCTCGCAATGACGGTGGTGAGAGCCGCCCCTACTTCTTCATCTTCTCCCGCACCGCACGGTGGCGGGCCCTGGCTTCATCCGACCAGACCTCGGCGGGATTGTCGTAGAATTCGGCATAGGCCTTCGCGCCCGGCGGCAATATCACCCACGGCTGTTTTGTCGACGTGAAGATGTGGACGTCCGGCGGGCACTGGCTCGGATCATCCATGGTGCCGACGCGCACGAACCGCACCGCCGGCCCCGAGCCCGGATAGTTGCTCCAGACCGCGACCTTGCACACCGGACAGCGCGCGATGCGCTGGCCCTTGCCGCTGGCCGAGGGCGTGTCGATGATCTCGGGCTCGGCGCCAATATGCTCGACGCGGTCGGCCTCGTATAGCGCATTGAGGGCGTGCACGGTGCCGGTCTCGCGCTGGCACCAGCTGCAATGGCAGGCGTGCACGATCATCGGCTTGCCGTGGAGGCGATAACGAATATTCCGGCACGTGCATCCACCTTCCATCGCTCGCTCCTGGCCTAGTCGTTTCGCAGGTTCCCTTCACCTCTCCCTTGGGAGAGGTCGGAACGCATCGGCAGATGCGTTCCGGGTGAGGGGTTAAGCTCTATCATATGACGAAAGAGCCCTCACCCGGCGCTTCGCCACAGCCGAAGCTTCGCTTCGGCGTCTCTTAAGAACGGCCGCCAAGGGCGGCCTGTGCCTCTCCCCGATGGGGAGAGCTGGAGAGCCGTGCTCGATCTAACCTCATTCAATATTTCCCCGCCCCCATATAGCCGAACAGGAAGCCGGCCACTTTCCGCTTCTGGATCTCCTCGCTGCCTTCGGTGATGCGGTAGCGGCGGTGGTGGCGGTAGATGTGCTCGAACGGCTTGTGGCGGGAATAGCCCATGCCGCCATGCACCTGCATGGCGCGGTCGGCGGCCTCGCAGCAGAGCCGGTTTGCCCAGAAGTTGCACATGGAGACGCGGTCGGACAGCGTGTGCTCGACTTGCGCCTGCGTCAGCTGGTCCATCTCCCAGGCGGTCTTGCGGATCAAAAGGCGCAGCATCTCGGCTTGGGTCGCAAGCTCCACCAGCGGCCACTGGATGGCCTGGTTCTCGGCCAGCGCCTTGCCGAACGGCTTGCGCTCGCGCGCGTATTTCACACTCTCATTGATGCAGTAGACAGCGGCGCCGAGCGAGCTTGCCGCCTGGCGGATGCGGTTCTCATGCACGAAGCATTGCGCCAGCGACAGACCGCGGCCGACCTCGCCGAACAGCGCATCGTCGGGCACGAACACGTCCGTAAAACTGACGCGCGGGTGATCGGTCGGCATGTTGAAGGTCCACAGATATTGCTCGACCTTCACGCCCGGCGATTTCGCCGTCACCAGGAAGCAGCTGATGCCGCGCGCATCGCCGTCATTGCCCGACGTGCGCGCGAACAACGCGCAGTGGGTGGCGACGTGCATGCCTGTCGTCCACATCTTCTCGCCGTTGATGATCCAGCCCTTGACGTTGTCGCGCGTCGCCGGCACCGCCCTGGTTTCCATATGCGTGGCGTCGGAGCCGTGCTCGGGCTCCGTCAGACCAAAGGTGATGCGATACTTGCCGGTGATGGAACCGTCGATCATCGCTTTCTGCTCGTCGGTGCCGTAGCGGTCGAGCATGGTGACGAGGGGAAGATTGCCGACGATGGAGTGCTCGTTCTGCAGGTCGTTGTGCAGGCCTAGACCCTTTGCCGCAAAGTGCTCGCGGATCACGGCCATCCAGAGGTTGGAACCGTCCTTGCCGCCGTATCGCTTCGGGATCGCGAAGCGCAAATGGCCGGCGGCGTCGGCCAGGTTCTTCGCCTTGCGCAGCAGCGCTTCCCATTCATGGCGCGGCAGGCCGCCATTGTCGAAATCGGTGCGCGCCCATTCGCGGCGATGGTCGAAGAATCGGATGTTGTCGTCGGCCTCCTCCAGCGGCTTGATCTCGCGCTCGATGAAGCGGTCGAGTTCGGCGAGATAGGCAGTGAGGTCGGCAGGCAGGTTGAAATCCAAGGCGTCTCTCCCGAAAACCATTGCTTGTCGGCGCTTGCGTTTAGACGCTACGCAGCGCGGCTGTTCAGGATCGATTTAGCGGAGATGGCGCTTTCCAAGTCAAGCAAGGGAATCGGCCTTGGCATGCGCGGGGGCGTTGCGTAATTGGATGGCATCGGGCCGTTGGCCGGCGCTACACTTAGCGCGAATTCTTCGCCACAGAAAATCAAGAGGGAGACGAAATGGACCTGAAATTTTCCAAGGTGACGCGCAAGGGGCCGATCACGACCATCACGCTGTCCCGTCCGGAAGTCTACAACGCGCTGCATATCGATGCGCATTTCGAGCTCGACAAGGTGTTCGACGATTTCTCCGCCGATCCCGAGCAGTGGGTGGCGATCGTCACCGGTGCCGGCGACAAGGCGTTCTGCGCCGGCAACGATTTGAAATGGCAGGCGGCGGGCGGCAAACGCGGTTGGGACAAGGGCGGCTTTGCCGGCCTGACCTCCCGCTTCGACTGCGACAAGCCGATCATCGCTGCGGTGAACGGCGTCGCCATGGGCGGCGGCTTCGAGATCGCGCTCGCCTGCGATCTCATCATTGCCTCGGAGAACGCGACCTTCGCCCTGCCCGAACCGCGCGTCGGCCTTGCCGCACTCGCCGGCGGCGTGCACCGCCTGCCGCGCCAGATCGGGCTGAAGCGCGCCATGGGCATGATACTCACCGCGCGCCACGTCAGCGCCAGGGAAGGCTTTGACCTGGGCTTCGTCAACGAGGTGGTGCCGGCGGGCGAAGCGCTCGCGGCGGCCGAGCGCTGGGCGGAGACGATCGCCAGGAACTCGCCGATGTCGATCCGCGCCTCGAAGCAGGCGATCCAGAAGGGGCTGAACGTGTCGCTGGAGCAGGCCATCGCCGAGCAGCGCGACTATCCGGCCGTGAAGGCGATGGCGGCGTCGCAGGACTACATCGAGGGCCCGAAGGCATTCGCGGAGAAGCGCCCGCCGAAATGGCTGGGGCGGTGACCGCGCTCAGCGCGGTCATTCCGGGGCGCCTCGAAGAGGCGAACCCGGAATCTCGAGGTTCCCCGATGCGCAATTGCGCATCTGAGGTCTGGTCCTTCGGACCATCCCGGAACGACGTGGGGAAACCGCTACGCCTTATTCCCCAATTCCCTCTTGTACGACGCATAGTTCGGCTGATCGACCGCGAGTTTGTCCATCGTGGTCTGCCAGAGATGCTCCTTCAGTCCGGGCGTACTCAAATCCACCTCGCCTTTGGCGATCTTCTCGGCCAGCGCGCGGTTGAGTTCCGTTACCGAGCCGTCGATGCCGAGCAACGCTTTCAGCCGCACGGCTTCCGCGGCGTCGCCCGGTCCTTCCTGCGCGAGCTGGCGCGTGACGAGGTCGAGCGCGTTGATGCCGACGCGAAGCTTGAAGGCGTTGTGGCCCTTGACGGCGGGCGCGATCTCGGTACGGAGGAAATCCGCAACGGCCTTGATCAGTTCGGTGGGTGTCGGTTCGTCCTGCACGCTAGCCTCCTCTTCCATTGCGCATGATCTTATCCGAAAATCGGTTCCCACTTTTCGGGATCATGCGCGCGGCGCGAGCAATCTCAGCAAATCGATCTCCGTCTCCGAGGCGCGGCGGCCGATCATGGCGCGCTCCATGGAATGGTCGGGGCCGCTGCGGAAACGCTGCATCATGCCGCAGCACATGATGCCCCAGCGCAGCGTGCCCATGACTTCCCAGAACATGACGCGATCGGGAACGACCTTGCGGCCGGCTTCCTCGTAACCCGCAAACAGATCCTCGCGCGAGCCGAAGCCGCCGACCGGCTTGTCGATCTCGCCGAAGCGCCAGGAATTGACGCAGATCCAGCCGAGGTCCTCCATGGGGTCGCCGAGATGCGCGAGCTCCCAGTCCAGCACCGCGCGCACGCCGTCGGGACCGATGATGAGGTTGCCGTGGCGGAAATCGCCATGCACCAGCGTGACCTCGCGCGACGCGCCCGGATCGTGGTCGGCGAGCCAGCGCAGCGCCAGCTCGAACACCGGCCGCGGCCGGTCGAAACTGCGGTACTCGCGCCCGAGGTCGGCGATCTCCTGTGTCGAAGTCATGCTGCGCAGCTTCGGCAGCTTTGCCTGCGGCAGCGAATGAATGCCGGCGGCGACCTTGCCGAGCTGGCGCGCCAGCAACGGGCGCGCCTTGGCGAATTCCTCGTCGCGCAGGATCTTTCGCGCGATGGTTTCGCCCTCGACGCGCGCCATGATGAAGCCGCGGCCGAGCCCCTCCTCCTCTTTCAGCACATGCAGCACGCGCGGCGACGGCAGGCCGGCGTCAAAGGCGAGCTGCATCAGCGTCGCCTCGGCATCGAGCCCCGCGGCGCGCGATGGCGAGGCGCCATAGCCCGGCGGCGCGCGGCGCAGGATCGCGCCGACATTGCCGGAGGGATGGACGATGTCGAACGTCCACGTCTCCTGGCTGGCGCCGCCGGAAAGTTTGGCGGCGCCGGCAACGCCGCTCGCACCGGGATAGAAGCCGGCGACACAGCGTCCGAGATCGGCCTCGATCATTTGCCCTTGAACTTTGCGGGGCGCTTCTCGAGGAAGGCGGTGACGCCTTCCTTGAAATCCTCGGCGCCGCCGGCGATGCGCTGCGATTCGAATTCGAGGTTGAGCTGCTCCTCGAAAGAATTTTCCGGGCTGTCCCAATAGAGCTTTCTGATCAGCGACAACGCCACCGTCGGCCCGCTCGCAAGCTCGTTCGCGAGCTTCATCGCCTCGTCCATCAGCGCGGCGTCGTCATGGACGCGGTTGACGAGGCCCCATTCCAGCGCCTTCTCCGCCGGCAGCCGCTCGCCCATCAACGACAGCTCGATGGCCCGCGCCTTTCCGACGAGACGCGGCAGCAGCCAGGTCGAGCCGCAGTCCGGCACCAGGCCGATGCGGCGGAACGCCTGCAGGAAATAGGCCGAGCGTCCGCACAGGATCATGTCGCCCATCAAGGCAAAACTCATCCCGGCGCCGGCGGCGGGGCCGTTCACCGCCGTGACGATCGGGCAATGCAGCTTGCGCAGCCGGCGCAGGAACGGATGGAACGCGGTCTCCAGCGCCGCACCCGCGTTGCTGCGGCCCGGCTTCTGCTGGCTGCGGCCCTGAAGGTTGGCGCCGGTGCAGAAGGCGCGGCCCGCGCCGGTGATGACGAGGCAGCGCACGTCGGCCCGCCTTTCGTCGATCTCGTCGAGCGCTTCGGCAAGCCCGCCCAGCATGTCGATCGACACGGCATTCATGACTTCCTGATGGTCGAGCCGGAGGATCGCGACCGATCCATCGAATTCCAGCGTGACGTGCTTGAACTGCATTGTTTCCTCTCGGGGTGCTTCCCGCGTTTTCCGCGCGGTGGGTTTCGCACCCATATTTGATTTTTGAAGCGGGCTTGTCCATGGTTGGGCCAGAACGTCACCCTGCGCCGAATGCACATCTAGAGCCCGGCGCGAGAAATGAAAACAAGGAAACGCCAATGAGCATCTTCGACCTCACCGGCCGCACGGCCGTCATTACCGGCGGCAATGGCGGTATCGGGCTCGGCATCGCGCAGGCACTTGCGTTGAGTGGCTGCAACGTCTCGATCTGGGGCCGCAACGCCGAGAAGAACAAGGCCGCCGCCGCGACGATGGCCGCAGGTCCCGGCAAAGTCCAGGCGCTGGTCTGCGACGTCACCGACCCCGCCTCGGTGAAAGATGCGATGAAGGCTACGCTCGACAGCTTCGGCCGGGTCGACGGCTGCTTCGCCAATGCCGGCATCGGCGGCGGCGGACGGCGCGCCTTCATCGACCGCACCGAGGAAGAGTGGCGCCGGATGTTCGCAACCAATCTCGACGGTGTGTTCCATGCCTTCCAGGCCGCGGCCAGGCACATGACCGAGCGTGCGGAGGCCGGCGACAAGTTCGGCCGCCTCGTTGCGACGTCCAGCCTCGCCTCGCTGTTCGGCACCGCGCGCAACGAGCATTATGCCGGCACCAAGGCGGCGCTGAACGCGCTGTGCCGCGCGCTCGCGGTGGAGCTGGCGCGCTACGGCGTCACAGCGAATGCCATCCTGCCCGGCTGGATCAAGAGCGACATGACCTCCGGGCTGATGGCCAACGACAAGTTCGTCGCCAATGTGATGCCGCGCATTCCGGTGCGCCGCTTCGGCGAGCCCTCCGATTTCGGCGGCATCGCCGTCTACCTGATGAGCAAGGCCTCGTCCTATCACACCGCCGATTGCTTCGTGATTGACGGCGGCTACACGGCGTTCTGAGAGCGCACCATGGTGGAATATGCGCCATCCGATCTCAGCCAGCGCGAGCGCTACAAGGTGCTGACGTCGTTCGTGCTGCCGCGGCCGATCGCCTGGGTGACGACGGTCGGGCCCACGGGCGTGGTGAATGCCGCGCCGTTCAGCTTCTTCAACGTGTTCTGCGAGGCCCCGCCACTCTGCATGTTCGCGTCCAACAACCGGGCGGACGGAAGGCCCAAGGATACGCTGGTCAACATCCGGCGCAGCGGCGAGTTCGTGGTCAATCTCACCGACGAGCCGCTGGCGCAGGCGATGCACGAATCCTCGGGCGATTTTCCACCCGAGATCGGCGAGCCGTCCTGGCTCGGTTTGAAGCTCGCGCCCTCCTCCAAGGTGGCGGTGCCGCGGCTAGCCGATACGCCCTGGGCGATGGAGTGCAAGACGTGGAAGATCATCGACGTCAACGGCGACCGCGTGCTCGTCATGGGCGAAGGCGTCAACTTCCATATCCGCGACGAGCTGTGGGACCGCGAGGCCATGCGCGTACACATGGAGCGCTATCATCCGATCGGGCGCATGTTCGCGGATCGTTATTGCCGCACGGATGACCGGGTGATCTTTCCGGCCGCGCAGGGGCCTGTGGGGAAATAGCACCGTCATTGCGAGGAGCGAAGCGACGACGCAATCCAGCTTTCTTGTCGCGATGAAGGCAAGCTGGATTGCTTCGCTTCGCTCGCAATGACGGCAGAGATACCGGTGATCAAGCCCCCGGCCGGTGCGCGCGCAGGAAGGAGCGGATCTGCCGCACCGCCAGCGGCACCCGCTCGGGCGGCTCCTTCCATGGAAACATGCTCACTTCCGCGTTCGGCGCCAGCAGCGCGGTCTCCATGGCGACCGCGTAGGGGTGCGCCGGGATATCGTCGGGCAGGATCAGCACCGGTGTTTGGCAGCTCTTTACGAAATCGCGCGTCACGGTGAACACGAAATCCGGATTGGTGCGGTACATCCGCGTCAGGAATCTCTCCGCCCGCTCCATGGTGATGTCGCTCCGGCGCTTCACCAGCTCCGGCGCCCAGCCGGTCATGTTGGCGTCGTAGAAGTAATCGCGCAGCTCCGGCCGCGAGCCGCTCGGCATCGCCAGCACGGCGGCGGCGACGCGGTCGGGCGCACGCTTCAGCAGATTCCAGATCAGGGGGCCCCCGATGCAGAAGCCGAGCACCATGAATTTCTGGCAGCCGAGATGATCCATCAGCGCGAGCTGATCGTCGGTGTGGGAATCCCAGGGACGATCGATCTCGAGCGGTCCTGAGGATTGCCCGGGCGGCGCGTTGCGCAGGTCGAAGGCGACGCAGCGGTACTCGTTGGAAAATTCCTTCATGGCGTTGAACGGCGGATACGGACCGGTGATGCGCTCGATGCACGAATTCAATCCGCCGCCGGCGATCAGCAGCAGCGGGTAGCCGCTGCCTGCTTCCTCGTAGTGGATGCGCACGGCGCCTTTTTCGACGAAGCCCATGGTGTCCCCCTGTTGCAGCTGCGTAGGGCGGATTAGCCGTCAGGCGTAATCCGCCATTCTCGTTTACGCGCGGCGCGGCGGATTACGCTTCGCCAATCCGCCCTACGTTTTTTGTCACTCTTTCGCGGGCTCGCCGATCTTGTCCTGCGTCCTGGTCTGGAAGTCGCCGGCGTCGTGGCGCTCGTGCAGCTGGCTGGCCGGATCGCCCCAGGTGCGGTTGACCATGCGGCCGCGCTGCACTGCCGGACGCTTGGCGATCGCATCTGTCCAGCGCTGCACGTTCTTGTAGTCCTGCACGGAGAGGAATTCGCCGGCGCCATAAAGCAGCCCCTTGGCGAGCGCGCCGTACCATGGCCACACGGCGATGTCGGCGATCGAGTAATCGCCCCCGGAGAGGTATTCGACTTCGCCAAGCCTTCGATCGAGCACGTCGAGCTGGCGCTTCACTTCCATGGCGTAGCGGTCGATGGCGTATTCGATCTTGCTCGGCGCATAGGCATAGAAGTGGCCGAACCCGCCGCCGAGGAACGGCGCACTGCCCATCTGCCAGAACAGCCATGAGAAACATTCGGCGCGTGTCTTGGTGTCGACCGGCAGAAAGGCGCCGAATTTCTCCGCCAGGTAGACCAGGATGGAAGCGGACTCGAACACGCGGATCGGCTCCTTGCCGCTGCGATCCATCAGCGCGGGGATTTTCGAATTCGGGTTGACTTCGACAAAGCCGCTGCTGAATTGCTCGCCGTCGATCTTGATCAGCCAGCCGTCATACTCGGCGCCCTTGTGGCCGAGCTCGAGCAGCTCCTCAAGCATCACGGTGGCTTTCACGCCATTCGGCGTCGCCAGCGAATAAAGCTGCATCGGGTGACGGCCGACCGGAAGATCTTTCTCATGCGTCGGTCCGGCGATCGGGCGGTTGATGGCAGCGAACCTGCCGCCACTCTCCTTGTTCCAGGTCCAGACCTTGGGCGGTTCGTAGGCGTTCGTTGGAGGGGCGTCGCTCACTTCTTCACTCCAGATTGGATTTCGTCATTCCGGGACGATGCAAAACATGGACATCGACGAATTCTCCCGAAATTGTTCTTGCTTGGCCGACAGCATTCTCTGCGCAGCGTGAAAGCGCAAGACGCAAAACTGCCGTTCCGGCCTGCGGAATTGGCTGTAGGCACGTAGAACAACGGGCCATGCGCCGGCCGCTTGGCTTTCCCGCCCGGGATGGGCTAGCGTTCCGACAGCCACGCAAATCAAGAACGAGCGCCGCCAAGGCCGCCGCCGGGAGAGAAACATGAAATCGCCGATCTGTGACATGCTGGGCATCGAGTTTCCCCTGTTCGCCTTCAGCCATTGCCGCGACGTCGTCGCCGCGGTCAGCCGCGCCGGCGGCTTTGGCGTGCTCGGCGCGACCGCGCATTCGCCGGAGACGGTGGAGCAGGAGCTGAAATGGATCGACGAGCACGTCGACGGCAAGCCCTACGGCGTCGACGTCCTGATCCCCGAGAACATCTCGACCGCGGGCGAGAAGGACGTCACCTGGAAGAGCCTGGAAGCGCGCATTCCGCAGCAGCATCGCGACTACACCAAGAGCCTTCTCAACAAGTACGGCATCGAGCTGCAGACCACGAATGTTGCCGACAACCAGCCGCAGCCGTTCGATGCGCGTCGTGCCATGGAGGTGCTTGAGGTCTCGTTCAGCCATCCGATCCGCCTGATCGCGAACGCGCTCGGCGTGCCGCCGACGGAAATGATCGCCATGGGCAAGAAGCACGACGTGCCCGTCGCGGCCCTGGTCGGCGCCAAGGAGCACGCGGTACGGCAGGTCGCAGCGGGCGTCGACATCCTGGTGGCGCAAGGCACCGAAGCGGGCGGGCACTGCGGCGAAGTCTCCACCATGGTGGTGGTGCCCGAAGTGATCAAGGCGGTGAAGGGCATCCGCGACGTACCGGTGCTGGCGGCCGGCGGCATCATGACGGGCCGGCAGATGGCGGCCGCGATGGCGATGGGCGCCGCCGGCGTGTGGACGGGATCGGTGTGGCTGGCGACGGTAGAGTCGGAAACCACCGAGATATTCCGCGAAAAGATGATCGCCGCCTCCTCGCGCGATGCGATCCGCTCGCGCGGCCGCACCGGAAAACCGGCGCGGCAGCTGCGCTCGGTGTGGACCGACGCATGGGACCGCGCGCCGGAAAGTCCGGGCGCGCTGCCGATGCCGCTGCAGAGCATCATCAGCCGCGACGCCTTCAACTCGATCGACCGCGCCGCCGCCGCCGGCAACGCGCAGGCGCGCGACCTCGTCAGCTATTTCGTCGGCCAGGGCGTCGGCCTCGTCGACAGCGTGAAATCGGCCGGCGCCGTGGTGCAGGAATTCAAGGAAGAGTTCATCGAGGCCGTCGAGCACATGAACTCGCTGGTGGCGGAGTAGCCACCGCCATCACGGCAACCACCGCCGTCATTGCGAGCGAAGCGAAGCAATCCATCCATCGGCTCGCGGAGCTATGGATTGCTTCGTCGCTTCGCTCCTCGCAATGACGAATGAGGCAGCAATCGTTCAATGGAAGCAAAAACAAGAATGGCTAACATCCCCGAAGACCGCATTCCCGTCATCGTCGGCGTCGGCGAAATCGTCGACCGGCCGAAGGAAATCGCCGCCGGTCTCGAACCGCTCGCGCTGCTCGAAGAAGCGCTCAGGCGCGCAGAGGCGGACTCCGGCGCAAGACTGCTCGGCGAGATCCAGTCGCTCGACGTGGTCAATTTCCTGAGCTGGCGTTACCGCGATCCGGAGAAACTGCTGGCTGCGCGGATCGGCGCAAAGCCGGCGCATTGCTATTACGGCCCGGTCGGCGGCGAAAGTCCGATCCGCTATCTGCACGAAGCGGCGCAGCGCATCGCGCGCGGCGAATGCAGCGTGGCGGCGGTGTGCGGCGCCGAGGCGCAATCGACCGCGACCAAGGCCGAGCGCGCAAAAGTCACGCTGCCCTGGACGCCGTTCGCCCATGACGTGGAAGAGCCGAAGCGCGGCGCGGCGTTCCAGAAGCCGCTTGCCGTCAAGCTCGGCGTGTTCCGGCCGATCACGGTGTATCCCCTCTACGAGAGCGCGACGTCGGCGCATTGGGGGCAGACGCCGGGCCAGGCACTGGCCGAATCCGGCGAGCTCTGGTCGACCTTTGCCGGCGTCGCGGCGCAAAACCCCAACTCATGGCTGAAGAAGAAGTTTGCACCGGACGAGATCACGACGCCGACGCCGGACAACCGGCTGATCGCCTGGCCTTACACCAAGCTGATGGTCGCCAATCCCAGCGTCAACATGGGCGGCGCGCTGATCCTCACCAGCCTTGCCAAAGCGCGCGCGGCCGGCGTGCCGGAGGACCGCATCGTCTACGCGCTCGGCGGCGCGTCGGCGGACGAGCCGCGCGACTATCTGGTACGTGACCAGTTCTTCGAGAGCCACCCGCAGAACGCGGTGCTGAAGGCGATCATGGATCTCGTCGAGGGCGACGGCCGGAAGTTCGACGCCATCGAGCTCTACAGCTGCTTCCCCGTCGTGCCGAAGATGGCGCGGCGCACCCTCGGCCTCGGGCCCGACGTGCAGCCGACGGTGGCCGGCGGCCTCACCTTCTTCGGCGCGCCGCTCAACACCTACATGACGCATGCGGCCTGCGCGATGGTGCGCAAACTGCGCGGCGGCGGCAGGCTCGGCCTGCTCTACGGCCAGGGCGGGTTCGTCACCAAGCATCATGCGCTGGTGCTGTCACGCACGGCGCCGAAAGCGGCGATCGCGCAGGATACCAGCGTGCAGGCCGAGGCCGACCGCAACCGGCGGAGGGTCCCCGACTTCGTCACCGAGGCCGCCGGCAAGGGCAAGGTCGAGGCTTTCACGGTGATCTACCGCGGCAATGGCGAGATCGAGCATGGCGTCACCATGCTGCGCACTGAGGACGACCGCCGGACGCTCGGGCGGATTCCGGCCAGCGATACCAAGACGCTGGCGCATCTCCTCAACATGAACCGCGCGCCCGTCGGCACGACAGGTGACATCGTCACCGCCGACGACGGCATGCTGGAGTGGCGGGTGGCTTAGGCCGCCCGCACACTATCGAGGAACTTGCCGACCTCGTCCTTCAGCCGGCTGCTGTCGCCCGACAGCGACTGTGCCGCGGCCAGCAGCTGCGAGGAGGCCGATCCGGTCTCGCCGGCGCCGCGCTGCACGTCGGTGATGTTGGAGGAGACCTGCTGCGTGCCGTGGGCGGCCTGCTGCACGTTGCGGGAAATCTCCTGCGTCGCAGCGCCCTGCTCTTCCACGGCCGCGGCGATGGTCGAGGAAATCTCCGACAGCTTCTCGATGGTTGCGCTGATCTCCTTGATAGCGCCAACCGACTCTTCGGTGGCGCCCTGGATGCCGGTGATCTGCTGGCCGATCTCGCCGGTCGCCTTCGAGGTCTGCTCGGCCAGCGCCTTCACCTCGGAAGCCACCACCGCAAAGCCGCGGCCGGCTTCGCCCGCCCGCGCCGCCTCGATGGTGGCGTTGAGCGCGAGCAGATTGGTCTGCGCGGCAATGGTGTTGATCAGCTCGACCACGTCGCCGATGCGGGCGGCGGCCTTGGACAGCGCGCTGACGCGCTCGTTGGTCCGGCGCGCCTGATCGACCGCCTCGCCCGCCATTCGCGCCGATTCCTGCACCTGCCGGCTGATCTCGTTGACCGACGACGACAGCTCTTCCGTGGCGGAAGCCACCGACTGCACGTTGGTGGAGGCTTCCTCGGACGCCGCCGCCACCAGGGTGGTGAGCTCCTGCGAGCGCTCGGCGGTTTTCGTCAGCATCGTCGCCGACGTCTCCAGCTCGGTCGAGGCCGAGGATACGGTCTCGACGATCTCGCCGACCGCGCTTTCGAACCGGTCGGCCAGCCTGACCATGTCGGCGCGGCGGCGCTCGGCGGCGATCTGGTCTTCCCTCGTCTTGGTCTCGGCCTCGTCGTGCGCCTTCTGTTCGGCGTTCTTGCGGATCACCGTCACGGTCTTGGCGAGGTCGCCGATCTCGTCGCCGCGGCCAGCGCCGGGAATCACGACGTCGAGGTTGCCGCCGGCCATTTCGCCGAGCGCGCCGTTCAGCCGCGTCATCGGACGCGCGACGCCGAAGAACGAGAATATGACCGAAGCGATCAACGCGATCACCGTCAGCGCGCCGATCGCCAGGCTGATCCGGCTGGCCCGGGCGACGACGGCGGCCGCCTCCTCGCGCGAGGCCCTGGCGTTCTCCCGCGAGATCCCGACCTGGGCGTCCATCAGGGCGCCGGCCTCCTCCACGAGCTTCACCGCGCGGCCCGCGATCTCGGCCTTCAAGGCCTCGGTCTTCACGGATTGATCGGTGACCTCGAGAAAGCGCGTGATGATCTTGCCCAGTCCATCGACCAGCTCGTGAAGCTTCTTCTCATCGCTCCGGTCCCGCGTCTGCTTGAGGAGCGTTGCAAGCTGCGTCTTGTTGTGGCCGATGGTGTTGACCAGCTTGGTTTCGCCGGTGGCGCCAAAGCGCCAGACCAGCGCGCGCAACGCATTGACCTTGGAATCGGCCTGATAGAACAGCCCCTCGATTTCCAGCTGGTTGTCGATACGCGCGAACACGGACGAGTTGAGGCTGTTCTGGAACGCCCGGTACCATTCCCCGGAAATCGTGTCCCGCTTCTCGATCTCCTCGAGCGAGGTCCTTTGCGCCGTGGCGAGCTCCTCGACGCCCTCGGTGTAGGAATCCATCAGGGACTGGATCTTCTCCAGCCGATTCTTGATGTCCTTGCTTTGCGCGCTTTGCAGCGTCTCGTCGAGCACCTTCTTCTGAGCCGATTTGAAGCGCTGCATTTCAGCCAGATTCCTGTTGACCTCGTCCGCCGTCCTGGCGAGGCGAATGGTGCGTTCGGAGAGCTGGATCATCCGCAAATCGAGCTCGGCGGCGGAAGCGCCGTCGATCACGCGCTGGGAGCGGGCGGTGCGCTGGTTGGCGGCGGCAATCTCGGCTTCGGACATCATTTGATTGGCCACCAGGCCAACCGAGAACAGCACGCCGACGGCGCCGGCAAGGCCAAGCTTGTTGCCGATGCGATTGAGCTTGATCATTCTGCGAACCCCGATCCCCAAAGCAAAAATCGGTGGTCCTGAGGCCCTGCTGACGCAACCTTCGCGGTTTTGGCGGCAAGCTAGCCGACCGTTGGTTAACGGAGGGTTCCGTAAGGTTGAGATTGCCAGCGGTCGGCCGGCAGGCTCTGGCCCCGCCGGGGAGCCTCCAGGGTCTGCTGCGGCGTCTCGCCGAACAGCTCGCGGTAGAGCGCCCGGAACTCGCCCATGTGCCAGAAGCCGTGGGCCAGCGCGATCGCCTTCAAGCTCCCGGCCGTGGCGCCCTGCACCAACTGCTGCCGCACGCTCCAAAGCCGCCGCAGCCTGATGTAGCGGTGCATGCTCATGCCGCGGATGGCAACCACCGCGTTGTTCAGTGTCCGCACCGGGACACCGAAGGTCCTGGCGAGATCGGCGCTGTAAACCACCTTCCCTGCGTTGTGCTGCAGGAATTCATCGAGCCCGCGCACAAGGTGCAGATAGTCGTTGAGGTCCACGCGCCCGGCAACGCCCGGCAGCGAGGGCGTTTGCAAGACATGATCCGTCGCCCGCAGCAGCGATTCCTCGAGCTGGTCGATCACCTGCGGCTGCGCCAGCAGATCGGCCGAGTTCGATGCGAGCAGGAGAATGTCGCGCGTCACCGACCGAAGCGCCGCCAGCGCGGCCGGTTGCGCCGCGATGAGCCGGGCTCCGGCCACCTCGCTCGGCCAGCCGCGATCCTCGATCGCATCGAACTTGATCAATGCGCTCAGATTGGCGTGCGGCTCGACGATCTCGCAAGTCGCCTGGCCCTTGACGAGCAGCACTGACGATGGCGGGGCCTCCACCCCGTCGATGATGGCGGACACCGTGTCGTCTATCCCGAAGCCGATGATGGCGCCGGTTGAGATGTATCGCGCCTGCAGGATGCGCGGGAAGCTGCGTTGCAGGTAGATCGAGCAGGACTTGAGCGTCACCGCCGCGAAGCTGGCGGCAAAATCCCGCCAGTGCAGCGGAATGCTCCTGTGGTCGCCCAGGCTTTCGATGCTCCGGAAATGATCGAAATCCGGAGAGCGATGGATGGTCAGGACGCGAGAACTCAGCAACTGGTCAAGCACGGGATTGCGCCATCCTGGGGCCGCCGGCGGTGGCGGTCGAATCGGACCTTCACCAGCGTACCGGCCGCGAAAAGCGGCGGCAACGAACACCGTATTCTTTGTCGGTAGCGCGTGATCTGTCGCCTGTTTGTAGCTCGTGAAGTGTCGTGTTTTTGGTGCCCCAGAACAAAGGGGGCACGATGGGCACGGCATCCATTCACGAGGGTGTACGACGGATGCGATTTT
>NZ_JBQTHN010000181.1:0-30628 GCF_052389815.1 Bradyrhizobium sp. | reverse complement strand
CCACCACGCTGAAGGCCGGAGAGAGCGCGGAATATACGGCGCAGAAGGCGCGCCATCTCTACCTCGTGCCGGCGGTCGGCAGCGTCGAGGTGAACGGCGTGCGGGTCAATGCCCGCGATGGCGCGGCGATCAGCGATGAGACCAAGCTGAAGATCACCGCGCTGGAAGACTCCGAGCTGGTGCTGGTCGACGCGGCGTAGCGCCGATCGCGTTACGCGCGATCAGCGAGGTGTGATCGCGTGAGACGCGAAGATCCGCATGGCAGATGCGATCGGGGCAGCATTCTCAAAGGCGAATGCCGCCCCATCTCGCGCTTCGGGCGACGACGGATCACGGCCATGATTGAACTTCTTCTTGTCGCACATTCCGCAATCCGATGGCGCCTTGAAAACTGATGACTCGGGAGAAATTAAGTACGTAAATTTCTGAGGCGCCGTCAAACCGGACTGATTTCGTGCCATTCGCTCAATCACGTCGTCAGCACGATGCCGATCACCCCGGTAGCCCCGCTTTTCGGAGGCCCTCTGCATATCTGGCGAAATCCTGCGGTCGAAGAACTGCCGGGAGCCGGTCCTGCATATTGGAAATACGAAAGTCTGGGTCGAGTTGACGGATACGCGCAACGGCTTTCTGCGCCTCCTCAAGCCGCCCGGCGAGCGCATGGCTTGCTGCGGCAACACGCAATCCTTGTTGAAGATTCGGATTCTCCCGCAACGCCTTTTCCGCCCATGCCGACGCCTCGTCATAGTGGCCTGCGAAGAGGTGCGCTGAGGCCATAGCGCCCTGCATCCGGAACAAGATCGGATCGAGCGGACTTAGGCGCATGGCACGCGCCAGATGTTCGATCGCCACCTCCGGCTCGCCGAGCCAAACTCTCACCCAGCCACTATTGAGCCACGCCCCTGCAAGATTCGGGTTTAGTACGAGCGCTCGTTCGATGAAGGCGGCCCCGCCGTCGAGGTCGCCCGCTATATGGGCAAACGTGATCCCGCCCGCAGACAGCGCTGCCGCGTCATCTTTGCCTAGCTCCACCGCTCGCCGGGCCAGCCGTATGGCTTCGATCTTGTCCTGCGCGCTGTTGGCGACCCACCCTTGCGTCTTGCGCCAGACGTAGCACCACGCCGCCGCGCCATAGGCTGACACAAAAGCTGGATCGAGCTCAATCGACCTGTAAAGTAGCCGCAGCGCTTCGTCGTTTGACTCCTTGCTCCACTGATACAAGCTTGCCATACCTCGAAGGTAGCAATCGTAGGCATCGAGATTTCCGATCGGCTTGCGCTCGGAGCGTTCTATTTCGGCCTGCTCCAGCTTCGGTGCGATTGCCCCGACCACGCTCGTGGCGACCCGGTCCTGCAGATCGAAGATATCTTCGAGGGCACCGTCGAAGCGGTCCGCCCAAAGATGGGCTCCCGTCGTGGCATCGATGAGCTGACCAGTGATGCGGACCCGATTCGCCGCCTTGCGCACGCTGCCTTCGAGCACGTACCGCACGCCGAGTTCGCGGCCGACCTGCTTGATGTCGACCGCCTTGCCCTTATAGGTGAAGCTCGAATTGCGTGCGATCACGAACAGCGACTTGAAACGCGACAGAGCGGTGATGATCTCCTCCACCATTCCGTCTGCAAAATACTCCTGCTCAGGATCGCCGCTCATGTTCTGGAACGGCAACACGGCGGCGGATGGCTTCTCGGGAAGCGTCAGGGCCGGCCGCGCGGTCGCTGCGGCGGCGCTCGGCCGCACCCTATAGACGCGCACAGGCCGCGCGATGTTCTTGAGCTGGCGTTCGCCGGCATCCTCGAAGGCGATCTCAAGCCGACCTTGGGTGTCCTCCTGTACCCTGCCCGAGACGCAGATCCCCCCTGGTTCGGCTAGTTGCTCAAGTCGCGCCGCAACATTGACCCGATCGCCGAAGATGTCTCCGCCCTCGATGATGATGTCGCCGACGGTGATACCGACGCGGAACTCGATCCGCGTTCCCTGCGGCACCTCTGCGTTGCGCTCGACCATCCCGCGCTGAACCTCGACCGCGCAGCGGACCGCATCCACCACGCTCGGAAATTCGACCAGCATTCCGTCGCCAGTGGTTTTCACGATGCGGCCGTAGTACTCGACAATCTTCGGGTCGACTAGCTCGCGCCGGTGCGCCTTCAGACGCGCCAGCGTGCCCTCCTCGTCCATACCCATGAGACGGCTATAGCCCGCGACGTCCGCCGCGAAGATCGCAGCAATCTTGCGATTGACCCGCTCTCGTTCCACGAGTTCCTCCGCAGGCCGGCCTGGACCGGAGGCTTGCCGATCAGACTACTATATCAGATTGGAAAGCAGACCAGCGGACGAGAAAGCGAGTTTTCGGTCGCTGGGTAGAAACACGCTGACCGTATCAGGTTCGGGTCATTCGCACCACTTGCTCCATCGCATTCAGACACGAGTCGCCGAGGGCCCGTTGAGTGTCCTTGCGTGGGTGGCCGTCCTTTCGCCAACGGCTGTAAAGCCGAGCCTTTCATAGAATGCCGCCGCCTCCGCCGTGTTCGTCCGCAGCCGGACCAATGCGAATGGCGGGCTCGCTCCCTTCAGGAGGTGCTGCACCAGCGCCGCCCCGATCCCGCGATGGCGGTCGCTCTTCCTGACATAGAGATGCCGAAGCCGGCCGACGTCATGCCGGTCCGTATAGGGATCGCGGTTGAGGCCGCAGACGCCGACGAGCTCGCCCGACCAGAAGGCGCCGACCAGGCGCTCGCCCGGCCTGCCATACCGGTTGGCGCCGGAATTCCAGTCGGAGATCAGCCGCTGCACGAAGCCAAAGCCCTCCGACTGGGCTTCCTCGGCCAGGGCCGCAAGGCCGGGATGATCGCCGCCGATACGTTCAATGCGAAAAGCTTTCGTCATCTGCGGAGAATGCCACCAACTGCTCCGCCCAACCAGTCTTTGGCTGGTCTTCTAGCCGCGCCAGGCGCGGAATTTCGGCTGAATCCGCGCGCCATCGATCAGCTCGAGATCGCCGCAGCGATTCAGCGTGTGCAGCTTTCGTCCGGGCCACATCGCGCCCGGGCGGATGTGGCTGCGGATCTCCTGCCTGAACGTCTCCGGCGTCAGCTCCAGGATCTCGGCGAGCGCCAGCGCGCCGCCGTAACTCTCGCTGCAGTCCTGCACCGGCCGCCACAATTGACCGTCCTTTCGAACAAAATGTCCGGCAGGCCGCGTGGTGGCGCGATCGATCTTGACGGGATTGCAGGCGTGCGGCGTCCACGGCCCCATCAGGTCGGGTGAGTGATAGATGGCGAGCATATCCGAGTAGCCGGCCGTGCCGTCGCGCCAGGCGCCGAAAATATAGTAGAGGCCGTTGTGCTGCGTGATGGTGACGTCGGCGATTTCGACGCCGGACAGCAGCGTGGCATGCCGTTCCCATTTGTCGGGGAAGCGCACGCAGCGATAGATCGCGACGTCGTTGTTGGTCGACGATTCCGGGATCATCCACAGCTGGCCGTCGTGCTCGAGCAGGAACGGATAGGACAGATGCCAGGGTTCTTCCAGTATCGGCAGCACCGGGCCGACCGGACCGCTGCCATCGAATTCGATTGCGGAGATGATTCCCTTGCCGACGCGATGATCGAGATCCTCGAAGAAGGTGAAGGTTCTGCCCCGCCAGCTGATGGCAAACGGATCGGCAAAGAAATGGTTGCCGGGGTCCTGCAGGACATTCCATGCCGGTCCCGACAGGTCTTTGGTGTCCCAGACATTGACCTTGGGACTATAGCGCCAGCCTACGTGCCAATGCGGCGCATAGCAGCACAGACGGTAGATCTCGCGCACGATCGACCAGGCGATGCCGCGCAGGACGTAAGCGGCCGGCGGACGCGGCGTCCCGCCGTGTGTGCGATCGGCCAGTTGCGGCACGATCCGCGGCCGTCCCGACAGCACCGCCGCCAGCAAGGTCATGGTGCGCGCCATCACCGTATCCAGGCCGCCGCTGAGCCCGCTTGCCATCTCCGCCGACGGATGGCCCCGGTCCAGTACCGAACCAGTGGCATCGTCGACAATCTCGATGACCGGCAAATCTCCGGAAAGGATCGCGGCGAGCGCAGCGTTCTCGCCGGCGGCGCCGTTGAAGCGCGGCCGCAAATAGCGGCCGGCCGTGCAGGCGGGATCGCGTGGCGCATCGGTGAAATCGACGACGACATCGGCCGCCCCGGTCGGCGCACCCAGCTGCGCCGGCGAGCCTAGTCTGTCGGCGCCGCTGCGCTGTCCCCTGCGCAGGATCATGCGCTCGAGCTCGAACAGCGCATCAAGCCCCGCAGGCGCGGCACACGACCCGTCCGCCCAGGCGAGCTGAAGCGGAACATCTCGATTGCCGATCCGCAGCGTCTTGCGGCTCATCCACTGCCGCGGTCGCGCGCGGTCGCACCTGAGCTCGACGATCATGCCCTCCGGCTCGTTGCGCGAGCGGAGGTGATTCTCATAGGAATTTCTGGATGATCCCCACATACTCGTCCACCATTGCTTTCACCGAATAGCGAGACTTGAGTCCTTCGGCATTTTGCCGGAGTTCGTTCCTGAGGTCGTTGTCGCCGAGTGCGCGCGAAACCGCAGCTGCGAATTCGGAAGTATCGGCGGGATCGACAAACAAGGCTGCCGGCTTGCCCTCGATGACGAACACTTCGCGCAAAACAGGCAGATCGGCCACCACGGAGGGAATGCCGGCGCCAGCCGCTTCGACCGCGGCAAGGCCGAACGTCTCGGCCGCCGATGGAAACACGAAGACATCGAGACAGGCGAGGAACTCACCGATCCGCTGCGGCGACAACTCGCCCACGAAATGCACTCGGTCGGCGACCCGCAGCTCGGCGGCGAGGTTTTTCAGCCGCGCCTCGTCCGCGCCCTGTCCGGCCAGCGCCAAATGCCAGCCCGGCTTCCGCGCCAGCAGCCTGATCGCCGCGTCGAGCCGCTTGTCCGGATGCAGCCGTGCCGTGCAGCCGAGCAATGCCGCGTCCTGCGGCAAGCCGAAGCGCCGGCGGGCCTCGTCGCGGGGCAGATCGACCGACTTGTCGTCGAAGCCGTGTGCCACATGAGTCATGCGCGCGCGATAGCTCGCCGGGTAGCGCGCATATTCGCGCTCCATGTCGCGCGAGTTGAGCGTGATGCAATTGAAGGCGCCGAGGCTGCCGAGCGCGATGTCGGCCGCGCGAACCGGCCAACTCATCGATGCTCCGGCCGAGACCTCGTTGGCGATGACGGGCGCGGCGCCGACCAGGCGCGAGACGGCGCCGCCGATGACGTTGCCATAGTGCTGGAAGGTCATCACCGCATCGGGACGGATCGTCCTGATCTGGCGCGCCAGGTTGAGGATGAATCCGGCGAATGCCCAGGGCGTGCCGGGTCGCCGCGGCGCACAGTAAACGGTGTTCGGCGGCTCGTCGAACGAGTGAGACTTGCGGAAGAAGAAGAGGTTGAACACCTCATAGCCGCGCTCGCGCAGGCCGGCGCCGAGCAGCCTTGAGATTTCCTGCGCGCCGGCGTTCTCGGCCTGGGTCTGGATCAGCAGGATGCGGCGCGCGGCGCCCCGCAATCCGGCATTGACCCGGGCAGGTGCCGTCTCCGTCTCTAAGGTCCCGGCTGCGACCTTGAACAGCGCGCGCGGGTTCTTGTCTTGCGTGGATAGCAGCACGGTCTCTGCTCGATCAATTTGCCATGAACGGATCAAGGCGGTCGGTCCTGCAGTCACTAGCACGGCACCGCACGACAGACACCGACTACGACTGGATGGGGTTAATCCCCTTGGTGCGGAAGGCTGTTCCCGAATCGAAGCATCGCATTTGCACGCTTCTTGCAATGAAGACCGGGTAACCGTCGCTTAACCATAGATATTTACTTTGGATGCAGCGTCGGACGCACGCTTACCGGTCCAGTTGAGTCAATTCGTATGATGTACGGTAACAAGCCAGCCCAGGTCGCATCCGATCGGGTCGAAGACGCTCCTTCCTGGGAGGCGCCTGCACGCACGCCGTCCGGCAAATCTGCGAGCGCACAGCCGGCGTTCCTCAAAGGTTACCTCGCCGTTAACGGCCTCACCTTCTTCCGCAACAACGCGAAGCGCATTGCGGTCTATTCGTTGGCGCTTTTTGCACTGGGCGTCGCGGTCCTGATGATGCTGCCGCTTCGATATGCGGCAACCGCACTTGTCGTGGTCGATCCACGGGAGCAGCGCGTCACCAACGAACAGGACGTCTTGCCCGGAATCGGCCAGGACGCCGCCGCGCTGCAAAGCCTGATCGAGATCGCCAAGTCAGACGGATTCCTGCGCCCCCTGATCGCCCAGCTCAAGATCGGGGAGGACGCCGACATTGCCGGCTCGGAGACCGACCCTGCAAAGATCCTGGATCGCTTCCGCGCCCGGCTCGATATCTCCCGGCGCGGGCTGACCTACGTCATCGCCATCACCTTCGTCTCGAACAATCCGCAGAAGGCATCCAGCTACGCCAATGCGATCGCGGAAGCCTTCGTCGGCAACCAGACCCAGGCCCGCACCAGCGCCACCGACGAGGCCGCCGACTGGCTCAACAGCCGCCTGAAGACGCTGAGCGACCGCCTGCGCGTCTCCGAAGACTCAGTCGCCAAGTTCAAGCGCGAGTACAAGATCCTGTACGCCGGCAAGGATGCCACCACGCAGCAGCTCCGCATCACCGATCTGACCCAACAGGTTTCGGCGGCGCGCCTGAAGACCGAGGAGGCCAAGACCCGTTACGAGCAGGCGCAACGCGACCTCAAGGCCAATGTCGACGGTCCCGTGAAGCAGGATCTGCTCAGCGCGCTAAGGGCACAACGTTCGGTGCTCAACGACCAGATCGCGCAGAAGCGCGCCGTGCTCGGCGACCGCCACCCGGACCTGGTGATGGCGCTGGGCCAGCTTGCCGACCTCAATCGCCAGATCGAGGTCGAGCGCAAGCGCAGCATCGAAACCGCAAGATCGGAATATGAAACGCTGCAGGACCAGCAGAAGACGCTCGAGGGGCAGCTCAAGGCCGCCGAGGGGCAGGCGCTAACGGATGCGCAAGCCCTCGTCAAGCTGCAGGAGCTGCAACGCGACGCCGAAGCCAACAAGAACATCTACGAGCAGTTTCTCGCCCGCTACAAGACCACCAACGAACAGCGCCTCCTGCAGAGCTCGCAGACCAGGATCGCCTCGCTCGCCAACCCGCCGACGCGCCCGACACGGCCGTCGCTTGCGATCCTGCTGGTTGCCATCGCGCTCGCCTCCGTATTGACCTCGACGGCGGCGGTGGCCGTGCTGGAAGCGCGAAAGAGCGCGGCCCCCGTAGCGGCCGAACAGGCACCGGCAGCAGCGCCTGCGCCCGCGGTACCGGCAGCGCCGCCGGCACAGGTCGAGCAGGACCTGCCGGTCTGGGTCCGCATTCCCAATGCGCTGCCGCCGGATACGAGAAAGACGGTCTGGCAAAAGCCGATCCGCCGCTTTGCCGAGCCGGATCTGCGTCCCCATGTCGCAAAACTGCTCGAGCGTGTTGCCGCCATGCCCGGCCGGCGCGGCAAGATCGCGCTCGTCACCGCGCTCGAGCCCGGCGCCGGTGTCAGCACGGTGGCGCGTTCGCTCAATCTCGGCGCCGTCGATCGCGGCATGATGAGCGTGCTGATCGAGGTGCAGCCGGATTCCGCCGTGATCCGCGCCTGCGACGCCGCAGACGGCGCCGGCAGCCAGTTCGCGGCCAAGGCGACGCTGCGCTCGCTGGATATCCTGCTCGGGGCAAGCCGCATCGCGACGAGCTCCGAAGACGATATTCGCGCCGAGTTCTCCCTGATCGTGATCGACACGCCCTCGCTTGCCGAGCAGCCCGGCGTCGCCGCGCTGGCGGCGCATGCCGATCTGGTCGTCCTGGTGGCGCACGAGCACGCAGCAAGGTCCGGCGCGATCCACGATGCCATCACCTCGCTGTCGAAAGTCGGACCGGCCGCGATCGGTGTCGTGCTCAATGATGTCGCCCTGCGGCCCGTGCCCTTGCGCGCGCAGGCGAGCTGACGCGCGATGGCCGCCCGGCCCGCGTTGGCGATAGCTGCCTCGCTGCTTGTCCTGTGGACGGGCTCGGCGCAGGCGTGCCAGACACTGCTTCCCGGCGTCGCGCCAGACAGGATCGCCGCGCTTTCCCGCGGCTTCAACGCCGACGGCTGGATCAACGGCGCACAATTGCCGCCACCGCGCGCCCTCCTAACCACCCTGCGCAAGGCCGGCATGAGTCATGTTCGCCTGCCGGTTCCGGCAGAACAGATCATGCAACGGTTTGCCGCGCCGGCCGAGCGCGAGGCGCGGCTGCGCGCCGTCGACGCTGCGCTGAAAGCGCTGCTCGGGTCAGGCTATGCGGTCTCGATCGACCTGCATCCCGGCAACAGGTTCAACGCACTGCACCGCGAGGACGCGGCGGCATCGATGCAGGCGATGCAGGATGCGTGGGCTGCGCTGGCCAATGTCATCAAGAGCTTCCCTGCCGACCGCGTCTTCGCGGAGCTCTTGAACGAGCCCGATGTCGACGCCGCGCGATGGCAGAGCGAGGTCGAGACGCTCGCCGCCTTCGTGCGCCAACTGCTGCCGCGAACCACGCTGATCGTCGGTCCCGTCAACTGGCAGCGCGCGGACTCGCTGCCGGATTTTCGCCCGCTCGACGATTCCAATGTCGTCTATGCCATCCATTTCTACGATCCGATGGCGTTCACGCATCAGGCGCACTGGGACCGGAACGATCCGCTGCATCACATCAGGGACCTGCCCTATCCGGCCAAGGCGGACGATCCCTCGGTGCAAGGCCTGAAGCAGCAACTTTCCGACGGCGGCAGAACGCGCGCGCTTGCCATCCTGGAGGACGCCACTGCCGGCAGCACGATCGGCACATGGCTGGAGCCTGCGGTGGCCTGGCAGCAGCGCCACGCGCGGCCGATCATCATCAACGAATTCGGCGTGCTGAAAGCCGGCGCCCCGCGCGAAAGTCGGCTTCGGTGGCTCGCCGATGTCACCGCCCATGCGCGGCAGCATTGCTGGGGCTGGACGCATTGGGAGCTGTCGCAAGGCTTTGGCTTCGCGGACGCGGCGTCCGGCAAGGTGGACGTGGAAGCCTTGAAGGCGCTGCTCGGCCAGCGATAGCTTCCGCGGTCCTTCAGACCTTCGGCTCGGTCGCGGGCGCCGCAGCCGGCTTGGTCCTCCAGCTTGGCCGCCGGAGCAGCACGAGGACCGAGGGATCGACGCCGGTCCAGCGGCGGCACATGACGTTGAGCGCAATGGTCGCCAGCGTCAGCGACACGGTCGCCGATATCGCCGCGCCGAGCACCCCGAGCCACGGGATCAGGACAAAGAAGCCGATCAGCCGCAGCACCACGTTGGCGGCCACCACCGGGACATAGGCGCGCTCATGGCCGGTGAGCTGGATGATCGCCGCCGCCGGACCGCCGGCGGCCTGGACGGCCGTGCCGATCGCCAGCACGATCAGCGTCCACTGCTGGCTGACAAAGTGCGGACCGAACAATCCAAGCAGATGCGGCGCTCCCACCCAGATGATGAGGAGGCCGCTGACGACGCACAGCGCGGTGACCTCCCCCATCAGTGTCAGCGTTTGCTCGAACTCGTCGTGCTGCTTGCTGAAGTGGAGCGACGGCAGGCGTCGGGCCGCAAAGGTGTAGAGCGCCGCCGACAGCATCGCAAAGACGTTGGCAAGGCGCGAGGCCGCGAAATAGATGCCGGCCATCACCGGATCCAGCATCCAGTAGATCAGGATGACGTCGAAATACTGGTTGGCGGCTTCGAGGATCGACGACAGCCAGAAGCGGAGTCCGCTCGCCTTCCAGCGCTTGCGCTCGAAAGTCGCCGGGACGCCGCGTATCTGCGGCAGGTTGCGCAGGATCGCGACGATCTGCACGATCAGCCCGCCGAACATTGCCGCTGCCACCAACGCAAAAAGCTGCGTCGGGGTGATGATTCCGCCGCTGAGCAACAGGGCCAGCAGGCCGGCCACCACGAAAATGCGCCAGAAGAATTCGCGGTTGCCCTCGCCCATCAGGATGCCGACGACGGCGCGCGCGATCTGGCTGCCGAGCATCAGCCCGGAATTGACGCCCATGAAGACGGCGACCGATACCAGCAGCAATGCGGAATCGCCGCGCAAGCCGCCGATCATCATGACGACGGCGGTCGCCGCGAGCGTCGCCAGCACCGAGGTTTTCAGGCTGAACAGCAGCACGCCCTTGGTCAGGCCGTCATCGCCGTCCACCCGGTACTCGTTCAGGAACCGGACCAGCAGAAGCTCCTGCCCGACCAGGCCCACCACCGACGCGATCTGGGCGATGGAGAGCCACATTGCGAAGGTGCCGAACGCATCCGGCGACATGGTACGCGCCGCCAGCGAGAACATCGCAAACGCAAGGCCGCCGCTGCCGACCTTGAGCAGGATGGTGCCGGCAACCCCGCGCGTGACATCGCGCTGAACCATCTGGAGAAGGGACGCGATCATGACGGCATCGTGCAACGGCTCGCCGGGCGGCGCTGCAACCGCGCCGCATCGCGCTCAAACGAATGTCCAGCCAGTTGCATCATTCCTGTATTCGCCATTGTCTCGCTTGTCCCGGGAAGAGGCAGAAGCGGGCGATTTCCCCTCCTGCCCCGATCCTTTCCGCGACAGCGACATCGCTGGCAAGGCGCGCACCTATTTCGCACGTCCGGCGCTCCGCCGGTCGAACTTTCGATTCGAAGGTAAACGGCGGCCCATCTGCTGCTTCGAGCGATTTCCGTACCAGCCGACGGTCGAGAATCGTTAACCTCGTTGCGGCAAAGCGGTCGCGCCGGGTTCCGCCAGCGGCTATCGGGCATCGAACTTGCACAAACACCGGCCAGCAAGTTGCGAAGGGCACGATGACGACCGACATGAACCTCGCCGCACAGGGCGGACAAAATCCGGATCGCATTACCGTGGACGTTGCCATTGTCGGCGGCGGCCTTTCCGGTTCGCTCGCGGCCGCCGTGTTGACCCGGGCGGGTCACAAGGTGGCTCTGATCGACAAGCGGGCGGTCTATCCGGATGAATTCCGCGTCGAGAAGCTCGGCGGCGGACAGGTGGAAATCCTCGCGCGCCTCGGCCTGCTCGAGCCATTTGCGCAGCGCGCCAGCGCGTTCGATACCACGCTGAACATCCGCGAGGGCAGGCTGGTCGATATCAGCCGGGGCTTGAACTTCGGGCTGCCTTACGCGCCCATGGTGGCGATCGCGCGCAGCATGATCGCCGATCCCGCAGCGCTGATCGTGGATCAGGTGCAGTCGATCCGCACCGGCCAGGATCTGCAGCACGTGACGCTGGCCTCCGGCCGGGAGGTGGTGGCCCGTCTGGTGGTTCTGGCCACCGGCATGGCCGGTGCCCTGCCCTACAGTCTCGGCGTTTCGCGCCGGGTCCTTGTTTCCCGCCATTCGCTCGCCTTCGGCTTCACCGTTGCGCCCCCGGAGAACGGCACGTTCGGCTTCCCGGCGCTCACCTGTTACGGCGAGCGGACCAGCGACGGCATCGACTATATCAGCATCTTCCCGATGCCGGACGGTATGCGCGCGAACCTGTTCATGTTCCGCGATCCAAACGATCCGATCATGCGCGAGCTGCGCCGCGACCCGAAGTCGACGCTGTTCCGCCTGATGCCCGGCCTGCGCAGCTATCTCGGCGAATTCCGCGTCATCGACCGCGTGCACCACTGGGTCATGGACCTCGCCAATGTGGAAGGCCATCTGCAGCCGGGTCTCGTGCTGGTCGGCGACGCCTTCCAGACGTCCTGCCCGGCAGCCGGCACCGGCGTCAGCCGCCTGCTGGTCGACCTAGAACGGCTCTGCACCGCATATGTGCCGCAGTGGCTCAAAACCGACGGGATGGGCATCGACAAGATCGCGCAATTCTATTCGGACGAGGCCAAGATGGCTTCCGACCAGCACGCATTCAGGATGGCGCATTTCCGGCAGGCGCTGACATCGGACAGCCGCATCGGTTGGGGTTTGCGGCGGCACCTGCATTTCCTGCGGCGCAGCGTCACGCATCGCGTCGATGCCATCAATCCCGGCTGGGTCGCGCGCGCCCGCAAGCGGCTCCGCGCCGCCTGATCGCGGCAATCCAGCCCTGCAGAATTGACCGGTCCGTGTGCGGCGCGGCTCAGCCGCGCGCCGGCAAGAGCCTCAATCCAGCCATGCGCCGCGCGGCCATCTTGAGCCACGGCGCCTGCTCCAGCGCAAAGCCGGCGAGGCTGCCCGCGGCGCTGCCGGTCCGCGTGATCGCCCACATCGGCGAGGGCTGAGCGCCGAACAGTTTCTTGTAGGGCTCGTCGCCGATGGTGAAATCGAGCACGCGATCCTTGCGCTCGATGCAATCCATCGCGACCCGCTCGAACATCAATGAGCCGATCGACTGGCTCTTGAAGCCTTCGATATCGAAGGCGCCCATGATGACGAGGAACGTCGCCTTGTGGCAGAGCCCAAGCACGGCAGCGATCACCCGGCCGTCCATTCGCATCGCATATAGACGCGAGAATGATCCCGCGCCGCGCAGCGCAATGTCGGAATAGAAGGCGAAGTACTCCGGACGCTGCAGCAGGTCGCCGTCCCCGCGAGCATGGAATCGCGGCCCACGGTACTGCTTCATCATTTCCAGCGTCGCGACGATATCCGGCGTATCCTCGCAGGTGAACCGGACATCGCCCTTTCGCTGCAGCTGCCGGAGCTTCTTTGCGAGCTCCTTCTGGTACGAACGATCGAGCGCTCCGGCGCGCCAGTCAGCGAAACTGTCCTTCAGTTCGACTGCATAGGCGTTCGTGTCCATGGACGCTCGGGTAGGCGCATCGAGCAGCCTCTCCAGGCTCACGCTGCCATCGCGCAGCTTGGGGACCCGAAGCAGGTCGAATGGCCGAAGCAGACGCCGCATCTCGCGGCACGCCGCGGCGTCCTGCACGAGCTCGACGAAATTGCTCTCGCTGCAGATCGGCGCGAGATAGTCGGAGACGCGAACATCGGCGAATTCGACGGTGCGTAGCGGACCGCGGCGGACGCGAACCAACGGCAGCACCAGGGCAAGCTCGCCGCCGCGGCGGCGACGCACCACCAGGATGAGACGCCTGGTGCCGCCGGCCGACGCAAGATTCCGGTACAGGCTGTCCAGCCAGAGCGGATGCTGAAACGCGGTCGCGACGGAATTGTCGAACAGCGTTGCGTACTCGGCCGAGAGGAAGTCGAACGAATTGTCGATGCTGACGTCGAAGGCGGCTTCCGAATGGTGCATGCGCTGAAACAAACAATCGATGTCGCGGGCCGACTCGGGGCTGTGACGATCGAGGTCACACCGGGTGCTGCAGCTTGCCGCTGGGTTCCACCGGTACATACTCGATTGCCGGCTGCGCGCAAACGTCGCATCGCGCCGATAGTTAACGGCGGACTTGTTCGGTCAAGTGCCGGGCTGTGAAGGCGTTCCAAGCCGACGAACCCGCGCCGGCGCGGGACCTTCACCTTACCGCGCCGTTAACCAAGCTTGCTTACCCATTATCTTGGCAGATCGCTTATGTGTGGCAAGGGCCGAATCACGCCAACCGCAAGCGATCGCCAAAGCAGTGTACCCGAGTATCGCCCAGAGATCGCTGTCTGCCAGCGACGTGTTGCCGGCACTGCTGATTGCCGTTGCGTCGATCGCCTTTGCGCCCATCCTGCAGACGGCGAATACGTTTCTGGCCATCGCCGTGCAGAGTTTCGTCGCCTGCGCCATCGTCATTGCGACGCCGGCCTATGCGGCGTCATGCGCGATCTTCATCCTGTTCTTCCAGAACGTGTTCGTATCCATCCTGTCGTCGAATTTCTCGACGCCCTCGGAGCTGGAGTTCGTCAAGGGCTACAATTTCCTCGTCTGCTCCGTCATGTGGCTGGTGACCGTCGGCCTCTACATGCTCCGCCAGCGCAATCACTCGGCGGAAATCAACCGCATCATGACCTGGGGCTTCGTCACGCTCGCGGTGGTGATGCTGTATTTCGTGATGGGCGCGGTGCACAACCCGATGGCCGCTTCGATCTATCTGCGCAACATCGTGCTGCCGCTGTTCCTGTTCCAGCTCTCACTGCTGACGGCCGCGACCTTCGAGGTCCGCACGACGCCGTTCCTGGTCACGATCGCCGTCATCCTGTTCGCTTGCGGCTATGTCGAGTTCTTCTTCCGCGATTTCTGGCTCGCCGTGACCAACGGCTACAGGTTCTGGGGCTTTGACGAACTCAAGGCCACACAGTCCGGCACGTGGGAGGCCGAGATGCGGGCCACCGGATTCGTGCCGGTCGACCTGATCGACCGCTTCCGCTTCGGCTTCCTGAACACGCCGCTGCTCGAGGATTTCGGGCTGTCGACGATCCTGCGCATCTTCGGGCCGAATATGAGCCCGATCAGCTTCGGCTACGGCGTCGGCTTCTTCGTGCTGTTCCTGTTTTCGGTCGGCCGACCCTGGATTGCGCTCGCCGCCATTCCGCTGCTGGTCCTCTGCAGCGTCAAGGGCGCGCTGATCCTGGTGATCTTCGTCATGGCAGCATGGGCTGCAACCTGGTTGATCGGGCCCGTGATCACGCTCGTCTGCGGCTTGCTGGCGCTCATCGCCTACGCCATTCTGGCGATCCGCATCGGCCTGCAACTCGGCGACTACCACGTGCTCGGCTTCATGGGCGGCTGGAACGGGTTTTTGCAGAACCCGCTCGGCCGCGGCCTCGGCGTCGGCGGCAATCTGTCGGAAGGCTTCTACTCCATCGACTGGAACGCGGCACAGGCGGCCGGCAGCGTCGACGGCGCCGTCGAGAGTGCCGTCGGCGTCATGATCTACCAGATGGGCATTGCCGCATTCGTTCCGCTCGGCTTCTACTTCGCAATGGCGATGCGGGCCTGGCGGCTGTACGCAGCGTCGGGAATTCTGACCCAGGGCGTCGCTGCCTTCGGAGTCATCGTCGTGCTGGTCAACGGCATCTTCCAGGAAGAGGCTCTGTTTGCCCCGCCGGCGCTCGGCCTGCTCTTGTGTCTGACCGGCCTCGTGATCGGCAATCACATCCGCGCACAGAGCGACGCGGCAGCCGACGCAGCGCGATAGCCAGCGCGCTTTTTTCCTCCCGCATTAACCACGACACAGCAATCACAGCGCCTGGCCTCGCAGCTGGAGCGATTATTGCTAATAGGAACTCCAGCTATTTGAGCGTCCGCTAACGGTGCCGAAGAACATGAGAACTATGCCCAAATCCCAGCAGATCCGGCCCGCGCCGACTGACAACGACACGTCGGATTGTTTTGGCACGGCGACCGTGTCCGCGATGTCCGGCTTTGCGACACCTCGCGTCGCGACGGGTGACATCGGTTGCGCCGCGAACCTGCCTTTCGCCGGGCGCCGTCAACGGGATGCAGGGGGATGGCATGCATGAGCGCCGCGCAAACCCGGTCGGGCGGGCCGCCACAGCCGACATCCGCCGGATCACCCTGGGCGGTCTCCGGCTTGCCGTGCTCGACCTCGAGCAGACCGCCGACTTCATGATCAAACTGGTACAGCCGCGGCGCCGTACGCCGCGTCCGCTGCACCTCACCTCGGCCAATGGCGAGGTGCTGGCGCGCTGCTCTACCGAGCCGACGACCGAGCGCCTGTTCCGCACCGCCGACCTGATCAGCGCCGACGGCCAGCCGCTGGTCGCGGTGTCGCGCCTCAAGTCGAAAACGCCGCTGCCCGAGCGCGTTGCCACGACCGATCTGTTCCATGTGGTCGCGCGCAAGGCGCAAGCCGCGGGGCTCACCTTCTACATGTTCGGCGCGGACGAGACGGAGAACGGCGCAGCCGTCGCCAACGTCCGCAAGATGTATCCGGAGTTGAAGATCGTCGGCCATCACCACGGCTATCTGCGCGGCGAGGCCCTGCGCGCCAAGGTGGACGAGATCAACGCGCTGGCGCCTGACTATCTCTGGGTCGCGCTCGGCGTGCCCTATGAACAGGCCTTCGTCGAAGAGTTCACGCCGCGCCTCGGTAATGTCGGCGTGATCAAGACCTCGGGCGGATTGTTCAACTTCCTGTCCGGCCGCCGCGCCCGCGCGCCGCAATGGATGCAGCGCGCCGGTCTCGAATGGGCCTGGCGCATCTGGCTGGAGCCGCGCCGGCTGTTCTGGCGCTATCTCACCACCAATCCGCGTGCGCTCTACCTGCTCCTCAACAAGAGCCGGCAGACCGGCGGCCGCAGCAGGCGGAACTGATGGCAAACCGTCCGGCGATCCTCGTCACCGGCGGCGCGGGCTATATCGGCTCGCATTGCTGCCGCGCGCTGGAGCGCGCCGGATTCCGCGCCGTGGTCTACGACAATCTTTCCACCGGCCATCGCCATTTCGTCAGCGGTGCGCTCGTGGTCGGCGACATTTCCGACAAGGCGACGCTGGCACGCGCCCTCGCCGAGCACGAGATCGCGGCGGTGATGCATTTCGCGGCGTCGAGCCTGGTCGGCGAATCCGTCGCCGATCCGCAAAAATACTATCTCAACAACCTCGCCGGCACGCTGGCCCTGCTCGATGCCATGCGTTTGGCCGGCTGCACGCGTCTGGTGTTCTCCTCCACCGGCGCGGTCTATGGCAATGCCGACAGCCAGGCGCTGCCGGAAGATTATCCGTGCGCGCCGATCAATCCCTATGGCGCCTCGAAATGGATGATCGAGCGCGTGCTGGCCGATTATCGCAGCGCTTACGGCCTCTCGTCCTTTGCCTTGCGCTACTTCAACGCCAGCGGCGCCGATCCGCAAGGCGGCATCGGCGAGGACCGCAAGATCGAAACCCATCTGATCCCGCGCGCGATGATGGCGCTGCAGGGCCATGTCGGCGACTTCGCGGTGTTCGGCGACGATTATGCGACGCCCGACGGCACCGCGATCCGCGACTATATCCATGTCAGCGACCTCGCGGCCGCCCATGTGCTGGCGCTGCAGCAGTTGCTGCAGGGCCATGGCGGCGGCGTGTTCAATCTCGGCACCGGCAAAGGCTTTTCGGTGCGCGGGATTCTCGCGGCCATCGCAGCCGAGACCGGCCGCGCGGTGCCGCACAGCATCAAACCGCGCCGCACGGGCGATCCGACCTATCTGGTGGCGGACCCGTCAGCCGCGCGCGCTGCGCTCGGCTTCACCCCGGTGCATTCGGACCTCGCCACCATCATCCGCACTGCCTGGGCCTGGCACAGGAAGGCCCATCCGCTGAAGATGAGTGAGCCTGCGAATTCCGGCAAACAGCTGCATCCCGCCGCCTGAGGCGGCTGCAGTTGCCATGCTCCGGCTCCGCCCGTCGAGATGCTCGTCGCTTCTTCCGCGGATTGCTCTCGGCGCGCGAGGCGCTAATATCCGGCGCATCAGGAGGCTCGATGCACCCGGCAGCAGAGTTGCAGCTCGAACGCGTGATCGATGAATACGCCCAATGGCGGGCGATCACGGAGGCGGAACGGCCGCCGGCGCCGGCGTGGTGGTGGGGCCCCGCGCTCGATGTCAGGGAGCTCGCGACCGCATTACCGGCGTCGTCATGTCGGCGGCTGGGATTGCCCGACGCTGCGACGTATTCCGACGCCGCAAAGTTGTTGCTGGGCTCCCTGGCCGGCCAGAGTTCGATGCCGTGGCCGTATGACTTCTCGCGAAAGGTGATCTCCACCGATTCCGACGTGCGCGACCTGCATCCGCAGCCGTCAGACGACAGTGCGTTTCAGCCCTGACGGCTCGATGTCGTCATCAGGCTGCAGCGGCGGCGAAGCCAGCTCGGCAGGCGCGCGCAGAAGGTCGGCAAGCTGGCCCGCGGGCACCGGCTTGCTGACGATGAAACCCTGCATCTCGTCGCAACCGTGATCGCGCAGGAAGGTCTGCTGTTCCGCGGTCTCGACGCCTTCGGCCACGACGGTCATGCCCAGCGCCTTGCCCATGCTGATGATGGCCTGCGCGATCGCCTGATCCTCGGGATCCTCGGCAAGGTCGCGGACGAATGAACGGTCGATCTTGATGGTGTCGATCGGGAACTGCTTCATCAACGACATCGAGGAATGGCCGGTGCCGAAATCGTCGATGGCGATGCGGATGCCGCGGCTCTGGATCGCATCGAGCACGCGGATGGCGCGGGAGACGTTGCGCATCACCATGCTCTCCGTGACTTCGAGCTGCAGCAGCACCGGCGACATCGCGCTCGCCACCAGCGCTTCGTCGACGTCCTGCAGCAGATGGGGATCGGCGAACTGGCGCGGCGACAGGTTCACCGCCATCGACACCGGACGCAGGCCGCGGCACTGCCAGGCCATGTTCTGCGCACAGGCTTCCTTCAGCACCCAGCGCCCGATCGGCACGATCAGGCCGGTCTCTTCCGCCAGCGGAATGAACTGCATCGGCGGCACCATGCCGAAATCCGGATGCTCCCAGCGCAGCAGCGCCTCGACGCCGGTGATCTGTCCGGTCAGCATGTCGACCTTGGGCTGGTAATGCAGCGAGAACTGCTCGCGCTCCAGGGCGCGCCGCAGCGCCGTCTCCAGCGTCAGCCGTTCGATCGACTGCACCTCGACGTCGCGGCTGAAGAAGCGGAAGCCGTTCTTGCCGTCCTCCTTGGCGAGATACATCGCCATGTCCGCGTTCTTGGTCAGCGTCTGGGCATCGATGCCGTCCGACGGATAGAGCGCGATGCCGATCGAAGCCGTAGTGTGGCACTCGTGGCCGCTGAGCTGCAAGGGCTGGCTCAGCGTGGAGAGAATTCCGGCGGCGATCCGCTCGATGTCGCCACGCTCGCCGGACTCCTCCAGGACAACGACGAATTCGTCGCCGCCGAGCCGCGCCACCACGTCGCTGGCGCGCAGCGCGCCGCGCAGGCGGTGGCCGACCTCCACCAGCAGCATGTCGCCGGCTTCATGGCCGAGCGAATCGTTGATGACCTTGAAGCGATCGAGATCGATGAACAGCAGCGAGAATTTTCGCGCATGGCGTTGCGCGGTCTCGATGGTTTGGCGCAGCAGCCCGTTGAACATCTCGCGATTGGGCAAACCGGTCAGGCTGTCGTGCGAGGCCAGGTACTCGATGCGCTCGTCGGCCCGGCGCTTCTCTTCGGCCCGACCGAAATTCTCCAGCGCAAAGGAAATGTTTGCGGTCAGACGCCCCAGCAGCTCGACGAACTCCGGCGTGAACGTATGCTTCTCGGTGGAGACGAACAGCATGACGCCGACGACCCTCCCGCCGGTGAACAGGGGGAAGGAGGCGCCCGATTGCGCGCCCTGGAGGCGCGTGGCCGTTTGGAAGATCGGCGCGTCGCGCTCCACCGGATAGTCGTTGGCGATGCATGCCTTGCCCGCACGGAAGGCCCTGCCCGACAGACCGCGCCCCTCCGGTATTGCCTCGTCGGTGGAGATCCGCATCTGAAGCGCCACGGCCGAAGTTGGGCCCCCGACGGCCACGACGTCGAAGAGGTCGTTATCCGGCCTCGTCAAAGCTATGGAGACAGAAGTGAACCTGCCGCCTTCCGCGGCGGCTTCGCAGACGAACCGGAACAGTTCTGCCGGCGATTTCGCCCGCACGATCGCCTCGTTGGTCGCGCTCAGCGCCGCGAGCATGCGGGCCAAGCGCTCCCTCTGCTCCTCGGTGCGGGCCTTTTCGTCGGCACGGTCGAAATTCCTCAGCGCGAACGACACGTTGTTGGTCATCCGCTCCAGAAGCTCGACGAACTCCGGTGTGAAGGTATCCTTCTCGGACGAGACGAACATCATCACGCCGACGACGCATCCGCCAACGATCAGCGGGAACGAAGCTCCCGATTGCGCGCCGTCCTCGCGGGCACGCGCATGGAAGGCTCGGGTATTGGGGTTCGCCAGATAGTCGTTCGCGATGCAGGGCTTTCCGGTACGGAATGCCGTTCCCGCAAGCCCGCGGCCTTCCGGATGATCCGGGTTGATCGAAACTTGCGCAGAGCGCGCACCGGCGGCCGTGGGGCCGGCAGCGGCAACGAACTCCATGAAATCGCTGTCCGGCCTGACCAATGCGATCTTGGTCGATGTAAACTTGCCGCCCTGCGCGGCAGCCTCGCACACCAGCTCGAACAGCTCGGTGCGGGATCTGGCGCGCACCAGCGCCTCGTTGGTCGCGCTCAGCGCCGCAAGCATGCGGGCCAGCCGCTCCCTCTGTTGCTCGGTGCGCGCCTTTTCATCGGCGCGGGCGAAGCTTCCGAGCGCAAAGGAAACGTTATCGGCGAGCCGCTGCAGCAGTTCGGCGAACTCCGTCGTGAACGGATTCAGCTCGGCCGAGATGAACAGCATGACACCGACCGGCTGCCCCTCGACCAGCAGCGGAAACGCCGCACCGGATCGCGCCCCGTCGCTCTGGATGACCTGCTGAAAGGCGTCGCCGCGCGGATCGTTGATGAAATCGTTGGCGATGCTGGCATGCCGCCTGCGAAACGCGGTGCCGCAAACGCCCCGTCCTTCGGCATGGGCCTCGCTGGTCGATACCTTCAACCGGCGGGCGTTATGCGCCGTCGGCCCGGCGGAGGCCACCATCGCAAAATGATCGCTGGGGGCTTGCGACAACAGGATGCTGACCGAGTTGAAGCGGCCGCCCTGTGCCGCCGCCTCGCAAACCAACTCATAAAGCTCGGCGCGGGACTTCGCCCTCATGATGGCTTCATTGGTCGCACTCAGAGCCGCATACATGCGGGTGAGGCTCTGCTTGCGCTCGTCCAGCCTCGCCCTTTCGGCCGCGCGCTCGAAATTGTCGAGCGCGAAGGAGACGTTTTCGGCAATGCGCGAGAACAGTGCGATGATCTCCTCGTCGGCGGCCCACGCCCGGCCGACGAAGAACAACAGCACGCCGACACTCGCTTCCGCCTTGATCAACGGGACCGCAACGCAGGCCGTCACGCCGGTTTCGCGTTGCACGTCTTTCCAGGGGCCGCTGTTGGCCGCGATGTCCGGATTGACGCAAGGCTTTTTCGTACGAAAGGCTTCGCCGGTGACGCCCCTGCCGTAGAGATTGTCGGGATCGATGGAGAACCTGGTCTCGGTGATCCGGGTTGCGATTTCCCCGGTGGCAGCCACTGCCTTCAGCCAGATCGAGCCCGGTTCGGCGAGCAGCGCAACCGTTCCCAACGACTTGCCGCTGTGGACCGCGGCGTCGCAGACGCGCTGGTAGAGCTCGAGCTCGGTCTTGGCGCGGAGGATGGCCTCGTTGGTGGCGCTGATGGCGCCGAACATCAGGGCCAGTCGCCGCGCCGCCCGCTCGCTCCGCTTGCGCGCGGTCTCGTGTTCGAAATTGTCCAGCGCGAACGAGATGTTCTTCGACATCCGCTCCAGCAGCGAGACGATCTCCTCGCTCAGCGAGCCCGCCTCGCGCTTGGTGACCAGCAGCACGCCGACGCTCTTGCCATTGCAGGTGAGCGGCATCGCCGCCGCCGCCCCGACATGGCTATCGGCGGCGCCCTTGCGCCAGGCGAGCGAGCGCACATCGTTGAGAAAGTCGTTGGAAACGCAGACCTTGCCTTCGCGGAAGGCCTGCCCGCCGACGCCGGAGCCTTCTGGCGTATCGGGATCGGCGGAGATCGTGATGCTGCGCAACCGGGCGGTATCCTCGCCGAGGCCGACAGTAAAGCGCAACAGATCGGTGCCGGGCTCGTGCAGGAAGATGGTCGCGGCCAACAGATCGCCGCTCGAGAAGGCGGCTTCGCAGACCTTCGCGTAGAGCTCTTCCGGCGATTTCGCGTACAGGATCGCTTCGTTCGTGGCATTCAATGCAGCAAGCGTACGCGCGGTATTCGTCTCCAAGCCCGGTTCCCTCAGCCAACACACTGACCCAGCAGACTTAATGCGTGTGAGATGCCTAAGTGCCCGTTATGCGGGGCCCGGACTTGCAATCAGGGTAAACATCCGACGAATGCCGCAGAGGCGAACAACCAATTGGTTACCTTGTTGGGGCGCTGGCACCGGCGCCCGGCACGCCTTCCGGCAGGCGGCACAGCGTTGCACCTGCTGCATTGCACCCAAGATTTCGCCCGACGGCGATTGCTAAGGGCCCGGCGCTTTGAGACCATGCCATCCGACAACAAGGAAGAGCCGCCACCCGCGCCGCCAGGGGAGCCGCAAAGGAAGGCCGAATGCCGATCGTCCAGGCCGACCGTCTCGCGCACATCGGCGCGGCGCTGCTCGAGGCGGCCGGCGCCTCCGCGGAGGAAGCCAATGCGGTCGCCGTCGGCTGCGTCAATGCCAATCTCGCCGGCCACGATTCGCACGGGGTGATCGCGATCCCGACCTATATCGACCGCGTCAAGGCCGGGCACATCGTACCGGGCGCGAAGTGGACCATCATGCAGGAATCGCCGACCACGACCGTGATCGACGGCAATTGGGGCTTTGGTTTCCACGTCAACGCCAAGGCGATGGAGCTGTCCATCGCCAAGGCCCGGACCGCCAACGTCGCTGCCTGCACCGTGTTCCGGCAGAGCCATGTCGGACGGCTTGCCGCCTATCCCCTAATGGCGATGCGCGAGGGCATGATCGGCATTGCGACCGCCGATTCCGGCCGCTCGCCGAAGCACGTTGCCCCGTTTGGCGGACGCGAAGCGCGGCTCGGCACCAATCCGATCTCGATCGCGGTGCCCTCCGATCTCGAAGCCCCCTTCTACCTCGACATGGCGACCTCGGCGGTGGCCGCCGGCAAGATCCAGCTTGCGGTCGCGCGCGGCGAACAGATCCCGACCGGCTGGATCATCGACGCCGACGGACGCCACACCACCGATCCGACGCAGTATCGCAAGGGCGGCGCGCTGCTGCCGCTCGGCGGCACCGAAGGCTACAAGGGCAGCGGCCTCGCCGCTGTTGTCGAGGTGCTTTGCGGGCTGCTGACGGGATTGGGATTCGGCGTCGAGCCGAGCGGCCGGCACAATGACGGCGTGTTCATGGCGGTGTTCAACGTCGCCGCGTTCCGTCCGCTGCAGGACTTCAAGAGAGAGGTCGCCGAGTTCGCGCGCTATCTGAAATCGACGCCGCCGTCGGAAGGCTCAAGCGGCGTGTTCTATCCCGGCGAGGTCGAGTATCTGCGCGAGCAACAACGCAGCAAGGACGGCATCGAGATCGAGGACGCGACATGGGAAAAACTGCGCGCGCTCGCGACCGAATACAAGATCGCCGGCGAACTGGGACTGGCCTGAGAGGGAGAGCGGCATGACGCGGCAAATGGCGCTGGTTGGCTTCCTGCAGGCGCAGAACTGCACCAACCTGCCGAGCTCATGGCGGCATCCGCAATCGCGCGACGATTCGATGTCGGCGGACTATTACCAGGAGATCGGCCGCATCCTCGAAGCCGGCAAATTCCACATGGCCTTCTTCGACGATCGCCTGGCCATGCCCGACCGCTACGGCAACGACCATTCTCACACCGTGGAGTACGGCATCCGCTGCGTGAAGATGGACCCGCTGGTGGTGCTGACCTGCATGGGCATGGCGACCGAAAAGCTCGGGCTCGGCGCGACCGCCTCGACCACCTATTTCGAGCCGTTCGACGTCGCCCGGCGCTTCCAGACCCTCGATCTCATGACCGGCGGGCGCGCCGCATGGAACGTCGTCACCTCGCTCAACGACGGCGAGGCGCTCAACATGGGCAGGGATTCCCATCTCGAGCATGACTACCGCTACGACCGTGCCGACGAGTTCATGGAGGTGGTACTCGGCCATTGGGACGCCTGGGAGGACGGCGCGATCGTGATGGACAAGAAGAGCGGCCGTTTCGCCGACCCCTCGAAGGTGAAGCGGCTCGACCACAAGGGACAGTTCCTCAAGTCGCGCGGGCCGTTCACCGTTCCGCGCTCGCCGCAGGGCCATCCCGTCGTCATCCAGGCCGGCGCTTCCGGCCGCGGCCAGCGCTTTGCCGGACGATGGGGCGAGGTGATCTTCACCGCCGCGCGCAACCTTGCCGGCGCCAGGGAAGGCTATGCGGCGGCGAAGAACGCGGCCGCCAAGGCCGGGCGCGATCCCGACCAGATATTCCTGTGCAACCTGACGACGCCGGTCTGCGCCGCTACCAGGGCCGAGGCCGAAGACAAGATGGCGCTGATCGACAAGCTGCCGCTGCAGATCGATGCGCTGTCGCTGCTGGCGGAAGCGCTGAACTACGACTTCGCCTCCAAGGGTCTCGACGAGCCGCTGACTACCGAAGAGCTGAAGAGCATGCAGGGCATTCTGGGCATCCGCGACGGCGTGCTGAAGGCCTCGGGCAAGAGCAATCCGAGTGCGCGCGACTTCGTCACTTTCTCCGGCCGGGGTCAGGTGCACGATGCGATCGTCGGCGGGCCGAAAGAGATCGCCGACATGCTGGAAGAAATGTTCGTCGAGCGCGGCTGCGACGGATTTGTCATCGCGGCAACCATCGTGCCCGGCTCCTATGCCGATTTCGTCCAGCACGTGGTGCCGGAGCTGCAGCGCCGCGGGCTGTTCCACAGGGATTATGCCGGCAAGACCCTGCGCGAGAATTTGGGGCTGAAGCGCCCGGCGGCGGGAGCCTGGAAGACGAAGCCCCTCGCCGCGGCGGAATAGGGAAGACAGGCATGCGCTGGCTAAGATTCACCGCCGTGGGCAAGACCTCCTGGGGCATCGTCGAGGGCGGCACGGTGATGGCCGTGAGCGGCGATCCCTTCGGCGAGTGGCGGAAGACGGCGCAGTCGCACGCGCTGAAGGACGTCAAGATCGAGCTGCCGCTGATCCCGCGCACCTTCTATTGCGTCGGTCTGAACTATCTGAAGCACCTGAAGGAAGCCGCCGACAAGGCCGGCACCGTTCCCAACGTGCCCGACCGGCCCGAGATCGGTTACCGCGCGCAGAATGCGCTGATCGCCCATGACGAGGATGTGGTGATCCCCTCCTTTGCGACCGACAAGATCCATTACGAGGGCGAGCTCGTGGTCGTGATCGGGAAGAGGGCAAAGCACCTCACCGTAGCGAACGCGATGGATTGCGTATTAGGCTACACCATCGGCAATGACGTCTCCGAGCGCAGCTGGCAGAAGGCCGACCGCGGGCTGTGGCGCTCCAAGAATGCCGACACCTTCAAGCCGATGGGACCCTGGATCGAGACCGACGTCGATCTCGACAGCATGCAGACCGTGATCCGCGTCAACGGCAAGGAAACCGGCCGTTTCCGCACCAACGACATGATCTTCGGCATCGTGCCCTTTCTGGTCGAGCTGACGAAATACTTCACGTTGTGGCCGGGCGACGTGATCTGGATGGGCACCGACGGCGCCTCGCCCGACCTCAAGCACGGCGACGTTGTCGAAATCGATATCACCGGGATCGGCACCTTGCGCAATCGCTTCGTCCGGGATGGACGCTAGTCCTCGTTCGTCCCCGGAAATGGGGACAAGCGCCGGAACCAGCGACGGCTAGACTTGGCAGCGGAAAACTCACCAAGAACCTATGGAGGGCATCATGGGTTACCGCAGGTTCCTGCTTGGCACCGCCGTGGCAAGTCTCATCGTCTCGTCCGGTCCGTCTTCATCCTTTGCGCAGCCCGCGCCCGATCTGGATCGACTGACCGCCGCGCGGGCCGCAGCCGACATCTGCGCCGGCAAGATCACGAGCACCGAGCTGACATCGGCGGCGATCGCACGCGCCAAGGCGAGCGCGAAGCTCAACGTCTTCATCACGCTGGACGAAGCCGGCGCCATGAAGGCGGCGGCTGCATTCGACGCGAGCCGCAAGAAGGGTGCTTGCAAGCCGCTCGGCGGAGTCCCCATCGTCATCAAGGACAACATCGAGGTGGCGGGCTTGCCGAGCACCGCGGGCACCCCTGCTCTCAAGGGCTTCATACCGAAGAAGGACGCGCCCGTGGCCGCAAAGCTGCGCGCGGCCGGCGCCATCATCATCGGCAAGACCAACATGCACGAACTTGCCTTCGGCATCTCCGGCTACAACGGCGGCTTCAAGACCGGGCCCGAGCCCGGCGTCCGCAACGCCTACGACGCCACCAGGATCGCAGGCGGCTCATCGTCAGGCACAGGCGCGGCCATCGGAGCACGCATCGTCACCGCGGGTCTCGGCACCGATACGGGCGGATCGGTGCGAGTCCCCTGCGCGCTGAACGGCTGCGCCTCGCTGCGTCCGACCGTCGGGCGCTATCCGCAAGGCGGCATTGCTCCGATTTCGCACACCCGCGATACCGCTGGCCCGATGGCCGCCACCGTCGCCGACGTCGCCATCCTCGATCGCGTCATCGCGGGCGGCGGCGCGGCTACGCCCGCGAACCTCAAGGACGTCCGCCTCGGCGTCGTCAAGGACATGCTCGCCAATCTCGACAGCGACACCGAGGCTGCGTTCCGCACCGGCCTCGACAAGCTGAAGTCCGCCGGCATCACCATCGTCGACGTCGAGATGCCGAAGCTCGGCGAGCTCAACGGCAAGGTCGGCTTCCCGCTTGCGCTCTACGAGGCCTATGACGACATGGTCGCGTATCTGAAGAAGAGCGGCGCCGGTGTCAGCATCGATGCACTTGCCAAGGACATCGCGAGTCCCGACGTGAAGGGCACCTATGATGGCCTCGTGATCCCGCGCAAACTGCCGGGTCCGAACAACACGGTGGTCGACGCCAAGCCCGCCTATGACGAGGCCATGAAGACGGCGCGTCCCGCGCTGCGGTCGCTCTACAAGGAAACGTTCGCCAAGAACAAGCTCGATGCCATCGTATTCCCGACGGTGCCGAAAGTCGCCATCGCCGCCCAGCCGGATTCCTCCAGCCTGGAGAATTTCCTGCTGTTCATCCAGAACACCGATCCCGGCTCCAACGCCGGCGTGCCCGGCTTGCAGATTCCAATCGCGCTCGGCGCGTCAAGCAAATTGCCCGTCGGCATCGAGCTCGACGGTCCCGCGGGAAGCGACCGGCGGCTGCTTGCGATCGGCATGGCGATGGAAAAGGTATTCGGACGGCTGCCGGCGCCGGCGGGTCGCTAACGCCGCCTCGCCAAGAGGCTGGCGACACCGCTACGGCGGTGGACGCCGAGCTTGGCGAATATCCGCTTGAGATGAGTGCGCACCGTCGAGATTTCGATGCCCAGGCGCCAAGCGATCTCCTTGTCGCTGAGATCGTCCGCAACCATGCGGGCGATCTCGAGTTCTCGCACCGAAAGCGTCAGCTCGGCCGATTGACCACGCGCTGCGCCGCCGGTCGTAATGCCATCGGCACGCGCCAGCGCGCCGGTGAAGGCGGGTTCGATCAACCGCAGCAGCTCCAGCGTATGGCCGTCGAAATTGTCGCGCCTGCGGCTGCGCCAGATTCTGATATCGCCGATGTTGCGGTCGCCGACATAGCTGTAGGCGTTGACGCCCCAATGCAGGCCGTCGCAGGCGAGGAAATCGCCGAAGAACTCGGTGCGCATCAGGTCGCGCTGCGGCATCACCTGCGTGACGAGCGTCGCCTCCCGCCGTGCCTGCAGCTTGAAAGTGATGGGGTCGTGATACTGGAAGTAGGAGTCATAGGCCGCAAGGTTCTTCGGGTCCATGTTGAGGAAGACGGCCTTGTCGAAACGGCCCGGCTTATCCTGCCAGACAAAGGAGGCGTAGTAGTCCGCCTGCAACAGCTCGAGCAAATCGTGCCCGACCGCTTCGCGCACGTCATGCTCGCTGAGGTCTTCGGACAAAAGCCCGAAGACCCGCGACAGCACCCGGCTTTCGGCTGATGTGACGTACATGGCGGGTTGCGATCCTATCGCAGAACCGCGGGGCTGGGAACCGCCGGCAGCGCTTGCTGGCCGCGAGCAAGAGAGCCGTGCGACAAGGGCTTGCGGCCATGGCCTCCCTAGACCGCCGTCGCCCTGGCGAAATCGACGTAGATCTCGCGCAGCCGGTTCGTCATGAGACCGGGCTTTCCGTCGCCGACCTTCTTGCCATCGATCGAGACCACTGCCTGCACGAACAGGCTGGCGCTGGTGATGAAGGCTTCCTTGGCAGCCAGCGCCTCCTCCACCGAGAAGGCGCGCTCCTCGATGCGCAGCTGACGCTCTTCGGCGAGTTTCACCACCGCCTTGCGGGTGCAACCCGGCAAGATCTCGTTGCCGTTCTGGCGGGTCACGATCACGTCGTCCTGGGTGAGGATGAAGCAGGAGGAGGAGCCGCCCTCGGTCACCTTGCCGTCCTCGATCATCCAGGCCTCGCCGGCCTTGGCCTCGGCGGCAGCCTGCTTGGCCAGCACCTGCGCCAGCAGCGCCACGCTCTTGATGTCGCGCCGCGCCCAGCGGATGTCGGGCACGGTGATCACACTGATGCCGGTCCTGGCCGACGGCGCGTTCACGATGTCCTTCTCCGAGGTGAACATGACCAGCGTCGGCTTCACGTCGTTCTTCGGGAAGACGAAGTCGCGACCGCTATCGGCGCCGCGCGTCACCTCCAGATAGACCAGGCCGTTGGCGACGCTGTTGCGCTTGACCAGCTCCTTCTGGATTTCCTGGATGCGCTCCAGGCTCTCCGGCAGTGCCAGCGTGATCTCGCCGACCGAGCGCTGCAGCCGCGCCAAGTGCGAGGCATTGTCGATCAGCTTGCCGTCGAGCACGGCGGCGACCTCGTAGATGCCATCGGCAAACAGGAAGCCGCGGTCGAGGATCGAGACCTTGGCCTCCGAGAGCGGCACGAAGGCGCCATTGACGTAAGCGATCGGTTCCAAATGGTGTCTCCTGTAAAGGGAAGTGGGGGCTGGTTCACTCGACTCTCCCCTCGTCATTCCGGGGCTCGCGAAGCGAGAGCCCGGAATCCATAACCACCATCGGGAGTATGGATTCCGGGCTCGCGCCAAGAGGCGCGCCCCGGAATGACAATGGGGCTAGTGCTGCAAGATCTTCGACAAAAATTTCTGCGCCCTGTCGCTGCGCGGTTTGCCGAAAAAATCCTCCTTCTTCGCATCCTCGACGATCTCGCCGCGGTCCATGAAGATGACGCGGTGAGCGACCTTGCTGGCAAAGCCCATCTCGTGGGTCACCACCATCATGGTCATACCCTCGCGGGCAAGATCGACCATCACGTCCAAAACCTCGCTGATCATCTCGGGATCGAGCGCCGAGGTCGGCTCGTCGAACAGCATCGCGATCGGATCCATGGCGAGCGCCCGCGCAATGGCGACGCGCTGCTGCTGGCCGCCGGAGAGCTCGGCCGGATATTTGTTGGCGTGCTCCGTCAGACCGACCCGCTCCAATAGCTTCATGCCCTTGGCAAGCGCCTCGTCATGCGGCCGGCCCAGCACTTTCTCCTGTGCCAGGCACAGGTTCTCTTTGATCCTCAAGTGCGGAAACAGCTCGAAATGCTGGAACACCATGCCGACGCGCGAGCGTAGCTTAGGAAGGTCGGTCCTGGGATCGTTGACCTTGATGCCATCGAGGATGATCTCGCCGCCCTGAATGGGCTCCAGCGCGTTGACGCATTTGATCAGCGTGGACTTGCCGGAGCCGGAGGGACCGCACACCACGACGACCTCGCCCTTGGCGACGCTGGTGGTGCAATCCTTCAGCGCCTGGAAGGTCGGCCCGTACCATTTGTTGACGTTGCGGAGTTCGATCATGCGCCCTCGCTAGCGGACAATGCTGATGCGCGCCTGCAGGCGCCGGACGCCCCAGGAGGCGACACAGGAAATGGTGAAATAGACGACGGCCGCGAACAGGTACATCTCGACCAGACGTCCGTCGCGCTGCGCGACCTTGCTGGCGGCGCCGAGGAAATCGGTGATCGAGAGCACGTAGACAAGCGAGGTGTCCTGGAACAACACGATGGTCTGGGTCAGCAGCACCGGCAGCATGTTGCGGAACGCCTGCGGCAGCACGACATAGCGCATGGACTGGCTGTAGGTCATGCCGAGCGCGCTGGCCGCGGCCGGCTGCCCGCGCGAGATCGACTGGATACCGGCACGCATGATCTCGGAGAAGTAGGCCGCCTCGAACATGATGAAGGTGATCAGCGATGATGAGAACGCGCCGACCTTGATCGGGCGCGAGGCGCCGGTCAGCCATTGCCCGATATAGGGCACCAGGAAGTAGAACCAGAAGATCACCAGCACCAGCGGCAGCGAGCGCATGAAGTCGACATAGAGCCCGGCGATACGGCCGAGCAGCTTGTAGCCGGAGAGCCGCATCAGCGCGATCAGCGTGCCGAAGACGAGGCCGCCGAGCGCGGAGAGCGCGGTGAGCGTCAGCGTGAAGGTCATGCCCTCGTAGAACAAATACGGGAGCGAGCGGCGGATAACGTCGAAATCGAAGCTGCCGAGCATCGCGCTATTTCCCCGTGATGTAGCCGGGGATCGCGACCCGACGCTCGAGGAGGCGCATGAAGGTGACGACGATGAAGTTGACCAGGAGATATATCACGGTTGCCGCCGTGAAGGCCTCGAACACCTGGAACGAGAATTCCTGCATCGAGCGCGCCTGTCCGGTCAGCTCGATCAGGCCGATGGTGATCGCCACCGCCGTGTTCTTGATGGTGTTGAGGAACTCCGACGTCAGCGGCGGCAGGATGATGCGGAACGCCATCGGCAGCAGCACGTAGCGATAGGTCTGCACCGTGGTGAGGCCAAGCGCGGTCGCCGCCTGCTTTTGTCCGCGCGGCAGCGAGGCGATGCCGGCTC
>NZ_JBQTHN010000180.1:0-16868 GCF_052389815.1 Bradyrhizobium sp. | reverse complement strand
CGGGCTTCGGCTCGACCACGACCGGCTGACCAAGATCTTTCGATATCTGGTCGGCCATGATGCGCGACATCACGTCGGCATTGCCGCCCGCGGCAAAGCCGTGCACCAGCGACACCGGCCGCGTGGGCCAGGCGTCCTCGGCGGCGGCCATGCCTGGGCTAAGCGTCAGCGCGGAAAGAAACAGCAGGCCTGCGGTAAACCTCATCGTCATTCCTCCCTTGGCATTGCTTTTTGTTCGTGCGGTCGTTTCGACCTTTATTTCACCGGCGACGGCGGGCCGACGCCGAATCTTTCTGCAAGTTTCGCCAGACGCGAGACCGTACCCGATGCGAGCGGGATGCCGCTCGCCCGGCGCGCGGCAGCCTCGGCAAAACCGCGCTCGCCCGGCATCAGGATCGATGACGTGCCGGCCGCAAGCGGGACCGCTTTCAGCGCAAGCGCGAGATGCGCGACGTCCTGCGAGAAGCGATCAGAGCCGCCGAAAGCCTCGATCTGCACGGCGATCGCAAGGCCATTCATCCGGCCAGTGGCCTCACCGGAAAGCGCAGGCGCGATCACGGCGTTGTTGACGAGGACGCTCACGAGAATCTCGATCATCAGCGACAGACCGGAGCCCTTGGGGCCACCCAGCGGCGTCAACGTCGCGACTTGCTTCGGATCGGTCGTCGGCTGCCCCGCTTCGTCGACGCCCCAGTCCGGCGGAACGGATCTTCCGGCGTCCCTAGCGGCCATCACCTTGCCGAGCGCCACATTGGCGGTAGACATGTCGAGCACGATCGGCTCGCCGGTCGTGGGCACGGCAATCGCAAGCGGATTTGTCGAGACCGCCGAGCCGCGCGATCCCTGATAGGCCATCAGCGGTCCCGAGGCGGTCATCACGATGCCGACGAAACCCTCTTGCGCGGCCTGCAGCGCGTAGTAGCCGATCGCGCCGGCATGGGTGATGTTGCGCGCGGAGCACCAGCCTACGCCGAACTTCGAGGCCTGGTCGACGGCTTCCTGCATCGCAGCGATCATGGCTGACGCGCCGGGCGCGCGCGCGGCTTCAAGCACAGAGATCGCGCCCTTGCGTTCGACGACCGCAGGTTCAGCGCCGGGCACGATCGTTCCGGCCTCCACCATCTCGACATAACGGGGAATGCGCAGCACGCCGTGCGAATCCACGCCGCGCGCATTCGCCCACACCAGGACCTCGGCGGTCTGCTCCGCCTGCTGGCGGCCGAACCCGCCGCCCGCCAGCAGCGCGACGGCGTAGCGCTGCAGATCTTCTGGACGGAACAGGATGTTTGCCGCCAGGCTCGTCATCCGCGCCCCCGCAGCGGGGTCGGGAAGAACCGGTCGAGCCAGGAGCGGATCAGCACGCGGGTGCGCGGCGCATCCTTTTCCGACAGCGGGAAATGCGAGGTGCCGTTGACGATCATCAGTTCGGCGGGCTGGCCGGCCTTCTCGTAGAGCCGGATCGACTGCTCGGTCGGCGTGATGACGTCACCCGCGGTGTGGAACAGCAGCAGCGGACGCGGCGCGATGTTGGCGACGACATCCTCGGCGCGGAAATTGTACATGCTGATCGCGGTTTCGACCGGCACCTCCATCAGCGCCTTCGGCGACAGGTTGTTGCGCAGGCTTTCCGGAATCGGAACGACGTCGAAGCGCGACACCCACATGCTCTCGCCGGTCGCCGCCTTGTGCTTGCGACCCTGCTCCAGGATGCCGGTGAACTTCGCCCAGGCCTCCGGAGTCGGATGCTGGCCGCGGAACTTGCGTTCGCCGTCGCCCCAGCCGCAGGAGGAGATCACGCAGGCGAAGCGCTCGTCGATCCCGGCGGTATAAACCGCAACCGCCGCGCCAAAGCTGTGTCCGATGACGCCGATCCGCGCGGGATCGACCTCCTCGCGATCGGCGATGAAGCTGAAGGCGTTCTTGGTATCGGCGACCTGGTCGAAACAGCGCACCTGCCCGCGCGCGCCCTCGCTCTCGCCGCAGCCGCGCAGGTCGATGCGGAAGGCGCAGTAGCCGAACTCCTCCAGCATGCGGGCCTGCAGCTCGGCATGGGATTCGTCCTTGGTGCCGACGAAGCCGTGCAGCACGATGAAGCACGGCAGCCGCTCGCCGGGACGCCGCCCCTCGGGCACGTGCAGCACGCCGGACAGTTTCAGTCCGTCCGAGGTGAACGACAGCTTTTCCTGCATCTTCCGCTCCGTCGATGGCGTTGCGCGTGTTGCGAGCTCTACGCGATCAGGCCTTCGAAACCGGCGCGTAAGGGAAATGATGCGCCAGCCAGGGCTGCGGCGCCGGCGTGCCCCAGACATTGAGGGCGCGCACATTGTCCGGCCGCTTGATCTGGGTGATGACGTTCGGCTGATAATTGTCGTCGTCGGCGATCAGCGCCATGCCGCTCGAGCACTCGACCATCACGCCGGCCGCGTCAACGTAATAGGCGTAGACGTTGTCGCCGGGCCGGTGCCGCCCGGGTCCCCAGGCCATCTGCTTGTCGTACTGGTCGAGCAGATCGCCGAGCCGGCAATACTCGCCGAAGTCCTCCAGCTCGAAGGAATAATGATGCAGGCCGGTGGCGCCCCGCACGATGCCCATGATGTGATGCTGCCGGTTGGCGCCGCGCATCCAGATCAGACCGTCGTCGACCAGCTTCTCCGACAGCTTCAGCCCCATGATCTGCTCGACGTGGCGCTGCGTTTCCGCAGGCTCGGGTGAAGTGATGTTGACGTGGTCCATGCGGAGCGGATTGATCCCGGCGCCGAAGTGGCGGCGGTCGTAGATGCGATCGGGGATCGGCGTGTGGACCTCGAACGTGTGGCCCTGGGGTGTGGCAAACACCACGCCGGCCACACAGCAATCGAGCGACGGCTTCTCCGACAGCACCTTGCATCCCGCCTGCGGCACACGGGCGGCCGCCTCCTCCACCGCCTTGACTGAGACCGCCTCGAAGCCGACGGAGCGGACGGAATTGCTGTCGGCGCGATGCAGCACCAGCTCGGCGCTGCGGCCGTTGGAGGCGAGCCAAGCTTGCCTGGCGTCGTTGCGCGTCACATGCAGGCCGAGAATGCCGGTCGCCTCGCGCGTCACCGCGTCGACGTCGGCGACGTTGACCTGAACATGCCCGAGCGAATTCACGAGATAGGTCAATTGGGCCTCCCAGCGTTGCCGATGTTTCCCGACTTTGCTCTTTCGAGGGCTAGCATCGATTTTCAACGGTTGCAATAAGTTTCGAAACTTTTATAATATTCGACAATGATAGCGAGGCGCGGTGGTCGGCCGCCGGGCCTCCGCGAACATTTCGGTTCAGTTGAAAGAGCGAATCGGAAACGCTAGAAGCGCCGGCGCGCCGTACTTGCCTGGGAGCGGGTCCTGAATATCCAGCTGAAGAAATCGCCGCGGAACGCGCAAGCCAGCGACGACGATGCATCGCTGTCGAGCGGCCAGGACCTCCTGGCGCGGCTGCGCGCCGACATTGTCAAGCATACCTTCGCGCCGGAAACCAAGCTCAAGTTCTCCGACCTGACCGAGCGCTACGGGCTCGGCATCGGCACCCTGCGCGAGGCGCTGTCGCAGCTGGTGTCGGAAGGCTTCGTGACGCTGGAGGCCGGCAAGGGATTTCGCGTGGCGCCGGTGTCGCGGCGGGACCTTGCCGAGGTCACCGAGCATTATGTCAGTTTCGAGAAGCGCGCGCTGTCGCAGGCGATCGCCACCGGCGACGACGAATGGGAAACGGCGCTCGTCGCCTCCTTTCACAGCCTTAGCATCATCGAGGATCTATCCTGGGCCGAGCGGATGCGGCGTCACGGCGAATGGGTCGAGCGCCACCGCCGCTTCCATGAGGCCCTGGTCGCCGCCTGCGACGACCGCTGGCTGCTGCGGCTGCGCTCGCTGATGTTCTACCAGCTCGAGCGCTACCGCTTCCTGTCGAAGATGAACCGGGAGAAGAGCCCGACCCGCAAAGGCCCCGAGCATCGCGCCATCATGGAGGCGGCGGTGGCGCGCGACGTACAGAAGGCCACCGCGCTGCTGGAGCGGCACATCCGCGATACGTCCGAGTCGATTCTGGGGACGCTGGCCTAGCACGATGTGCGCCGAGGCCGCTGGGCTCGATCGTCAATGCGAGGAGCGAAGCGACCGAAGTAATCCACCTATCCCCGGGAGGATAGATGGATTGCTTCGCTTCGCTCGCAATGACGGCGAGAGGCTGTCACCACAGCGTCTTCCGCGCCCGCTCCGGCCATTCGCGATCGTATTTCTCGCCGCCGACCCTGTTGTCGCTCATGCTGGCGAGGATCACGCCGGGCGTCGGCAGCGTCCGGGGGTCGACGCGCTTGTCGGGATTCCAGAGGTCGGAGCGCACGATGGCGCGGGCGCACTGGAAGTAGAGCTGCTCGATCGTCATCACGATCACGCTGCGCGGCGCCTTGCCTTCCATGGCGAAGGACGCCAGCAGCGCCGCGTCGGTGGAAAGATGCGCGTGGCCGTTGATGCGCAGCGTGGTGCCGGCGCCGGGGATCAGGAACAGCAGCGCGACGCGGGGATCGCGCACGATGTTGCGCAGGGAATCGACGCGGTTGTTGCCGCGGCGGTCCGGCATCATCAGCGTGTTGTCGTCATGGATGCGAACGAAGCCGGCGAGGCCGCCGCACGGCGAGCAGTCGAGCCCCTCCGGGCCGCAGGTCGCCAGCGCCACGAACGGCGATTTCTCGATCAGGACGCGGTACGGCGGCGTGACGCGGTCCGCGACCTTCACCGTTGAGGCGTCGTTGGGAGAACCGTAGATCGCCTCCAGCTGCTCGATGGTCGAGATCACCGTCATCGCCTTCTCCAGCAATACCCTGCCCGTCCGTCTGTCCTGCGCAAATGCCGCGCAGCAGCGGGCCGGGTGATATCCCGCGCGCGGCGCGTTGACAACGCCCGATCGATTCCGCCAACCGAAACAGGCTTGCGGTCGTGCCGGTCTGTCACACGATGTCGCCGGACTTTCTCGTCAGGTCTCAGCCGCGACCCATCGAGTAGAACTCGGCGTTCGGACGCATGCTTGTCACGTTGGCAAGCCGGTTCGACAGGCCGAAGAAGGCCGAGATCGCGGCGATGTCCCAGATGTCCTCCTCGGTGAATCCGTGCGACCTCAGCGTGGCAAAGTCGGCCTCGGACACCTTCTGGGCCTCGGTCGAGACCCGAACAGCGAAGTCCAGCATCGCCTTCTGGCGATCGGTGATGTCGGCCTTGCGGTAGTTGATGGCGACCTGATCGGCGATGAGCGGGTCCTTGGCCCGTATCCGCAGGATAGCGCCATGCGCGACCACGCAATACTGACACTGGTTGAGATTGCTGGTCGCAACCACGATCATCTCGCGCTCGGCTTTGGTCAGGTTGCCGGGCTTGTCCATCAGCGCGTCGTGATAGGCAAAGAACGCGCGAAACTCGTCCGGCCGGTGCGCGAGCACGAGAAAGACATTCGGAATGAAGCCCGACTTCTCCTGGACGGCCAGGATGCGGCTGCGGATGTCGTCGGGCATGTCCGCGAGATCGGGGACAGGGAAGCGACTGACTGCAGGTGCTTGGGTCATGATTTTGGATCCCGGGTTACTACTCGTTGGAAGTTGGCACGATCATGACGCTGTCGCAGCCCACCAGCGTGGCGCCGCGCAGGATGAAGGGGCGCGACAGCGGGAAAGCTCGGTCGATCCTGCGGACAGTCGGCTGCCATCGCATTCGATCGGGACGACTCTGAAATTCGTACGCCCCGTCATCGCCCCTCACTCCTTGCCCGGACCATCGCAAGGAAGCCTTCGGCGAAGACGTCGAGCGCGTCGGGGCGTCGTTCGAGTTTCGCGCGCAGCACCGCGCCCTCCCAGCCGGTCCAGAAGAACTGAGCGAGGCCTTCGCAGTCGATGCTTCCGGCAATCTCGCCCGCCTCTTGCGCCGCGCGCAGGCAACGGGACGTTCGCGCCTCCCAGTCCCGGAAGACGGCGGCGAGGCGCTTTCTGAACGGCTCGGGCAGGACGCCCATCTCCTGACCGAGATTCCCAACGAGGCAACCGCGCCGGTAGCCGTAGCGCACCATCCCCGACCGGGCGTCTGCCATGAAATCGCGAAGACGGTCGAGCGGAGCACGATCCGTGTTGTCGAACCATCGGTCCAATTTGCCGGCAAAATAGGCGGCATAGGCGTCGATCAGTTCGAGACCGAAGGTCTCCTTGCTGTCGAAGTAGTGGTAAAATGACCCTTTTGGCACCCCTGCTGCTTCCAGCATCTCCTCAACCCCGACGGCACTGAAGCCCTTCTCGGTCAGGATGGCGACGCCAGTGCGCAAGAGCCGCGCGCGCGGCGCGTTCGGCCGCGTCTGGTCCTTGGGCGGACGGCCACGGCGACGAGGTTGGGTCGATGAGGAAACCGCTCTCATGGCAAATTATTAGACCGATTGTCTAGGAAACTCAACCGCGCGCGCCATGGTCGATACCGTTCGCTCGAAATGGAAGCGCTGGGCGAGTGCGCGGCGCGCCGTCGCATGACATTGCTGAAAATCGTAGCGCGGCGTGGGAAATAGTGGCCCGTGGCAGTGGGGAGCGCCTCGACCCCCCAACGAAAATCAGCTGCTCAAACGGTTTCTCTCGCTAAGGCGTTGATTGGTGGGCGCACCAGGGCTCGAACCTGGGACCCGCTGATTAAGAGTCAGCTGCTCTACCAACTGAGCTATGCGCCCGGAACCGGTCCGGAAAAAGCCTTCGCGAGACGGCGTCGTTTAGCAAAGCGACCCCCCATTGTCCAGCAATGGCGCACGAGTTTTCCCGATCTTTGAGGAACGCCCGGAACGGCGAAAAGCCGCTGGATTCCAGCGGCTTCGCACAATATCGGGAATTAGCGGCCGAACGGTCAGAGCCGCTCGGGGCCGCCCCTGCCCGGCCCGCCGTCGCGGTCGTACCGGTGGTGCTCGAAATGGCGGAACCGGGGCCCGTCGTCGCGGTCGGAACCGCGGTCCATCATGTGGTGGCGCCAGCCGCCGTGACGGCCGTCCATGCGGGTCAGGATGGAAAGACGGCGCTTCTGGCCTTCGTCGAGGGTCTTGTAGAGCGGGTCGGCCGCATCGGCGATCTTCTTCATCGCGGCGGCGGATGCCGCCATGTTGTCGGCGCGCTCGCGCAGGCGGGTCACCGGATCCGGCCCGGCGCTGTCGGCCGGCGCATTCATCCGCGCGTTGGCGCGATCGATGCGCAGCTTGGCGAACTCGCGCACCGCCGCCTCGACCGGCGACCACAGCTTTTCCTGGTCCGCGTTCAGCTTCAGCCCGGCATGCACCGCGGCGATGCGCGCATCGACGAAGGCGGCGCGATCCTCCGGCGCCATCCGCATATGGCCCCAGTGCCCGCGATGCTGGTGGGCGTAAACTGCCGTCGAGCCGGCGATGGCGAGCGCGGCGACGCCGGCGATCCAGAATTTCCTCATGCGAACCTCCATGCAAAAAGGTTCGCCGAGAATGTGCACGCGATCGCCGCTGTTCAACTTAACGATTGGACAGAACGCCCTCTCTTACCAAGATGTAATCTGCGATTGCGACCAAGTCGCAATCGCCCGCCCCTGACGCAAACCGCTACAGCATGCCGAGCACGCGCGGCAGCCACAGCGAAATCTCCGGCACGTAGGTGACGATGCCAAGGAAGACCAGCATGGTCAAAAGCCACGGCCACACCGCGATGGTGAGCTCGGTGATGCCCATCTTGGCGATCCCCGAGGCGACATAGAGGTTGAGCCCGACCGGCGGGTGGCACATGCCGACCTCCATGTTGACCACCATCAGGATGCCGAGATGCACCGGATGGATGCCGAGCTTCACCGCGACGGGGAAGAGAATCGGCCCCATGATCAGCACGATCGAGGACGGCTCCATGAAGTTGCCGGCGAGCAGCAACAGCACGTTGACGACCAAGAGGAAGATGATCCAGTCGACGCCGACCGAGGAGATCCAGGTTGCGATCGCCTGCGGAATGTTCTCGTTCGCCATCAGGAAGGAGAACAGCACCGCATTGGTGATGATGTAGAGGATCATCGCGCTCATATTCGCCGAGCCGAGCAGCACTCGCGGCACGTCCCTCAGCGTCATGTCGCGGTAGACGAACACGGCGATCACGAAGGCATAGACCGCGCTGATCGCGGCAGCCTCGGTCGGCGTGAAGATGCCGGCATAGATGCCGCCGAGCACGATGGCGATCAGCAGCAGTCCCCACACGCATTTGCGGAACGCGGCGATGCGCTCGCCCCAGCCAGCCTTCGGCAGCCGCGGATAGTCATTGCGCCAGGCGCGATAGAAGGTGGTCAAGCCGAGCAGCGTCGCCAGCATCAGGCCGGGGATCACGCCGGCGATGAACATCTGGCCGACGGAGGCCGACGATACGCGCTGGCCGGCCGGATCGAGCGCGACGCTGCCGCCGGTCGCCACGCAATAGATCACCATGACGATCGAGGGCGGGATCAGGATGCCGAGCGCGCCAGACGTCGCGATGACGCCGGCACCGAAGCGCTTGGGGTATCCCTGCTTCACCATCGCCGGCAGCATGATCGCGCCGATCGCGATCACGGTCGCCGGCGAGGAGCCGGAGACCGCGGCAAACAGCGCGCAGGCCATCACGGCGGCGAGCCCCATGCCGCCATACCAGTGCCCGACCATCGACCTCGCAAAATCGATCATGCGTCTGGCGACGCCGCCATGGGTGAGGAAGTTGCCGGCCAGGATGAAGAACGGGATCGCCATGATCTCGAAATGGTCGATGCCGGTGAAAAGCTTCAGCGCCACCGACTCGGTCGGCACCTGCGTCATCGTGTAGATGAAGGTGAGCACGGTGAGGCCGAGCGCGATCGAGATCGGCATGCCCGTGAGCATCAGGGCGATCAGCAGCCCGAAGATGATGAAGGAGGTCATCGCGTCACCTCCGCAGCGCCAATCCCTGGCTCCTCGACGTCAACGCCCTCGACCTGGGCGTGATCGTGATGCGGCAGCTCGCCGGTGAAGACGTAGTTCCAGGCGACCTGCAGGAAGCGGAAGCACATCAGATAGGAGCCGAGCGGTATGCAGAGATAGACGAGCCAGCTCGGAATCTCGAGATCGGGCGACACCTGGTCGGTATAATAGAGCCCGTACACGAACTTCGCGCCCATGGTGCCGATCACGGCGGTGAAGAAAGCGCCGCAGAACAGCCCGAATAGCACGACATAGTTGCGCCACGGCGATTTCAGCTGATTGACCACGACATCGACGCCGACGTGAATGCCGGTGCGCACGCCGTATGCGGCGCCGAACTTCGCCACCCAGATGAACATGTAGATGCAAAGCTCCTGCGCCCAGGACAGGTTGATCGGGAACAGGATCGGAAACAGGAAGGGCACACCCAGCAAATAGCGGTGGCACACGGCGACGAAGATGATGACGGTCGCGAGCGCCATCAGCGTCGCGATCACTATCTCCTCAAGCCTGTCGAGGATGCGAAGCAGTATCAATTTCCCCCCCCAAGGGCCCGGTCCGCGCCAGGCCCTTCATCGTCCTTCGCGGCAACAGCCGCTGTCCCCCCGGACATGAAGGGCTTCCGCTCCAAAATGCGGAAGCCCTTCATGATATCCCTAGTTGGTGGCGCCCCGGGTCTCCTTCAGGAACTCGTCGATCACCGGCTGGCCGACGCGGCCGGCGACGTCCTTGTAGACGCCCTCCATCGCCTTGCGCATCGCGGCGTCCTGGTCGGGCGTCAGCTTGATGATCTCGCTCTTGCCGCTCTTCTTGATCTCGGCCATCGCGTCGTCGTTTTCCTTCTTCGACTGGGCGTTGCCGAAGGCAGTGGCTTCCTTCATCGCCTTCTCGCACTGTGCGCGGATGTCCGCCGGCAGGCCGTCCCAGAACTTCTTGTTGGTGACCACGATGTAGCCGATATAGCCGTGGTTGGTCTCGGTGATGTACTTCTGAACCTCGTGCATCTTCTGGGTATAGATGTTCGACCAGGTGTTCTCCTGCCCGTCGACGACGCCGGTCTGCAGCGCCTGGTAGACTTCCGAGAACGCCATCACCTGCGGCACCACGCCGAGCCCGCGGAACTGGGCTTCCAGCACCTTCGAGGACTGGATACGGAACTTCAGGCCCTTGTAGTCGGCCGGCGTGATGAGCTTCTTGTTGGCGCTCATCTGCTTGAAGCCGTTGTCCCAATAGGCGAGGCCGGTCATGCCCTTGGCATCGAGCAGCTTCAGCAGCTTGGCGCCGAGCGGACCGTCGGTGACTTTGCGCAGCGCCTTGGTATCCGGGAGGACGTAAGGCAGGTCGAACACCTCGAACTCCTTGACGCCGATCGGCCCGAACTTGGAGTTCGACGGCGCCAGCATCTGCACCGCGCCTAGCTGCAGCGCTTCCAGCTCTTCCTTGTCCTTGTAAAGCTGCGAGTTCGGATAGACCTCAACCTTCACCTTGCCGCCGGTGTACTTCTCGGCGAGCTCCTTGAACTTCTCCGAGGCCAATCCCTTAGGCGTGTTGGTGGCGACGACGTGGCTGAACTTGATGACGATCGGCGACTGCGCGCTCGCAGGTCCGACAAGGCCGAGTGCTGCGATGGATGCAGCGGCAAACAGTATCTTTCGCATTAGGACTTCCTCCCGGTTTCTCCAGCGTCCGAGCGCCGTTTGTTGGCCGCACCCGGACGAATTGGTGTGAAGCGGCGCAACCGCGACGGGCGCACCGTTACATATCATCCAATCTAAACACTATCGCCCGATAGCAGGGCGCATTGTTTTTTGCTGCATCGCAAAAATGCAGCATCGTGTCCTCCCTCGTTCCGTGACAGCGTCTTTCTTGTCGTCCGGCACGGTCTGTCGCAGGTGCCGGCGCTTCTTGAACTCGGCATTGAGCAAGCGACGTGCCAAGCCTTTCGTCAAGGCGCATCTCATTGATTCCGTTCCGGTTGATCCATCGTCGCCGGTCTTCGCGACGTCGCGAAAGTGCGAACATCCGCACACGCGCGTTCGGTGGAATGCGGCCTTCCGCGCGGTCGCCGCAAGCGGGATTCTTTCCCCTCAGGATTTCGCCTCCCTGTATTTGCTCTGGTCGATGCCGTGGCGGTGCAGCTTGTCGTAGAAGGTCTTGCGGGGGATGCCGAGCGCTTCCAGCGTACCCTGGATGTCGCCGCGAGAAGCGGTCAGTGCCTCGCGGATCAGCGAGCCTTCATAGGCCTCGACCCGCTTCGGCAACGGCAGGAACTCGCCGCCCGGCGAGGCATCGCCATCGAGGCCGAGCGCCACGCGCTCCGCATAATGGGCGAGCTCGCGGATGTTGCCGGGCCATGAATGCTCCAGCAGGAAATGCTGCTCGCGATGGCCGATCGCAGGCTGCGCGCGGCCGAAGCGCCTCGCGGCACGCGCCAGGAAATGGCCGAACAGCAGCGGAATGTCGGCGCGGCGCTCGCGCAAGGGCGGGATTCTGATCTTCACCACATGCAGGCGATAGTAGAGGTCCTCGCGGAAGCTGCCCTGCTTCGCCAGCGCCAGCAGATCGACCTTGGTCGCCGCCACGATGCGGATGCTCACCCGCCGGACATCGTTGGTGCCGAGCGGGGTGATCTGCCGCGTCTCGAGCACGCGAAGCAGCTTGACCTGCAGCGCGGGCGACATCGCCTCGATCTCGTCGAGGAACAACGTTCCGCCCTGCGCGTGCTCAATCCGGCCGATCCGCTTCTTCAGCGCGCCGGTGAAGGCGCCGGGCTCGTGACCGAACAATTCGCTTTCGATCATGGTCTCGGGCAGCGCGCCGCAATTCACCGCGACGAACGGCCGGTCGGCGCGGTTGCTCCAGCTGTGCAGGGCGTTCGCCGCGACGTCCTTGCCGCTGCCGGTCTCGCCTTCGATCAGCACGTCGACGTCGGTATCCGCGATCTGCCGCAGCGTGTTGCGCAGGAGCTCGATGCTGCGGTCAGAGCCGATCAGCATGCCGTCGTCGGCCGCGGCCTCGGCCGCGCGCCGCAGCGCCCGGTTTTCCAGAACGAGGCGGCGGCGGTCGAGCGCATGGCGGATGCTGCCGAGCAGACGCTCCGAGGCGTAGGGCTTGGCGAGGAAGTCGTAGGCGCCTTCCCGCATCGCATCGACCGCCATGGCGATGTCGCCATGACCGGTGATGAGGATGACGGGGATTTCGGGGTCGACCAGCCTGAGCCGCCGGAACAGTTCCAGCCCGTCGATGCGAGGCATGCGGACATCGGTCACGACGACGCCGGGGAAGTCCGCGTCGATCGCCTCGAGCACGGCGGCGGCCGAAGCGAACGGGGCGACGTTCAGTCCCGCCAGCAGCAGCGACTGCACGTTGGCCGCCCGCAGGGCTTCGTCGTCATCGACGAAGGCGACATCGGTCATCGGCACCTCGGAATGGTCATGACGAACATGGCGCCGCCCCCGGCGGCGTTGCCGGCGGCGAGCCCGCCGCCGAACTCGGTGAGAATGTCCTTCGAGATGACGAGGCCAAGTCCGAGCCCGGTCGCCTTGGTGGTGGCAAACGGCACGAACAACGACTGCATCGCGACTTCGGAAAGCCCCTCCCCGTTGTCGGACAGGGTCACCGAGGCCGCTTCGTCGGTCGCCGCCGCCGCGATACGGATCTGCGGATCGGGGCGGCCTTCGAGCGCATCGATCGCATTCTGCAACAGGTTGACGAAGACCTGCTCAAGCCGCACCCGGTCGGCGGCCACGACGATGTCTGCGTCGAGCTCGAGCGAGAAGCCGATGTCCTGCTGACGCAGCCGGTGACCGACGAGCAGTAGCGCGCCGTCGATGCTGGCGCGCAGCGAGACGGGCTCGATCCGGCCCGGGGACTTGCGGGCGAAGGCGCGCAGCTCCGACGTGATCGAACCGATGCGGTCGGTCAGGCCGGCGATGGTCGACAGATTGTCGCTCGCCTGCGTGCGCTCGTCGCGCTCGAGCAGGATGCAGCCGTTTTCGGCCAAGGTGCGGATCGTCGCCACCGGCTGGTTGATCTCGTGGGCGACGCTCGCTGCGATCTGCCCCAGCAAGGTCAGCTTGTTGGCCTGCACCAGCTCGTCGCGCAGTTGCTCGATCACCGCCTGGTGGCGTTGGCGCTGCTCCATTTCGGCGCGCAGCCGCTGATTGGCGTCCTCCAGATCGAGCGTGCGGTCCTTGACCCGCGTTTCGAGCTCGCGCCTCGTTGCCTCCGAGCGGGCGAGCTTTTCGAGGCGGCTGCGATGGCGCACGCGCAGCAGAGCGACGCCCCCAATTCCAATCAGTCCCGCCAGCCAGGCGAGCGAGCGCGCCGCCGTGGTCGCGATCGGCACGGTGGCCTGGGTCGGAGCCAGCAGGTGGAGAGTCCAGTTGGTGCCCGGAACGGCTTCCGATACCTGGACGAACTCAGCAGGCGATTTGGCGCGCGGCGGGCGCAATGCGACGGTACCGTCGGCCTTGCCGGCACGGATGGGCAACGGCTCGAGCCGGTGATCGCCGAATTGCAGGCTGCTCCGCAATTCCAGTTTACGGTCGGGCGGGATCGGCGCCATCGACATGAAGCGCCACGACGCCTCGCTCGTCACCAGCACGATGCCGTGGTCGTCGGCAACGACGATCGGTTCGGCAAAGCGAGCCCACTGCTGCTCGATGGCATCGAATTCCACCTTGACGACCATCACTCCGAGCGGGCCGTCCGGCCCGGTGATCCGCCGCGACAGATAGAATCCGGGCTTGTGGCTGATGGTGCCGAGCGCGAACTCCTGGCCGCTGCCGGTCTCCATGGCGTGCTTGTAGTAGTGACGGAACGCGTAATTGTTGTGGGTGAAGCTCGTCGGGGTGTCGTAATTGCTGGCGGCAATCGCGGTGCCGCGGCGATCCAGCAGATAGATGACGCCGGCGTGCGTGCCCTCGCTCAGTTTCGCCAGCTTGAGGTTCAGGTTCGCCGTCGGCTCCGGATCTTCCGAGGTCAGCGCGTCCACCACGTCGGGGTCCTGGCTCAGCACGAACGGCAACGCGCGATGCTTGTCGAGTTCGCTCTGCAGGACGGCCACGCGCTGCGAGGCCATCGCTGCGGCCTCGTTGCGCAATTCGCCGATCGCCCGGTATTCGGCCCACTTCTGCGCGCCGCGATCGAGCGCCAGCAGCAGCAACGCCGCGGCGGCGAACGGCAACAGTCGGCGCAGCGGGCGCCCGCCCACTTCCCTGGCAAATGGCTGCGCCATGCCCCCCGTCTCTCCCTTTGCCGGACTGTGCGGAAAATCGCGCCGGATGTCCAGATGACCGTCCTAATGAGTATTTTTATTATGTAATTTCAATAGCTTATATATTCGTCGATCTATGGCGAAAGTCCGCACAAGGGCGATCAGACGTAAGAAACGGCCTCCTGAAAACGCGAAACGCGGCGCCGGAGCGCCGCGTGAATTGTTCATACCGTCATTCCGGGGCGCACGAAGTGCGAACCCGGAACGACGAAAACAAACGTCAGCCCGCGGCGGCCGTCGAGGACGGCATGTCGCGCTGGCGCTTCATGACGATCTTGTTCAGCGCGCCGAGATAGGCCTTGGCCGAGGCCACCAGCGTATCCGGATCCGCCGCGCGCGCCGTCATCGAGCGGCCCTCATGGGCGAGACGGACGGAGACTTCCGCCTGCGCGTCGGTGCCCTCGGTCACCGCGTGCACCTGGTAGAGTTCGAGCTTGGCCTCGTGCGGCACCAGGCGCTTGATGCAGTTGAACACCGCATCGACCGGACCGTTGCCCTCGGCTTCCTCGATCCTGATCTGGCCGTCGACGTCGAGCTTCATGGTGGCGCGCTGCGGGCCGTGGGTGCCCGCGATGACCGTCAGCGAGGTCAGCTTGATGCGGTCGTGCGAGGCCGCCATCTCCTCGTCGACCAGCGCCTCGATGTCCTCGTCGTAGATGTCCTTCTTGCGGTCGGCCAGCGCCTTCATGCGGTTGAAGGCGTCCTCCAGCTGGTTGGCGCCGAGCTTGTAGCCCATCTCTTCCAACTTGTGCACGAAGGCGTGGCGGCCGGAATGCTTTCCCAGCACCAGCGAGGACTGCTTCAGGCCGACCATCTCGGGGCGCATGATCTCGTAGGTCGAGGCGTCCTTCAGCACGCCGTCCTGGTGGATGCCGCTCTCATGGGCGAAGGCGTTACGGCCGACGATCGCCTTGTTGTACTGCACCGGGAACGAGGTCGCGGCCGACACCACCTTCGAGGCGCGGGTCAGCTGCGTGGTGTCGATCTTGTTCCAGAACGGAAACTTGTCGTTCCGGACCTTCATCGCCATCACGATTTCTTCGAGCGCCGCGTTGCCGGCGCGCTCACCGATGCCGTTGATGGTACACTCGACCTGCCGCGCGCCGCCGACGACGCCGGCCAGCGAGTTGGCGACGGCCATGCCGAGGTCGTTGTGGCAATGCACGGAAAACACCGCCTTGTCGGAGTTCGGAACCCGCTCGATCAGCGTCTTCATGAAGTGGGTGTATTCCTCCGGCACCGTGTAACCGACCGTGTCGGGGATGTTCACCGTGGTGGCGCCGGCCTTGATGACCGCTTCCACGATCCGGCACAGGAAATCCATTTCGCTGCGGGTGCCGTCTTCCGCCGACCATTCGACGTCGTCGATCTGGTTGCGGGCACGGGCGACGTTAGCGATCGAGAGCTCCATCACCTGCTCCGGCGTCATGTTCAGCTTGACGCGCATGTGCAGCGGCGAGGTCGCGATCACCGTGTGGACGCGGCCGCGCTTGGCGAACTTCACGGCTTCGGCGCAGCGGTCGATATCCTTGGGATTGGCACGGGACAGGCCGGCGATGACGGCATTCTTGGAGCGGCGGGCGATCTCGCTGACCGCCTGGAAATCGCCTTCCGAGGTGATGGGAAAGCCGGCCTCGATCACGTCGACGCCCATGTCGTCGAGCAATTCGGCGACCTCGAGCTTCTCCTCGAAGGTCATGGTCGCGCCGGGGCACTGCTCGCCGTCGCGCAGCGTGGTGTCGAAAATGATGACGCGGTCCTTTTCGGACTTGTTGACGGGTTTCATGCTTGCAAATTCCTCTTGGGTCGTGCGCCGCTCACCGGGCGCTGAAGGGTTTTCTCGATCTTACGCGAACCCCCTGAGTGCCCAGGCGCAAACCGCCCAGACGGCCCTCAGGGGCCGATAAGAAGCAGAAGCCCGCCAATAAGCAGGGTGGGCAGGGACGCAGCCGGGATCGCGGGCACGCGGACGGCCGAGGCCGCCCCACCCAAAACCCCGCAATTTTCGCCGCGAATCAGCATTACCAGACCCTGTGAGTGCGGAATCCTCGGCCAAAACCGTTGACGGTTCGTTGCCGGGCCACCCGCGCCCGGTCGTTCTAGACGAGATAGGCCAACGGCCGCAATGGCAAAGAAGGGTCAGAAGGGGTGTCCTTTTTCGGCCCCGGTCTCGTGCCCCGGACGCAGCGCAGCGCGATAAGCGCGTTCACGCGCGTCTTTGACGCGCTTTGGCTCTTGCATCGTGGTGCGCTGCTGAGCCGGGGCCTATCCGCGTGAGGCAAGAAAGTGTGGGTCCCGGTTCTGCGAAGCAGCGCCATAGCGCGTCAAAGACGCGCGTAAACGCGCTTTTGGCGCTGCATCGCGCCCGGGACACGAGAGCGGAATACTGACCGTCATTGCGAGGAGCGACAGCGACGAAGCAATCCATCTGTCCCCGCGGGGAGAGATGGATTGCTTCGCTTCGCTCGCAATGACGGGAAACATGAGTTCTCATTCCCGCGACACGTTTTCGCCCGGGTCTTGCAAATTCGTTGCTCCCTCTTCGAAAAGAGGGCGCGGAGAAGGCCGGGCGCCGGCTGCGCCCGCAGCACCGTGTGCAACGGTAGTAAGAAAACGCACACGGATTTGACAGGT
>NZ_JBQTHN010000179.1:0-5606 GCF_052389815.1 Bradyrhizobium sp. | reverse complement strand
TGCGCCTGGCAGGGCTGCCGCGAGCCGTCCTCGGCCATGGCCGAGAGCATCGAGGTCGAGAGCAGCCATTGCGGCATGGGCCATCACCCGGCCGCGGTCTATGCAGTTGCCGATCGCCTCGCGCAGAAGGAAGGCGAGTGGGCCCCCTTCGATCGCAGCGGCTGGCGCAGCCTGGTCTATCCGGACCCGCACCGGTAAGCGGATTTTTCCCTTCGCCTCTCCCCGCGTGCGGGGAGAGGCCGGATCGCATCGTCAGATGCGATCCGGGTGTGGGGGCTTTCCGCACACTCACATCTATCGAATTTGCTGAGGCAGCCCCTCACCCCAACCCTCTCCCCGCGAGAAGAGCGGGGAGAGGGAGAAGGCAGCCTCCATTGTCGTGAATCGACAAAACGCGGTATGCGTCAGCCATGCCGCAGCCGCTTGAACGCATCGTCGGCCAGCTGAAGCGCGAGCCCTCGCGCACCGGCTCGATCGTTATCACCGTGTTCGGCGATGCCATCGTGCCGCGCGGCGGCTCGGTCGCGCTCGGCACCCTCCTGGAATTCTTCGCCGCGATCGACGTCGACAGTTCCGTGGTGCGCACCGCGATGTCGCGGCTCACCGCCGACGGCTGGTTCGAGCGCGAGAAAGTCGGCCGCAACAGCTTCTATCGCCTGGTGCAGCGCGAGCGCCTCACCTTCGATATCGCCACCAAGCACATTTACGGCCCGCCGGCCTCGGACTGGACCGGACGCTTCGAGCTGCTGCTGATCGCCAATGGCGGCGACCGCGATGCCGCACGCGAGGCGCTGAAGAATGCCGGCTTCGGCTCGCCGCTGCCGGGCGTATGGGTCGCCCCATCAGGTGTGCCGATCCCCGAAGAAGCCAGGGGCGCGATCCGCCTCGAGGTAGCGGCCGAGGACGACAGCGGCCGGCGGCTGCTCAGCGAAAGCTGGCCGCTCGAGCGCACCGCAGAGGCCTATCGCCGCTTCATGAAGAGCTTTGAGCCGCTGCGAACCTGGGCTGCGCGTGACAGACTGACCGACATCGACGCGTTCACCGCGCGCGTCCTCTTGATCCATCAATACCGCCGCGTCGTGCTGCGCGATCCCTTGCTGCCGGCCGCGCTGCTGCCGCGGGACTGGCCAGGCCGGGCCGCGCGGGTGCTGTGCGGCGAGATCTATCGCGGCCTGCTTCCTGCGTCGGAACAATGGCTTGACCGCCATGCCAGCAACGAAAACGGCCCGCTCCCGGCCGCCGGAAAGGAGCTGTTCCGCCGTTTCGCCGACTGATTAATATGTTACAGAAATATATTGCGATTGGTAATTTCTGTTATATATTGTCCCTCAATCAGCTCAGGGGAGGGCCGCCATGTACACACAGGCGCTCAACAGTTCGGACGGCGAAGACCGTCACATCGAGGACGCCGAGCATGCGGCGCGTTTCCAGGCGCGCATCGACGCCGAAGAGCGCATCGAGCCGAACGACTGGATGCCCGCGGCCTATCGCAAGACGCTGACGCGGCAGATTTCCCAGCACGCCCATTCCGAAATTGTCGGCATGCTGCCCGAGGGCAACTGGATCACCCGCGCGCCGTCGCTGCGCCGCAAGGTGGCGCTGCTCGCCAAGGTGCAGGACGAGTGCGGGCACGGGCTTTATCTTTATGCCGCCGCCGAGACGCTCGGCTCTTCGCGCGAAGAGCTCGTGGATGCAATGCTCGCGGGCAAGGCAAAATATTCCTCGATCTTCAACTATCCGACGTTGACCTGGGCCGACATCGGCACCATCGGCTGGCTGGTCGATGGCGCCGCCATCATGAACCAGATTCCGCTGTGCCGCTGCTCCTACGGTCCCTATGCGCGCGCGATGATCCGCGTCTGCAAGGAGGAATCCTTCCACCAGCGCCAGGGTTACGAAATCATGCTGACGCTCTGCCGCGGCAGCGACGAGCAAAAGGCGATGGCGCAGGATGCGCTGAATCGATGGTGGTGGCCGGTACTGATGATGTTCGGCCCGCCCGATGCCGCAAGCCAGCACAGCGACACCTCGACCAAATGGAAGATCAAGCGCTTTTCCAATGATGAGCTGCGCCAGAAATTCGTCGACGCCACCGTGCCGCAGGCGCAGTTTCTCGGGCTCACCATTCCCGATCCCGGCATGACGCAGGATGCGGAAGGTCACTGGCGCTACAGCGAAATCGACTGGACCGAATTCAAGCAGGTGCTGGCCGGCAACGGCCCCTGCAACCGCGAGCGCCTGGCGGCGCGGCGCAAGGCGCATGAAGAGGGCGCCTGGGTACGCGAGGCGGCGGCGGCCTATGCCGAGAAGCGCAATGCGCGCCGGCTGGCGCAGGCCGCAGAATAGGGAGACGCGCGATGGCAACGCCGAACACCACGCTCTGGGAAGTCTTCATCCGCAGCCGCAACGGGCTCGCGCACAAGCATTGCGGATCGCTGCATGCCGCTGACGCCACCATGGCGCTGCAGGCCGCGCGCGACATCTACACCCGCCGCGGCGAGGGCCTGTCGATCTGGGTCGTGCCGTCGAGCGCGATCACCGCGTCCGACCCGTCGGAGAAGGGCATGATGTTCGAGCCGGCGGAGTCGAAAATCTATCGGCATCCGACCTTCTACGACGTGCCGGAAGAAGTCGGGCATATGTGACGGGTTTCCCCGTCATTGCGAGCGAAGCGAAGCAGTCCATCGCGCCGCAATGAATGTGTGGATTGCTTCGTCGCTACGCTCCTCGCAATGACGATCAACGGTTGATAGAAATGGCTGCTCCCTCGATCAAGGTCTCCGAAACGCCGCTGGTGCTCTACACGCTGCGCCGTGCCGATGACGCGTTGATATCAGGTCACCGGCTGTCGGAGTGGTGCGGTCACGCACCCATGCTGGAAGAGGACATGGCGCTCGCCAACATGGCGCTCGACCTGCTCGGCCAGGCGCGCGAGCTCTACAGCTATGCTGCGAAAGCCGAGGGCAAGGACAACGACGAGGACAAGCTCGCGTACCTCCGCGACGTCAGGCAGTATCGCAATCTCCTGCTGGTCGAACAGCCGAACGGCGATTTCGCCAGCACCATGGTGCGGCAGTTCTTCTACAGCGTCTTCGCCGATCTCTACTGGCGCGCGATGATGGGCTCGAAGGACGCGACGCTCGCCGCGATTGCGGCCAAATCCGAGAAGGAAAGCGCCTATCACGTCCGTCATAGCTCCGAATGGATCGTCCGCCTCGGCGACGGCACCGAGGAGAGCCATGCCCGCGCGCAGGAGGCGATCGAGCATCTCTGGGCCTACACCGGCGAGATGTTCGAGGTCGACGATGCCGAGCGCGGGTTGGTCGACGCGGGCATCGCCGTCGATCCGGCCACGCTCAAGGCGCAATGGCTGAAGATCGTGAGCGGCGTCGTTGCCGAGGCGACGCTGACGCTGCCATCGAATGACTGGATGCAGCAGGGTGGCCGCATCGGCCACCACAGCGAGCACCTTGGCCATCTGCTCAGCGAGCTGCAGTCGCTGCAGCGCAGTTTCCCGGGGGCGACATGGTGACCGCCGCGCTCAGCGATGCCGATCTGCGCCGGCGCGCCTGGGACGCCGCGGCGCAAGTCGTCGATCCCGAAATCCCCGTGCTGACGATTGCCGATCTCGGCGTGCTGCGCGATGTCGCGGTCAATGACGGCCGCGTGGAGGTCGCGATCACGCCGACCTATTCCGGCTGCCCGGCGATGAACATGATTGCGCTGGAGATCGAGCTGGCGCTGGCGCGCGAAGGCATCGCCAGGCCCGTCATCCACACCGTGCTGTCGCCGGCCTGGACCACGGACTGGATGAGCGAGGGCGGCCGGCGCAAGCTGCGCGAGTACGGTATCGCCCCGCCGGTCAAAGGCTCCGGCCGCCGCGCTCTGTTCGGCGGGCAACAGGTGGCGTGCCCGCAATGCGGCTCTGATGACACCGAGTTGCTGTCCGAGTTCGGCTCCACCTCCTGCAAGGCGCTGTGGCGCTGCAGGAGCTGCCGCGAACCCTTCGATTACTTCAAGTGTCACTGATCATGATGCATGACAACAGAATGAGAGTGCCGTCATTGCGAGCGGAGCGAAGCAATCCCTGTCGCCACTCGACGAGACATGGATTGCTTCGTCGCTTCGCTCCTCGCAATGACGGGCGGGGATAGCCATGACCACACCGCGCTTCCACCGTCTTGCCGTCAAGGATCTGCGCCGCGAAACCGCAGATGCGATCTCGATGACGTTCGCGATCCCAAAGGAACTCGCCGGGGACTACAGCTTCCTGCCCGGGCAGTACCTGACCCTGCGCGCCACCATGGATGGCGAGGAAGTGCGCCGCTCCTATTCGATCTGCTCCGGCCCCGATGACGGCGAGCTGCGTATCGCCGTGAAGAAGGTCGACGGCGGCGCGTTCTCGAGCTGGGCGGCGGACGAGCTGAAAAGCGGCGACGAGCTCGACGTGATGACACCGACCGGCCGTTTCGGCATTGCGCACTCGCCGGATCAGGCGCGGCTTTACGTCGGCTTTGCCGCCGGCTCCGGCATCACGCCGATCCTCTCCATCATCAAGGGCGTGCTGGCGCGCGAGAAGCAGAGCCGGTTCTTCCTGTTCTATGGCAACCGCACCACCGAAGGCATGCTGTTCCTCGAGGATCTGGAGGAATTGAAGGATCGCTTCATGCAGCGGCTCTCGCTGTTCCACGTCATCTCCGGCGAGGAACAGGACATACCGATCCTGCACGGCCGGCTCGACGGCGACAAGGTGAGGGTGCTGTTGCGTTCGCTGGTGCCGGCGTCCAGCGTCGACCATGTCTTCATCTGCGGCCCCTCGGGCATGAGCGAGGACATCGAGGCAACTTGCCGGGCGATCGGCATTGCCGATGCGAAGATTCATGTCGAGCGCTTCGTCTCCGAATTCGGCGGCAAGCCGCGGCCGAAGAAGGCCGTCGAGCCCGGTGCCCCGCCCAGGGCGATGGCCTCGCTGATCATCGACGGCAAGCGCCGCGAGGTGCCGGTTGCCGAGGACGAAGCCATTCTCGATGCGGCGCTGCGCGCCGGCGTCGATCTGCCCTTCGCCTGCAAGGGCGGCATGTGCTCGACCTGCCGCGCCAAGCTCGTCGAGGGCGAGGCGCAGATGGAAGTCAACTATTCGCTCGAGCCGTGGGAGCTGAAGGCCGGGTTCATCCTGACCTGCCAGGCGCGGCCGTGCTCCGACAAGGTCGTGGTCGATTACGACCACGTCTGAGTGAGACCTCGGGCGCGTTGACACTTCCCGTGTTTCGCGCCCAGACTGACTGAACAAGACGAGGCTCGCACCAAGCGGGCCCTTAAAGCTCTGGGAGTGGACAGGTGAACGTCAAGGCCACGCTTTCGCCCGACGATCTCGCGCGCGCCTGCGCGGACGCGATGTGGAAGGAGGACGATGCCTCCAAGGGGCTCGGCATGGAGATCGTCGAGATCGGTCCCGGTCGCGCCACGCTCGCCCTGACCGTGCGGCCGGACATGGTGAACGGCCAGCGCATTGCGCATGGTGGCTTCATCTTCACGCTCGCCGACTCCGCCTTCGCCTATGCCTGCAATTCGCACAATGTGCGGACGGTCGCGGCGCAAGGCGACAT
>NZ_JBQTHN010000178.1:0-24653 GCF_052389815.1 Bradyrhizobium sp. | reverse complement strand
TGGCGCGCACCAAGCATCTGGCCAAGATCGCTTCGCAGGTCGCAAAACCCGATGGTCTCGTGGTGGTCGATCCAGACACTGAGCTCGACTTCCTGCACGATCTGCCGGTCGGGTTGATGTGGGGCGTCGGACCGGTGACGCGGACGCGGCTCGCCGCAATCGAGGTCCATACCATCGGGCAGCTGGCGCGCCTGCCGGGGCAGTCGCTCGAACGATTGCTCGGCCATGCCGCCGGAGACAAGCTGGCGGCGCTGGCCTGGAATCGCGATCCGCGGCAGATCAAGACGCATCGCCGCGCGCATTCGGCCGGCGCGCAGTCCGCGCTCGGCAGGAAGCCGGCGACGGAGAACGTGGTGCGGCCGGCGCTCTTGCATCTTGCCGACCGCATCGCCACCCGCTTGCGCGAAAGCGCGCGGCCGGGACGGACGGTGACGGCGCGCGTCCGCTTCGCCGATCTCAGATCGGTCAGCCGTTCCGTCACGCTCGACACACCGATCTCGGCGACGACCATACTCGCCGAGATCGCCGGGGAGCTGGTGCGCGGCGTGCTGTCGGAGCACCCGCAGGAGCGGTTCATCTCGCTGCTGGCGATATCCGTGTCGCATCTCGAAAGGTGCTGGGACCTTCAGCTCGACCTGCCGCTCGCCCTGCCCGATGAACGGCGCCGGCCCGGCACCAGGCGCGGCCTGGCGCGCTGGTCGGCCGACCGCGCCATCGACGCGATCCGCGACCGCTTCGGCTGGGAGGCGGTCGGATATGGGTCGGTTGCGCTGGGCCAGTCACGTTCAGTGCCCGACGCGTTTCGCGAGCTTGCGGAGAAGGAGCTGTGAGCGGAACGAGCCGCCGATGGCCGCAAACCGAACGGCGCTGCGCTATGCGAGCGCTTCCTTGCCGGCGGCCGGCAGGGTGAAGCGGAACGTCGTGCCGCCGCCCGGACGCGGGCAGGCTTCGATCTGCCCGCCATGCGCCTGTATGATGGTCTTCGAGATCGACAGGCCGACGCCCATCCCGTTCACCTTCGTCGTGGCGAATGGCTGAAACAGCTTCTGCGCCATGTCCTCCGATATGCCGGAGCCGGTGTCGTCGACATGGACCGCGACCATGCCGTCGCACGCCGGCTTGGTGCCGATCGCGAGCTCGCGCTCCCTCGACTGCTCCATCGCCTCGATCGCATTGCGTATCAGGTTGACCAGCACCTGCTGAACCTGGACCTTGTCCGCGAGCACGAGGTCGATCCGCGGATCCAGATCGAAGGACACCCGCACGCCCTTCTCCCTTGCGCCGAGCAGCGCCAGCGCCGCCGCTTCCTGGATGAGCCGGTTCACGCTCTCGATCCGCTTTTCGCTCTCGCCGTGGCTGACGAAATCGCGCAGCCGCCGGATGATCTGGCCGGCCCGCAGCGCCTGGGCGGCGGCGCGCTCCAGGGCGTCCTCGACCATCGGCAGGCGCCGGTCGCCGCCTTCCTTGAGCAGACGCCGCGAGCCCTTGAGATAATTGGCGACGGCCGCCAGCGGCTGGTTGACCTCGTGGGCGATGGTGGAGGCCATCTCGCCCATCTCGCTGAGGCGCGACATGTGAATGAGTTCCGACTGCAAGGCCTGCAGGCGCGATTCGGTTTCCTGCCGCTCGGTCAGGTCGCGGATGAATCCGGTGAAGAACCGCCGGCTGCCGGACCACATCTCGCCGACCGCCAGCTCGATCGGGAAGGTCGAGCCGTCCTTGCGCAGCCCGCGCACCACGCGGCCGGTGCCGAGGATGCGCCGTTCTCCGGTGTCGAGGTAGCGCTTGATGTAGCCGTCGTGCTCCCCCTCAAAGGGCGACGGCATCAGGAACTTGACGTTCCTTCCGATCGCCTCGCCGGCGGTGTGGCCGAACATCGTCTCGGCGGCGGAGCTGAACGACTGAATGGCCCCCCTCTCGTCAATGACGATCATGGCTTCGGGGACGGTGTCGAGAATGGAACGCAGATGAGCTTCGCGCATCGTGGCGCGTTGCCCCGCCCGCCGCAGCCGCTCCCCGATCCATGTCGCGCCGAGTCCGATCAGCGCGAAGACCGAGGCGTTGAGAAGTTCGGGCCAGCCGATCTGGCCAAAACGCGCGAGAAAGAAGACCAGCGGAAGGCTCAAGGCTGTGGCGAAGACACCGGGACCAAGTCCGCCGAATCCCGCCGCAAGCAATACCGCGGGCACGAAAAAGAGGTAAGGCGCCCGATCCTCGAGGACTGGAACGAGCACGTATCGGGCGCCGAAGGCCACGAGGACGCCTGCCAATGCAATGGCATACAGAAGGGCAGCGCCGCGTCCAGCACCCAAGGGCCCGTTCCCTGCTGCGCCCCTCAATTGCATCTAGGCACCTCCCGCAAGGCTATTGCTCCTGTCCCGTTCGAGACCTTTTCCATCGGCGCACGCCGAGGCGGCGGCCGACCTTGTCGTCCACCGCCATCACCCTGGTTCACAACGCGTACAGGATGCCCGGCCCGACCTTATTGTGGCAGATCAAAGTGCGGTCGGGAGACAGGGATGGCCCGTCTTCGCGGATCCAGAAAGCCCCAGGACTGCTTGACACCGGGAACGAGCCACCATATTAATAACTTACTGGTCATTTATTAATTGGCGAGCGAGGATGCCGACACGACGGGGCGAGCGGCAAAGAAGGCCGCGCTGGAGGCGGCGGGCCGATGCCAGGCCGGAGGAGCTGCTGCACGCCGCGCTGGAGGTGTTTGGCGAGCGCGGCTTCGCGGGCGCCAGGCTCGAGGACGTGGCCCAGCGCGCCGGGGTTACCAAGGGAACGATCTATCTCTATTTCGACTCCAAGGAGACGCTCTTTCGCGAGGTCGTGCGGGCGGGCGTCGGCGCCGCAGCCGCCTCGGGCGAGCGCTTTGTCCGCGAGTACCAGGGCCCCACGCACGAGCTGCTTGCCGCGTTCATACGGCGCTTCTGGGAGACGATGCGAGACCCGGGCAACGCTCACTTGGCGCGGCTGGCCTCATCCGAACTCGGCAACTTTCCCGATCTGTTGCGCACGTACATGGACGAGGTGGTGCTGCGCACGCGCCGCACCATCTCGGCAATCGTCGAACGCGGGGTGGCGCAGGGCGAGTTCCGCGCAGTCTCGCCCGTTCTCACTGGCCGCATGATCCAAGCGCTTTGCGTCCATCTAGCTCAAGCGCAGGCCTATATCGGCGCCTTCGACAAGCACGCGGCGAACGACAAGCTAGTCGCTGATGCCATTGTCGATCTGGTCATGCACGGCGTCCTCGCGACACCGACGGCCGACACGCAGCCTCAAGCAAAGACCCGCCCAACCCCACACGGAAGGAGATCCTGACGATGCATCCCGTGCCCTTGATTCCGGCGCTGAAGCGTCTTCGAGTGGGGATCGCCATCGCAACTTGCACGGCGGCGAGCCTCCTTACTGCTCCCGAGCCGGCCCTGGCCCAGGCGATCATGGACAACGGGCGCCTCGTTGTTCCCGAGCGGCGCACACTGCAGTGGGCCGCGGTCGAGGGCAATCGCGAGCTCATCGAGAGCACCTACGCACGCATCAGCCGGCTCACCGGCAACACGCCGGGCTCCTGGACCTACGAATGGATGCAGGTGGCCTCACATTTCGAGGCACAGGGCGACGCCACCGCGCGCCGCGGCGATGCCGTCCGCGCACGCAGCGCGTATCTCAAGGCATCTCTCTACTACGCGCTGGGGTACTTTCCCGACAACGCGTCGCCGGAGCAGCAGGCGTCCTACGCCAAGCATCTTGCGACCTACGTTAGCGCCAGCCGCTTCTTCGACCACAAAATGGAGGTGCTTTCGTTCCCCTTCGAGCACTCGCGCATCGTGGTGCATCTTCATGTACCGCCAGGCGCCGCCAAGGCACCGATCGTACTGTGGAACGGCGGCGTCGACTGGTGGAAGGCCGGCTATCATGCACTGATCGAGATGCTGATCAGGCGCGGCATCGCTGTTGCGGCCTTCGATCTGCCCGGCACCGGCGAGAGCGCTGCGTGGACAGCGGGGCTCGACCAGGGGAAACTGCATCGCCACGTGCTAGATCGCCTGGAGCAGAGCGGCCGCTTCGACTTCGATCGCGTCGGCATGGTGGGCGTCAGCTTCGGCGGCCACTACGCGGTGCGCGTGGCCGCGACCGAGCCGCGCGTGAAGGCGGCCGTCAATTTCTGCGGGCCGATCCAGCGGGTATTCAATGCGCCCGCAGGCGTCCTGTCGCGGGTCATGGCCTCACCAGAGGGCGCCACGCTGCGCGCGGCCGCCCGCGCAAGGGGACTGGCCCCCGGCCAGGACCAAGCCGCGGGTGCGGAGCGTTTTGATCTCGTCCGCCTCGGACTGGTGGGCGAGGGCCATCGCATCGACATTCCCATCCTTTCCGTCAATGGCGGGCGCGACCCCTTCGCTCCGGTCGAGGACATGGAGCTGGTCTTGCGCTCGGCCCCCAAAGGCGAGCTTTGGCGACTTGGCACCTCCGGCCATTGCGCCGTGGAGTATGGCGCCGTGGTGTGGCCGCAGGTCTTCGATTGGCTGGAGGAGAAGCTGAGCCTTGCGTCCCAGCAGAAGAAGTAGAGGGCGCAATCCGAGATGCCGGGTTTTGACCAGTGCGTCCGCACGGTCTTGAGCGAGGCTTGCGGCGAGAGCTCCCCGGGGCAGCCGAGGGGTTTCGCCGTCGAGGCCAGGTGCAGAACGGATCAAGCCTGGAATCGCACCGGCAGCGAGTCCGACATAGTTGGTTGCGGGGACAGGATTTGAACCTGTGACCTTCAGGTTATGAGCCTGACGAGCTACCGGGCTGCTCCACCCCGCGTCACCTATTTCCGCTTCTCCGGAGGACCGGAAGCGAAACCGCCCGGGCGCGCGAGGCGCCGATCGGTCGTTTCCAGCGGCTTCCTGAGAAGGCGACCCGGGCGAACGCCAACGGGTGCGGGGCGTATGTATCAATGCCCGCCCCCCTTGGGAAGGCCTAAAGCGCGCGTTTTGAGGATTTTGTGACAGGTAAAATGCCTGTTTTCCTTCGAAAAATCGGCTTGTGGAACCGCTCTTGCCAGATCAGGCGCAAAAGCGGAGGTTTGCCGGCAAAAGCAGTCTGTCATTCCGTGGCGCGACCGCAGGGAGCGAACCCGGAATGGCAACGGGAAGGATCGCCGTGGACCAGCCCTTGAAGAGCCCGGGCGTGCGCGCCCTCGAAGACGCCTTCCATCGCCTGGTCGAGCTGTCGCGCGGCGAGGCGCCGCCGCCGCTGGCGCTGCGGCTCGACCGCCTGAAGCGGCTCAAGGCGGTGGTCGCGGCGAACGAGCGGCGGTTCGAGCAGGCGATCTCGGCCGATTTCGGCCACCGCAGCGCCATCGAGACCGCGGTCGCCGAAACCATGTTCGTGCTGACCGAGATCGGACACGCCGCCAAGCACCTGAAGAAGTGGATGGCACCGCAGCGCATCCCCACCGCGCTGCAGTTCGCGCCCGCCAGCAACCGCTTGATGCCGCAGCCGCTCGGCGTGGTCGGCATCATCGCGCCCTGGAACTACCCGCTGCAGCTGACGCTGGCGCCAGCGGTGGCGGCGATCACGGCTGGCAACCGCGCGATGATCAAGCCGAGCGAGCTGGTGCCGCGCTTCTCCGCGCTGCTGGCCGAGACGATCGCGCAGAAATTCGAAGCCAGCGAGATCGTCGTCACCGGCATCGACGAGGAGATCGCGCGCGCCTTTACTACCCTCCCCTTCGATCACCTGATCTTCACCGGCTCGACGCGGGTGGGACGGCTCGTCGCGGAAGCCGCCGGCCGCAACCTGACGCCGGTGACGCTCGAGCTCGGCGGCAAGTCGCCCGCGATCGTCGATGCTTCCGCCGATCTCGACACCGCCGCGCAGCGCATCGCCTATGGCAAGCTGCTCAACGCGGGACAGACCTGCATCGCGCCCGATTACGTCATGGTGCCGGAGGCCGCGGTCGACGATTTTGCCGGCCGGCTGCACCGCCACATGCAGAAGATGTACGGCACCGACCCCGACAATGCCGACTACACCTCCATCGTCTCGGACCGCCACTACGCGCGGCTGGAAGCGCTGGTGACGGACGCCACCGACAAGGGCGCGACCATATTGCAACCGTCCTCGCCCACCGATCCCGGCTGGAAGGGCCGGCGCAAGTTTCCGCCGACCGTGATCGCGGGTGCGACACCCGACATGACCGTGATGCAGGAGGAGATTTTCGGGCCGCTGCTGCCGGTGTTCGGCTATCGCAACGCCGGCGAGCCGATCGCCTATGTCAACGCGCACGACCGGCCGCTGGCGCTGTACTGGTTCGGCAGCGACAATGCCGCGCGCGACGAGGTGCTGGCACGCACCGTCTCCGGCGGCGTCACCGTCAACGACTGCCTGTTTCATGTCGCGCAGATCAACCAGCCGTTCAGCGGCGTCGGCCCCTCCGGCACCGGCGCCTATCACGGCGAATGGGGATTCCGGTCGCTGAGCAAGCTGAAGCCGGTGTTCTACCGCTCGCGGTTCAACCGTCTCGCCGACCTCTATCCGCCCTACGGGACGAAGATCGCGCGGCTGATGAAGGTGATGAGGTTGTTGTCGTAGTTTCGAACACCGCCGTCATTGCGAGCGAAGCGAAGCAATCCATACCTCAACAAGCAGTGAAATGGATTGCTTCGTCGCTTCGCTCCTCGCAATGACGGAGAACAAAGAGACAGGGGGAAACGCGCGTGAGTGATACATTCGATTTCGTGGTGGTAGGCGCCGGCTCCGGTGGCTGTGCGGTGGCGGGCAGGCTGTCGGAGGATGCGGCAACGTCGGTGGCGCTGCTCGATGCCGGCGGGCCGAACACCAACTGGGTGGTGACGACGCCCGGCGCGATCATCCTGATGCTCTCGGGCAAGCTCAACAACTGGGCGTTCGATACCGTGCCGCAGAAGGGGCTGAACGGCCGCATCGGCTATCAGCCGCGCGGCAAGGGGCTCGGCGGCTCCAGCGCCATCAATGCGATGGTCTATATCCGCGGCCATCGCGCCGACTACGACCACTGGGCTTCGCTCGGCAACACCGGCTGGAGCTATGCCGACGTGCTGCCCTACTTCAAGCGCTCGGAGAACAATGCCGAGCTCGACGGCGAATATCACGGCCAAGATGGTCCGCTGCGCGTCTCCGGACTGCGCTCGGACAATCCGGTCAAGGAGATGTTCCTGCAGGGCGCGCGCGAGGCGCAATTCCGCATCCGCGACGACTTCAACGGCGCCGAGCAGGAAGGCTTGGGCATCTACCAGGTGACGCAGCACAATGGCGAGCGCTGGAGCGCGGCGCGCGGCTACATCCATCCGCACATGGCGGGCCGGGCGAATTTGCGCGTGGAAACGCTGGCGCATGCGACCCGCATCATCTTCGAGGGCAAGCGCGCCGTCGGCGTCGAATATGTGCAGGGCAAGGACAAGGCGAAGAAAGTGATCCGCGCCCGGCGCGAGGTGATCCTTGCCGCCGGCGCCTTCCAGTCGCCGCAGCTGCTGCAACTGTCCGGCGTCGGCGACGCCGCCGCGCTCGGCAAGCACGGCATTGCCAGCGTGCACCACCTGCCGGGCGTCGGGCAGAACTTGCAGGACCATCCCGACTTCGTGTTCGGCTACGCCTCGGACGCGCCCTATTTCTCCGGCCTGTCGTGGAGCGGCATCGGACGTATCATCAAGGGCATCGGACAGTACCGGCGCGAGCGGCGCGGGCCGATGACCTCCAACGTCGCCGAGTGCGGCGGCTTCCTGAAAACCAGGCCCGATCTCGACCTGCCCGACATCCAGCTGCATTTCTGCATGGCCATGGTGGAAGACCACGGCCGCAAGCCGCGCTGGGGCACCGGCTTCTCATGTCACGTCTGCCTGCTCCGCCCGGCGAGCCGCGGCAGCGTGTATCTGAACAGCGCCGATCCGCTTGCCGCACCCGCGATCGATCCGAATTTCTTCGGCGAGGAGCGCGACGTCGAGGCCATGGTGGCCGGGTTCAAGCTGACCAAGCGCCTGCTCGACACGCCCGCGCTACGCGGCTTGCAGAATCAGGACCTGTTCACATCGGACGTCAAGACCGACGACGACATCCGCGCCATCCTGCGCGCGCGTTCCGATACGGTCTATCACCCCGTCGGCACCTGCAAGATGGGCGTTGGCGATGCGATGGCCGTGGTCGATCCGAAGCTGAAAGTGCACGGCCTCGAAGGCCTGCGCGTGGTCGACGCCTCGATCATGCCGACCCTGATCGGCGGCAACACCAACGCGCCGACCATCATGATCGGCGAGAAGGCGGCGGATATGATAAGAGCGGAGATGCGGGCGAGCTGACGCCACGAAAAGACTGTCGTCCCGTCGAAAAGCCGGGACCCATAACCACAGGACGGGGTGGTTAAAGCGAGCTGGAGCTCCAGCTCGTCAAGACAACGGGCAACGGTGGTTGTGGGTCCCGGCTCGCGCTTCGCTTGGCCGGGACGACACATGTTTTCAATTCAACAAGAACCCGCCATCTACCGTCACCACGCTTCCCGTCATGTAGCGCGAGGCATTTGACGCCAGCAGCAGGATGGCGCCGTCGAGATCGGACTCCGCGCCGACGCGGCGTTGCGGGATTCGCTTGATCAGCCGCTCGCCTGATGGCGTCGACCAGAACTCGTGGTTCATCTCGGTATCGATATAGCCGGGCGCCAGCGCATTGACGCGGATGCGGTTAGCCGCGAGCTCGAGCGCCATCGCTTTCGTGCCCTGGATCATGCCGGCCTTGGAGATCGCGTAAGGCGAGACCGCCTTCAACACGCCGGTGCCAAGCACGGAGGCGATGTTGACGATGTTGCCGCCCTGCTTGCGCGCGATCATGCGCCGCGAAAGTTCAGTCGCGAGGAAATAAGCGCCCTTGAGGTTGGAGTTGATCACGGCATCCCAATCATCCTCAGTCTGCTCGGTCGCGAGCTTCTCGATGGCGATGCCGGCGTTGTTGATCAGCACCGTGACCGGACCGAACGCGGCTTCGGCGGCGTCGAGGCCCTTGCCGATCGCGGCCATGTCGGTAACGTCCATCTGCACCGCTGCCGCGCGGCCGCCCTTTACCTTGATCTCGTCTTCCAGGCTCTTCAGCTTGGCGGCTTGCCGCGCCGCCAGCACGACGGCCGCCCCACGCGCCGAAAGCAACCGCGCAAATTGCCGCCCCAGCCCCTGGCTGGCGCCGGTGATGAGGATGATTTCACGGCTGACGTCGAACGGATCGGACATGGCTTGCTTCCCGGAACAAAACTCGTCGCATTGATACAGACGATTTTAACGATCGCAAACCCGGTTCCTTGACGAAGCTGCGGCATGAAGGGCGCGCGGGGTGTTTCGCATGAACAGTTTTGACATTGCCGTCTGTCTCGGATTGATCATTGCCGTCGTCACGGGTTTCAACACGGGCCTGCTGCGCAGCGCGATCACCATCCTGGCCTATCCGATCGCGATGCCGATCGCCCTGTGGATCGTGTCAGCGATTTCCCCTCGACTGGATGCCGGGCCGGCCTCGCCGCTGTCGCAGGGCTGGGTGTTCTTCTTCGGCATCTTCCTGATCGCCGGCATGGCGCTGGGCAAATTGGCGCGCATGGCGCTTGACGAAACCATCGGCAGCGAGGCCGGCATCGCCGATCGCCTCGGCGGCGCGACGCTCGGCGCGATCCGCGTCGGTCTGGTCGCGACGAGCCTTGTTCTGATTTTCGACCAACTGCTGCCGGCAAATCGTCAACCGGCCTTCCTGAACGGTTCGCAGCTCCGACCGTTGTTCTCCGCAGCGGGCGCCATGGGCGTCAGGTCGCTGCCGCCCGACGTCGCGGCGACCATCGATCGCTTGAAGAAAGAGCAGCGCATCTAGGCGGGGTTCGCCACGACATACCCGTCGTCCCCGTCATGCATTTCTGCTGCACGGCGCACCCTTATCACGGCTATCGAGGTTGGCTAAGGTGCCGCCGCATCGTTACCTTCCAAAATCACCCGACATAACAGGGAGCGAAACCAGTGGATCTAGGGATCAAAGGCCGCCGCGCCATCGTCTGCGCCTCCAGCAAGGGACTTGGCCGCGCCTGCGCCATTGCGCTCGCCAATGAAGGCGTGCATGTCACGCTGACGGCGCGCGGCGCCGAGGCGCTGAAGGCAACCGCCGACGAAATCAGGAAGATGAGTCCCGGCGTCACCGTCACCGAAATCGCCGGCGACATCACGGCGCCGGCAGGCCGCGAGGCCGTGCTGAAGGCCTGCCCCGATCCGGACATCCTGGTCAACAATGCCGGCGGCCCGCCGCCCGGCGATTTCCGCAACTGGACGCGCGACGACTGGATCAAGGCGATCGACGCCAACATGCTCACCCCGATCGAGCTGATCAAGGCGACAGTGGACGGCATGATGGCGCGCAAGTTCGGCCGCATCGTCAACATCACCTCGGCCGCGGTGAAGGCGCCGATCGAAATTCTGGGTCTGTCCAACGGCGCGCGCGCCGGCCTCACCGGCTTCATCGCGGGGCTCTCGCGCAAGACCGTGATCAACAACGTCACCATCAACGCCCTGCTGCCCGGACCGTTCGTCACCGACCGGCTGCGCAACACGGCGAAAGTCGAAGCCGAAAAGCGCGGCGTCACGCCGGACGAATTGCTGGCGGAACGCGCCAAGCAGAACCCGGCCGGCCGCTTCGGCGATCCCGAGGAATTCGGCCTTGCCTGCGCGTTCCTCTGCGGCGCCAAGTCCGGCTTCATCACCGGGCAAAACATCCTGCTCGACGGCGGCGCCTTCCCGGGAACGCTGTGAGGGCGGTCCGGTACGAGTGCACGTGACCGGCGACGGAGGTTCTCACCCGTGGTGAGATGCGGAACGCCGGTCACGGGGTGACAGCGGGAAAACCCGCGTGCTTTGCCATCAACAGGAAACGCAGGGGAGCGCCGGATGCAATGGCAGGTGGGCAAGGTCAAGATAACAAAGGTCGTGGAGCTCGAGACCGTCGGCAGCACGCGCTTCATCCTGCCGCTCGCCAGCAACGAAGAGATCCGGAAGCTGCCCTGGCTGATCCCGCACTTCGCCAATGAAGAGGGCCGGCTGAAGATGTCGATCCATTCGCTGCTGCTGGAAACGCCGGGCCGGCGCATCATCGTCGACACCGGCCTCGGCAACGACAAGCAGGGCCGCAACGTGCCGACCTGGAACAACCGCAAGGAGCCTTTCCTGGAGAGGCTGACCGCGGCGGACTTTCCGCCCGACAGCATCGACACCGTGCTGTGCACGCATCTGCATGTCGATCATGTCGGCTGGAACACCCGTCTCGTCGGCGGCAAATGGGTGCCGACCTTCGCGAAGGCGCGCTATGTGTTCGGCAAAACCGAGTTCGAGCACTGGCGCGATCATCGCGAGGAGCCTTCTCAAGCGGCGGTCTTCAACGACTCCGTGCAGCCGATTGCGGACGCCGGCAGGATGGAGCTGGTCGCCGGCGACGCCAGGCTGACAGAGGAGATCACGCTGATCCCGACGCCCGGCCACAGCCCGGGCCACATGAGCATTCACATCCAGTCTGAGGGCGAGGAAGGCCTGCTCACGGGGGACGTCGCCCACCACCCCTGCCAGATGGCGCATCTCGACTGGTCCTCGACGGCTGATTCCGATCCCCGGCAGTCGGCCGAGACAAGGCGAGCGCTGTTCTCGCGCTTCGCCGACCAGCCGATCGTGGTGATCGGCGGTCATTTCAACGGCGGCCATATCAGGCGCGAAGGCGACGCGTTCAGGTTTATTGCGCTCTAACTCCTCCTGGTGAGGAGCGCGTCTTCGCGCGTCTCGAACCATGAGGCCCCGATCCCGATGCGGCCATCCTTCGAGACGCCCGCCTTCAGCGGGCTCCTCAGGATAAGGGCAGTGCTGCGTTGCGGCAGCCGCGGGCCATGGGAGTTGCAATCCCGCCCGCGCTGTTCCAATAAGCCTGCAAGTAACAAAACCCTCAAGGGAGTGCTGAAAAATGAAGCTCGTTCGTTACGGGGCCAAGGGTGCGGAGAAGCCCGGGCTGATCGACAAATCCGGCCAGCTCCGCGATCTCTCGGCCCATGTGAAGGACCTGGATGGCGCGGCCTACGCGCCGGAGTCGCTGAAGAAGCTCGCAGCGATCGATCCGGCCTCCCTGCCCGCCGTGTCCGGCAATCCCCGTTTCGGCGCCCCCGTCACCGGCATCTCCAAGTTCGTCGCCATCGGCCTCAACTATGTCGACCATGCCAAGGAGACCGGCTCGCCGATCCCGTCCGAACCAATCTTCTTCATCAAGGCCAACACCGCGCTGTCCGGCCCGAACGATCCGGTCGAGAAGCCGCGCGGCTCGACCAAGCTCGACTGGGAAGTCGAGATCGCCGCCATCATCGGCACCCGCGCCAAGTACGTCTCGGAGGCCGACGCGCTCAACCACATCGCCGGCTATTGCTGCTGCAACGACGTCTCCGAGCGCAATTTCCAGATCGAGCGCCTCGGCCAGTGGACCAAGGGCAAGTCGCACGACACCTTCGGCCCGATCGGCCCGTGGGTCGCGACCAGGGACGAGATCGCCGACGTGCAGAAGCTGTCGATGTGGCTCGACGTCAACGGAAAACGCCGGCAGACCGGATCGACCTCGACCATGATCTTCTCCATGGCCAAGTGCATCTCCTATGTTTCGCAATTCATGACGCTGCTGCCCGGCGACATCGTCACCACGGGCACGCCGCCCGGCGTCGGCACCGGCATGAAGCCGCCGCAGTTCCTCAACGTCGGCGACGTCGTGACGCTCGGCATCGAGGGCCTCGGCGAGCAGCGCCAGGAGATCGTCGCGGCGTAAGGGGCGTCGCTCCCCGTGCACCCAATGCGTCATGGCCGGGCTTGACCCGGCCATCCACGTCTTGGGGCCGCGCTAGGAAAGACGTGGATGCCCGGGTCAAGCCCGGGCATGACGAAGAATAATCCTCTGAGGAAACGCCCCCATGAAACTCACCTTCTCCCCCGCCTCGCCCTTTGCCCGCAAGGTGCGCATCGCCGCGATCGAGCTCGGGCTGATCGACAAGATCGAGTTGATCCCCGCCACCGTCGCGCCGGGGCAGGCCAATGAGGAATACTCGAAGATCACGCCGCTGAAGAAGCTGCCGGTGCTGATCACCAATGACGGCGACGTCATTCTCGACTCCTACGTCATCGTCGAATATCTCGACGAGATCGGCGGCGGCGCGCTGATCCCCGGCTATGGCCGCAAGCGCTGGCAGGCCAAGACCGATCACTCGCTGCTCGACGGCATGCTCGATTCCATGCTGCTGTGCCGCTACGAGAGAATAACCCGGCCGCAAGGGCTGCAGTGGCAGGCGTGGAGCGACGACCACTGGAACAGGGCCTGGACCGGCATGGCGCGGTTCGAGAGCCGCGACGACGTATTGTCCGGCCCGCTCGACATCGTGCAGATCGGCCTTGTCTGCGTGCTCGGCTATGCCGATTTCCGCTTCGCCGATTGCGGCTGGCGCAAGGCCTATCCCAAGCTCGACAAATTCCACCAGAAAATGCTGGAGCGGCCGTCAGTGAAGATCTCGGTGCCGCCGCCTGCCTAAAGGAAGAGCTGCATGAGTCTCACCTTCACAGCCGGCGACATCACCATCCATCGCATCGTCGAGCAGGAGACGGGCTTCCTGCCCGCGCTGGATTTTCTGCCCTCGCTGACACCGGAAGTTCTGGCCGAGAACCGCGCCTGGATGCAGGCCGCCAAGGCGTTGGACGCGCAGGACGTGCTGATCCTGTGCATCCAATCCTATCTGGTAAAGACGCCGCATCACACCATCCTGATCGACAGCTGCATCGGCAACGACAAGCCGCGCCCGCGGTTTCCGAACTGGAACATGAAGACGGACGACACCTACATGCGGGCGCTTGCGGCCGCGGGCGTCTCGGTCGGCGACATCGACTATGTGATGTGCACCCACTTGCACGCCGATCACGTCGGCTGGAACACGCGGCTGGAGAACGGCCGCTGGGTACCGACCTTTCCCAAGGCGCGCTACCTGTTCGGCAAGACCGAGTTCGATTACTGGACCGGCATGCACGCCAAGACGCCCTCGCCGACGATTGAGGACAGCGTGATGCCTATCGTCGAAGCGAAGCGTCACGAGATCGTCGGCGACAGTCATGCGATCGGCGATCACATCCGCATCCTGCCGACGCCCGGCCACACCCCCGGCCATGTCGCCTTCACGCTCGGCCGGGACAGGGACGAGGCGGTATTCTCCGGCGATCTCATGCATTCGCCCATCCAGGCGCGCTATCCCGAAATGTCGATGATGTCGGACGTCGACCAGGCTGCCGCAGCGAAGACGCGGCGCAGCTTCCTGGAGCGCTATTGCGACACCGACACGCTTTGCTGCACCGCGCATTTCCCCTCACCGTCGGTGGGAAAGATCCGGCGCAAGGGCGATGGGTTTGCCTGCGAGGCGGTGTAGCTCTTCGCCTCTCCCCGCCTGCGGCAGGGCTATCGCATATGCGCTTGGCGGCCGCGAGTGTCCTCGGCCTCCATGGTTCGAGACGCGCCGCGAGCGGCGCTCCTCACCATGAGGGTCTAAGATCTCGCCGCGAAAAAAGCCTCATCCTTGAGGAGCCCGCCAAGGCGGGCGTCTCGAAGGATGGGCCGCAAAGGCACAGCCCGTCGCGTTCTCTTTCATATGCGATAGCCCTGCCGCCTGCGGGGAGAGGCCGGATCGCATCGAGAGATGCGATCCGGGTGAGGGGAGTCTCCGCATACTCGCAGAATCGAATTCGCGGAGAGAGCCCCTCACCCTACCCTCTCCCCGCGAAGAGCGGGGAGAGGGCGGAGAAGCACCTCAATCAAACAAACTCGGCGTGTGGTTCACGGCCGCGCCTTCGATTGCCAGCATCTTCAGTTTCGTCACCACGCCGCCATTCGCCGAGAAGCCGCCGGGCTTATTGCCGGCTGCGAGCACGCGGTGGCAGGGCACGACGATCGGGCACGGGTTGCGGCCGAGCGCCTGGCCGACGTCGCGCGACAGCTCCACGCCGCCGAGCTGCCTGGCGATGTCGCCGTAAGTCAGGGTCTGGCCCGGCGGAATTTTCCGGGCGATATCGTAGACGCCGCGGTTGAACTCCGGCACGCCGTCGAGATCGAGGACGATCTCGGCGAGGTCGTTCGGCTTGCCTGCGAGCAGCTCCGTCATCTCGCCGATCGCGCGCTTCACCTCGGTCGGCGGATCGCCCTCCCTGACATCTTCGTTGCGCTGGCGGATGCGCTTGCGGGTCTTGTCCTCGCTGCCCATCGGCAGCTGCACGCCTGATATGCCGCGCTCGCCCCAGATCACGCCGCAGGCGCCGATCGGGGTATCGAAAATCGCAAAATGCTGGCCGGTCATGGCTCGCTCCTTCCATGCTTTCTGCCCGTAGCAACTGGCCCAAATCTAGGCTTGGAGATTGTTGCTATCCACCCGAATCCCGCGCGACGGCCGGGGCATCAACAAGCCGTGTCGTCGGCGAAAACCAGCCCCGCGCGAACGTTTATGGGCTGAGAGGCGGTTCCATGAAATGATGGCCATCCCTCCTCCGCGTGCCCCAGCGAGCCACTCATGCAAACCCTGCGCGTCAACGGATACGACATGGCCTATATCGACGTAGGCCAGGGTCGGACCGGAGCGCCGCCGCTCGTCTGCGTGCATGGCTCGCTGTGCGATTTCCGCATCTGGTCGGCGGTTCTGGGACCGCTGACCGCGAAGCACCGCGTGATCGCGGTGAGCCTGCGGCATTTCTTCCCCGACCATTGGGACGGCGTCGGCGACACCTATTCGATCGCGCAGCATGTCGACGATGTCGTCGCCTTCATCGAACAGATCGAGCCGCGGCCGGTCGATCTGATGGGGCATTCGCGCGGCGGACATATCTGCTTCCGCGTCGCGCAGCGGCGGCCCGACCTGCTACGCAGGCTGATCCTGGCCGAGCCGGGCGGCGAGCTCGACGGCACGCTCGATCCGAACTACAAGCCCGGCACCTCGCCGCTCGCGTCGCGGATCGCAGCCTCCGCCGAAGTCATCGCCAAAGGCGACATCGACGGCGGCTTGCAGATTTTTCTCGACGCGCTGGAAGGGCCCGGGGCATGGAAACGCCTGCCGGCAGCACCGAAGCAGCAGTTGCGCGACAACGCAACGACGCTGATCGGCCAGATGCGTGACCGGCGCCCGCCGTTCTCCAGGGCGGACGCCGAGGCAATCGTGACGCCGACCTTGTTCATCGGCGGCGCCAACACCAGGGGAACGCTGCCGCTGGTGCTGCGCGCACTCGCGGCGCATGTGAAGGGCTCGCGCACCGAGATGATCGCGGGCGCGACGCATCCGATGTTCGAACAGCAGCCGCAGAGATATTGCGAGATCGTGCTGGATTTTCTGGAGGCTTGAGGGCGATGCAGAGCTTTTCCGTCCACGGCTACGACATGGCATATGTCGAAGTCGGCCAAGGCAGGCCGACGGCGCCGCCGCTGGTGCTGGTGCATTTCTGGCGGGGTAGCTTTCTTCCCTTCTCCCCTTGTGGGAGAAGGTGGCCATAGGCGGCCTGCGGCCGCCGTTCCTGAGAACGCCGATGCTTTGCATCGGCTATGCGAAGTCCGCGACGTACCCGCGGAGTCAAACCCCTCACCCCGCTTCGCTTCGCGAAGCGACCCTCTCCCACAAGGGGAGAGGGTACACCGCGCCTGCCGCTCACACCTTCCATGCGCCGACGGGCTGGCGCACGGCCGCATTCAGGCGGTTCCAGACGTTGATGGTGGCAATCGCAAGGATCAGCGAGGCAAGCTCGGCCTCGTCGAAATGCTTGACCGCCTCCTCCCAGATTGCGTCCGGCACCGCATCGCTGCGGTCGGCAAGACGGGTCAACGATTCCGTCAGCGCAAATGCGGCGCGCTCGCGGTCGGTGAAGTAAGGCGCGTCGTGCCAGGCTGCGACCGCAAACAGGCGCTCGTCGGTCTCTCCTGCCCGCTTGGCGAGCTTCGGGTGCATGTCGACGCAGACGCTGCAGCCGTTGATCTGGCTCGCCCTGAGATGCACGAGCTCGAGCAGCTTTTCCGGCAGGCCCTGCTTGGTCAGCTCGCCGAGCGCCTGAATGTTCTTCATGGCCTCGGGAACGATCATCACGGGGTGTTTCATGCGGGCTTGCAACATATCGATCTCCATCTTTGGTTCCGAACTTTGACGTTCCCGCGCCGTTCTGCTGTCACACGGCGGAGGTTTCGCTCGTCATGGAATTGACGGAATGCGTTCGGGGAATGTGACCGATGGACGAGAAAAACTTTCTGGCCGGGCAATTCGAGGCAAATCGCGCGCATTTGCGCAAAGTGGCCTACCGGATGCTGGGCTCGGTGGGCGAGGTCGACGATGCCGTGCAGGAGGCGTGGCTGCGGCTGTCCCGTTCGGACGCCGCGGCGGTCGGGAATCTGCGGGGCTGGCTCACCACGGTCGTCGCACGGATCTGCCTCGACATGCTGCGGTCGCGGAAATCGCGCCGCGAGGAGCCGATGGGGCCGCATGTGCCGGAACCGGCGACGGACAATGCCCATGAGCGCGAGACGGAATTGGCCGACAATGTCGGTACGGCGCTATTGGTGGTGCTGGAGACACTGACGCCGGCGGAACGGCTCGCCTTCGTGCTGCACGACATGTTCGCCGTGCCGTTCGAGGAGATTGCGCCGATCGTCGATCGCACGCCGGCCGCGGCGCGCCAGCTTGCCAGCCGCGCACGGCGGCGGGTGCAGGGCGCCCCTGCCCCGGATGCGGAGCTCAGTCACAAGCGCCGGATCGTCGACGCTTTCCTCAAGGCGTCACGCGAGAGCGATTTCGAGGGGCTGCTCGCAGTGCTCGATCCCGACGTGGTGGTGCGTGCCGACACCGCCGCACAGCGGCTGGGCTCGCTGCCGGAAATCCGCGGCGCACGGGCCGTCGCCGAAGCGTTCAAGGGCCGCGCGCAGTCCGCCCGGTCCGCGCTGGTCGACGGCGAACTGGGGGTCGCGGTTATCCTGGGCGGCGCACTGCGTATCGCATTGCGGGTCTCCCTTGCCGGCGACCGCATCGCCGCAATCGAGGCGGTCGCGGATGCGGACAAGCTGGCGAAGATCGATCTTGAGGTATTTTAGTAGAGGCGACCCCTGTCCGGGGGGCGAAGGGTATCCCGCTGCCCCGCGGAAGCCCCTTGACGGCTTCTTGGGGGGTGGCGTAGCTTCGAATACGGAATTCCGTATTCCAAATGGACAGCCAGCCATGATCCCGCTCGATCCGCTTCCCAACCTGATCGACCAGGTCTACGCGCGGATTCTCGAGGCGATCATCGACCGCTCCCTGCTGCCGGGCCAGCGCATCCGCCAAAACGAACTTGCCGACCGCCTGGGCGTGTCACGCCAGCCCGTCTCGCATGCGCTGCATCTGCTGCACCGGCAGGGCCTCGTCGCCGAGAGCGGCCGCCGCGGCTTCGAGGTGATCCGGCTCGATCCCGAGCGCATCCGCCAGCTCTATGAGGTCCGCGGCGCCATCGACGCACTGGCGGCGAAGCTTGCCGCAGCGCGCAGCAAGGCCGACGCGAGCGGCCGGGCGCGGCTCGAGGCGGCGATCGAGGCCGGCCGTTCCATCCGCGGCAACACGCCGCTCAGCGAGCTGATCGCGCGCGACGTCGAATTCCACCGCGCGATCTACGCGCTGTCGGGCAATCCCGCCATCGAGGAAATGATCGCGCCGCACTGGCCGCATATGCGCCGCTCGATGGCGGCCGTGCTCGCCGAGCTCGACTACCGCGACAGCGCCTGGAGCGAGCACGAGAGCATCGCCGCGCATGTACTGTCGGGCAATGCCAGGGCGGCGGAAGCCGCCGCGCTCGCGCATGCGCTCGGCGCGGGACGGATGATGGAGGAGAGGCTGAGGGGAGCAGAGCAAGCTGCATGAGAGCGTCGTGCCCGGGCTTGTCCCGGGCATCCACGCCTTCCTGCGCAGAGCCAAAGACGTGGATGGCCGGGTCAAGCCCGGCCATGATGAAGTGAAGAAGAACATAAAGGGAGAGGAAAACATGAGACTGACGCCGCAGCAGATCGAATTTTTCAACCGCGAAGGCTGGCTGTTCCTGCCCGAGCTGTTCTCGCAGGAAGAGGTCGATTTTCTCGCCCGCGAGGCCGTGAGCATCTACGACGCCAACCGGCCCGAGGTGTGGCGCGAGAAGAGCGGTGCGCCGCGCACCGCCTTTGCCGCGCATCTCTACAACGAGGCCTTCGGCGTTCTCGGCAGGCATCCGCGCATGATCGAGCCGATCGAGCAGCTGTTCGGCGAGAAGGTGTACATGCACCAGTTCAAGATCAACGCCAAGGCCGCGTTCACCGGCGACGTCTGGCAGTGGCACCAGGATTACGGCACCTGGAAGCGCGACGACGGCATGCCGCAGCCGCGCGCGATGAACATCGCGATCTTCCTCGACGAGGTGATGCCGATCAACGGGCCCCTGATGCTGGTGCCGAAGAGCCAGCATGCCGGGGACCTGAAGGCATCGCATGACCTTCAGACCACCTCCTATCCGCTGTGGACGCTGGACGAGGAGACCGTGACGCGGCTGGTCAAGGAAGGCGGCATCGTAGCTCCCACCGGCAAGGCCGGCGGCATGCTGATGTTCCACGGCAATCTGGTGCACGGTTCGAGCGGCAACATCACGCCCTACCCGCGCAAGATCGTGTACCTGACGCTGAACGCGTGCTCCAACTACATCCGCACGCCAACCAGGCCGGACTACATCGCCCACCGCGATTTCACGCCGATCGAGACGGCGGAGGACGACGCGCTGCTGCGGCTCGCACGCGCGCCGCGGCAGGCGGCGGAGTAATTCCTTGACAGTCGTTCCGGGGCGCGCGAAGCGCGAACTATGATGCGCACTTGCGCATCTGAGAACCTCGAGATTCCGGGTTCGGCGCTGACGCGCCGCCCCGGAATGACGTTTCTTGATTGGATCGCTCAATGAATCTCTCCCGTCTCCTCGATATCAGACGCGCGGCCGGCAAACCCGTCCGCGTCGCGCTGATCGGCGCCGGCAAATTCGGCTCGATGTTCCTGTCGCAGGTGCCGCATACGCCCGGGCTCGAGGTGCCCGTGATCGTCGATCTCGATCCGCAGCGTGCGAAAGACGCCTGCCGCACCGTCGGCTGGGACGATGCGCGGATCGCGGCGACGAATTTCGTCACCGACGGCATCAAGGCGATGTCAGGCGATGTCGAGGTGGTGGTCGAGGCAACCGGCAATCCTGCCGTCGGCATCAAGCACGCCCGCGCGGCGATTGCGGCGGGCAGGCATATCGTCATGGTCAATGTCGAGGCCGACGTGCTGGCGGGCCCGCTGCTTGCGGAGGAAGCCCGCAAGGCCGGCGTGGTCTATTCGCTCGCCTATGGCGACCAGCCGGCGCTCACGGCGGAAATGGTGGACTGGGCGCGCGCCACCGGATTCCGCGTCGTCGCCGCCGGCAAGGGCACCAAATACCTGCCGGCCTATCATGACGTGACGCCCGATGGCGTATGGCAGCATTACGGACTGACGGCGGGCCAGGCGCAATCGGCCGGCATGAATCCGCAGATGTTCAACTCGTTCCTCGACGGCACCAAGTCGGCCATCGAAATGGCGGCGATTGCCAATGCCACGGGGCTTGACGTGCCCACCGGCGGCCTCTCGTTTCCGCCCTGCGGCGTCGACGACCTGCCGCATGTGATGCGGCCGCGCGAGCTTGGCGGCGTGCTGGAGAAATCGGGGGTGGTGGAAGTGGTGTCGTCGCTGGAGCGCGACGGCCGGCCGGTATTTCGCGATTTGCGCTGGGGCGTTTATGTCGTGCTGGAGGCGCCGAACGATTATGCCGCCGACTGCTTCAGGCAGTATGGGCTGAAGACCGATGCCGGCGGTCGCTATGCGGCGATGTACAAGCCCTATCACCTGATCGGGCTGGAGCTGAACATCTCGATCCTGTCGGCGGCGCTGCGCAAGGAGCCGACCGGCCAGCCGCACGGCTTTCGCGGCGACGTCGCCGCCGTCGCCAAGAAGGCCTTGCGCGCCGGCGAGACGCTCGACGGCGAAGGCGGCTACACCGTGTGGGGCAAGCTGATGCCGGCGCGGGCGAGCCTGAAGGCGGGCGCGCTGCCGATCGGCCTTGCCCATCGGGTCAAGCTGAAGAACGACGTCGGCCATGGCGCTGTCGTGCGCTGGAGCGACGTCGAGTTCGATGCGAGCAACGAGACGGTGAAGACGCGCAAGGCCATGGAAGCTGCGTTCGCGCGCTAGCGCCTCCTTGCGGCTTTGTTGCAAGACATCGCCGCCAGCGTGTTTCTTCGCACCTGCGAGCCCGGTGGGCAGCGTGCCCTTCCCATGCACTTGATTCCCGGAGGCCGATTGGCCATCCTGCGCGCCGTCTGGAACTGCAGCAAGTTCGGATTTTCGCGAAGCCTCAGCATAGGGGTGCGAAGAGCCAGGTTTCAGATCAACAAGAAAATGCCAGACCACCGGCGACGCAACAAGGCGACAGCAAGATCGCAGCCAATGTCGGGGTTATCGGCAATACATAAGAGGAAACGCATGAAACGTCGTGATTTCTTGAAGGTGACCGGCGCCGGTGTGGCCGCGAGCGCAGTCGCTGCGCCCGCGATCGCACAATCGAACCCGGAAGTGAAATGGCGCCTGGCCGCGAGCTGGCCGAAGGCGCTCGATACGCTCTATGGCGGTTGCGAATTCTTCTGCAAGCGCGTCGCCGACATCACCGACAACAAGTTCCAGATCCAGCCGTTCGCCGCCGGCGAAATCGTGCCCGGCCTGCAGGTGCTCGACGCCGTCTCCAACGGCACCGTCGAGATGGGCAACACGGCGCTGTACTACTACTGGGGCAAGAATCCCGCCTTCACCTTCGGCACGTCGCTGCCGTTCGGCCTCAACACCCGCCAGCACATTTCCTGGCTGCGCTTCGGCGGCGGCATGGACATGCTCAACGACCTCCTGAAGGAATACAAGGCCGTCGGCCTGCCGACCGGCTCGACCGGCGCGCAGATGGGCGGCTGGTTCAGGAAGGAGATGAAGAACATCGACGACTTCAAGGGCCTGAAATTCCGCGTCGGCGGTTTTGCCGGCACCATCATCGCCAAGGTCGGCGGCGTGCCGCAGCAGATCGCAGCCGGCGACATTTATCCGGCGCTGGAAAAGGGCACCATCGACGCCGCCGAGTGGGTCGGCCCCTATGACGACGAAAAGCTCGGCTTCGTGAAGGTCGCCAAGTACTACTACTATCCGGGCTGGTGGGAAGGCACCGGCCAGGGCCACAACGTCATGAACCTGGAGAAGTGGAACGCGCTGCCGAAGCACTACCAGGCGGCGATCGAGACGGCCTCCTACGACACCTTCAACTGGGTCACCGGCAAGTACGACTTCGTCAACCCGGCCGCACTGAAGCGCCTCCTGGTGGCCGGCGCGATTCTGCGTCCGTTCCCGCAGGACGTGCTGGAGGCCTGCTACAAGGCGGCCAACGAGATCTATGCCGATCTCGCCAAGACCAACCCGCACTTCAGGAAGATGTACGAGAGCCTGACCGCGTTCCGCAGCGAATCGCTGGCCTGGATGCAGGTCGCCGAGCTCGGCTACGACAGCTTCATGATGCGCATGCGCGCCAAGACCTGACGCGGCGCGCATATTGCGAATATGAAGAAGCCCCGGAGATCGCTCTCCGGGGCTTCCTGCTTTTGATCCGCCGATCGATTGGTTTTCGGGAGTAGCTATTCCTGGTCGTCGCCGAAGGCCTCGCTGAGCTTGTCGTAGTGTTTGAGGACGATGTCGATATTGCCCTTGTTCTGCACCGCCGGCTGCTTCTGCTTCAGCGCCGCGTTGAGGTCGGCGAGCGCTTCTTTCTTGTCCTTGGCCGGCATCTTCTTGTCGGCCGTAACCTGGGCGATCTGCGCCTTGATCACGGCTTCCACGCCGACATATTTCTTGCTCGCGGGATCGATGCCGCCGAGCACGAGGCTGATGTTGTCGACCACGGTCGAGTAGTCGGGATAGTCGGAAAAGCCGTATTTCCTGGCGACCTCGTCGAGCCTGGCGTCGATCTTGGGATCCGGCGGCGCGTTGTCGGGGATGTTGGCAGTAACCGCGTCCATGTCCTTCTGCGCCGCGAGGACACTCTCGATCTGCTTGTCGGTCAGCGCGATCTGCTTCAGCTCCGGCTGCTGTGCTGCCTGCGGCGGCGCGGCCTGGGCGGGCGCGGGCGCCTGCTTCTGCGGCGGCGCCGGCTGCTGCTGCTTGGCCTGTGCGAAGGCATCGCCGTGCGAGGCGACAGCGATCGCGACGGCAAGGCCGAGCGTTGCGGCGAGGGGACGAACGAAGTCGCGCATGACGGGCTCCTCGGTAGGACGCAAGGCTCGGCGTTCGATGCAAGAGGTACGGGCCTCGAAATGAATGGCCCATGAACCCGAGGAGATCCTGCAAACGAATGACGGCGCCAATCGGGGCGGCGACATCACAATGCAGTCAGCACAAACAGAACCGCCGCCTCCCGATGGAGGCGGCGTTTCTGTATTCGTGACACGTAAAGAGGAAGTTCCTTGTACTTGGCAGGCCTGGCAGCGACCTACTCTCCCAGGGCTTGAGCCATAGTACCATTGGCGCTGAGGAGTTTAACGGCCGAGTTCGGGATGGGATCGGGTTCATGCTCCTCGCTAGAACCACCAGGCCGGCGAAGCACAAGGAAAACGAAGCAAGCTATCGAGCGCGGTGCGCTCGGGCGAATGGGGAGTGGCGAATAGCGAATAGAACTTACTCTATTCGCCACTCACTAGTCGCTATTCGCGCAGGTCACATATTTTCAATTTAGTCACGGGCCTTGCGGCCCCATGGACACTGAAAATGAGAGCAATCAAGCCGATCGAACGATTAGTACCGGTAAGCTTCATGCATTACTGCACTTCCACACCCGGCCTATCAACGTGGTCGTCTTCCACGGTTCTCAAGGGAATGCTCGTTTTGAGGTGGGTTTCCCGCTTAGATGCTTTCAGCGGTTATCCCGTCCGTACATAGCTATGCAGCACTGCCGCTGGCGCGACAACTGCTCCACCAGAGGTACGTTCACCCCGGTCCTCTCGTACTAGGGGCAAATCCTCTCAACATTCCAACACCCACGGCAGATAGGGACCGAACTGTCTCACGACGTTCTGAACCCAGCTCACGTACCACTTTAATCGGCGAACAGCCGAACCCTTGGGACCTTCTCCAGCCCCAGGATGTGATGAGCCGACATCGAGGTGCCAAACAACTCCGTCGATATGGACTCTTGGGAGTTATCAGCCTGTTATCCCCGGCGTACCTTTTATCCGTTGAGCGATGGCCCATCCACGCGGGACCACCGGATCACTATGACCGACTTTCGTCTCTGCTCGACTTGTTAGTCTCGCAGTCAGGCAGGCTTATGCCATTATACTCGACGAACGATTTCCGACCGTTCTGAGCCTACCTTCGCACGCCTCCGTTACTCTTTGGGAGGCGACCGCCCCAGTCAAACTGCCCACCATGCACTGTCCCGGCTCCGGATGACGGAGCGCGGTTAGACATCCATGACGATAAGGGTGGTATTTCAAGGGTGGCTCCACGCGAGCTGGCGCCC
>NZ_JBQTHN010000177.1:0-9991 GCF_052389815.1 Bradyrhizobium sp. | reverse complement strand
CGATCATGTGCACGGGGATGCGGATGGTTCTCGCCTGGTCGGCGATTGAGCGGGTGATCGCCTGCCGGATCCACCAGGTGGCGTAGGTCGAGAACTTGTAGCCGCGGCGGTACTCGAACTTGTCGACCGCCTTCATCAGGCCGATGTTGCCTTCCTGGATCAGGTCGAGGAACTGCAGGCCGCGGTTGGTGTACTTCTTGGCGATGGAGATGACGAGGCGGAGGTTCGCCTCGACCATTTCCTTCTTGGCCTGGCGCGCCTCGCGCTCGCCCTTCTGCACGCCGTGCACGATCTTGCGGAATTCGCCGATCTCGAGGCCGGTGAGCGCCGCGAGCTGCTGGATGTCGTGGCGCAGCTCCTTGATGCGGTCCTTCTCGTGATGGACGAAGTTCTTCCAGCCCTTGGCCGAGAGTTTGGAGACGCGGTTGAGCCAGCGCGGATCGAGCTCGGAGCCCTGGTAGTTGCGCAGAAAATCCTCGCGCGCCACGCCGTGGCTGTCGCCGAGGCGAAGCAGGCGGCCCTCGAAGGAGACGAGGCGCTTGTTGATGTCGTAGAGCTGCTCGACGAGAGAGTCGATGCGGGCCTGGTTGAGGCGCAGCGACTTCACCTCGACGATGATCTCGTCCTTCAGCTTCTTGTACTTGCGGTCCTGATGCGGTGACAGTTTCTCGCTTTGCAACTGGTTAGAGATGTCAATTTCCTGCAGCCGGCGCAGCTTCTTGTACTCGCTTGCGATCTTGTCGAAGGTCTCGACCACCTTCGGCTTGAGCTCGGCCTCGATGGCGGCGAGCGACATCTGGTTCTCGAACTCGTCGTCGTCCATGTCGGCTTCGGCTGCGGCCTCGCCGGGATCCTTTTCCTCGCCTTCGGCCTCGGCTCCGGGCGCGCGGAACGGCGTCGCCGAGGGAGGAGCTGCGGGCGGGGCGACATGGGCGGGCGCCGCGGCGGCCTCGCCATTGGCGCCGGCAGCCACGCCCGTGATCGGCTGGCCGTCGGGGCCGACGACCTGCGGATTGAGGCCGCCCTTGGCATCGGGGCCGGCGTAGGTCGCTTCGAGATCGATGATGTCGCGGAGGAAGATCTTGCCTTCGTTGAGCTCGTCGCGCCAGATGATGATGGCCTGGAAGGTCAGCGGGCTTTCGCAGAGGCCTGCGATCATCGCCTCGCGGCCGGCCTCGATGCGCTTGGCGATGGCGATTTCGCCTTCGCGCGACAGCAGCTCGACCGTGCCCATTTCGCGCAGATACATCCGCACGGGATCGTCGGTGCGCTCGCCGGGCTCGGACTTCTTGACCTCGGTGACGGCCTTCTGCGTCACCTCGACGAGCTCGTTGTCGGTATCGTCGTCGCCGCTATCCTTGTCCTCTTCTTCGCCCTCGTCGTCGGCTTCGGTGACGTTGATGCCCATGTCCGAGAGCATCGACATGATGTCCTCGATCTGCTCGGGCGAGGTGGAATCCGAGGGCAGCACGGCGTTGAGCTGATCGAAGGTCACGAAGCCGCGCTTCTTGGCCTGCTTGATCATCTTCTTGACGGCAGCGTCCGACAGGTCGAGCAAGGGGGAGGGTGCGTCGGCCGCGTCCTTCTCGGGGGCGTCCGCTGCCTTGTCGTCCTTTTCCTTGTCCTTAACCTGCAGCGTCTTTGCCTTCGTGGCCATTCATTGCTCCCGAAACGCGCTTTCCCGCGGTGCGCACACGCACACCCGCTACCGACCAACACTCGAGGGACCGATTTCGTCCCCCTCTAACCTATGCAAATGACTCACGCGAAAATCGGAACCCGCTTCTCACTGTGTCATGCCCCGACGCGCAAAAGGGCGGCGCTTGTATCGCCACCCCGGATCACGTCGGAAATCCCGATGCAGCACTTAAGCTGCGGCTGTTAAGTTTCGCTTAAGCCTGTTTTTGCAGCCAAACCATGGGTTTGGCGAGTCTTTTAATGGGGCCGGCATGGGCCGTCCCGCATTATTTTCGAGCCTTGGTAACTAGACGCTGCGCTGGAACCGCCCGGACAGTTCCCCAAAACCCTCGATCAGAGCCTCGGTGCCGTCGGCTTCGGCCATCCGGGCCTGGATGTCCTTCAGCCAGGCCAGATGGGATTCGCTGCCATCCTCGGCCAGCGCCTGCTCAGCGTCTTTCATTTCCCTAAGTAGGGCGTGGGTTTTCTGATGCAAGGTAACGAGTTGCCGCCAGGTCGAAAGAACGTCCTCGCGGGCGGCGCCGGCCTTGGCCCCCCATACTGCCGCGGTGGTGATTGCCCGCTCAACCCGTTGAAGTATAGGGGTTAATCCGCGCGCCTCGAGGTCGGCCCGCATCTTTTCGGCCTGCTCGGCGGGCTCCGGGGAATGGTGGTGGTCGTTGGCGAATGCCGCCATGATGCCGGCGCGCAGCTTGATGCCTTCCGGGTGCGCCAGCTCGAGGGCGGCGACCTCCTCCAGATGGTCGTGCAGCAGCCAGGGGTGATTGACCAAGGTCAGCAGAATCAGGGCCTCGCGGCGGGAGATCGCCGAGCGCTGCCCGCGCATGATCGGGCTTCCCGCCAGCTGGGGGCTCGCCGCCTGATAGGGACCGGGCGGCAGCGCCGGGCCTGCCCCCTGCCCGCCCCTCGGCGGAAAACGGCCGCGCATGACGTTGCCGCGGGGAGCATAGCCGCGGGGTGATTCGCGGCCGGCGCGGCTGAAATTGCCCCTGCCATAGCCGCCCCGGCCGCCTTCCGGCGCAAAGGCGCGCTGCAACCGCTGCAGCAAATCCTCGCGATAGTAGCGGCGCACGACCTCGTCGCGGATGCTGCTTGCGAGCTCGTTGATGCGCGCTTCCAGCGCCGCGCGCCGCTCGGGCGTGGCAAAGCTGCCGCCCTCGATCTCGCGCGACCAGATCATGTCGGCAAGCGGCCGGGCGGCGGAAAGCACGTCCTCGATCGCGCCGCGGCCGCCGGAGCGCGCGAGATCGTCGGGATCCTGCCCTTCCGGCAGCAGCGCGACGCGCAAACTCTTGCCCGGCTTGAGCTGCGGCAACGCGAGATCGGCGGCGCGGTACGCCGCCTTCTGGCCGGCGCGGTCGCCGTCGAAGCACAGGATCGGCTCGTCGGCGACGCGCCAAAGCAGCGCGAGCTGGTTTTCGGTCAGCGCCGTGCCGAGCGGGGCGACCGCGGCGGGAAAGCCCGCCGCGACCAGCGCGATGACGTCGACATAGCCCTCGACCACGATCAGCTGAGCGCCGTTGTGCGCGGCCTGCCGGGCCGGGCCGTGGTTGTAGAGATTGTCGCCCTTGTGGAAGAGCGGCGTCTCCGGCGAATTGAGATATTTCGGCTGCGCATCCTTCTCCAGCGCCCGCCCGCCGAAGGCGATGACGCGGCCGCGCAGGTCGAGAATCGGGAACGTGACGCGGTCGCGGAAGCGATCGTAGGGCACCGGAATCTCGTCGCCGGCAACCAGCAGCCCCGCCTCCACCATGTCGGCGACGGGAATGCCCTGTCCGCCGAGATGCTCCTTCAGCGCAAAGCGTTCGGCCGGCGCATAGCCCAAGCGAAACTGCAATTGCGTCGCCGGCGACAGGGAGCGGTCAGCGAGATAGCCGCGCGCCTTCGCGCCATTTCGCGAGGCCAGCGTGTCCTGGAAGAATTTCGCCGCACACTCCATCACGTCGTACAGCGTCTTGCGCCGCTGCTCGACCCGCTCCGCATCCGGCGTCACCGCCGGCAGCGCCACGCCCGCCATGGACGCCAGCCGCTCCACCGCTTCCGGAAACGAGACGCCCTCGGTCTTCATCACGAAGTCGAAGATGTTGCCGTTCAGTCCGGAGGAGAAATCAAACCAGGCCTGCTTCTGGTCGTTGACGAAGAAGGACGGCGTTTTCTCCTGCTGGAACGGCGACAGCCCCTTCCACTCCTTACCCGCCTTCTTCAATTTGACGCGCCTGCCCACGACTTCCGAAACCGGAAGCCGGGCTTTGACCTCGTCGAGGAACTGGGGCGTGAAGCGCATGAGTAGAATTTCGGTGAGTCCGTGCCAACCGATAAGGGATATAGGGGAGCGAAAGGACAATACGAAAAATATCCGGCTTTTCCGGGCTATTCACAGGTGGCGCCCGCTCACAAAATACTCAGGGGCATTTGACGCTGGAAATACAATTGTATATACATTCTTCGAGGTGTTTGAATGCCCGGCCTTGAGCTCGAATTTCTCACCCCGGCCGGATTTGAGTGGGATGAGGACAAGAGCAACGCCAACCTGGCCAACACAGAATTTCCTTCGAAGAGGCCAGCGAAATCCTATACGGGCCGGTGATTGTCCGAGGGTCGAACCGCAACAACGAGGAGAGATGGATCGCGATCGGAAAGTCCCATGATCGTATCGTCACGGTAATCTTCACCCGCCGCAACGACCTGATCAGGATTATCTCGGCACGCCATCCACGACCAGATGAAGAAAGAGCGCATCGTAACGCGTCGATGGGGCGACCGGCGCAAGGGAAAGACTGACTGGGCGCATTTCGATGCCATGACCGATGCGGAGATCGAAGCCGCCATCGCCGACGATCCCGACTGGGCGGAATTCAAGGACATCGACTGGTCGGACGCCGTTCTCGTGATGCCTGCACGGAAGAAGGCGATCTCGATCCGCGTGGACGAGGATGTGCTCGACTTCTTCAAGAAGGAAGGCGGCGGCTATCAGCGGCGGATCAACGCGGTGCTGCGCTCCTACATGCAGCAGAAGACCAAGCCGAAAAAGCGGGCTTGATGGGACGCAGGTTCCACGCTTGGATAGCCCCATGTTCACGACCTTTCGAGGCGGACAGAGCGGGGCCTGGCGGATCACGCTGAATTCGGCGGTGCGGGGCGAAGGGCTGCCGGCGATGCCGGCGCTTGCGATCACGCAGGGCGCTTCCATCGCGCTGCCGCTGCTGCCGTCGGTGACCTCCTGGCGGCTGGCGGGCGTGGCCGGTCATGTCCGCTATGTCGAAAAGGCGGAGCAGGCGCAGCTGGCGGAGAAGCAGGCGCCGCTCGGGCGCAAGGAGGCGATTTTTGCGGCGCTGATCCCGATCAGAAAATCGGCGGCGTGGTGGGCGCTCAGCCAGGACGAGCGGCGCGAGATTTTCGAGGCGAAATCGCAACACATTTCCGCCAGCCTGAAATATTTGCCGCAGATCGCGCGCCAGCTCTACCACTGCCGCGATCTCGGCGAGCCCTTCGACTTCATCGCCTGGTTCGAATATGCGCCGGAGCATGCGACGGCGTTCGAGGAGCTGGTCGCCTTGCTGCGCGCCACCGAGGAATGGACGTTTATCGAGCGCGAGGTGGACGTGCGGCTGAGATTGGCGGAGTGACCTTCCGGCGTCATGCCCGGGCTTGTCCCGGGCATCCACGCTCTTCCTTGCTTGTCTCGACAAGGACGTGGATGGCCGGGTCAAGCCCGGCCATGACGGGCCTCATCCAAAAACCTCCCCGACTCGATGCGCGGCAGTTCTGCCACCGGCCAGTTGTAGACATAAGTCCACGCCTCGCTCGCGCTGCCGTCTTCGAGCGTGACGGAAAGCATCTGCCGCAAATACTCCGTCGGGTGCGGAAAGCCCTCGCCGCAGGCCTCGTACATGTCGAACTCGCGCAGCATCGCCTCGCGCTCGCGCAGGCGGTAGAGCTCGCCGTGGACGATGTCGGCGGGATCGTCTGATAGCACGAGGCCGGGATAGTGCTTGACGAGATAGAGCCGGCCGCGACAGTGCGCCTCGCCGATGAAATCGGCATGGGCCGAGAGCAGCCGCGCCATCGGATGGTCGAAGCCGCACATCAAAGTGCCGTAGACGAAGAGACGGTCGGAGATCATGCGGTCTCTATGTCATTGCGAGCGCAGCGAAGCAATCCATCTATCCCGATGCCGCAGCATGGATTGCTTCGCGAAGCCTGTCATCGGGCGCGCGTTCGCGCGACCCGTTGGCTCGCAATGACGGTCAGGCCTGGGCCATCACCACCTCGTCCGTGACGACCACGAACTTCGTCAGCGTCATGCGCCCGAAACTCGTGGTGAGCGCGACGTCGGCGGCGTCGCGGCCGGTTGCCATCAGGATGCGGCCGATGCGCGGCATGTTGTGGCGGGCATCGAAGGTGTACCACTGGCCGGAGAGGTAGACCTCGAACCAGCCGGAGAAATCCATCGCTTCCGGCTCCGGCGGCACGCCGATGTCGCCGAGATAGCCGGTGCAGTAGCGCGCCGGGATGCCCATGCAGCGGCAAAACGTCAGCGCCAGATGCGCGAAATCGCGGCAGACGCCGGTGCGCTGCTCGTAGACGTCGTGCGCCGACTTCATGTGGTGGGCGTGCTGATAGCCGAAGGCGACGTGACGATGCACGAAATCGACGATCGCCTGCACGCGCGGCCATCCCGGCGGCGTTGCAGCGAATAGCGACCAGGCGATATCGGTGAGCCTGTCGGTCTCGCAATAGCGGCTCGGCATCAGATAGAGCAGGACGTCGTCCGGCAATTGCTCGATCGGCAATTGCTGCGCGGTCGGCATCACGACGTCGGGCAATCCGGAATCGCGCACCAGCGCATCGCCGAGCAGCCTGATGCCGCCGGCGGGCGCGACCAGGCGGCCGCAGATATTGCCGAAGCTGTCGCGATAGAATCCGATCGGCACGTCCGGATCGGCGACGATGCGCTCGGCGCCGAGGATGTCGGAATGGCGCGAGGGGTGGATCGAGAGCATGATCACCATCGGCGTCGGCTGCGCCGCCGCGTAGGAAATCTCGAAGCCGACCCTGATCTCCATGCCCAAAAATTCCGCAGTTGACGACCGCGCGCCCCCTCACAAGAGGCACATTAGTGTTGGTCTTTTCAACGCGCGCATCGGTTCACCGGTTCCCGCCGCAGCGGCGTAACGATATTGTGCCCGCGCATTTATTGAGACATCGCTCATTTCCGGACCGCACTGCCGATTCGATGGGCAGCAATCGAGGAAAATCGCATTGAGTGACGCGGGCGACACGCCACACCTCCTGACCGGGGCCGATCTTCCCCCGGTGCTCGAATTCAACCAGGCTACCGCTTCGCCCTTCCTCTTCGCCTGCGATCACTATGGCCGGATCATTCCGCGCGCCCTCGGCGATCTCGGCGTGCCCGAACACGAGCTCGTCCGTCACATCGCCTGGGACATCGGTATTGCCGGCGTCGCCGAGCAACTCGCACGCCGCATGAACGCGCATCTGATCGCGCAGCGCTATTCGCGGCTGGTGATCGACTGCAACCGCCCGCCCGATGGCGCAAGCTCGATACCCGTCCTCAGCGAGGCCACGACCATTCCAGGCAATGAGAACCTCGCACCGGAAGAAGCGGAGATCCGCCGGCACGAGATCTTCGCTCCCTATCACCGCCGCATCGGCGAGATCATCGACGCGCGGCTGCAGCGCGGCCAGCCGACGGTACTGATAGCGCTGCACAGCTTCACGCCCGTCTATGCCGGCATCGCGCGGCCCTGGCACATCGGCACGCTCTATCACCGCGACCGCACGCTGCCGCCCCTGATGCTGCAGCACCTGCGCGCCGAGGGCGATCTCGTGGTCGGCGACAACGAGCCCTATGCGGTCAGCGACACGACCGACTACACCATCCCCGTGCACGGCGAGAAACGTGGGCTGATCAACACCGGCATTGAAATCAGGCAGGATCTGATCGGCGACCAGTCAGGCCAGAAGCAATGGGCGGAGCGGCTCGCGCGCATTCTGAAGGAGATCGAGGAGACGCTGCGGAAGGAGATGGTGATCTGAACGCCGACAGCCAGGAGATCGACCATCGATCCAAACCGAAATGGCCACGCCGCACGGCCTTGCAATCCTGATGACCGCAATGGCTGCTCTACAGCATCTTCAATTCGACAATGCCGTCTTCGATCTCGCCCCGTGCAAAGCGCGCCCGAGCTGCAAGCTCAAGCGCAGTCCGATGCCTTTGCAGATAGCTGAGCGCCTGATTTTGAGTGTCGAAGGTCGTCTTCAGCCGGCAGATCTGCCGCGCCGAACCGATCGCCAGAACGAAGGTGACGCTCTGGTTCCTGCCAGTGTCGGCTTTGGGCGAGATTCGGATACCCATGCTCAGCCCCTCCAAGAGCATCCAATCGGCCACGAGTGCACGCCGAGCATTTGAAAGTCAAGCGGAAGGCTACGCCGTGTCATTGGCGCCGCAGAGTTGCACTTCAATCTAGCCGATCCGGACCATCCGAAATGCCGAAACAGGCGCTCGGCGATGGAGGGCTATCTATTTCAATTCGGCGCACCATATATTCGCCTATCACTCGGCCTCTGCCATCGGCACCGGTGACAGAGAGACGTTGGTGCTCCCGCCGAACAGCCGGAGTACAGCCGTGAGCGCTCTCATCTATCCCTTGCATTTTCACCGTCGGTTTGAACGTCGGTGGGCCACGCGAATAAACGGCGATCAGACTCGTCGCTCGCCCCCGCAGGGAACGGACACCTGCAACACCTGCGGCCATGTCGTCACCGCGCCCTCCAGATCAACTCATTTGCCGGGCGGGAAGATTACCAACCATTGGCAGTGCTCGGCCTGCGGCAACGCGTGGGAAACTTTCGTCGACTCCCAGCCTGGAAAGGCGAAATAACGGACGGCGTTCCCGCCGATGCACAATTCAGTTGCGCGTCGATCTGAAAAGAGCCCAGAAAGATGAATCCTTCGAGCCGCCGGTCTTGCCGCGTGCGGGGCACGGACGTCACGGGCCCATCCTCGCCGCAACCGGCTCGAAGCTTCTACTCAGCTCTTCGTCGCTGCCTTGGCGAGCTCGAGATCGATGGCGCTCACGCAAGCCCTGGCCAGCGAGTAGTCCATGCTCGTGGAGGCCACATTTCTTACAACCTCGCTGACGAGACTTTCCTTGGAATAGACGCTGGTCGTCTTGAACCTTGCTATCGCCCCGTCCGAGGCTGAGAACTGGGTGACGCAGAGGGGCACAAGAATGAACATCCGGCCACTGCTCTCAGCCGCGGCTCTCATGATTCTGGCGCTCTCCCCCGTGACCCAACCGCCCCACATGAAGCCGATCGTCACGGTCGCGACGGCGCCAACAGCGATCCCCTGAAGAAGACGGGTCCGCGACTCGCCCTGCAAACAATGCTGGAATTTTCATGCACGTTGCATTCTTGAATGGCTAGCTTGTTCTGTTGCGTCCAATGCAGCGCGCCAGCGCCTCTCGCCCTGTTTTCCTAGAAGTTCGACGCATCAAGCTCGTAGGATCCTTTCAGGCCCCGTGAATAGAGTCTGGTGGCGGTCCAGCAGATTACCTCTCGATTCATATCGAAGGCCGTTAGAAGAGCGGTTTCGTCGGGCAGCAAATTGGGGACGAGGCGCTTGAGCGCATCCCGGGTGACAAAGAACGAACATTCCAGGGCACTGTCGTAGCCCCAGAAGCGTACTGCATCCCGAGTCGCGTCGAAGCTTCGGCTGAGGTTTGGAAAGATCAGTGGCATTGTAGGTCTCGAACCTCGCGTAAGGGATATCTCCCTCGTTTCGGCAGCCGACGATTCACCGATTCACCACGAAATCCAATTCTGTCGGGCGCCGAGACGGCACACGGCCGTCGCTTCGCACCGGGACGGGCCGCCATGCGTTCGCTCTGACGCAGTTCTATGACCGTTACGGCTAGCGCTTTCTGTCGGAAGAAAGGGTTGGTTGCCATGCAGCGGCCTTCTGGCTGGGCGCGGCGGCAATTACCCTGATCTTTGCCTTCTTGGGCTTCTTCGGCTCACGATTGCCCCTTTGCTGGCCTTTGGCCATCTCGATCTCCTCTGGTGTGGCGATGACACAAGCAGCCAGCAGACTCATTCAGCCCGGAAGGCGGCTTGCTTCCAACACACGTCGACGACACGTACTCGCAAAGCTGCGGATCACTTCCGCCTTACGTGTTGCATCCGCGTCGTCCTATCCGCGCAAGGCTGCTGCCACTATGACAAGTACAGGGAACAGCGGGATGATCACCGGCGGCACGATCCAATC
>NZ_JBQTHN010000176.1:0-8145 GCF_052389815.1 Bradyrhizobium sp. | reverse complement strand
CATGGCGTTCACCGACTTTGGGATCGAGACCTTGATGGAGCTCATCAGGATCCACAAAGACAACCCTAATCTGCTCAGACGCCAAGATTAGAACACGTCCGTCTGCGGCCTACGCCGGACGGGTACGTTTCGAACTCTGATCCAGTTTCTCAATCGAACTCCGGATATTCCAATCGCTTGCTTCCGAGCAGGGCTATTGCATCGACGCTCTTCGAACCGATTCTGCGGCGGCCTCTTAGCAAGGCGGGTCTGGAATGACAAAAGCCGCAGTCAGTTCGCCAAACTTCGTTGAAACCCAACAGGAGCCGAAGGCGCGGGCCAATTCCGGTCTTCTCCCAGCTAGCACTTCCGACCCGGAAATGCAGACCAAGTTGCATCGCGCCAGATATGAAGCACGCATCGTCGGCCGTATCTGAGCCAGCCCTTCGATAGCCAGGATAGACGAATGCCGCTGCTATCCTTTGACCCGCTCGACTGGCGAGGTTGGCGTCGCTTCTCTTCGATAACGCCGTACACATAGTCGGCCGCCTGCGTGAAGGCTTGAAGCCAAGCGGCTGCGCTCCGGTTCTTGCCATCAGGTTCTTTCACTTCAAAGGCGAGAGGATAATTCCAGAATTGAGAAACAATCGGTACTGCCACTATGTCTGCGCGGATGCGATGGTTCGTCAGCAGGCAATGTCGCAGGGTCACCTCCTCATAACAAAGGAAGTGGCCACTTAGCGCACGGATAAGCTCAGCGCGCCTATCCTTCTCAATGTCCATCTGGCGGTCCCCGCCTGTCCGCTAAAGCTTTTTGCGCGCAAGAAAACTTCAGCTTGGAGAATGTCAGCCGTGTGCGCCTTGGCAAGCATATCGCCCTGTGGAGAAATAGCGGTTGATTGGTTGAAAAAATAGCTTGACAGATAAGCGCACTGGAACATTAGCGATTCTCGTGACGCTAGTTCTCAGTACGGCGCGAATCTCATATCATCCACACTGTTCTTAACAGTCAGTAGCACGCGTTGAGTTGGTTCCGATCCGATGGGGGCCTGCTTGATGGGAATGATGGTCAGCCTTGAGGAGAACGCGAAGGACATTAACTTCCTTCGCGAAGTTGCAACTCGACTGCAACAGCTCCCCAACAATGATTGGACCGATTGGGAATGGGAATGGCTCGCGGAGATGACCCGCAAGCCGGACACCTATTTGCCGAGCGAGAAGGAGCGGCAGAAGCTAGCTCAGATAGCTTCTTACGCGGAGCCGTTTTCCGGCTACGATGGCCTAAGCGTAACGACCATGGTCGGCGTATGTCACCGCTACCACCTCGATTTTCGCGAAGAGGACGGTGATTTCATCGTCGATCTTCACCACCGACAAGCAACGACCGTTCGCAGGAGGCAGCTACGCCGCCTCGTTAGGCTGTTCACTGACAGCGGAGAGAACAGCGCGGCTTCTTGGTCATACGAACACGCGGAGCCTGCGTGAACATGGATTATCTGGATCAAATCGTGGCGGATGATCTAGCCGCGACGGACTTCAAGCCGTTCGCGTCGTGCCTCGCGCTGGCAGTAGACTATGCGGCAAAAGCGCGGGCACTTGGCCCCGGGTGTGACTCCCCCATCGAAGTCGAATTGGGCGTAAGGGTCGAAAGGGCTCTCCGGGTCATTGGTGATCCAACTCTCAGCCTCAAACCACGGTATTTCTTAAGCTCGTACATTTACGACTTGGCAATTTTCCGCGAGGGACGCCCGTATCCCATCATTATCGTCGAGTGCGATGGGAAGGACTTCCACAGCACACCGGAGCAGCTTCAGAACGACGCTCGGAAAAACAAGCTGGCTCGTTCGAAAGGAATTGCCCTCCTTCGATTCACCGGCTCTGAGATACACCGCACGCCGGACGATTGTGTCGCGAAGATTTTGCAGATGATGCGCTTCATGCGCCCTTCTCAATTGACGCAGGGACAATGCGACTTGCTCGATGCTGCGGGCATTCAGCGGCATCCACCGCTCCCCACATATAACCGCGACTAGGAGCCATTGAGGAAGTAAGAAAAGGGTTACAAGCGGCGACACCTAGCGCGCAAGTTCGCTTTGCTTATCAGGGCTGAAGCAGGTCGGTGGCGGTACCCATCCAGCTGTGGCTGAAATTGGACGACAGGAGCGCTGGGGCAACTTCAGACGGCGGAGTTCGTGCCCAAACCGCCGGTTAGAAGCCGTTTATTCCGCTTCACAGAAATTCTGTCGATCCAGAAAAATTTCGCTTTACAAGAATTCCGATTCGCCGTATAACCCGCCCCGTCCCGCACCCCTCAGGAGGGGCGATGCGCATCGTCACGTATTCGTTGGGAGCGGGATGCGATGGCCGCGAGGCGGCGTCAGGCGGTTTTCCGTCGACGAGGCGCCGCTCGCGGACGGCGAAGTCGTGTGGTTCTGGCGCCGCGACCCTGGCGTCTGTTTGGCGGGAAGTATCCCGCCGACAACGGTGACAACAAAGGCCGCTCACCGGGAAGAGCACGTATAAGCCGTAAACCATTGCGCAGGGGAAGCCGGGATGTCCGGGCTGCCCTGTGGTTTAAACCGTGTGCTTTTTCGGTAGACGCCTACGCACACGGTACTACGGGCGCAGTCGGCGCCCGGCTTTCCCTGCGCCCTCGATTCCGAGAGAGGGCTAACGAAATGGCAGAACTCCGGGCGCCTCAGTGCCGCGGGGCTCTCAGGCTTGTCCTGGAAAATGCGCAAGGCCTCATGGCGGCAGCCGTCGCCCACTTTCCTTGGGCCACTTTGCATGGGCTACTTTGCTTGGGGTTTTTTTCGTTATTTTGGTTTGGAGGGGGGGCGGGGCGACGGCGCTCGCGGCGCCAGTCCGCCTTCGCCCCTTCGGGCTTCGGCGCGACAGCCTTCGCCCGCTTCGCTTCGAATTTGTGGCACGGGCTTGCCGAGCCGTAGCTCGCGAAGCGAGCGAAGGCTGGTGGACGCACAAGGGATCGAACCTTGGACCTCTCCCGTGTGAAGGGAACGCTCTCCCGCTGAGCTATGCGTCCGGGATTTGCCTGCACAATCAAGGGCCCACGGCCGCCTGATCGAACCGATGCAAATGTCGTCAGAGCGAGCGATTTACGAAGTGCGGGGGTGGCGTGTCAAGCCAAACCGCCGCCGGCAGGCCCCGCTGTCATTCCGGGGCACGCGACTTGTCCGCCGTAGCTCGAAGAGCGAAGGCGGAAGCGTGAACCCGGAATCTCGAGATTCCGGGTCCGATGCTTCGCATCGCCCCGGAATGACGGTGCAGTTTCATGCCCCTTGCTGGCGGGCGCGGGAGGCGTGGGCCTGCAGGGCGCGGATGCGCTCGGCAAGCGTGCCGCCGCCGCTTTCCGCAGGGGCAGGGGCCGCGGCGGCGGCGTCGTTGGCCGGGCGCGGCGCGGTCTTCGGGGGTGCGGCGGGTTCCGCGGCCAGCATGGCCTCGATCGCCGAGTTCGGGCCTTCGAGCTGCATCGCCAGCTTGGCGACTTCGGCGGCGATGTCGTTGATGCGCTCGCGCAACAGCGCGTTCTCCATGCGCTCGGTCTGCCAGGAGCTTTCGGCCTGGCTCTGGATGGCGTTCATGTCGCGCTGCAGCTTGCCGCGCTCCTCGCGCGCGATGCGCAGCTGCTCCTCCAGCGCGGCCTTCTCGGCGCGCAGCTTCTCGGCGCCGGGCGAGCGGCCGCCCTCGTGCAGCGCGGCGATCTCGACGCGCAGCTCCTTGATGGTGCGCTCGGCGACCTCGCCCGCCTGCCGCAGCTGGTTGTTCTCGTATTCGCGCTCGGTGAGCAGCTTGCCCTGCGTCGACAGCCGCGCCTCCAGCTCGTTGACGCGGGTGCCGAGCATCTCGGCTTCCTTGACCTGCGCGATCAGCTGGCGGTCGAGATCGGTGACGCGCTGGCTGAGATTTTCGACCCGGCTGCGCGCGTCGGCGAGTTCGCGCGAGACGTTCTCGGACGTGGCGCGCTCCTGCGTCAGCCGCGTCTGTGTCTCGGAAAATTCCTTCTCGGCGTCGCCGACCCGGCCCTTCAGCTGCTCGATCTGGGTGCGCACCGCCACCAGCTCGACCTGGCGGCTGTCCGCCATCACCGACTTGTCGCTGAGATCGGCGTTGAGCCGGGTGAGCTGCGCCTGCTTCTCCGAGAGCGCCTGCTCGGCATTGCGCAGCGCCTCGGTCTTGGCCGCGAACTCCTCCTCGGTGGCGCGCAGCTGCTCCTTGACCGCCTTCTCGCGCGCTTCCAGCGAGAAGATCGTGGCGTTCTTCTCGCCGAGCTCGACCTTCATGCGGTTGATCGCGTCGGTCTTCTTGCCGAGCTCGGCGAGCTGGCTGGTGGTCTTGTTCTTGAGTTGCTCGACGCTCATTTCCAGCCGCCGCGCCGACATGGCGAATTCCGCGCGTAGCTGGTCCTTGTCGGCCTGGATCTCGGCCATCGACAGCGGGGTCGCGGCTTCCATGCGCTTGGTGGTCAGCCGCACCGCGCGATTATGCACCAGCGGCACGACCATCAGGCCGAACAGCATCGAGATCAGGAAACCGATCGCGAGATACATGATCGGTTCGATCATGAGGACTACTCCCCGTCGAAAACAGAAAATTTACCAAACACACTGCCACGGGCGGCCGGGGAAAAGCCAGCCCATTGCAGCGTTAACGTGAATCTCAACCCAAAAAAACAGGCAGTCGAGCGTGATGTTGAGGTGCTGCATCGGTGTCACCTCTCCCGCTCTTGTCCGCCGAAGCCCGCCTTCGGGCGAAGGCGGATGCGGGGGAGGTCGGCGCGCGTCAGCGCGACGGGTGGGGGCTCTCTCCACACGGGCAGTGCGACTCGTGGAAACACCCTCACCGCAACCCTCTCCCGCAAGCGGGAGAGGGGGCGCACCGTTCGTGTCGACCCAAGTCACGCTCAGGCGCGTCAGAACGGGTTCCAGGTCGCGCGCGGCGTATATTTGAGATAGCCGATATTGGCGCCGAGTCTGAGCCCGATGCCGGAGCGGATCGGCACCAGCACGATGTTGTTGGCGGTCAGCGCCGTCATGCCGAAACCGCCGACGATGTAGGCCGAGCCGTCGACGCCGACGAAACGCTGATAGATCGCCTGCGTCGAGGGCAAATTATAGACCAGCGTCATGGTGCGCGCGCCGTCGCCGCCCCAGTCGAAGCCGACCGAGGGGCCCTGCCAGTAGACGCGAAGATCGCCGGCGTTCTTGGTGTAGAGCGTGCCCTCGCCATAACGAAGCCCCGCGACGAACGCGCCCGAGCCTTCCTCGCCGAGCACGTAACCGTTGGGCAGGCCCCATTGGCTGACCGCGCGCTCGATGATGGAAGCAAGCCCGCGCGAGACGTTGCCGAAGAATTTGTGGCCGGCACCGACCAGCTCGTCCGGTCCGAAATTGTCCGGGCTCTGATGCCGCTGCGGCGCCGGGTATTGCTGCCCTTGCGGTGGCGGCGGGGGCGAGGCCGGGGGCGGCAGCGGTTGCGCTGCCGGCAACGGTTGCCCCTGCTGTGCGCTGGCCGGCCCGGCCAGACACATCAACGCGGCGAACGCGACCGCGGCAAGGCGTGATGCGATAATCATGAAAAGACCCCTGGTCTCGATATCCGGCCGCCGCCTTAACCTGACGCCAACATCCTCGGCTTTAGGTTGCGCCCAGTGTCCCCTCGACTCGATTGTTATTGATACCAACTATGACGGCACAACGGCAGGAAAGTTGGCCCATGGGCCTCGGAATGGCCTTGTTTGCCGTTCTGGCGGCTGTTTTCGCTCTGGTTTGGCCCGATCGCAGCGCCATCGGCTCGACGACCGAGCGGATCGTGGTCAATCGCTATTCGGGCCTCGCCATCGAGGGCTTCGACCCCGTCGCCTATTTCACCGATTCCCGGGCGGTCCGCGGGCGGCCCGACTTCGAGGCGGCCGAGGCCGGCACCGTCTGGCGCTTCCACAATGCCTCCAACCGCGACGCCTTCGCCGCCCATCCGGAAGTCTACGGGCCGCAGTTCGGCGGTTACGACCCGATCGATGTCGCCCGCGGCATCGCCTATGCCGGCAATCCCAGGTTCTTCGTGGTCACGAGGCAGCGGCTCTATCTGTTCGGCCGCGAGGAAAGCCGCAACGCCTTTGCCGCCGATCCCGCGCGTTTCCTGAAAGACGCCACGGCGCGCTGGCCGTCGCTGCAAAAGACATTGGCGCAGTAGGGCGGTCAGAAGGTCGCCGCCGCGGGATCGCCCCAGGCGATGAACTCCGGCACCCGAAAATCCTCCCGCCCGAGGCCGAAACAAAGCTCGGCCCCTCCCGAATCCGTCACCTTGCCGCCGGCAGCCGTCACCACCGCATGGCCCGCCGCGACGTCCCACTCGGACGTCGGGCCGAGGCGGGGATAGATGTCGACGGCGCCTTCGGCGACCTTCGCGAATTTTATGGCCGAGCCAAGCTCGGCGCGGACCGCCTTCGGGCGTCTGGCAATAAAGCCTTCGGTCCTGGAATCGCCGTGCGAGCGGCTTACCGCCACCGTCCAGGGTTGTCCCGGCGGCGGGCACGGCCTTGTGTGGATCGGCTCGACCGACTTGATTTCGGTGCCGGCAAGGGTGAGCCGCTCGGCGCCGCGCCCGACCAGCCCGCGCCATACGAGGCCGAGCGCGGGCGCGCCGACCAGGCCGAGCAACGGCCTCCCTGCGCTGACCAGCGCGAGGTTGACGGTGAATTCGTTGCGGCCGGCGACGAACTCCTTGGTGCCGTCGAGCGGATCGACCAGGAAGAAGCTGCCGCGGTAGGGCAGCCTCGCCAGATGGGCGCGCTCTTCCGACAGCGAGGGAATTTCCGGTGCAATCCGCGCCAGGCCTTCGCCGATGACGCGGTCGGCGGCGAGGTCCGCCTCGGTCACCGGCGAGCCGTCCTGCTTGCCGTCGATCCTCATGGCGGCGCGGTTGACCGCGAGGATCGCTTCTCCGGCACGGATCACCAGATCGGTCAGCGGCTCGATCAGCCGCGCGGCCGCCGCGCTGTCGATCGGCTGCGAACATGCCTCATTCATGGCCAGGTCTCATTGTTGTTCATTCCCGAACCGTTCCCGCCCCTCGGCTGGCAGCCCGGGCTTGCGCAGTGTATCAAACCCGAAAGCAAGCGTGATTCGCGCGGAAACCGTGCAGCTTTCCAGGAACATCTGATGTCTGGCACTTCAACTCCCGGCCCCGCCCCCGACGCCCTCGAGCTTGCGGCACTGCTGTGCTCGCGGGTCTGTCACGATCTCATCAGCCCGGTCGGCGCGATCGTCAATGGCCTCGAGGTGCTGGACGACAATCCGAAGCCCGAAGACCGCGATTTCGCGCTCGACCTCATCCGCAAGAGCGCGAAGACCGCCTCCGCCCGGCTGCAATTCTGCCGGCTGGCGTTTGGGGCTGCCGGCTCGGCCGGCGCACAGATCGATCTCGGCGATGCCCAGGCGATGGCGAAGGGTCATTTCGAGGACGGCAAGATCACGCTCGGCTGGAATCTGCCGCGCCTGCTGCTGCCGAAGAACCGCGTCAAGCTCCTGCTCAACATGCTCGTGATCGCGCAGCAGACCATTCCGCGCGGCGGCACCTTGACGATCGATCCGGTGGGCGAGGGCGAAACAATGAGCTTCCGCATCACCGCGACAGGCCTCAATTCGCGCGTGCCGCAAAACATCGCCGACGTGCTGAGTGCGCCGAGCGTGCCGCCGGCGGCGGATGCGCATGCCGTGCAGCCTTACTATACGCGCCTGCTCGCCCAGGCCTGCGGCCTCAAGGTTTCGCTGGCGCCCGAAGGCGAGAATGTGGTGATCGCCGCCGCCTGAAACAGGCGGCGTTGCGGGCGCCAGAGGTTAATTAAATCTTTACGTCCTGCCCGCGGCTTATTGCAGCCGCCTTATCTCTTTGTTGAGCCCGTTCTTTTCCATATGCTCAACCAATATTAAACCGTTTCCATAGAAGCTGGCGGAACTCCAGGGGGTGCAGCGATGTCGCGCGTCCCGCGTTGCGTAAGGCCAGTTTCATGGATGACTTGTTGCGCGAGTTTTTGACCGAGACGAGCGAGAGCCTGGACACGGTCGACAATCAGCTGGTTCGGTTCGAGCAGGAGCCGAACAACGCCAGGATCCTGGACAACATTTTCCGGCTGGTTCACACCATCAA
>NZ_JBQTHN010000175.1:0-7295 GCF_052389815.1 Bradyrhizobium sp. | reverse complement strand
GCGCTCGCTACCTTCCAGCGAACTTGTCCACAACCTCAACGCAGCAAGTTCCGCGATCTCCAAATCGCCACCTCTTCGGCAAATTGGGGTCGCAACGATTGACAACGATCTCCTGTGCTTCTTGGGGAGAGTGATCGATGCGCTACAGGATCGTTGCAAAGAAGGATGACACGACCGTTCGCAGCGAACGGAACAGCCTCCTGATTGCCGCCGCCAAGGCGCGCATCTGGATCGAGGAAGGCTGGGATGTCTCGGTCACCGACAGCGAAGGCAAGAAGCTCGATCGCGCCGAGCTCGACGGTCTGTTCGCCACCTGAACCGCAAGCTGGCCGGCGTGCGTCGCCGCGGCTTTTGCAACCTTACCGTGGTTGGCAGCAAGGCCCCGCGCGCGCTAGCGTTTCGTCAGGACGAGTGCGGTGGGAAGCATGGCAAAGAAGCGCGTTTCCAGCGTCGAGCTGACCTGGATGATCGTCGAGCAGATGAAGGACGACCGCAATTTCCAGCGGGGGGTGTCGGTGGCCGTCATCCCCGATTCCAGGCTCGGCTGGCGCGCCGTCGTCGAGGCCAGGGCCCAAAGGCGCATGACCCCGCGCGCCCAGCGGCGCTTTGCGGCCCTGGAGAAGGAGCTGCAGGAAAGCTACGCGCTGAGCGGCGATTGACGATCTCTCTTTTCCGGAGTTCCGATCTACGGCATCAATCCGCCCGGTCCGCGTCGCAAGCAGTGCCACGGTAACCGCGGCCGGCAGCGCGGAATATTGCAGGGTCAGGCCGGCGTCGGATCGGCGGATGTGCGCGTGGCGGTGGCCGGCGCCTCGACGAAGGTCAGGCCGATCCGGTTCTGCTGGATCCAGGCGATCCGGCAGTCGCGGACGATCGAGGGGTCGTCGGCCATCACCAGGCGAAAGCGTGGCGGCACGAAAGCGGGCTCGCTGACCTCGATGGCGCAACCCTCGGCGGAAATGTTGAGCACGGTGCAACGCATCACCGATCCCCCCAATGAGACAAAGGCGGGCGCGTTGACATCGGTTCGCGGAAATTTCCGTCGCTCTTCCATTCCGTATGATCTCGGCATCGAAGAGGCGAGCTTAGCGGCAAACCTTAAAGAAGCGCTCAAGAGCGCCGCCCTGCGCGAAAAATCCGGTCGGGCAGCCTCGCAATGATGCGTGGAGCGTGAGGCATGGAGAGCGCGCAATTGAAAGTAGCGGCCGTCGTCCTGCCGCGCATTCGACATCAAATTGGCCGGCCCGTGCCGGCGCGCCTCCACCTTTCCGATGCGCCGGCGCAACAGTTGCGCTGCGAAATTCAGGTTCCTGACAAGACCCCAAGTCAGCCATCACTCGGGCGCGAGTCCGTCAGGGTTTGATCATGATTGGACGCAGATTGAGGGAGCCGCGCCGCTGCGGCAGGATAGCCGGGTGCCGCGCCTCTCAACCTACCCCAGGGCATTGGTGCCCGGCTATTCGCAGCGGCGGCGCAGCCGGATTTTCTCGGCCCCGGCCTCGATCAATCCAGCCCGCGCTCGTGGCTCAGCCGCACCATCTCGTTGATGAAGTACTGCTTCTGTTTGTCGTCGAGGCTCGCGAACAGCGGATCGGCGGCATCGGCCACGTTGCGCTGGTCCACGGCGCGGTCGTTGAGGAATTGTGCCTCGTTGCGCATCTGCTCGATGATGTCATCGGGCGGATCGCGTTGGGCACGCGCAACGCGCAGCTTGAGCCGGTCGGCGCCGTTGTGACCGAGATAGTGCATGGCGCTGTTGAAGGCGCTCCAGTGCTTCTCCTGCTCCGGGGTCAGGTTGAGCTCTTTCTTGATCCGCTCGATGTTGGCGTCGCTGCTGGCGACGATCTGCTCGGCGCTAAGCTGCGGGGCCGCGGGCTGCGTCAGCACGGCCGGCTGCTTCGCGCCCTTGGCAGTAGCCTTGGCCGTCTTTGACTTGGACGCGTCGGACTTGGACGCATCGGACTTGGGAGCGTCCTTTGCAGCATCCTGCTTGGCAGCATCCTGCTTCGCCGGGGATTGTGCGGGCGCGCCCTTCTGATTCTGATTGCCGCCGCCGGTGACGGCGCCGACCACGCCGCCGACCGCACCGACCACGCCGCCGATCGCACCGCCGAGTACGCCGCCGATCGGCCCGGCCGCCTTGTTGCCCTCGCGGGCGCCCTTCTGCACGCCCTCGACCAGCCCCTGTGCGTGAAGCGTCGCCGGCTCGGCGGCGACCAGCACGCCCACACCTAGCACCGCAACGGCGCCGGCGACGAAACGCAATCGCGATTGCGCGCGCGCGATCGGTTCAGGACTCATCATTATTCGGTCTCCTCGGTCTGTCCGGGTACGTGGCGTGTGCGGGCCTTTGCGGCGGGAATCTGCGAACGCCGGAGATTAGCGTCACCTCGACGAATTCGTCCACCGCCTGCGTCCCGGTTCCGTTCATGGAAACACTTGTGAGGCGAAAGAGTTACGCGCCGCGTTTGACGGCTCTCCACGGCCGCAGCGCCGATGGTTGCGGATCATGGTTGCTCGTGTGCAGCGCAATATGCCTGAAGGAGATTATTGATGATCGCGATCAACAGCCGATCGCACCTGCGGAACGCTGCAAGGTGAGGCACAACGTTAGTTCAATGATGGCCGCGAAGCAGCTTTCTCGACAGATGCAAACAATTCTGCTCTGATCTCACTACAAAAATCTCCGTCGCCACATCGCATGGACGACACCCGGCGCTGGGCGGAAGGAGACAAACAAGAGCAAGAATTTGGCTCAGCAAAGAGGAAACGTCATGTCCCGGAAGAAGCTCTCTCGCCGACAATTCGTTGCTGCTACTGCGATGACATCCGCCGCGATGATCACCGCACCCTATGTCCGCGGCGCCCATGCCGCCGGCAAGCTCTCGATCGGATTCTGGGACCATTGGGTTCCCGGCGCCAACAAGGCTTCCACCGAGATCGTCAACGCCTGGGCCGAGAAGGAAAAGGTCGACGTTACGATCGACTACATCCCGAGCCAGGGAAACAAGATCCTGCTGACCATCGCGGCCGAATCTCAGGCCAAGTCCGGCCACGACATCCTGGCGATGCCGACCTGGTTGCCGCATGCGCATACCGAAAATCTCGAACCCATGAACGACCTCATGGGAGACCTCATCAAGCAGAACGGCGAGCCAAACGGCACCGTGAAGTATCTCGGCCAGCTGAAGGGTAAATGGCACGCGGTTCCCGCGAGCGTCGGCAGCCAGATCAAGGGTCCCTGCTCGCGTATCGATCTGATGAAGAAGCACGCCGGCATCGACGTGCAGGCACTGTACCCTGCCGGCCAGGCGCCCAAGGCAGATAGCTGGACCCTCGATACCTTCCTCAAGGCCGCCGAGGCTTGCCACAAGGCCGGCGTGCCGTTCGGCATCGGACTTGGCGAGACCAGCGACAATGTCGACACGGCAGGCGCATTCTTCCATTCCTTTGGCGCAGCCCTCGTCGATGAAAAGGGCAACCTTACCGTCAAGACCGACGCGGTGCGCCAGGCACTGGAGTACTACAAGAAGCTGATCGCGTTCCTGCCGCCGGACGCCGGGGCATGGGATGATTCGTCCAACAACAAGTGGCTGGTCTCCGGCAGAGGCGCCCTGATCATGAACCCGCCGAGCGCCTGGGCGGTCGCCAAGCGCGACGCGCCGCAGGTCGCCGAGCAGTGCTGGACCCACGGCTTCCCGTCGGGGCCGAAGGGCCGCTACGCGCCCTACATCGGCTACTTCTGGGGCACCTGGGCGTTCTCCAAGAACAAGGAAGCGGCCAAGAGCGTGCTCCGGGCGCTTTCGCAGCCGGCGGCGATCGAGAAGATGTGCGTGGCGAGCGGCGGCTACGACCTGCCCTGCTACGAAAAGCTCACCACGCTGAAGGTCTGGCAGGACGAGACGCCGCCGAAGGGCACGCTCTACCACTATCCGAACCCGCATAACCACCAGACGCTGTCGATCGCCGCGTCACCCGCGCCGCCGAAGATCGCGCAGCAGATCTATACGCAGGCAACGCTGACCAAGATGTGCCTGCGCTATTCGAAGGGCGAAGCGATGGAAAAGGTGCTCGCCTGGGCCGAAGGCGAGTGCGAAGGCTTCATGCGGAGCTGACGGACGGAGAACCATGGCGGCCTGCCCAATCGCAGGCCGCCATTCCGCATCCGCATTCGACGGCGGAATAAGCAAGAAACGTGACAGAGGTGAATACAGACCATGGCTGACGTCGCATTGCAGCCGAACCGGGCCGGTACCGCGCAAGCCGCGCGCAAACGTTCCAGCCTGCACAATGTGCTCCACCGCAAATCGACTATTGCGTTTCTGATGGCTCTGCCGCTGATCCTGCTGATCGCGACCCTCGTCATCTACCCGGCTTTCTACGCGTTGCACCTGGCGACGTTGAACAAGTCGATGGCGCGCTTCGTCGGCTTCGGCAATTTCGAGTTCCTGTTCAAGCGCGAGACGTTCTGGCTGGTCGTGAAGCAATCCTGCATCTTCGCCATCACGGCCGTGCTGTTCAAGGCGCTGCTCGGCTTCATCATTGCGCATTTCGTCCACAACATTCCGGCCAAGGGCCAACGCAAGTGGCGCGGCATGCTGCTGGTGCCCTGGGTGATCCCGCCGGCGATGAGCACGCTCGCCTGGCTCTGGCTGTTCGACCCCTCCTACAGCGCGTTCAACTACACGCTCGGCCTGTTCGGCGCAGGGCCGATCCCGTGGACCGGCGATGCCGGTTGGGCGCGATTCTCGGTGATTCTCGTCAACATCTGGGTTGGCGCGCCGTTCTTCATGATCATGTATCTGGCGGCGCTGAAATCCGTGCCGGAGCAGCTTTACGAAGCCGCCGCCATCGACGGCGCCAACTGGTGGCAGCGCATCTGGTACGTGACGCTGCCGATGATGCGCAACATCATCGCGATCACGACGCTGTTCTCGCTGATCGTGACGTTTGCCAATTTCGACATCGTGCGCATCCTGACCGCGGGCGGACCGCTCGACCACACCCATATCTTCGCGACGTGGGCATTCCGGGTCGGCATCGAGGGCAGCGACATTCCGCTCGGCGCCAGCGTCTCCCTGTTCATGGTGCCGATCCTGGCGGTCGCGGCGATCTTCATCCTGCGCGACGTCAACAAACGCGGGAATGAAGCCTGATGACCACGATGACCGTCGACAAGGCCGCACCGACCCGCAAGGTCAAGTACGGCAGTATGAGCCGCGACCGCGCCTGGGCGCTGCGCTGGTCGTATTTCTTCCTGGTGATCTTTGCGATCTTCTTCCTGACGCCGCCGGTCTACATGCTGATCACCTCGCTGAAGAGCAGCGCGGAGATTTCGGCGGCGACCAATCCGTGGTGGGTGTTTCATCCGACCATGAACAATTACATCTCGCTGCTGACGTCGAACCAGTTCCTGCGCTTCTTCTGGAATTCGGCGATCGTTTCCATCTTCGTCGTCACCCTGACCATGCTGATATCGGTGCCGGCAGCCTTTGCGCTGTCGCGGATGCGGTTCTGGGGCTCGGCGACGCTCGCGACCGGCGTGTTCCTGACCTATCTCATTCCCGAGACGCTGCTCTTCATCCCGCTGTTCAAGATGTTCGCGGTGGTCGGCGACTGGACGGGCATCCAGCTCATCAACAAGTGGTATGTGCTGCTGATCCTGTATCCTACACTGACGGTGCCGTTCTGCACCTGGATCATGATCGGCTATTTCGCCTCGATCCCGAAGGAGCTCGATGAAGCCGCCATCATCGACGGCGCCTCGTGGTTCCAGACGTTGACGCGGATATTCATCCCGGTGGCGCTGCCCGGCCTGATCGCGGCGACGATCTTCGCCTTCACGGTCTCCTGGGCGCAGTTCCTGTATCCGCTTGTGTTCACAACGTCGACGGACCAGCTGGTGATGCCGGTCGGCATCATCACCACCCTTATCAAGGGCGACGTCTTCAACTGGGGACAGATCATGACCGGCGCCCTGCTCGGCGCCGCCCCGCCGCTGATCATCTACGCCTTCCTGATGGACTACTACATTGCCGGCCTCACCGCCGGTGCGACAAAGGGTTGAGGGACTCATGGCCGAAGTAAATCTGCGCAAGGTTGTCAAGCGTTACGACGAGGTCGAGGCGGTGCGCGGCATCGATCTCGACATCGCCGACCATGAATTCGTCGTCCTCGTCGGTCCCTCCGGTTGCGGCAAGTCCACCACGCTGCGGATGATCGCGGGCCTTGAGGATATCTCCGGCGGCGACATCCTGATCGGCGGCGACGTCGTGAACGACGTGCCGCCGAAGGATCGCGACATCGCGATGGTGTTCCAGAACTACGCGCTGTATCCGCACATGACGGTCGCGGAGAACATGTCGTTCGGGCTGCGGCTGAAGCGCTATCCCAAGGCGGAGATCAAGACACGGGTCGACGAGGCCGCGCGCATGCTCGATATCGTCGAGCTGATCGACCGCAAGCCGAAGCAGCTCTCCGGCGGCCAGCGCCAGCGCGTTGCCATGGGCAGGGCCATCGTGCGTAACCCGAAGGTGTTCCTGTTCGACGAACCGCTGTCGAACCTCGACGCCAAGCTGCGCGTGCAGATGCGAATCGAGATCAAGAAGGTGCACCAGAAGGTACGCACCACCACTGTCTACGTCACCCACGACCAGGTCGAGGCCATGACGCTGGCCGACCGCGTCGTCGTGATGAACCACGGCCGGATCGAGCAGATCGGCACGCCGACCGAACTCTACCACAATCCGGCGACGCGGTTCGTCGCGAGCTTCATCGGCTCGCCCGCGATGAACTTCATTCCCTGCCAGCTCGAGGATACCGCCGGCAAGGTGCAGATCCGCCTCAGCGACAAGGTCGCCTTTCCGCTGCCGCCGGCTCGCGCGGCGCGCTATCAGAAAATTCCGCGTACCGACAAATTGCTGCTCGGCATTCGCCCCGAGCATGTCACCGAGGCGAGCGCGCATGTCGAGCCCGGCGTGGAGCCGTTCGACGCGGTCCTCGACGTCACCGAGCCGATGGGCATGGAGACGCTGATCTATTTCACCATGCACGGCGCCCAGGTCTGCGGCCGGGTCAATCCCAATGCCGGCGCGCGGGATGGCGCCCCGCTCCGATTGGCTGTGGACCTCAACAACATGCATTTGCTAAACGAGGTGACCGGCGTCGTCCTTTGACGGCGCACCAGTGGAGTGGATTTTAAAATAGCGCAAAAAAAGCCGCGCGGTGGGGAGCGAAAGTAAAAACCAAGAAAACACATGGATCAATATTTTGTGGTGGGGCGTTTGTTATAAAAA
>NZ_JBQTHN010000174.1:0-5515 GCF_052389815.1 Bradyrhizobium sp. | reverse complement strand
ACCCGGAAGCCGCGCCCGGCGACCTGCCGGCAAAAGTCGTCGTCCCAATGGATCATCTGGGCGCCGAGACCCATGATCAGGACGATCGGCTCGGCATTGGCGTCGCCGAAGATCTCGTGGCAGATCTCGATGCCGTTGACGCGGGCGATCTGCGGCGGCTGGTGGTCTGACGACGGCACGACAGGCGCCCCCTGGTGGTATCCTTATGATGGGGACTGTATGACACGGTTTATGGCATCGCAGAAGGCTTTCCGATGCCGCGATGCCATCGCCTTGTTGACCGGTCCGCCGCAACGGTGTGGTATGGCAAAAAACAAGAACAGCGAGGCGGGCGGACACAAGCCGGAACTCGCGGCCCAATTCTGGAGGGAGAGGATATGGCCGACAAGAGCAACGATCCCGTTGCGATGTGGCAGAACATGATCGGCGAGATGGAGAAGGGATTCAATTCCTTCGCCAACCAGGCCATGTCCTCGCCCGAATTCTCCAAGGTGATGAACCAGGTCGGCGGCGCCACCGCGGGCGCGCAGAAGCAGCTCGGCGAGTGGATGGAGAAATATCTCGTCAGCATGAACCTGCCGAGCCGGGCGCAGATGGTCGGCATGGCCGAGCGCCTGCAATCGATCGAGGCCCAGCTCAGCGAGATCCGGGCCTTGCTCAACCAGATGAGCAAGGCATCCGGCGTCTCGGCCGGCGGCGTGGGCACGCCGATGCCGCCCCGCACCAAGCGCCCGCCCTCGGCCGAGGGAGAACAGAAATGAACGCGCCGACGGGACTGGATTTCGCGTCGATCTCGGATCGGGTCCAGACCGAGGTGCAGCGCGCAATCCAGCGCAGCATCAAGGGCGTCGAATATCTGTCGACCTCCGGCCCTGCGCTCGGCTCAACGCCGAAGGACGTGCTGATCAGCCGCGGCACCATGAACCTCTATCACTACCGGCCGCTGGCGGACGAAATATACCGTGTGCCGATCCTGATCGTGATGGCGACCACCAACCGCGGCTACATCCTCGACATGGTGCCGGGCCAGAGCTTCATCGAATTCCTGCTCAGGCGCGGCTACGACGTCTACATGCTGGACTGGACCGCGCCGAAGCCGGAAGAGAAGTCGCTCGGCATGGAGGACTACGTCCTCAACTTCATCCCGGAATCCGTGCGCCGCGTGCAGGAGGATTCCGGCGTCGAGGACGTCACCGTGATCGGCTATTGCTTCGGCGGCGTGCTGTCGCTGCTCTACGGCTCGATCTTCCACGACGGCCCGATGAAGAATTTGATCTGCTTCACTACGCCGATCGATTTCCGCGAGATGAAGCTGTTCAACAATTTCTCCGACCGCCGCTATTTCGACGTCGACGGCCTGGTCGACAGCGTCGGCAACGTGCCGCCGGAGCTGATCCTGCAATCCTTCGAGATGCTGCGGCCGGCCTCTCGCGCGGCGAGCCAGGTGCAGCTGTGGGAGAACATATGGAACGACGAGTTCGTGAAGTCGTACCGGATGTTCGACCGCTGGGCGACCGACACGCTGCCGCTTGCGGGCGAATATTTCCGCACCATCACCAAGGACCTGATGTGGGACAACAAGCTGTTCAACGACACCATGACCGTCGGCGGGCGCGCCGCCCAAATCGACAAGATCAAGGTGCCGCTCCTGCATGCCGTTGCCGAACACGACCACATCGTGCCCTATGACGCGGCCAAGCACCTGATCAAGAAGGTGGGCTCGAGCGACAAGGAAGAAGTGATCCTCAAGGGCGGTCACGTCAGCCTCGTCGCCGGGCCCAACGCGATCCGGCGGCTGTGGCCGAAACTCGACTCCTGGCTAGGTGGAAGATCAATATGACCGAAACGCGCTCCTATCCCCGCCATATCCAGACCGATGCCGGCGACATCGAATTCCGCCTGATGTCGCGCGCCGACGAAGCCGCCGTGCTCGGCTTCGCCCGGGCGCTGCCGACCCACGACCTCCTGTTCCTGCCGCGCAATATCAGCCAGCCCAAGGTGCTGTCGGCCTGGGTCAAGGAAATCGAGCGCGGCGACATCGTCAGTCTTCTGGCGATCAAGGAAGGCCGGGTGGTCGGTTGCGGCACGCTGGTGCGCGACCCCTATTCCTGGTCGACCCATGTCGGCGAGATTCGCATGGTGGTGTCGCAGGAGGTGCGCGGGCAGGGGCTCGGCAAGGCGCTGTCGCAGGAGACCTTTGCGCTGGCGCTCTGTGCGGGGCTGGAAAAGCTCTCGGTTCAGATGACGGTCGACCAGCAGGCCGCCATCGCCCTGTTCGAGAGCCTCGGCTTCAAGGCCGAGGCCCTGCTGCGCGACCACGTCCGGGACGTCGCCGGCAAAAAGCACGATATCGTCGTGCTCGGGCACAATGTGGCGCTGGTTGCGGCGCAGCTGGAGGCCTACGGTCTCCCGGGGGCCGTCCAGCACTAATCCCGCTGCCGAGGTTCCAGGCAGGGAACGATTCCGCCGGCCAAGCAGGCAAATCGCCTAAAACCCATCGATCACGAGTTCGTGATATCGCGCTGCAACATATTTGTTGCGACGCACCATTAACTGTGTCACAAAGCTCATGCCCCGGGCCAATCCGGACGGGGTGAGCCCCGTTGCTCAAACCTGAGGATGGAGAGACCCCAATGACCACCGAGACCAATTCCGTGCTGAACACCGTCAAGGAAGCCTTCGCGCCCGTCACCGAGGCGTTCACCAAGCTCCAGAACATGGAAGTTCCGGAAGCCGCCCGTGAGTTCGTGAAGAAGCAGGCCGAGACCGCCAAGGAGCGCGCCGCCGAGGCTTACGCCGGCTCCGAGAAGGTCACGGCCGCCATCGAGACCGCCGTTGCCGGTTCGGTCACCGAGGCCGCCAAGATCAGCCGCAACATCCAGCAGGCGATGTACCAGGACGCGGAAGAGTTCTTCGCCGGCATCGACAAGCTGGCTTCGGCCAAGTCGCTGAGCGAGGCCTACCAGATCCAGTCCGACCTCGCCCGCGCCCGCGGCGAAGTCCTCGTCTCCCGCGCCAAGGCGACCGCCGAGTATGTCGGCAAGCTCGTCACCGACGGTGCGAAGACCGCGCAGGACAACTTCTCCAAGGTCTACAGCAAGACCGCCTGATTTCGCGTAGCCGAGTGTGTATGCGTAGAAGGCCCGCTTCGGCGGGCCTTCTTTTTGGGCGATATCGGCATAGATCAGCTTTGACTGCCAGGCGGCGGCCGATCCTCGTCATTGCGAGGAGCGAAGCGACGAAGCAATCCAGTCTTTGCTTCGGCTGACATGGATTGCTTCGCTTCGCTCGCAATGACGGGATGGCTGGCTGCGGCGCAATCCTCGAAAGCCCTCATGACTCTGACTCTCCCCAGCAGCTTCGTGATCGACCCGCCCGGCGATGCCGCGCGCGCCGTGGAACTGCGCCGCGTGAAGTTGCTGGCGACATCAGTACTGGCCTTCACCTTCGCCATATTCATCGGCGCGAAGTGGATGCTGCCGGTGCATCCCGCTTTCGGCTTTGTCGCGGCGTTTGCGGAAGCCGCCACCATCGGCGGGCTCGCCGACTGGTACGCAGTGGTGGCGCTGTTCAAGCGGCCGCTGGGGTTGCCAATCCCGCACACCGCCATCATCCAGAGCAACCAGCATCGCATCGCCGACAAGCTCGGCGAATTCATCGAGGTGCATTTCCTGGAAGCTGCGCCCGTCGAGGCAAAACTGCGCCAGGTCGATTTCGCCTCCTTCGTTGCCGACTGGCTGCGCGACCGCAAAAAGAGCGAGGACCTGGCGCGCTTCGTGCTGCGCCTTCTGCCCGAAGCGTTCAGCGCCACCGAAAGCTCGGGCCTGATGACCTTCATCACCCGCCGCGTTACCTCGCAATTGATGGCGATCGATCTGGCGCCGCTTGCCGCCGGCACGCTGCGCTCCTTCGTGCAGGAGGGAAAGCATCGCGGCCTGCTCGACGATCTCCTGCGTACGCTGCATCAAACGCTGACCAGCACGGAGACGATGACCACCATCCGCGAGCGCATTCGCGCCGAATTGCCGACCCTGCTCAGGCTTTATCGCGCCGACCGCTTCCTGGTGAACCGCATCGTGGCCTCGGCCACCCATTTCTTCGAGGAAGTACGGAGCGATCCCGATCACCCCTTCCGCGACGAATTCAACCGCATGCTGCTGTCGCTGGTGGACAAGCTCGGCAGCGATCCGGCGTTTGCCAAACGTATCGACGGGCTGAAGCGCGATATCCTGGCGCGGCCGGAGCTCGGCGATCTCGCCCGCAACGTCTGGTCAAATGCGCGCTCCTTCATCGAGCGTAGCGCATCCGGCGAGACCCAGGTGCTGCAGCAGCATTTGGCAAAAATGTTGGTCGAGGCCGGTGAGGCGTTGGCAGGGGACGCCGAGATGCGCGCCGAAATCAACCAGGGCCTCGTCGCTGTGCTGCGTAGCTTCATCGCCGACCAGAAGAGCGGCGTCTCCACCTTCATCGCCGATCAGGTGAAGGGCTGGGACATGGCGCAGCTGATCTCGCTGATCGAAATCAACGTCGGCAAGGACCTGCAGTACATCCGCTTCAATGGATCGCTGATCGGCGGGCTGGCGGGACTTGCGCTCTACACGCTGGAATACCTGCTGCGGCTCGTGTGACTATTTCATCACGGCAAGCACTATAATTCGCGACTCCGGTTCCGCCTCGGCTTGAATAGCCCAAAACAGTTCCATAGCTTTTGGGCAACAATGTTGCGTCGCGGAACGATTCTGCTGCGTTTGCGTCATTCCGAGCCCAAACGGCCCGCTGCCGAGACGTAAGGGGCGGGCCTGAACAGGAGATACGATGTCCGTTGCTGCCCAGACGCTTCGCCCGCCGTCCAGAAGCCTGATGTTTCTGGAAGGGCGAGCCATTCATGAACTCGGCGCCTTCATTGGGGCTCTGCCACTGCTGAGCCTCGCGCCGCGCGGCGACGGCCATCCCGTGCTGGTGCTGCCGGGCCTCGTTGCCTCGGACGTTTCCACGCGTCCGCTGCGCTCTTTCCTGAAGTCGCGCGGCTACGCCGTCAGCGGCTGGCGGCAGGGCCGCAACCTCGGTCTCCGTCCGGGCGTGCAGCACGCCATGGTCGATCTCGTGCAGGAACTGAGCGACGGCCACGGCCGCAAGATTTCGCTGGTCGGCTGGAGCCTCGGCGGCCTCTATGCGCGCCAGCTCGCCAAGATGATGCCGGATCGCGTGCGCCAGGTGATTACGCTCGGCAGCCCGTTCGCCTCCAGCCCGAAGGCGACCAATGCATGGCGCGTCTACGAGATGGCAAGCGGCCGCCGCGCCGACGACGAGGATCCGCGCTTCGGCGGAACGCTGGCGAGCGCACCGCCGGTGCCGACCACGGCGATCTTTTCCCGCACCGACGGCATTTGCGCCTGGCAGGGCTGCCGCGAGCCGTCCTCGGCCATGGCCGAGAGCATCGAGGTCGAGAGCAGCCATTGCGGCATGGGCCATCACCCGGCCGCGGTCTATGCAGTTGCCGATCGCCTCGCGCAGA
>NZ_JBQTHN010000173.1:0-14339 GCF_052389815.1 Bradyrhizobium sp. | reverse complement strand
CGCCTGGCGAAAGATCGGCAATTCCCTGTGCAGTGGCTCGGAAGCAAACAGCTCGGCATGGGTGGTCAGGGCGCCGATTCTGATCCCGGTTTGGCCGATCTCGATTCCATTGATCTCGGCGATGCCGCCGATATCGACCAGGAGTTCGGGAGACGCCAACCGCAGCTTCAGCGCCGGCAGCAGGGTATGGCCGCCAGCCAGAAGTTTTGTTCCATCGGGATCGTCCCGCATCAGGTCGATCGCCTGGGCAAGCGAAGATGCGCGGACATAATCGAAGGCTGCGGGGATCATTGGGACGCTCCCATGCGTGCTTGTTGCACCGCAGCCCAGATGCGTGGCGGCGTCAGCGGCATGTCCATATGTTTGATACCGAACGGTGACAAGGCATCGAGCACGGCGTGGACCATGCAGGGCGGGGCGGCAATCGAGCCGCTCTCGCCGATGCCCTTGACGCCGATCGGGTTGGTCGGCGAGGGAGTCTCCTGGAATAGCGATCGGATGTTCGGCACATGCTCGGCGCGCGGAACGGCATAGTCGAGCAGCGAGCCGGTCAGAAGTTGCCCATTGTCGGGATCGTAGCTGACCTCTTCATAGAGCGCCTGCGCGATGCCCTGCACCACGCCGCCGTGGATCTGGCCCGCTGCGAGCAGGGGATTGATCAGCGTGCCGACGTCGTCCACCGCGACATAATCGAGGATATCGACGATCCCGGTTTCTGGATCGACCTCGACATAGGCGAGATGGATGCCTGACGGCGAACCCATGCCGGTCGGGTCGTAAAACACAGTCTCATCAAGGCCCGGCGCGACGCCATCAGGCAGTTTGTGCCCGACATAGGCCATGCGGGCGACCTTCGAGAAGGTCACCGGCGCAATATCCGTGCCGGGCACGCTGAACGCGCCCGCCGAATAGGAAACATCCTTCTCGTCCACTTCCAGCATGCCAGCCGCGATTTTCTTAGCCTTGGCGACAATGCGTTGCGAGGACACGTGCACGCTGGATCCGCCGACGGCCATCGAACGGGAATTGAAGGTGCCGTGGCCGGCCTGAACCTGGCGGGTGTCACCCTGTACGATGTCGATGTTTCCAATCGGAATCTGCAGCACGTCCGCCGCGATCTGCGACAGCGACGTGATATGGCCTTGTCCCTGACTCATCGAGCCCGAATAGATTGTGGCTCGTCCGCTGGAATCGATGCTGACCCGTGCGCTTTCCCAGCCGCCACGGTCAAATCCGCTCATGGCCAATCGGCGTGACGGCGCCATTCCGCACATATGCGTATAGGCGGCGACGCCAATGCCGCGATAGACGCCGCTTCCGCGCAAGGCTTCGCATTCGCTGCGGCGTCCTTCATAGTCGAAGGCCGCGAGCGCCTTGTCGAGCAGTCCCTGGTAGTTGCCGCTGTCGTACATCACGCCCATGCTGCCGTAGGGCCGATAGGGAAATTCCGCTGGCTGAACGAAATTCTTCCGCCGCACCTCGACTTGGTCGAGCTTGAGGTGGCGCGCCACCGCATCGATCGCACGCTCGGCAATATAGGCTCCTTCGGGCCGGCCATAGCCGCGATAGGCATCGACCGGCACGGTATTGGTGACCACGACGCGAGAAGTCGCTTCATAATTGTCGATCTTGTAGGTGCCGGTGCCGAAGTTGACCGTATTCACGGTCGGACCGCCGCTTGCCATGTTCGAGAGATAAGCGCCGACATTGCCCAGTGTCTCGACTTTCAGGCCAAGGATCTTGCCGTCGTTCCTGAACGCGATCTCGATGTTTTCTGTATGAGCGCGACCATGGCTGGTCGATTGATGACTCTCGGAGCGACTCTCCCACCATTTGACCGGTGCGCCGAGTTCGCGCGCGAGATAGGGGCAGAGCAGGTCCTCCGGATATAGATGCATCTTGGCGCCAAAGCCGCCCCCGATATCAGGTGCGACCACCCGCAATTGATGCTCGGGAATGCCGACGGTTTCCGCGATCCAGCGCCGGTGCATGTGGGGAACCTGGCTGCCGATATAGACCGTCAGCGTGCCGTCCGGTTCTGGCGAAGCAACGATCGCGCGCGTTTCCATGCACGTCGGGATCAGGCGGTTGTTGACGACGCGCAGTCCGATGACCTGATCGGCCTCGCGGGTGGCCTTCTGGTAGTCGCCCCCGCGTACCTTATAGATCGTGGTGATGTTCCCGGGCACGTTATCGTGGAGCTGCGGTGCACCATCGCGGATGGCGACTTCTTCGTCGATCACGGCGGGCAGTACCTCGTAATCGACATCGATCAGGCCGATGGCGTCATAGGCCTCGGCCAGCGTTTCCGCCACCACTAGCGCCACGCACTCGCCGACAAAGCGAACGCGATCGGTTGCGACCACAGGACGAAACGGAACTTTGCTGCCCGGGATAACCCAGTTCGGCACGATCGGTCCGATCTTGCCGGATAGCGCCTCTCCCGACAGAGCGAGGCGAACACCCGGCGAGCCTTTAGCTACCGACAGATCGACGCTTCTGATCTCGGCGTGGGCGTGCGGTGACCGCAGTACCGCCATATGCAGCATACCCGGCAACCTGACGTCATCGACGTAGCGGCCCTTGCCGGCGAGGAGTTTGAGATCTTCGCGTCTCCTGAGCGGTTGGCCGATAAGGCGGATGGCGGTCATTTCGTTCATGGCTGATCGCCTTTCGATGCCAGGCTTTCGACGGCGCGGACGATGTTGTGATAGCCGGTACAGCGGCAGATGTTGCCAGCGAGCCCTTGGCGGATATCGTGCTCGCTTGGATCAGGCCGGTCCTTCAATAGCTGGCGCACGCTCATCACCATGCCCGGCGTGCAGAACCCGCATTGCAGCGCATGATGCTCGTGGAATGCCGCCTGAATGGGGCTGAGTTCGGCGCCTGTGTCGGTCAGGCCCTCGATCGTCGTGATTGACGCGCCGTCTGCCATCACGGCCAGCAGGGTGCAGGACTTTACCGCTCGTCCGTCGAGCTCCACCGTGCAGGCGCCGCACTGTGAGGTATCGCAGCCGACATGCGTGCCGGTGAGGCCAAGGTCCTCCCTGATCAGATGGACCAGCAATTTTCGCGCTTCTACTGCGACGGTCTTGCGGGCGCCGTTGACTTCGAGCGTCACGGCATGAAGCCTTTCAGAACTGGACATGACACCTCCCTCACGAAAACCTGATGTTGCTGATGTCGATGGCGACGACGATCCCGTCCTGGATCGGAGTTCCGTCGGTGTTTCGGCGATAGGCGCGGCGTTTGGTGGAAATCTTGATCCCGTCGAAGTCGCGATAGTCGGACGTGTAGTGCGCGGTCGGAACGCCGCCGGCGACGTCCGCGAAATAATCGAGCCTCGCAATCAGGCCGTTGTCGTCGACATAGAACACCTGCTCGGGCGAGTGTGTGGCGACCGATTTTGGGAAAGTGATCTTGAGCCGGCGCCACGTCTCACTGCCTTCGACCCATGGTCCGATCTCCTCGATCGCAAAGCCCGGCAGCGCGAACATGAAGGGCGTGTTAAGGTAGTTCCACATCGCGTAGCCGCTGAAATAGGCGAGGTGGAGATCGTCCCAGGGCGTCGCCGGCGAGTGGCCGGAAAATGCTTCGCGCGGATTGGACCGCTGCTTGAGGCGCTTGCCATCGAAAGCATCGATCGCGACCAGGTCAGGTCGATAGAAGCTGCGCAGGCCCTCGGCCGTGAACGGCTGGTAGCTGAGCTGCTGTTGGGCGATATCGACGGCGACGCGAACGTTCTTCAGCGCGTCCGGCCAGCCTTTTCGCGCCCAGAGGCCGCCGACGATCGACATGTCCCCTTCAATGCTGCGAAACCGCTTCCATTGCCCGACGCCGTGGGCATCGAGAACCAGATCGCGCAGGTATGCCATCGCCGTTTCCCCCGTTGTGCTTATAGTAACTCTAATGATAAGAGTAAGAGAGACGCAAGCCCTTTTACAGGATTTGCGCGGGCAGCCGAATTACTCTAATAATCAGAGTAGTTTGCAAGGACGGAAGCGATGCGGTTGAAGAGCTTTGAGGGAATGACGTGCTCGATTGCCGGCGTGCTCGATGCCGTCGGCGACCGCTGGGCCATGCTGATCCTGCGCGATCTCTCGCTCGGGCTGAGCAAATACGAGGAGCTGAGGAAGTCGACTGGGGTCACGCATGCGACGCTGTCGGACCGGCTCGGGCATTTGGAAGAAAACGAGTTGATCGAGCGGCGGCAGTACCAGACGGGCCCCGATCGCTACGAATACATCCTCACGCGAAGAGGGTGGGACATCGTCCTGGTGATTCAGGCGCTCGCCCAGGTCGGGGACAAGTGGGCCATTACAGGCGACGCGGGGCCGCCGCTCAGGTTCATCAACAAGAACAGCGGACGTCCGGTGAAGGTCGCACTGGTCGACGACAAGTCAGGGGAGGTGGTCCGATTGAGAGACATCCGGCCGCAGGCCGGGCCAGGCGCCGACGAGCTCGTGCGGTGGCGACTGACCAAGTTCGACCAGCGATGATTTCGGTCTGTCGCTAATCAGGCGCCGGCTTCAGCGCGTACAGGCCGAGAGCAGCCAGCGAAAAGATCGTCAACACCACGCCTAGCGCGAACATTGCTTCATGCGACACGGTGGCGGCCAGCCATACGCCGGCCGCGGCGTTCATCATCTGCCAGAAACCGAGCAGCGCCGAGGCCACTCCGGCTTTCTGGCCGAACGGAGAGAGCGCCTGCGCGGTGCCGAGGGGAGTGACAATGCCCATGCCGAGGACGAACACGCTCATCGCGCAGAGATACGGCAGGAAGGTCGGGCTGAACAACGAGACGAGCAGGATCCCCACGCTGCCCGCGGCCGTTGCCCACAAACCGGCACGGATCGAGCGCTTGAGCCCGTGGCGTGGTGCCAATTTCGTTGCCAGCATGCCGGCCGCGAATACGATCAGGACGGTGCCGGCGAAAAAGAGACCCAGCTGGATCGGGGTAAACTGAAGTGCTTCGATGAATATGCGCGGAGCGGCCGAAAACATCGAGAACAGTCCGCCTATGATCAGGCTGACGGTTGCGGCGGGGACCGCGAAACGGCGATCGCCAATTAGACCGAGATAAGTTCCGCTGATGGCTATCGGATCGAGCGGAACTCGGATCGAGTTGTGGGTTTCGCCAAGCAGGATGCCATAGGCTATGGCACCAATCACCGCAAGAACGGCGACGAGGGCGAATTCGGAGCGCCAACCAAAGGTGTGATCGAGCGCGCCGCCAAGCAGCGGCGAGAAGCCAGGAGCCACCGACATTGCAATCATGATTAGCGTCATCGCCCGTGCCAGCGCCGCGCCGCTGAACATATCGCGGGCTATGGCACGCGACAGTACTGATGTCGCGCAAGCGCCCGACGCTTGCAAGACGCGGCCGATGAGAAGATTTGCTAGATCGTTTGCCAGGCCGCACCAGACACTGCCGCCGAAGAACACCGCAAATCCGACTAAAACTGGCCAGCGTCTCCCGTAGCGATCCGAGATCGGTCCGACCAGGAGCTGCCCCAATGCGAACACCGCAAGGAAGATTGTGATGGCAGACGTGACCGCCGCGCTTGTGACATCCAACGATGCCGCCATCTGCGGCAACGACGGCAGCATAATATTGGTCGCGAGCGTTCCCATTGACGCCAGCCCGGCAAGGACCGCGATCTGCAAGGCGCCGGAGACTGGCGCGCGCGGTGGTGCAGTCGCGACCGCTTCGCTCTGGTCGGCCATGAGACCTTTCGTCACGTTGAGGTACCAGCTTCCGGGCAGGTCACAAAACGTCGGGCGGCACCGTTCGTGCCGCTCGCCATGGTATGTTCCGCCTGGACAATCTGTCAGCGGACGATGCGCTCGACCGCAATAGCGGTGGCCTCTCCACCCCCGATGCAGAGCGCCGCGACGCCGCGCTTCAGATTTTGCGCTTCGAGCGCGTGCAGCAGCGTCACGATGAGGCGCGCGCCGGTGGCGCCGATCGGATGGCCGAGCGCGCAGGCGCCGCCGTTCACGTTCAGCTTTTCGCGGGGAATGCCGAGATCCTTCTGCGCGGCCATTGCCACCACCGCAAAGGCCTCGTTGATCTCGAACAGGTCGACGTCGGCGACGCTCCAGCCGATTTTATCGAGCAGCTTGCGAATGGCAGGGATCGGTGCCGTGGTGAACCATTGCGGCTCCTGGCTATGGGTGGCGTGGCCCTTGATTTCGGCGAGCATCGGGAGGCCGTCGCGATCGGCGAGCGAGCGTCTTGCCAAGATGAGCGCCGCGGCGCCGTCGGCGTTGGCCGAGGAAGCGGCCGGCGTGATGGTGCCGTTGGCGCGGAACGCGGGTTTGAGGCCGGGGATCTTGGCGGGATCGACCTTGAGCGGATGCTCGTCGTTGGCGATGATCCGCGGCCCGGCTTTCTCGGTCAGTGTGATCGGCACGATCTCGGCCTCGAACGCACCGCCTTCCACCGCCTTGCGCGCACGGGTCAGCGTCTCCATAGCGTAGGCGTCCTGGTCCTTACGGGTGAACTGATAGGCTTCCGCGGTCGCTTCGCCGAAATCGCCCATTGAGCGCCCGGTCTCGTAGGCGTCCTCGAGTCCATCCATCATCATGTGATCGATGATCCTATCGTGGCCGGCACGATAGCCGCCGCGCGCCTTGGCGAGCAGGTAGGGGGCGTTGCTCATGCTCTCCATACCGCCGGATAGCACGATGCTGGCGGAGCCAGCATGGATGATGTCGTGAGCCAGCATGGTGGCCTTCATGCCCGAGCCGCATACCTTGTTGATCGTGGTCGCGCCGGTGGCGTCAGGCAGTTTGGCTCCGCGCGCGGCCTGGCGTGCCGGGGCCTGCCCCTGGCCGGCCGGCAGCACGTTGCCCATGAAGACCTCGTCGATCCGCTCTGGCGCGAGCGTTGCGCGCTCCAGCGCGGCGCCGATCACATGGGAACCGAGCTTGTGTGCGCTCAAGAGGGACAATTCACCCATGAAACGGCCGAGCGGGGTGCGGGCGGCGGAAAGGATGACGACGGGATCGTTGGATGCGGCCATGACGGGTTCTCCTGCTCGGTCGCGAGTTATTATATGACGATAATCATCTATGAACTGGAATGCAATGCGGTGTTGGCGGCCTCCTTCCTGGCGCCAAGGCGCTTTCCGGGTTGCTGCCATGCAGAAGGGATCTAGGTCAATTCTATTTTAGAATTGACTTTCTGGAAAACCGGTCGTTTGGTGGGAGCCTCCCCCAAGGCAAGCGGCGGCGCGTCCGCTGAACTTTGACCATGATGCCGACCGCCGCGCGGGGTCGGCCTCAAGGCACGTAAGTTCTAAAAGTGTACGTTATGCTCGACGGTTGGGTGCAAAATGGAAGCCGGCTCTTGCCGATCAGATGGAAGGGAACGATCATGAGTATTGCAGATTTCATCCGCAGCGAAGTGAACTCCAATGAGATCGTTCTATTTATGAAAGGCACGCAAGCCGCACCGGCTTGCGGATTCTCTGCGCAGGTGGTCCGAATACTCGACCATCTCGGCGTGCCCTTCAAATCGCACAACATCTACGAGTCCGAAGAATTGCGGCAGGGGATCAAGGATTACTCGGATTGGCCGACAATCCCGCAGCTGTACGTGCGAGGGGAATTCGTCGGCGGTTGCGACATCGTAACGGAGATGTTCCAGTTGGGGGAATTGCAGGCTCTTCTCCAGAAGAGCGTGCCAGCGCAGTCCTGAGCGCACGCTGCGACTACATCGAAAGCCGATGCAATGGCTGCTTCGAATGATGCAGGGCTCGCATCGCCACATCGATCTGCATTGCGATTCCCGCTATCGAAATGAATCGGGTACGCCGGCCGGCAGGATCGAGGTCTCATGGAATGCGGTCTAACCCTGCTGCTCGCTATCGAACACGTCCCCGACCTGAACATCGATGAAATCAGACGGGGACAGCTCCTCGCGTTGACGGTTGGACTGCCTTGTGCGGTCGTGGCGCAATTTGTTCTTTGGCTTGCGCTGTGACGCACACGCGCGCAGCACTTTTCTTAGCCATCCCTGCAAATCTCGAATTCGCCACTGGAGAAGAAATCGTGCGGTCTAGCGGAAGACGGCTCGCTGCGGCTGGCTGTGTCCGCCCGGCAATCGGAACGTTGCGAATACGTCCTGACGCTGGGCGGCTTCAGAGCCAGTCAGCAGACAAGACTAGGAGGCGGTGCCGCTGATCGCACGTGAATAGCGCTATCTCGATTTTTTTATCTAGCGCAGCGCGCGGGTCACGGCAACCATATTGGAACTGACCTCCGTCACGAGCCACAAATAAAAGGCCAGGCGAACATCGACATCATCCCCTTAGGGAGGGACACCAATGGACTATCGCATCTTCAAGACTGCGGGTTCGTTACTGGCCGCTGGTCTGCTCGGCGCAGCGACCGCGACGGGCGCGATCGCCCAGAAGGCTTATGACGCTGGCGCGAGCGATACCGAAATCAAAATCGGCAACATCATGCCGTATAGCGGACCGGCGTCTGCCTACTCCGTGATCGGCAAGACGTTCTCCGCCTATTTCAAAATGGTAAACGAGCAGGGCGGCATCAACGGCCGGAAGGTCAACTTCCTCAGCTACGACGACAGCTACAGTCCACCGAAAACCGTCGAGCAAACGCGCAAGCTCGTCGAGAACGACGAAGTGCTGCTGCTGTTTGGCATACTCGGAACGCCGGGCAACTCCGCGATTCACAAGTACGTCAACGCGAAGAAGATCCCGCACCTCTTCCTCGCAACGGGCGCTTCGAAGTGGGTTGATCCGCAGAACTTTCCCTGGACGATTGCCTTCATTCCCAACTACCAGAACGAAGCCCGCATCTACGCGCAATACATCATGAAGAACCATCCGAACGCGAAGATCGGAATTCTTTATCAGAACGACGACTTCGGCAAAGACTACCTCATCGGTTTGCGCGACGGTCTGGGCGCCAAGGCCTCGATGATCGTATCGGAGGCTCCATTCGAAGTGACCGCGCCGACGGTCGATTCCCAGATAGTACAGATCAAATCCGCGAATGCCGATGTTCTGCTGACGATCGCAACGCCGAAATTTGCGGCGCAGAGCATCAGGAAGGTCGCTGAGGTGGGATGGAAACCCGTTCACATCGTTAGCAACGTTTCGTCGTCGGTGAACGGCGTGATGAAGCCGGCCGGCTTCGAGAACGCTCAGGGTGTGTTGAGTGCCGTTTATCTCAAAGACGCAAACGATGCGAAGTGGAAGAACGACCCTGGCATGAACGAGTGGTTGGCCTTCATGGACAAGTATTTTCCTGAGGGCGACAGAGGCGACGGCTTCACGGTGTACGGCTACGCCGTCGGAAAGACCATGGTCGAAGTGCTCAAAAAATGCGGCGACAATCTCACCCGCGAGAACGTGCTCAAACAGGCGACCAATCTCGATATCGAGGTCGGACCGTTGCTTCCCGGCATCCGCCTTAGAAGCAGCCCGACCGACTACAACTTGATCAAACAGCTTCAGATGCAGCGATTCCAGGGCGGCAGCTGGGAACTGTTCGGGCCGCTCCTCAGCTCCGAACGCAGCTGACTCGCTCTCCCATTTGGACAACGAAGACCTGTGCACCGTACAGGCCTTCCCTCTGCTGGGTCCTCGACCCGCTCCCTTCGACGCCGCACTCGCACGATCTGATCAAGTGTTGCGTCAGATGCGCCTTCAGGGCGGACCATCTCGAAGGAAGGGGCAGAACAACAGCGTCTGCTTCCCGACCGAAGCTGATGAAGATCGAAGACGACCGCATCTTCCTTCCGAAGGTAGGCTGGGAGAATTCGGTCGGACGGGACCGGAGTTAAACACGGCCGATTCAGGCCGCAATCTAAAGGAGCGCGCAATGGCGTTGGCGGAAGCTGCAAACGAAGAGAGTCATAAGGACGAGGCGATAATCATAACTGAAGTCGACGGACCCGTGACAATTCTGACGATGGTGTATCGGCCTTACAATCTGGTCGGACCTGCGTTGAGTTCGGCGCTGATCGGCGAGTTCAATGCGGTAAGGTCACGCGGCAGCAGGGCGGTGCTTCTGCGAAGCGGTTTGCGTCATTTTTCTGCGGGGGCGGACCTCACACTCTTCGCTGACCGGATACAGAAAGGCAATGACAGCACGTTCAGTGGCCTCGATCTTCTCCGTGCCTTTGAAGAACTGCCGGTGCCGATCGTGACGAGTATCCATGGCGTTTGTCTTGGGGGTGGGCTCGAGCTCGCGCTTGCGAGCGATTACATTATCGCAGCTGAGTCCGCAAAAATTGGCTCGGTTGAATCCGCGCTCGGGCTACATCCTTTGATGGGAGGCATCCAGCGTCAGGTACAGCGGGCCGGTATGGCCCGCGCAAAGGAGATGTCAATGCTTGGGCGCCGTTACGATCCGGCGACTCTCGAGCGTTGGGGTCTGATTAACCTTGTCGTTCCTGATGACGGGCTTGAGAAAACATCGCTAGCGATCGCCCATGAACTGGCGCGCGGACCAACGATCGCGCACGCTGCTACCAAGAGATTGGCCGCAATTGCCGCCAACGAGGGCGTAGAAGCTGCAGATCTCGCAATGGTCGAATTGCAGAAGCCAATTTGGTCATCGGAAGATCTCAAGCGGGGTCTTGAGTCGTTCATGGCCAATGGACCGGGCCTCGCTAAATTCCAGGGGAACTGAAGATGACCGGACCACTGAGCGGCATTCGTGTTGTCGATTTTTCCAGAGTTCTAGCCGGTCCGCTATGCGCTCGAACCCTGGCCGATTTGGGCGCGGAGGTCATCAAGATCGAACCTCCAAGGCCGGATGTATCACGCTTTGCAGTCCCGTTCGAAGGCGGGATGTCGGGCTATTACGCACAGCAAAATGTCGGCAAGCGTAACGTTAGCATCGATTTGAATGTACCAGGTGCGCGCGAGCTTGTTCTTCGGCTTTGCGATACGGCTGACGTCGTCGTTGAGAACTTTCGGGCGGGCACATTGGAATCCTTCGGTCTTGGTTATGACGATCTCGCGTCACGTAATCCGAAACTGATATATGCCTCGATCACAGGATACGGTCAGGGCGGCCCATGGCGCGCGCGTATGGCCTATGCTCCAACGGTGCAGGCCGAGTCGGGATTTACCGCAAATACTTTGCGACACATGGGCGACGCGCTTTCGGTGCCGCGTACCGACAGCCTTTCGCATGCTGATGTCTATACCGGGCTGCAGGCAACAATTGCTATCCTTGCTGCGCTATCCGATCGCGCGCGAACCGGAAAAGGACAATACATCGACGTTGCCATGGCGGCGACGATTGTGGCTGTTAACGAACGTGCTCACGTCGATCTTGCTGAATTGGATCTTGGTGCGGAGCCTGCAATTCTTGGAGCAACCGATGGTCCGTTTCTTCACGGACCAAAGGGTGAGACGTTTATATTGGCTCAGAGCATCGTCGGAAGTATGACGTTCCCAAGCTATCTCGGCGCTATGCGCCGCGCCGACCTTGCGGATGACCCGCGTTTCAAAACTGCTGCTGATCGCGCCGCCAATTATGACGCGTTGCTTGAAATTATCCAAACGTGGGTATTGACGTTTGCTGATATGGCAAGTCTGGACGCGCAGCTCGACGAAGCAAAAATCGCCATGGGTGAAGTCCGCACGCTGGGTGCGCTCGGCCGGACAGATTGGTCTGATTACTGGGGCGCAGTGCAGGAAGTGTCCAATCGCAACGGCGGTGTGTTCCGCTTACCGGGTCGCCCTTGGAAGTTCTCTGAATCGAAGCTTCCGGCTCCGACCGAGCCAGCATTTCAGGGAGAGCACAATCGCGACGTTTTCTCAAAGCTCGGGCTCAGTTCTCAAGAGATTGATCGATACCATTCGAGTGGCGCATTTGTCGCTCCAAAGACCGCCTCGCCCGAAACGTCGTAATTAGTATCACGATGGATCAAATTGCAGGTGTAGGCGGCAAAAGTCATTCGAGTGGATGTGCATTTGCCTGACGGGGTCAATGAAAGGGAAGCGATATTCCGGATGATCAAATCGTGGATCGAAGGCTCTGATGATGGCGGCTTCTCGCTCGCTAACTTGCCTTACGGTGTTTGCCGCAACGAAAAGACAGGCCAGTACCGTTTGTGCGTCGCTATCGGCGATTATGCGCTTGATCTCGCTGCGTACGCTGACAAAGGTCATTTTCAGGATCTTGGAATTCCGAGTGCCGTCTGGAGGCACAATTCGCTAAATGCGCTGCTTGCAGTGGATCGCCCTTTGCGGGACGGCTTGCGTTCGAGGTTGCAATCACATCTGTCAACGAGCAGTCCATATCGTAGCGATGTCGAGGAGTGCCTTCTGAATCGCTCTTCCCTTCGAATGTCTTCACCTGTCGCGCCCGGGGATTTCGTCGACTTCTTCTCGAGTTATCACCATGCCTATCGCGCGATGCAAATTGTGCGGCCAGACTTGGGATTGCATCCCAATTGGTTGTCTCTTCCCGTAGGCTATCACAGTCGAACCGGCACGATCGTGGGGCCTGGCGAGGCCATCATCCGTCCGCATGGACAATATCTGGAAGGCGAAGAGGCAATCTATGCTCCCACGCGCGCTCTCGATTTCGAGTTGGAAGTCGGCTTTGTTGTTGGTCGCGCGTCCCGAAATGGAACTCCTGTCGGGGTCCAAAATTTCAGTGACTATATATTCGGCCTTGTTTTGTTAAATGACTGGAGCGCGCGAGATTTTCAACGATGGGAAGCAACTCCGCTGGGGCCTCTCCTGTCAAAGTCCTTCGCAACTCAGGTAGGGGCTTGGGTTGTTCCATTGGAAGCTCTCGCAAATAGTGGCTTGGTGCGTGAGCAAACACCGCCACCACTAGATTATCTTAAGTGTACCCAACCGCTCTGGTTTGACGTGTCGCTCGAAGTTGAACTGACATCAGCAATTATGCGGGAGAAAGGCATCCCACCGCTGGTGATCTGTAGATCCAATCTGTCCGACATGCACTGGAACGGTGCGCAACAACTCGCTCACGTGACCTCGAACGGATCGGTAGTAAGACCTGGCGACTTGTTGGGGTCAGGCACGGTGTCGGGCGAGTCGATCGATGGCTCGGGTTGTCTTTTGGAGTTAACCAGCGACGGCAAAAATCCAATAGCGCTGCCGGACGGAACCGAACGTCGATACCTTTTGGATGGCGATCAAATTCGCTTCACGGGTACAGCGAATGGCCCATCAAAGATTTCTTTCGGAGATCTTGTCGGTGTTGTTGCTCCTAGCCGAAGGCCCGAACAGTAGTTTCTAGAGAACTGGCGGTCGCGGTGCGCACCGTAGGTCTGAATGACGATGCAGAGTCGGACGGGCAGGCGCTTGCTGGCTTCTGGAGGTGCGGTCCGCATGGCAACGGAACCGCACTGCACCATCAATGTGCATATCGAACGCGGGCAGGCCCACCGCCGCTCGACTACTGATCTGCTCGCGTCATCGGCCATTCAACCAAGAGGCAAGTCGCATGTCCGAACACACAATCGCTCTCGACGTTAATGGGACTCCGCACCGAAACTCTGTTCCATCGCGAAAGCTTCTGGTGCATTTTCTCCGCGACGATATGCGCCTCACGAGCGTTCATGTCGGCTGCGATACCACCCAGTGCGGGGCATGTACGGTTCATCTCGACGGCCGAGCGGTCAAGTCCTGCACGGTTCTCGCCGTACAGGCGGACGGTTGCCGCGTCAGCACGATCGACAGCCTGGCGGTAAATGGGCAACTTCATCCGCTCCAGCAGGCGTTTCAGAATTGCCACGGGCTCCAGTGCGGCTTCTGCACCCCAGGCATGATCATGAGTTCGCTCGAATTACTCGAACGGGAGCCGAACCCCAACCGAAGAGCGAATTGCTGCGTGGCTGAAGGGAAACTTCTGGCGCTGCACAGGCTACCAGCACATCGTGGAAGCGATTCGTTCAGTTGGTCACGAGCGGGCCAGTGGCGCCGGACACGGCGATCAGGTTGCCACGTACAAAGCAGCTCGGGAGGCCAGTCATGCCTAAATCAAAGACGAAGACTGAGCCGCTGCCGGAGGCAATAACTACTTCGGTCTTTCCCGCAAAGCCGGACGATGGCGGGCGCTTGGGCCGTCCCGCACGCAGGCGTGAGGATTTGCATCATCTTCTGGGTCTGGGCAACTTTACCGATGACATCCGTCATCTTCCCGTCTCTTCGAATAGCTGGGACTTGGTCGTCGCACTATCCCGGCATGCGGAGCAGCTCACCCGTTTGCTCACCTAGTTTGGCGCGTGACCATGGCGACGATGCCGGGCAGGCGCGGTTCGCCATCCGTCAACCGCTTTATGCCGATCAACGCTCGAATGATGCGAGGCA
>NZ_JBQTHN010000172.1:0-46993 GCF_052389815.1 Bradyrhizobium sp. | reverse complement strand
AGGGTTGCGAATTGCTCGTCCTGCGGCTTGGCCGGAAGCGATCCATTGGCCTTGGCGGAATCGATGACTTCCGCGAGCAGGCGCAGACCAAGCGGCGCCAGCGCGCGCTCCCACAATTCGCGTGCCGTCTCGCCCTTCTTGACGAAGACCCAGTCCTGCGCGGCGATCGCACCCGCATCCATTCGATCGGCGAGGTGATAGACCGATCCGCCGGCGATCGGATCGCCTTCCCTGATCGTCCATTCGATCGCGGCGATGCCACGATGGCGCGGCAGCAGCGACGGATGATAGCCGATGCCGCCGAGTCGTGTGGCCGCCAGCGCATCCTTGCTGATGCGGGCGTGGCTGTGGGCGGTGATGACCATGTCCGTCCCGGAGGCGATTTCGGATGCGACGACCAGCTTCGGGTTGGCCTGCACGACGACCTCGATCGCGGCGGCCCTGGCGGCGGCGGCGAGGCGATCATCGCCGTCATGGACGATGACCCGCGCGATTTCGACGCCGTGCTCGCGCAGCATGTTGAAGGTTGCCACGCCGAAATGGCGCGAGCCGACGAGGGTAATCCGCATGGTCAGTCCGTGTCCCGGTTCAGTCGGACCTGTCGATAGCACGGCAGCCGCCTGTGTCTGCCTGCGGGAATAGCGGGGTAGGGGTTATCAACAGGCCGGGCAGCCAGTCAGCGGGATGCCAGACGACTCGAGTTTTCCCCGGCAAAGCCCGGTGCGGTCAGGCTTTTCCCGGCCTGAACGCCAGCACCTTGTCGATCCGCCGGCCGTCCATGTCGACGATCTCGAAGCGCCAGTCGCCGACCATGATGCTGTCGCCGACGGCGGGAATGGCGGCGAACTCCTGCAACAGGAAGCCGGCGAAGGTCTGGTACGGGCGCGACACCGGCAGGGTAATGCCGAGCAGGTCGGCAAACTCCAGTGCCGGCATCCAGCCGGCGATCAGATAGGAGCCGTCGTCGCGTTTGACATAGGAGGGCTCTGCGGGGCCCTCCTCGCTGTGGAAGCTGCCGACGATCGCTTCGAGAATGTCGGCGCTGGTGACCACCCCCTGGAACACGCCGTACTCATCGTGCACAAGGCCGAGATGCACGGGCGAGTCGCGCAGTATCGCAACCACGTCGCGCGCATCGAGCGTTTCCGGAATGATCGGCGCCTCGCGCGTCAGCTCGCGGATGTCGGGTGTCTTGCCGGCGAGATAGGCGTCGAGCAGGTCCTTGGCTTGCACGATGCCGAGCGCACTGTCGCGATCGCCGTCGAACACGACGCTGCGCGAGTGACTGGTCTTTTGCAGATTGGCCAGGATCACCGGCAACGGATCGGCAAGATCGATCTGGCTGACCTCGTTGCGCGGTGTCATGACGGCGCCTACCGGCAGATCCCCGAGCCGCATCACGCCGGCGATCATTTCCTTCTCGCCCGGCTCGAGCACGCCGGCATGTTCGGCCTCCACCACGAGCGTGCGGATCTCCTCCTCGCTGACGCGCCCCTCCGGATTGCCGCGGTGACCAAGCAGAAAGAGCAGCACCTTGCCGGAGCGATCGAGCAGCCAGACCAGCGGCAGCGAGATCTTTGCCATCAGATCCATCGCGGGCGCGACCTTGACCGCGATCAATTCGGGGTCGCGCAGCGCGATCTGCTTCGGCACCAGCTCGCCGACGATCAGCGAGGCATAGGTGATGACGGCGACGACGATGCCGACGCCGATGGTGTCGGACATGCCTTGCGGGAGGCCGAGCTCGACGAGCCTTTGCGATAGCCGCAGGCCGAGCGTGGCGCCGGAGAACGCGCCCGACAGCACGCCGATCAGCGTGATGCCGATCTGCACCGTTGAGAGGAATTTTCCGGGGTCGGAAGCCAGCGCCAGCGCGCGGCGCGAGCCGCTGACGCCTTTTGCCACGAGCCCGGCCAGCCGTGCCGGGCGCGAGGAGACGATCGCAAGCTCGGACATCGAGAGGAGGCCGTTGATGACGATCAGGACGGTGACGATGGCAAGTTCGAGGTAGAGCACGCGGGAGGATTCTCTGGGCCGGGATCTAACCATCATATAGACAGTTGCACGTGGCTGCGCGGCCTGTTGGCGAAGTATTTGCTTGGAGGCCGGTTGACAGGCAATTGAGTATCGGCTGCAGACGTAGCGAAGCCGCTGATGTCGCGGCGTTGTGATCGCTGCGGCCGGGCCTTCCATCCCTCCCGGCAGTTGTGCAGTATGGCGCGCTTTCCGCGCGCCCATTCCTGCGAGTTGCCAGCGCCGTGCCAAAAAAACGCATCCTGACCACTTGTGCCATCGCTGCAGCGATGCTGCTCGGCATGTCCTCGGCGCAGGCGCAGCTTTCCGGCCATGGCGGCCCGATTCGCTCCATTGCGATTTCGGCCGACGGAAAGCGTGTTCTTTCGGGCGGTTTCGATACGGCTGCGATCCGCTGGTCGCTCGCGCAGGGATCGGCGGAGCAGGTGCTGCGGTTCCATGCGGACGCGGTCAATGCCGTCGTCTTCCTGAAGGACGGCCGCATCGCGACCGCGGGTGCGGACGCCAAGATCGCGCTGTGGACGGCGGGCCGCCAGCAGCCCGATGAGGTGCTGGAGGGACACACCGCGCCGATCGTTGCGCTGGCGGTTTCGCCCGACGGCAAGACGCTGGCCTCGGCCGCATGGGACGGCACGGCGCGGCTTTGGCCGCTCGGCTCCGGCACGAAACGGGTGCTGGAGGGGCATGCGCAGAACGTCAACGGCGTGGCGTTCACGCCGGACGGCAAATCGCTCGTCACCGCCGGCTACGACCTCACCGTGCGCGTCTGGCCCTTGGCGGAAGGGCCGCCGGATATCATCACGCTGCCGTCCCCGCTCAACGCCGTTGCGGTTGCATCCGACGGCGAGATCGTCACCGGCGGGGCGGACGGCAAGGTGCGCTTCATCTTGCGGGACGGGAAGGACGTCGCCGAGGTTCAAGCGGGAGCGACGCCGATCATCGCGCTCGCGATTTCGCCGGACGGCGCGCGCGTGGCCGCGGCCGGCATTGGCGGAACCGTCAACCTGATCGACCGCAAGACGCGCAGCCTCGCCAGTGCGCTGGTCGGGCCGGGGCTGCCGGTGTGGTCGGCGGCGTTCATGCCCGATGGGGCAACGCTCCTGACGGGCGGGGCGGATGCCGTGATCCGGCGCTGGAACGCGCAAACCGGCAGCCCCGTCGGCGCGCCGCAGCCGGGCGCGCCCGGCGATCCCCTCGCGGCGTATGCCGGCGACCACGGCGCGGAAGTGTTTCGTGCCTGCATCGCCTGCCACACGCTATCGGAGAAGGACGGCCCGCGCGCAGGCCCGACGCTGGCCGGGCTGTTCGGACGCAAGATCGCGTCGCTGCCGGGCTATCGGTTTTCCGACGCGCTGAAGAACATGAACATCGTCTGGACGCCCGAGACGGTGTCGCAATTGTTCGAGCTTGGTCCCAACGCCTACACGCCCGGCACCAAGATGCCGGAGCAGCGCATCGGATCGGCGGAAGATCGCAAGGCGCTCACCGATTTCCTGAGGCGCGCGACGGCGAAGTGAGCGGTTGGATTCGGGCGGGAATTCACTCGCAGACGACCCTGGTGAAACCGCCGCAGAAGAACAAGTCGCAGATCTTCACCGAGCTTTCGGGGTCCTGAAAGATGGTGGGCGGGCCGGTTTTCCATTCGAAATCGGTCGCCTTGGCGAATCCCTTCGAGCGGCACCAGTAATTGGCGGCCGGTGCGCTGCAACCCGTCGGCCCCCACTTCAGGCAACGATCAATCCGGATGCCGTTGATGGTTGGATTGTCGAACACTTTCGGTCCGGCGGAGCGTGGCTGCGCCTGCGGCACCAGCGCGACCTTGTCCTGCGGCTTCTGCTCCGGTTTCTGTGCCTGGGACTTTTGCTCCGTCGGCTTTTGCGTTTGCTGTTCGAGCTCCTTCAGCCGCGCGCTCGCCATTTCGCCGTAGATCGTGCTGGCATGGCGCTTGATGAAGGTCTGCAACACCGCCCGGCTGGTGGTGTCCTTGGTCACAGCCCAGGCGCGCTCGGCCTCGCTCGATGGCTGCGGCGGCGGCGGCGCCGGCGCCGCTCCCTTCGCCGGGAGTGGCGATGCCGGGGAGGCCGCGGCCTGCGGCGGCGTCGCGGCGGATGGCGCCAGCACGACTTCCCCGATCAGGGACGAATGATCCCACGGCAGTTGCCTGTCGCGGGTCGCCACGAGCACATCGGCACGGACGCGCGTCATCATGCTGCGGACTTCGAGGCCCGGGGTGGCGATGTGCTTCAGCAGCGCCGTCGTGAACGGGCTGTTGCGGCCGGCGCCGTCGAGCGCCGTGTTGTCCGGCTGCGTCGCATAGGCGATCATCGTTCCGACCGCGCTCTGGATCGACGCAAGCCCTCGTCCGACGCTCGCCGATCGCGTCTCCCCGAGGGTACGCGCGAACGAGCGCGCCAGCGGATTGTCGCGGCAGGCATCGAGGAAGACCAGGTTGACGCGCTTGTCGGCCTCCATCTGCGCCAGAACCTGGTTGACGTTGATCGTCTCGAAAGAGAGGTCGCCGGCGCGCTGCAATTTCGCGTCGATCGGCACGAGGTAATTCTGCCCGTTAACCTGCAAGCCGTGTCCGGCATAGAAGAACAGCGCGAGGCTGGCGCCGTCGAGCTTATGGCCGAACTCGACGATCTTCTGCTCCATGGTGCGCTTGTCGAGGTCGCGCCCCTCGACGACTTCGAAACCGATGCTGCGCAGGGATTGCGCGATGTCGGCCGCATCGTTGGCGGGATTGGCGAGGCGCGCCGCGTTGGCATAGGCACCGTTGCCGATCACCAGCGCGAGACGCTCGCCGGCAACGGCGGCAGCGCTCAGGACCGCTTGAACGAGCAGAACCAGGCACAGCACCAGGCCGTGCCACCCTGTGAATGTTGCCTTGAAGCCCCGCCCGAGCATGCCATCTCCCCCGGATGGATGAAGGCATGCTACCGGCTCGCCGGCAGTCGCGGAAGGGGCCAGACGAGCGAGCACCGGTCCTTCGGGCCTACTTCTTGTCGCGCTCGCGCAGGTAATCGTCGGTGGTGCGCGGCAGCGGACGCTCTGGCACGCCGGCGAAGGGATCGAACTGCTGCTCGCTCATGGTGATGACGCGGCAGTCGGCGCACATCCGGATGGCGTCGGCGCGGCTGGCGGCGGCCGGATACATCCAGTGCCGGCCCTCGAGCTTGGCGGCGACCTTCTCGATCGTGCTCTTGACGCCGAACGGCTTGCTGCAGCGGATGCACAGCGCCGGCTCCTCCTCCTTGATGAGGCGCGGCGTGGCGCGGCTGGCGCGGAAGTCGATCTGCGGCTGCAGGGTGATGACCTTCTCGGGGCAGGTCGCCTTGCACAGCCCGCACTGCACGCAGGCGTCCTCGACGAATTTCAGCGCCGGGCGATCGGGATCGTCGAGCAGCGCGCCGGTCGGGCAGGCCGACACGCAGGACAGGCACAGCGTGCAGCCCTCCACATTGACCTTGACCGCGCCGAGCGGCGCGCCCTCGGGCAGCGCGATCACGTCCACCGGCGCCGGTGCCACGCGATGCAGCTCGGAGAGCGCAAAGCGCAGCACGTCGCGCCGCTTGCCGACGGTGCGGAACGTCGCGGGCTGTGCTACCGCGGCGCCCGCCTCGATGCCGTACAAGGCCTCGCCCAGCGCGTCGGGATCGTCGGTCTCGATGGTGGCGACGCGGCGGCCGGAAAAGCCGAGACCGGCGAGGATCGCTTCGGCCATGGCAAGCGTCTGCGTCAGGCCCACGGTATCGTGCAGCGGCTTTGCCCGCAGCAGGAAGCGCATGCCGGTCGCGCCATAGGCGAAGGCGGCGACGATGGCTTCGAGCCCCACTTGCGTGATCTCGTTGACCGCCAGCGGCAGCACATTCGCCGGCAGGCCGTCGCCATGGCGCGCGAGCGCGTCGATCAACTCGGTCCCGTGCTGGCCATCATGGATCAGAACGACAGGCCTTGCACCGTCCGCCTGGTGATAGGCCTGCAGCATCGCGCGCAGCTTGTGCAGCAAGGTGTCAGCCGGCGGCAGCGCATAGGAGGCGGCGCTGGTCGGGCAGGCCGCGGCGCACTGGCCGCATCCGGCGCAAATCTCGGCGCTGATCCTGACGTGATCGCCATCGGGCACGATCGCGCCGGTCGGGCAGAGATCGAGGCAGCGGTGGCAGCCGGTGAGCTTTGAGCGCGAATGCGCACAGAGCTCGGGCGCGAAGTTGATGTATTGCGGCTTGTCGAAGCTGCCGACGAGGTCGCGCGCCTTCAACACCGCGCGCAGCATCGCCGCGGGATCGCGGGGGTCGGCGCGCAGATAGCCGTCGCGAAGATCGTGCGCGGGAAACAGCGCAGGGCCGCCGGACAGATCGAGCACGAGGTCGCAACGCGAGGTGGCGCCGCTCCGCGGCGCATCGAACACGAAGGCGTCGCGAGAGGACGGACGCGGCGCGGCAAAATCGTCGATGGTGAGCTCGAACGCGCCGAAATGACCCTTGGCATTGCGGATGGTTCCCTTGACCACCGGGAACGCACTGGTCGACGGCGGCGTGATATCAGCGGGTTTCGAGATCATCACGGTGACGTCGAGATGATCGGCGAGCAGCTTGCCGGCCTCGATCGCGGTCTCGTCGCGGCCGTAGATGAGGATCACGCCGTCGCTCGACAGCGTCACATAAGGAATCGCCGGCACGGGCTCGGCGGCGGCCGCGAGCAGGGCGGCCATTTTCGGACCGGCATCGGCGCCTTGCTTCGACCAGCCGGCTGTTTCCCTGACATTGACGAATTCGATGGCCTCGGCGCGATCGCCGGCCTCGTTGCCGAACAACGGCGCTTCCTGCGTACAGGCGACGGTCAGCGGTCCTTCCGCGCCGGCAGCATCGCGGAAGCGGCCGATCTCGGCGCGGCACAAATGGCGAAAGGTTTTGATCTCGCTGCCGCGACAGCCGCGCTCCACGGCGCCCCTGTCGAGGCGCATCGTGTCTTCGCAGGAGCACATCAATATCTTCTTGGGCGGATGTGCCATGCGCGCTTGGTTACTCCCATGAGTTGATGACGGAACAGCCGAATGCGGACTCGCCCCGGCCGCCCGGCTCGTATAATCATTCTAAACAGAAAAAAGGAAGCCGGAGCAACCTTTTGCCGACTGCACGAACGCGCGAAACCGTTACCGAACGCATCGACTTGCCGCCGCCTTATACTTTGGTCCGGCTGCGCGAGAGCGGCGAGGCGTTTTCGCACGCGCTGGAGATCGCCGGAACGAGCGGGGCGGGAACCCTGGTCTATGTCGGGAGGTTCGACCTTGCCGAGTTTGCGGTCGTGCTCGAGCCGACCGAGGCCCTGCATACGGCGCGCCGCGCCTTTTATGCCGGCATGGTGGCGTTGGCCGATGCCTTGCGCGCCTATGCGCCACCCAACAAGGCGGTAACCGTCGACTGGCCGGATGCGATCCGGGTCGATGGCGGACTGGTCGGCGGCGGGCGGCTCGGTTGGCCGAAATCGGCCCGAGAGGACGCTGTGCCGCCATGGCTGGTGTTCGGTGCCATGATCCGCACGGTGGCGATGACGGAAACCGAGGCCGGCGTTCATCCGCTCGCCTCGGCCCTGCAGGAAGAGGGGTTCGGCGAGATCGGTGCGGTCGAAGTCACCGAGAGTTTTGCCCGGCACCTGATGGTCGCCTTCGACCGCTGGCAAGTCGACGGGTTCGCCAGCCTGGCGCAGCAATATCTCGGGCTGATCGAGCGGCAGCCGCACACCAGCCGGCGCATCGAGGCCAACGGCGATCTCGTGGTGCAGCGGATCGGGGGTGAGAAAGCAGTTCCGATCGATCTCGCCAAGGCGCTCGCGAAACCGACATGGCTCGATGCGAAATCCGGAGGGCCGCGGCTGTGAAACTGCTCCGCACCATCGCGCTCGATCCGTCCGATACGTTCGTGTTCGACGTGGCCGCGGAGCCGGGCGACTGGGCCGTATCGGGCGCGTTCCGCTTCTGCGACCGCGATCCTGCTGTTCTCACCGGAAAAGACCGCGCGGCCTTCCGCGGCGGCTTCCTCGGCGTACAGTCCTGGGGCTGGTCGACCCTGGTGCAGATCGTCCCCGCCACGGAGGAGGATCGCCGCGCACTGGTGGAACTCCTCGCCGGTCGGCTCGTCGAGAAATTCGGGGCCCCCAACCTTGCGACGGCCCGTCCTGCGGCCGAAGAAGAGGTCTCCTTCGTCGAATCGCTGTGCAGCCATCCGATCTCCAGCCTGATTGCGGTGCATCGCGCGGTCAGCGATGGCGAGGTGCGGGAGTCCTTCCGCCGCCTGCAGTTGAAGGAGGGGCAGGACCGCCACAGCAAGGCGTTCTCCTTCATGGAGATCGAGGACGAGGAGCCGGACCGACAGCTCGATCTGACGGACATGACCCTGGAGCCGCGGCGCCGATGAAAGACTTTTGGATCTCCTGCGGCCATCATCTGCTCGACCGCAACGACAGCGGCGGGCTGGTCGTGTCGGACGAATTCCTGAAAGCCTATTTTGCCCGGCCGGAATTGATGCCGCCGGAAGACGCCTGCGACGCCGAGCGGCGGCTGCATCGCGAGCTGCTGGCCGCGCCGCGGCGGCAGGTCGCAGCGGGCGAGATTGAAGAAATGGCCGACGCGGATGCGCGGGAAAACTGGCGGTTCGTGCTGGCGTTCCGAGATCTGCTGCTGCGGCACGCGACGTTGGAGGCGGCCTATCTGGCGTTGGTCCGCAGCGGTTCGGTCCAGTTGCCGCCGCTGTTCGTCAACCAGCTCGTCCATGTCATCTTGCGCAATGCGCTGGACGGCTGCGAAGATCCGCTCGTGCTGCGTGCCGCCGAGCTGTTCTTCCGCACCCAGCGGCTGATGCTGCACGAAAGTTCCGTCCTGCTGGGCGATGCCGAGGTGATCGGCGGGGTCAACCCGACGCCGGTGCTGTCGCTGATGTCGATGCTGGGCGCGGTCCACGACGTCGAGGTCGAGGTGCTGGACGAGGACAATGCCGAACATTACTGGCACCGCAGCGACCAGTTCGACATGGGCCTCGACCTCACCGCCGGCCGCCGCGGACAGGCGGCGCTGGCGACCGTGATCGCGCGATGGCTGTCGCATTTGCTCGGGGTCGAGGTTTCGGTCGAGCCGCTGACCGAGCTGCGCGATGCAAGGCTGACCTGGTATGTCGGACTCGATACGGACGCCACCGCGATCGGCGACCGGCTCTGGCGCGGCGAGGCGCTCGATGAGGAAACCAACGGCCGCGTGCTCGGATTGTATCGGCTGACCTTTGCCGATCCGGCGCTCGTGCTGGAGCAGGTCGGCCGCGAGCCGGTCTATCTGATCCTGGCGATGTCGGCGCAGAAGCTGGTGCGCCTGAAACCGCAGAATCTGCTCGCGGGGTTGCCGATCCGCCATTTGGAGGCCGCCACATGAGTTCCATCCCGCTCGCGCAAATCACGGTCGGCGTCGTGGTCGAGCGCCGCAAGGCGGATTCGCCCTGGGTCGATTTCCTGTGGCGCCCTGTCGGCATCCTGCCGGATGCCCCCGACATCACGGCCTGGAGCGTGCTGCGCGAAGAGGGGGAGGGCGTTCTGTTCTATGCCGGCAGCGCCATCGTCGAACTGCATCGCACCGAGACGGCGCGCTACCGGGATAATCTCGCCACTGGCAGCCCGATGCTATGGGTCGTGCTGAGCCCGTCGGAAGGCGAGTGGCCGTACACGCTCGCCGTGGTGACGGCCGACCCCGCGGAAGGCGAGGCCTTTACCGCGGCCGGCGCCAACCTGGTTGAGCCCGTGGCCATGCCCGAGGTCATTCGAGAGGTCCTTGAAGGCTTTGTCGCCGAGCACCACGTCGAGCAGGAGTTCTTCAAGCGCAAACGCGATCGCGCCAATCCCGACGCGTTGGCGCGCCGTCAAGCAGAAGGCCGGCACGAATGAGCGACGAAGAGTTCCTCAAGCGCTGGTCGCGCCGCAAGCAGGAGGCCAGGAAGGAGGACAAGGCCGCCGAGCAAGCGCCACCGCCGGCTGAGGCGGCAGCGACCACGCCTGCCGCTCCGCCCGAGCCTGAGCTGGATCTTTCAAAGCTGCCGCCGCTCGATTCGATTACGGCGTCGACCGACATCACCGAATTCCTGCGCAAGGGCATTCCGGCCGAGCTCAGCCGTGCGGCGCTTCGCCGCGCTTGGGCGGCAGATCCCGCGATCCGCGACTTTGTCGGGCTTGCCGAAAATGCATGGGACTTTACCGATCCGAATGCCATGCCAGGCTTCGGTGCGCTGCAAGGTACGCCGGAACAGATCCGCGCAATGGTCGAAAGCGTGATTGGAGGCGCGCGGGATTCCGCGGAGAAAATCGCCAGGGACTTATCCGAGAGGGAACACGAGCCCGAAAAACCGGCCCCGGACCCGGGCATCTCGGCAGCCGAAGCACCGTCTGATGCTGCTGTCGTCGCCATGCGACAGGCTGACGAGTCGATCGAACCGGTTGCTGCAACGCAACCGGAGGCTTCCGATGAAGAAGGCGATGTTATGCCGGTCCAGCGGCGCACACATGGCGGGGCTTTGCCCAGCTAGTGGCCTGCGACCAAAGGTATAGCCACCGGCTATTCGAATCGATTGACCCCGTATCGTCAGGCGATTAGTCTTTTTAGAACAAGACTAAATCCAAATGGGACGACCAATGAGTGTGGTGGGGGGACGGAGGTCCATGTGCGGGATCCCGGTCTAGCGCGCGCAATCGACAAAGCAGGCGGTGTCGCCGAGCTTGCCCGAAAAATTGGCATTGCCCAGCCCTCGGTCTCCAACTGGAACCGGGTGCCGGCTCAACGTGTGATTGCAGTCGAGGCGGCAACCGGAATTTCACGCCGCGAACTTCGTCCCGATCTCTACGACGGGAGCGAGCCGGCTGCGACCCCGCACGACGTCGATCCCGTGGATGCCGGCCGCGCGCACCAATATCTGCTGCTGGCTTCGCTGTTGTCGGCGCCGCCCTCGAAGAAGCTGCTCGGCGCGATCGCAAAGCTCGAAGGCGGCGATACCCCGCTCGGCCGCGCCCACGGCGCGCTCGCCCAAGCCGCGCAGGATTGCGTCCATGCCAATGTCGAGCGCGAATATTTCGACCTCTTCATCGGGGTCGGCCGCGGCGAAATCCTGCCCTATGCCTCCTACTATCTGACCGGCTTCCTGCACGAACGGCCGCTGGCTCGCCTGCGCGGCGACCTTATCGCGTTCGGCATCGAGCGCGTCGAGAACAACCCGGAGCCGGAGGATAATGCGGCAACGCTGTGCGAGATCATGGCCGGCTTTGCCGACGGCCGTTTCGAGACATCGCACGAGCAGCAGAAAAAATTCTTCGAGAAGCACATTGGGCCATGGATCGGCCGCATGTTCGCCGACCTGGAGATGGCGGAATCCGCCAACTTCTATCGTGCAGTCGGCGCGCTCGGCCGCATGTTCATGAAGATCGAAACCGAGGCATTCAAGTTCGCCAACTGACCAACGCTTACTGGTCCGGGAGAGATGCGATGAAGGACGAAAAGAAAACGACAGTCGGCAGGCGCGACTTCCTTCGCAAGATCGGCGTCGGCGCAGTCGGCGCTGGTGCTGCGGTGGCGGCGCCGCTAACCGGCCCCGCGCGTGCCGATACCGAAACGAACGATGAGAAGCGCAAGGCGCGCTACAAGGAAACCGATCACATCAAGACGTTTTACCGCGTCAACCGCTATCCGGGCTGAGGGAGGTCGCCGTGCTGATCAAGAAAACACATCGCGCGCGTTCCGAATCCGCTTCGCGCGGCTCAGTCGCTGAATCGCTGGCCGGACAGGCCGCAGGCCTCGACCGCCGCAGCTTCCTCCGCAACTCGGGCCTCGCCGCCGGCGGCCTTGCCGCGATCGGCGCGCTGCCGCTCGCGACCGTCCGCAACGCCGAGGCAGCGGGATCGATGACGTCAGGCGCCACCATCCGCAAGAACATCTGCACCCACTGCTCGGTGGGCTGCACCGTGATGGCCGAGGTCGTCGACGGCGTCTGGGTCGGCCAGGAGCCGGGCTGGGACAGCCCGATCAGCCGCGGCTCGCACTGCGCCAAGGGCGCGGCGACGCGCCAGATCGTGCATAGCGACCGGCGCATGCGCTACCCGATGAAGCTCGTGGACGGGCAATGGACGCGCGTTTCCTGGGAGGTCGCGATTAACGAAATCGGCGACAAGCTGATGACGATCCGCGGCAAGTCCGGCGCGGACTCGGTCTATTGGCTCGGTTCCGCCGAGTTCACCAACGAAGCCGCGTATCTTTATCGCAAGTTTGCCGCGTTCTGGGGCACCAACTCCTGCGATCACCAGGCCCGTATCTGTCATTCGACCACCGTCGCCGGCGTGGCCAACACGTGGGGCTACGGCGCGATGACGAACAGCTACACCGACATCCGCAATACCAAGACGTTGCTGTTCCTGGGCGGCAATCCCGCCGAGGCGCATCCGGTGTCGCTGCAGCACCTGCTCGAAGGCAAGGAGGTGAACCGGGCGAACTTCATCGTTGCCGACCCGCGCATGACCCGCACGGCGGCGCACGCTACCGAATATGTGCGCATCCGCCCCGGCACGGACATTCCTGTTATCTACGGAATGCTCTGGCACATCTTCAAGAATGGCTGGGAGGACAAGCAGTTTATCGAGCAGCGCGTGTACGGCATGGACGATATCCGCAAGGAGGTCGCGAAATACACGCCTGAGGAAGTCGAGCGCATTTCCGGCGTGCCGGGCGCCCAACTCGAACGCGTCGCCAAGATGTTCGCGACGGAGAAGCCGTCCTGCCTGATCTGGGCGATGGGCCAGACCCAGCACACCGTCGGCACCGCCAACGTGCGTGCAAGCTGCATCCTGCTGCTCGCCACCGGCAACGTCGGCGGCCCCGGCATGGGCGCGAACATCTTCCGCGGCCACGACAACGTGCAGGGCGCGACCGACCTTGGCGTCGATATCGTGACGCTGCCGCTCTACTACGGCCTCGTCGAAGGCGCGTGGCGGCACTGGTCGCGCGTCTGGGAGGTGCCCTACGAGTGGTTCGTCGACCGCTTCGACAAGAACACGGCGCCGGACGGCAAGGTCACCAGCACGATGAACACGCCCGGCATCCCGTCGACCCGCTGGTTCGACGCGACGCTCCTCGACAAGAAGGACGTGCGGCAGAAGGACAACATCAAGGCGATGATGGTGTTCGGTCACGGCGGCAACACCGTGACGCGCATGCCGCAGGCGCAAAAGGGCATCGAAGCCCTCGATCTGCTGGTGGTGGCGGACCCACACCCGACCACCTGGGCGGCGCTGGCGCCGGCGCGCAAGAACAACACCTATCTGCTGCCTATTGCGACTGCCTATGAGTGCAGCGGCTCGCGCACGGCGTCCAACCGCGCGATCCAATGGGGCGAGCAGATCGTCAAGCCGGTCTTCGAGGCGAAGGATGACCTCGAGGTCATGTACCGCCTCGCCACGAAGCTCGGCTTCGCCGACCTGATGTTCAAGAACATCAAGGTCGAGAAAGACGCGCCGTCGCCGGAAGACATCCTCCGCGAGATCAATCGCGGCGGCTGGTCCACCGGCTACTGCGGCCAGTCGCCGGAGCGGCTGAAGTCGCACATGGCGAACCAGAAAGACTTCGACATGCTCACCCAGAGGGCCACAACCGGGCCGAACAAGGGTGACTATTACGGCCTCCCATGGCCATGCTGGGGCAAGCCGGAGTTCAAGCATCCCGGCACACCACTGCTCTACAACGCCAACCTGTCGATTAAGGAAGGCGGCGGCACCTTCCGCGCCCGCTTCGGCGTGGAGCGCGAGGAGACGCTGCCTGACGGCACCAAGCGCAAGGTCAGCCTGCTCGGCAACGGCTATTACTCCAAGGATTCCGAGATCAAGGACGGCTATCCCGAGTTTACGCTCGGCGTTCTCAAGAAGCTCGGCTGGGACAAGGATCTGACCGAGGCGGAGCTGGCGGTCATCCAGAAGGTCAACTCGGCCAACCCGGATGCGGTGTCCTGGGCGATCGACCTGTCGGGCGGCATCCAGCGCGTCGCGATCGAGCACGGCTGCGTCCCCTACGGTAACGGCAAGGCGCGCGCGAATGCGTTCGGCTTGCCGGACGCGATCCCGACGCACCGCGAGCCGATCTACACGCCGAAGCCCGAGCTCGTCGCCAAATATCCGACGTTGCCGAATGCGGTCCAGTTCCGCGTTCCCAACATCGGCTTCGACGTGCAGAAGGCTGCGGTCGACAAGGGCATCGCCAAGAACTTCCCGCTGGTCCTTACCTCGGGCCGCCTCGTCGAGTTCGAAGGCGGCGGCGAGTTGACCCGATCCAACAAGTGGCTCGCCGAGCTTCAGCAGGACATGTTCATCGAGATCAATCCGGCAGACGCGGCCGAGCGCGGCGTCAAGGACGGTGCCTGGGTCTGGGTCACGGGCGCCGAGCACAATTCGAAGGCGCGCATGAAGGCGCTCGTCACCGAGCGTGTCGGCAAGGGCGTGACCTGGTGCCCGTTCCACTTCGCCGGCTGGTTCCAGGGCGAAGATCAGCGCGGCAACTATCCGAAGGGCACCGATCCGATCGTATTGGGTGAGAGCGTGAACACGCTCACCACGTACGGTTTCGATCCGGTGACCGGCATGCAAGAACCCAACGCGACCCTCTGTCAGGTCCGCGCGGCTTAGGCATAAGGAGCAACGACTATGGCCCGTATGAAATTCCTCTGCGACGCCGACCGTTGCATCGAATGCAACGCCTGCGTCACCGCCTGCAAGAACGAGCACGAGGTGCCTTGGGGCATCAACCGCCGCCGCGTCGTCACCATCAACGACGGCAAGCCCGGCGAGCGCTCGGTCTCGATGGCCTGCATGCACTGCACCGACGCGCCCTGCGCGGCGGTATGTCCGGTGAACTGCTTCTACACCACGGCGGACGCCGTGGTGCTGCACTCCAAGGACCTCTGCATCGGCTGCGGCTACTGCTTCTACGCCTGTCCGTTCGGTGCGCCGCAATATCCGAAGGTCGGCAACTTCGGCTCGCGCGGCAAGATGGACAAGTGCACCTTCTGCGCCGGCGGCCCGGAAGCTGACGGCAGCAAGGCGGAGTACGAGAAGTACGGCGCCAACCGCCTGGCCGAAGGCAAGCTACCGCTCTGCGCGGAAATGTGCTCGACCAAGTCGCTGCTCGCCGGCGACGGCGAGATCATCGCCCAGATATACAAGGAGCGGGTGACCAAGCGCGGCTACGGCTCCGGCGCCTGGGGCTGGAAGACGGCATATCGGGAAGGCATCGACACCTGAGACGGCAACTCTTCCTGGAGCATGATCTTTTCGGAAAACCGCTTCACACTTTTCCTGATCATGCTCTCGCGTCGTAACGATGAGCTAACGCCGTTCCGGCGTAACGGAACGGCGCCTGTGGAATGGAGCAGGGTGATGGCATATCTTGGACGATTTTTCCGCCTGGCGTTTGGCGCCGTGGCCTTATTGCTTCTCGTTGGGCTCGCAGCTCCCGTGCAGGCGCAGCAGCCGAGCTCGGTCAATCCGACCGCGAGTTCGGTGAAGGAGCAGCAGCTCCTGCAGGAGCTGAACCGCATCCAGGGCCGGGTCACCATTCCCGACGCCCGCTCCGGCGTGCTGGAGCAGCCGGCCGGGCGCGACTGGCGCAATTTCCATGAGGTGACGCTGCGCTGGATCGGCGGCATCGTCATCCTCGGCATGCTCGCGGCTCTCGTCATTTTCTATCTCACCCGCGGCATGGTCAAAATCGAGGGCGGCAGGTCGGGTCGCACCATCGTGCGCTTCAACGCCTTCGAGCGCGCGGTGCACTGGATGACCGCGGCCTGCTTCATCGTTCTCGCGATCTCCGGGCTCAACATCACCTTCGGTCGGCCGCTGCTGATTCCGTTGATGGGGCTCGAGGCGTTCTCCGACTGGTCGCAGTTGGCGAAATACGCCCACAACTATCTGAGCTTCCCCTTCACGATCGGAGTGGTGCTGATCTTCCTGATGTGGATCGGCGGCAACATCCCGGACAAAACGGACGTCGAATGGGTCAAGCGCGGCGGCGGCCTGGTCGGCGACGACCACCCGCCGGCCAAGCACTTCAATGCCGGCCAGAAGATGATCTACTGGATCGTCGTGCTCGGCGGCAGCGCCGTGGCCGTCAGCGGCTACCTCCTGATGTTCCCCTTCTACACGTCCGGCATCGAAGGCATGCAGCTCGCCCAGGTCGTGCATTCGATCGTGGCCGTGCTGTTCGTCGCAGCAATGCTGGCGCACATCTATATCGGCTCGATCGGCATGGAAGGCGCCTTTGAAGCCATGGGCACCGGCAGTGTCGACGTCAATTGGGCGAAGGAGCACCACAGCCTCTGGCTGGAGCAGGAAAACGCCCGGGCCGCCGGCAAGGACGCGCGCAGCGCGGCGGCGGCGCCCGCGGAATAGGTGAGGGGTAAACGCCATGAAAGCCTTCGTTCTGTCATTGGTCGCGGCTGCCGTTATCGCGGTCGCTGCGGTTGGCGTGCTCAACGGGATGCAGAAGCCGGTCGAGCAGGCCTTCACGACGACCGGCGTCCGCCTATAGGCGCCGCCGCCAGGAGGAGCACAAGCGGTCAGGCGCCGGGAACTGCCGGCGCGACACCGGCGTTCTTCCGTTGAACCTTTTGCCTCGTTCCGGGACTTACCGACGAGAGGCAAGGTCTCGGAGGTCGCGCAATGACCAACTGGCATGACTCAATGGTGGACCGGCCGGAGACGGACGGTTCGGCTTATGCAACAGGCTGGACGATCAGCGGGCTGGCCGTTCTCGGCACCATCGTGGCGGTATGGGTGCTGGGCATCTAGCTCCAGCCGTTCTCGGGAGAGATTCCTGCGGGTCCGATCCCGATGGTTCGGGTGCTTTGCACGGCGAATGGCCGCCAAGGCGCGGGAGCGAGGCCCGCCCCGCAGAAATACCGAATCTCGCCTTTCGATTGAGGATAATTCCTTAAAGCCTTGCTGCTTATATGAAAAGGCCGCACCGCCGCGCGGCCAGATAGCCGGGCATCGCCTTCAATTCCTCACCCCAGAGTGCGATCGCTCGGCTATTTGGGCGACGAACGTCAGACCTCGGTATCCTCCAGCCCATACTCGCGATAGATGCTCGCGCGGTCCGCAGCCGGAAACAGCCGGCACTTGGCCTGCGCCAGGTGCAGGTTGACGGTGCCCGGCTGGCAACCGGCGACCAGGAGCTTGCGGATATCGTCCATGTGCCTGACCGGCTGGTGCTTGGCCTCGAGCTGCTCCAGCGCGATCAGGGCGGTCGCCAGCGATTCCGTGACGACCCATTCGTCGTGGCCGGTAATTCCCTTCGACATCGTGCGGCCTCCCATTCCCGGGGGTAGACGGAGCCTCCCGCCGCAGGCAGAAGCCGGACGGGATCGGCGACGATGCTATCAGCTTTGCGGCGTTCAAAAAGAGCGAAGACGCAAGAGGCATCGTCAGCATGCGGTCGAAATATGCGAAGATCGTGGCCGCACCCTTAAGTAGTTATATGCGGCTTCTGCCCGGCGGGCCTTCATTGCAGGCGAGGGGCGTCAGCCTCTCTTGGGCGTGGAAGACCTCGAACCGCGGCGACCCCTGGAACGGCGTGAGCCGGAATCGTTGAACTCCGTTCCGAACGAAGATATCCCTGACGCTGCATCAACGGGATTTCACGAGCGTGAATACACAGACAGCAGTCACGGTCTTCGGCACGGTTGCAGCGCTAGCCGTGACGGCATTCGTTCTGTTTCGCATCGGAATGCGTCGCTCGGCGGCCGTCATGGCTGTTATTGCCGTTCTCGGTCTTGCGAACGCGATCTACCGGCTGGTTGGCTCTTGAGCGCGGCCATTGCCGCACCTGCCTCCGGCGCCGTGCCGGCAGCCTTCGTCGCGGTCGACTGGGGCACCAGCAGCTTTCGCGGCTGGCTGATGTCCCCCGCCGGCGAGGCGCTGGCTGAGAGCCGCGGCGCCGAAGGCATGCTGCACTGTGTGAACACGGGCTTTGCCCCCGTGCTGGCCGATCACCTGGCAAGGCTCCGCGCACCCGCCGGCATACCGGTCCTGATTTGCGGCATGGCCGGCGCGCGGCAGGGATGGTCGGAAGCGCCCTACCTGAAGACGCCGGCGCGCCTCGATGCCCTGCATGAAGGTGCGATCCAGGTTGGCTCGCACGGCGACATTCGTATCCTGCCCGGCATCGCGCAGGCGCGCGCCGACCGGCCCGACGTCATGCGCGGAGAGGAGACGCAGCTGCTCGGCGTGACCGAAGCCGGTTTTTCCGGCCTCGTCTGCATCCCCGGCACGCACAGCAAATGGATCAGGATCGAGGCAGGCGAAGTCGTCGAGTTCTCGACCTACATGACCGGCGAACTTTTCGCCGTGCTGTCCCAACACAGCATTCTCGCATACGCCGTCGAGACGACGGACCGGCTCCCTGCGGACAGCGAGCCGTTCCGCGATGGCGTGGCGACGGCGCTGGCGGCGCCAACCGGGCTGACCGCATCGCTCTTCCGGCTGCGTGCCGCGCAATTGTTGGACTTCCAGCAGCGCACCGACGGTTCGGCGCGGTTGTCAGGCCTGTTGATCGGCACCGAGATATCCGACGCAATGCGCCAGTACGGCCCGGCGAAATCGCTGCGATTGCTTCGGGCGGGCCGCCTTGGCCAACTCTACGAGACCGCGCTAGGCGAGTGCGGTTTCGCTGTCGACGCCGTCGATGCCGATGACGCCTCGCGGCGGGGCCTTGCCAAGGCCGCCATCAATATCTGGGGAAGGCAGTTCTGACATGATGCAGCCGGTCCGGTGGCCCAAGGTGAAGCGCTCGCTGGTGGCAATTCTGCGCGGCATCCGCCCCGACGAGGCGGAGGCGATCGTCGAGGCGCTGATCGACAGCGGCTTCGAGCTGATCGAGGTGCCGCTGAATTCGCCGGAGCCGTTCGCCTCGATCGAGCGCTTGTGCAAGCGCTTCGGCAACGAATGCTTCATTGGCGCAGGCACCGTGCTCGACGCCGCCGACTGCGCGCGCGTTGCCGATCTAGGCGGCCGGCTGATGGTCAGCCCGAACGTCGACGCCGATGTCCTGGCGATGGCGAGGTCGCGGGGGATGGTCGCCATGCCCGGTGTCTTCTCGCCCACCGAAGCCTTCCTTGCGCTGCGCTGCGGAGCCTCGGCCCTGAAGTTCTTTCCCGCCTCGGTGCTGGGGCCGTCGGGCATCGCCGCACAGCTTGCCGTTCTTCCCGGGGACACGGTGGTCGGCGCGGTCGGTGGCGTGTCGGACAAGAATCTTTCCGACTACAGGGCGGTGGGAGTGCGGGCGTTCGGACTTGGCAGCAGTCTCTACCGTCCCGGCATGACGCCGGCCGAGGTACGCAAGACGGCGCGGGCTTCGGTCCTCGCCTATGACGCTGCTGGCTGAAGCGCGGCTCCGATCAGGCCTGCTCGGGGCCGACGGATACAACAATGACGCCGTCGATCCCGATCAGGAATGCCATGGTGGGCTGGTCGGGCGGTGGAGCCTGTCCGGCGGCATGTCGGAACGCGGCGATCTCTTCGGAGGCGGCCGCTCGCGCAATCAGGGTTGAGCCTGGCGCGCAAACCGGCGCGCCATTCGACGTGAGCGCGAGCAGTTGACATCGGACGACTGAGCGGCGCGCCGGTGGCGCTTGCGGCGCGAGATCGCGGAGGAGTCCGAAGGCGCCGCTCCGATTTCAAGGTGCAGCCGCAGCTGGAGGTCGAGCATTCTCGTATCGAGAACCGTCTTATCACGACAATTCATTTGTCCAGGTGTAGCACCGATGGCTTGGTCAGAGCGCCCAGGGACCGAACCATGCCTGTCATCTCCAACCGGTTGACCCGCACGCTGAACATTACCCATCCCATCATTTCCGCGCCCATGGCGTTCGCCGGGGGCGGCGCATTGGCGGCCGCCGTCAGTGCGGCGGGAGGGTTGGGCCTGATCGGCGGCGGTTACGGGGATTCGACGTGGCTGGACGAGCAGTTTGCCATTGCCGCCGGACAACGCGTTGGCGTCGGGTTCATCACGTGGTCACTACGGAAATCTCCATCGCTGCTCACGGACGTTCTCAAGCGCAAGCCTGCGGCGGTGATGCTGTCCTTTGGCGATCCCAGGCCTTTCGTCGACGAGATTCGCGACGGCAGCGCCCTCGTGATGTGCCAATGCCAGAACATCGACCACGTGTGGGATGCAATCGACGTCGGAGCAGACATCATCGTAGCCCAGAACGCGGAGGCAGGCGGCCACGGGGCTCTGCGTGGCGGGCTTTCGTTCGTGCCGGAAGCGGCCGACCTGATCGCTGCCCATTCGCCAAACGCCTTGCTGGTCGCCGCCGGCGGCATCGCGGATGGCAGAGGGCTCGCCGCCTCGCTGATGCTCGGGGCCGAGGGTGTACTGGTCGGAACGCGCTTGTGGGCTTCTGCGGAGGCGCTGGTGCATCGTCGGCATCACGAGGCGATCGTCGAAGCGAACGGGGACGAGACGATCCGAACGACAGTCGCCGATATTGCGCGCCAAATTCCATGGCCGCGCGGTCTCACGGCGAGGGTTCGCCGCAACGCCTTCACGCAGCGCTGGCACGGCCGCGAGGACTTGCTGGAGCGGAACGCGGCCGTCGAAGGGCCGCGTTACAGGGAGGCGTTCGCGGAAGGCGATCCCGATAATGCCAGCGTCTGGTTCGGCGAGGCAGCGGGACTAATCAGCGCCATCGAGCCGGCTTCCCGTATCGTCGAGAGAATGGCGGCCGACGCAGCCAGCCGCCTTGCAGGCCATGCAGGCGCAACGCTCGCCTAGACGTGGGCTCGCGATATGCGAATGAAATCGGCGCCGCGTCAGTATCGCCCGCTGTAGTAGCGCTCGTCGCACTCGGCCACGTAGATCCTGCCGTAGGGATCGCCATACCGGCACATTGGCGCCCCGCGCGGATTCGTCGAGTCGGCCACGGCCGCGCCAAGCAGCGCACCGGCACCGGCACCGACGAGGGTGCTTCCGGCGGTCCCGCCCACGGCTTGGCCGACCAGCGCACCGCCGGCGGCGCCCAGGACCGCACCCGTGGCGGTTCGCTGTTCCTGCGGGGTTTGCGCGCAGCCGGCAAGGCAGGTGCTAATGGCGAGGATGCCAACGGCGGCAGTTTTCAGAATGCTCATGAAGGCCGATCTCTACAGGTGTCATTCTCCCCCATGGAAGCTGAGTGCAGGCTGACTTTGGCGGATTTCCGCCCGCATGACGGTATCGGTTTGTCGCGAGAGTTCCGGCGTGGGGCGCCGGTTCCCCATTGAGGTGGACGCCCCGCCAGCCAGCAGAACGGCCTCAATTGCAATCGTGGGCGCAAACAGGATCCAGCCGCGCCAGCAAGGGCAGCACGCGGTTGCGGAGGATTTCATGTGGGAACTCGCCGCGGTTGGCTAGCAGAACGACGGCCATCTTTCGTGCGGGCACCATGCCCAAATACGCCGACGCATTGTTGAGCCCGCCCGGCTTGTCCACGATCGCCACGCCGTCGGCGTCGATATTTTCCCACGCCATGGCCTGGCCGAATTTCTCGTTGACGCGGAACATCTCGCGCTGGGTCATCCGCAACGCCTCGCGCAATTGCGGATCGATCGTCTCGCCGTCGAGGCAGGCCGCCACGAAGATGGCGAGATCGCGCGCCGAGGAATACATCTGTCCCGTCCCGGGGAAATCGAAATAGCCCTGCTGGTTGCCGGGTACGCCGATCGCCAGGCCGTGCTCGGAATAGCCCTGGACGACCCGTGGCATCATCTGCGCCGGAATGACGGCGCGGTTGCCGGGGCCGCGCTCCGGAATCAGGGTCGACGTCATGCCGAGGGGCTTCAGGATACGCTGCTCGATCAGCGTGCCGATCGGAAGGGAGTAGCGGCGCTCGAGCGCGAGCTGGAGCAACACGTAGCCGGCGTGGGTGTAGATACGCTGTTTGCCCGGCGCTTCGCCCGCGCCCGGCGTCCAGGCGTTGACCGCGTCGAAGAACCCGGCCAGCGGATAGGCGGTGTCGGGCCATGGCGGATGATCGCTCGGCAGCAACAGGCCCGACGTGTGCGTGGCGAGCTCGCCGATCGTCACCGTGCGGATATAGTCGCCGTTCAGTTCGCCGACATATTTGCTGACGGGATCGTCGAGGCTCAATTCGCCGCGAAGCGTTCCGAGCGCGACCAGCGTCGCCTCGATCACCTTGCGCAGCGAGGCGAGGTTGAACAGGGTGTCCGGTGTGACGGGTCGGCCCTGCGCCCGATCGGCCGAGCCGTAATTCAGGAATTGAACGCGGCCTGCGGCATAGACGGCAAGCGCGACGCCGCCGGGATCGCGATCTGTTGCCACCGGCGCGATCTCGCCGGCGACGATGTCGCGAACCATGGCAGCCGACCCGGAGTCCGCAGCCGCGGCGCGCACCGTGGCCAATATCAGGATGAGGAGAGCGAGGCCCGTTCTCGTGGCGACGATTGGCCAGCTCATGATAATCGCTCGCGATAGAGGGGACGGACGCCGCGCCTGTCGGAAAGCAGCACGAGTAGGTTGCGGCGGGGATGGCACGCAAGTGCATCGATGGCGCAAACGCGTCATGTTGCCGGATCGATCCCTCGGCGCACGATTGTTTGATGAAGGAATCTGGTCCGCTGTCGCAAGGCGGAAGAGCGCCAACGTCGCTTCAGGACAGGGCTCGGACGTGGCCAAAACCGGATGGTGAACTTCGAAACGGGAGATTTTTGTTGCCGCCGGGCCAACAGGCGCTTTGGCGCTCCCTAGCGGAATCGAACCGCTCTCTCCACCGTGAAAGGGTGGCGTCCTAACCGATAGACGAAGGGAGCAAACGTAAGGAAAATCAAGGCTTTGTGCGCGTGATTTAACCCGGTTTGCGGCCGTGTCGGGCAAAGGGCCCGGCCGGTTGCGAGCGAACGTATAGTGGCGTTTGCGAGGGCGGGCAAGTCGCAGCAAAGGCCAAATTCGCTTTGCCCGGCCATGTTCCTGATGGACGGAAAAGGGCGGGGTTTCAGCAACGGATTTTAAAGCGGCATGGCGTAAATCGATTTGAGTTTTAAGGAAGTGACGGACATGGCGCTTGGACTGAACAAACTGGGGGCGAAGAAGCGCGAGGCGCGCAAGTCGCTGCGGCAGCCTGGCTGGATCACGCTGGAGGGCGGCTTTGCCGCGCGCCCTTGCGTGGTGGAGGATATCTCTTCGTCCGGCGCCAAGGTGACGATCGAGGACAACAACACGCTGCCGGCGAAGCTGCGGCTCGCCTTCACGCGCGATGCGCGGGGCGGGCGGCCTTGCGAAGTGGTCTGGCGCCGCGGGCGGACGGTCGGCGTGAAGTTCGTGCGCTGACTTTCAAAGGTTTTCTCCTCGTCATGCCCGGGCTTGACCAGGTCAAGCCAGGTCAAGCCCGGCGATGACGAAGGAGAGAGCGAGCGCTACGACATCGGCGGCGCGATCCATTTTGCGAACGCGGGCCGCTCGCCGAGTAGCGCGAACCAGCGCTCCATGTTCGGCTGCTTCGGCTTCGTCACGCCTTCGACGCCGAACCAGCGCCGCGCGAAGGCGCCGAGCGCGATGTCGGCGATGGTGAACTGCTCGCCCTCGATGTAGCGGCGCGTCGCAAGCTGCGCTTCCACCACGCGCCACACCTCGGCTTCCGCATCGGCATCCTTCTGAAGCGCGGCCATGTCGCGCTTTTCCGGCGGCGTGCGAACGAGGCCCCAGAACACGGGACGGTCGACCGGCTGCAGCGTCGACAGCGTCCAGTCCAGCCAGCGGTCGACCGTAGCGCGGCCTTTCGCATCCTGCGGATAGATCGGCGAGCCCTTGCCATAGGCGAGGTTGAGATAGCGCATGATGGAATTGGATTCCCACAACACGTAATCGCCGTCGACCAGCGTCGGGATGCGGCCGGTGGGATTCATCGCAAGATACTCGGCCGTGTCGTTCCTGCCGAAGGCCATGCCGGCGTCGATGCGGCTGTAGGGGATCTCGAGCTCGGCCAGGCACCACAGCACCTTCTGCACGTTGACCGAATTGGCCCGGCCCCAGATCGTCAATTGTCCGGCCACGCGCCGCTCACCAGTGGCCGGTGTTCGGCATCGAGGCCCAGGGCTCGGCCGGCGGTTTCGGGTCGCCCTTCTGCAACAGCTCGATCGAGTGCAGGTCGGGCGAGCGGACGAAGGCCATGTTGCCGTCGCGCGGCGGGCGGTTGATGGTGACGCCCATTTTCATGAGCTTGTCGCAGGTGGCGTAGATGTCGTCGACCTCATAGGCGAGGTGGCCGAAATAGCGGTCCTCGCCGTATTTCTCCTCGTCCCAGTTGTAGGTGAGCTCGACCAGCGGCGCCCCGCGCGTGTTCGGAAGGCTTTTGAGGAGGCCCAGATCCTGCTCGGCGCAGAGGAACACCAGCGTAAAGCGGCCCTTGTCGTTGTCGATCCGGCGCACTTCCTTCAACCCCAGCGCGTCCGCGTAGAATTTCAGCGCGGCATCGAGATTGCGCACGCGCAGCATGGTGTGGAGGTAACGCATGGGTGGGGCTCCCTGTGGATTCTCGTTGGGGAGCGTTCAATAGCAGAAGATCAATCGCGGCGGCAGGGGTGAGGCCGCATGACTGTCGCGACATGCCTGAACAGGTCACACGCACCTGTCTGCAGGTGCCTACGCCACCAGCGCCTTCAGCGTCACGGCCTGCTCCAGATTATGCACCGCAATCGCAGTATGTGTGTACTCGCCGACCTCGTTCGAGTTGGCGATCTGGCGCAGCAGCTCGTCGCCCTTGATGACGTGCAGGCCGACCCCTTGTTCGGCCGAAGGGTAGATGCCGAGCACCACGTCGTGGCCGGCAATCACGGCCCGCAAGGCGAGCGCCTGGTCTTCGGACATCTGGATGAAGGTGCGGACGTCGTCGGCGAGCCCGCGCAGTTCGTCAAAATCAATCACACGCATACTCCAACGCAACACAACTCATCGGAGTCTAGCGGCGGCGACTTACCCAACCGTGAAGGACGACGAGTTTCGCCTTGCGTCGCCGGGAAAATGTTCGCGCCAACGATTCCTTAAGGTCTGCGCCGCGCCGATTTTTCCGATTCCGATTCGTTCTTCTAGAACGAAATGGAGTCGGATGCAGAACGTCTGCGGGGTGCTCTGCCGAATTCTCGCCGCATCGCCGAAATTTGTGGCCAACTTGATTCGCCGCGCGTCAAGATTTGACACGGTCACGCGCCGGTGCATGCTGTCCCGCCATGCGTCGGTTCAAGAATACGCGGCTCGCCCGGATGAGCAGCGGACATTATTGCGTGATACGCGACCTCGGTCTGGTGAAGGGCGGGAAGGGGTTGCGGCACCACGAGGTCGTGCTCGACCTTACCCTGCGGGGCGCGCTCAAATTTGCAAAGTCGGTTTTGTCAGCTCGGGCGGACCGACCGGAGCAATCCGGCACCGAGAGCGCGCGAGAGCCGGCGCTCGCGACGCAGGCGACGCGCGGGTCCGGCCGCTGATCCGCTGACCGGACAGCCAGCTCCGGCTCAGGCCTTCACATCCACATGGGATTCGGCCACATGGGCTTCGGCGGCCCGGCTTTCCTCGGCCTGCGCTGACTTGAAGTCTTCCAGAGCTTGGCGCGAGGCCTCGTTCTTGGCGGTAAAGACGTTCAGCACGTCGGCCTGGATCACGTGCGACGGGGCTTTCTCGGTCTGGTCGGCGACGAGCTGGACCCGGGCCTGCGTCACCGCGTGCGGTATGGGGTAGACGAGCATGGCACGACACCTCCTTGCCCGTAGAATTCCCTAGGACGCGTTTACGTCTTGTAAAGAGATTGGGTTAACGCTCGAAGATGTCAGCCGAGGAACCGGGGCCTGCCTGGCGCGTTCCCACTTCCTCAAGGACTGAGCGAGGCGACCATGCGCAGACTGGTGGCGTTGCTGGACGAAGAGCAACGCGAAGCGTTGCTCGAACTGGCCGATTTCGGCACCGCGGTGTGCTCGGCGGGACTTGCCGTTGCCATGCTGAAAGGGTCGGTCGACTTCGTCTCTCGGCTGATCTGACGGTGCGATCGTCCGTACGGCTAGCGCCGGATTACCCCGGAAGGGATAACCCTATCCGGTTAGGTTAAGGACGGGATTGCGTTGCACGCCCGGCACGCAGCGATCAGGGTGGTGGCCGGAGCAGCCAAGTGTGGCTGCCGGAGCTGCCATGGTGCCTTCGTTTCATAATGCGGACAGACGGACCTATCGCCGGGTGATGGCGATCGGACTGTTATTTTGCGCGGCCTTCGTTGCGATCAGCTTCGCGCTTCGGGTGCCGCGGGAGGACGACCGCGTGCTGGTCAAGGCCGACAAGCTCGTCCGCACGGCAGGCGAGGCGCAGAAGGCCAACTGAACCGCGCAAGGGCGGCGCTCAATCCGCGCGCGAGGCCAAAAGAAAACCCCACCGGCATCCGGAGACCCCGATGGGGCTTTCATGCGTTTGCCCCTTTCGAGGCTCGCGCACTTGAACAACTAACGGCGCGGCGCGCGGTTCGTTCCCGCGACAGAGGCAGCAAGGCGCACGTTGCCGATATTTAATGCGAAAGTTCCACTGCGGGACGGGTTCCGCGCAACCGGTCCGCGCGCCTCGACGTTGTCCCGCGAACCATGCGAGGAGACGGAACATGAAGAAGACCCTGGCAACCCTGGCGACCGCCGCCGTTGTCGGCGTGACGGCCATGGCAGCGCCCGCGCCTGCCGAGGCGCATTTCAGGCATATCGGGCCAGGTCTGGGCTTCGGCCTTGCCGCCGGCGCCTTGATCGCGGGCGCAGCCGCTGCGAGCGCCCATCCCTACTATGAACCGTACGGCTACTACAGCTATGGCCCGCGCTATTACGCGCCAGGTTACGCCTACTACGGCGGACCGGCCTACTATCCGCGGCGGCACTACTATCGGCACCACCGCCACTATCACCACTGGTAGGCGATCAAGACAGGTGAGAAACAAGAAGAGCCCGGAGCGCCGCTCCGGGCTTTTTGCCGCCGCTCGCCGTCAGTTCCAGAAGATGGGCTTGTTGAAACCGTCCCAGGCGTTCGAGAGCGTCGCGGCGTAAAATTCCTCGCGCTCCTTCTCGAACTTCTTCTGCGTGGCGCGGAAGTTCGCAACGCGCGCGGCGATCTCCTCGCGCTCGCGCGCCAGCCAGTCCGGTTTCTTCTCGTTCATACGCCCATCCTTTTTTTATTGAGTCGTCCCGATGATCATTGGCGGCCGCGATTAAGGCGCGATTTTGAAAGCACGGTTGCAGGATTATGGCGGTACACCGCCGCCACACTGAAAAGGATTCTGGTCTTGCATCGCTGCGATGCCGGGCAACATCGTGGATAATGACGATGTCGTAGTTGTCGCTTGCGCACCTTCCCGTTAGCGATGAGCACACCAGTTGAGTGGAGGGCGTCACATGGCGAAGATCGATCTGGACTCATTGAACATTGAGGAACTCATCGCATTGCGCGAGCGCATCGGCGAAAGGATCACGGAGAAAGTCGCGGCGCGTCAGGCCGAGCTCGAGGCGGAATTGGCCAAGCTGTCGCAATACGGCAAGCCCGCCAGGAAGGCGCCGGCCGCGCCCGCGGCCAAGACGAGGAAGAAGGACGAGCCGCAGCAGGCGAGCGACGAGCCGTCTCCGCCGAAGCAGCCGCCGGAAGCCGAGGCGGCGTGAGGTTGCAGGCCGCAAGGCCGCATTGCAGCCAATCGTCGGGTGAACTGACGACTGCCAAGGGCGTGCTATAGTGGCGCGCCCTTTTGCTTTCCAGGGATCTGCTTTCCAAGGATCGGTGCGGTGATTGCCAGGGATCTGAGCAGCGGCGTCGAACGGCTCGGCGAGATGATCGCGGAAGCCTCCGTCATCGTGCCCTTCACGGGCGCCGGCATCTCGACCGAATGCGGCATCCCCGACTTCCGCTCGCCCGGGGGACTATGGACCCGGAACAGGCCGATCAATTTCGACGAGTTCGTCGCGAGCCAGGACGCGCGCGATGAGTCATGGCGGCGACGCTTTGCCATGGAACCGACCTTTGCGGCCGCCAAGCCCGGCCGCGGGCACCGCGCGCTGGCCTCGCTGTACCGGGCCGGCAAGACGCCGGCGATCATCACCCAGAACATCGACAATTTGCACCAGGCCTCCGGCTTCAAGGCCGACGACGTCATCGAGCTGCACGGCAACACCACCTATGCGCGCTGCATCGGCTGCGGAAAAAACTATGATCTTCAATGGGTGAGGGCGCGCTTCGACGAACAGGGCCGCGCGCCGGACTGCACGACCTGCGACGAGCCCGTAAAAACCGCAACCGTCTCCTTCGGCCAGGCCATGCCGGAAGACGAGATGCGTAGCTGGCGCAGGAATGCGACCTGTTCCTCGCCGTCGGCTCCTCGCTGGTGGTGTGGCCCGCGGCGGGAATTCCGCTGATGGCCAAACGCAGTGGCGCGAGGTTGGTCATCATCAACCGCGAGCCGACCGAGCAGGACGACATCGCCGACCTCGTGCTGCGCTACGACATCGGCGAGACGCTCGGACCCTTTGTGGGAAATTAAAGGCCGAATCCGATTCGCGCCTGTGCAAGCTGTTCATAGTTCCCCCCGAAATTGTTTTTTAGCTATGCGCCGCAAGCGCAGATGTTATCTTTGATTCGAGAAGATTCGCGCGGCGTTGTCATGAGTTGTCATGGATGGGTGCGCGTTTCGGTGCCGTAGCGGACGGCACCGTCAACTTTGGTGTGGGGTCCGGGGTCATGGGGTCGGACGGATTTGAGTCCAAGAAGCTCGGTGGGACGCCAGGCGGGGCAGCGCCTAACCGGCTTGGACCGACGGAATTTCAGGGCAGCGCGCCGCGCGACCCCGCATTGGACGCGCTGTCCGGCCTCGGCGATGCCGCCGCCAACCTCGTCGAAATCTCGGGCGTCATCAAATGGTTCGACGCCTCCAAGGGTTACGGCTTCATCGTTCCCGACAATGGCTGGCCGGACGTCTTGCTGCACGTGACCGTGCTGCGGCGCGACGGCTACCAGACCGCCTATGAGGGCGCACGCGTGGTGGTTGAGTGCGTTCAGCGCGCCAAGGGATACCAGGCGTTCCGCATCGCCTCGATGGACGAATCGACCGCGATCCATCCGGCGCAGATGCTGCCGCCGCGCACCCACGTCACGGTGACCCCAACCTCGGGGCTGGAGCGGGCGCAGGTCAAATGGTTCAACCGGCTGCGCGGCTTCGGCTTCCTGACCTGCGGGGAGGGCACGCCCGACATCTTCGTGCACATGGAAACGCTGCGCCGCTTCGGCATGACCGAGCTTCGCCCGGGCCAGTATGTGCTGGTCCGCTTCGGGCCGGGTTCCAAGGGCATGATGGCCGCGGAAATCCACCCCGAGACCGGGCCGTCGGCGCTGTCCTCGCACTAACTCCCCGATTGCTGACGCGAATGTGAGGCCAGCCGCGCCGCGGGAACCTCTGGCCTTTGCCGCAATCGCCGGGTTAGGTTGGCCGCCTTCCATTGTGGGCTGAGTTAGAGCGTTTCCCGATGAATCTAAACCGAAATTCTGGCTGGCGCGCCGCGCGCCTTTGGCTGGCGGTCGCCCTGATCGCGGTGTCCGCTGCGCTGGCGGGCACGCCGGCGCGGGCGGCCAGCTTCGGCACGCTTGAGATCGCCACCAGGAACGGCGTGCACATCTTCTCGGTGGAGATGGCGACGACCGAGGACGAGAAGTCGAAGGGGCTGATGTACCGGCGCGAGCTCGCCGACGGCAAGGGCATGCTGTTCGACTTCTCGCCGGAGCAGCAGATCTCGATGTGGATGAAGAACACCTACATCTCGCTCGACATGATCTTCATCCGCGCCGACGGCCGCATCCTGCGCATCGCCGAAAACACCGAGCCGGAGTCGACGAAAATCATCTCCTCCGGGGGCCTTGCCCGCGGCGTCCTGGAGGTGCCGGCCGGCACCGCGCAAAAATACGGCATCGCCCCCGGCGACCGGGTCTCCCACCCGCTGTTCGGCAAGCGTTGAGGCGGGTCTTTCCGCCTTGCTGGCGGGGTGTGAAGCGTGTAGCTCTCTCCCCATCGGGGTATAGCGCAGCCTGGTAGCGCGGCAGTTTTGGGTACTGCAGGTCGTTGGTTCGAATCCAGCTGCCCCGACCAATTACCCGTTTCATCTACTGATTGCGCTTCTGACGATCGCTGCGTTTGTGGCGCCTAAGTTCAAACGCCAGCCTTGCTGGCGTCGCCACGAGTTCGCGGTATTATCTATACGCGCCCGGCCGGTAAGCATATCGCGGATTGAGACCGCAGGAGGCGAAGGTGCCGCTGGCGGATGCCATACACTGCTGGTAGGTGGAAAACGCGCAATTGCCCGGATAACCCCAGATCCTTCCCTGCAAGCAGTATCGATCTTGAATGCCGCGTGGCGCCGCGTCGGCCGTCTCCAAGCAGAGCAGGCCGGTCGATACGGCGAGTACTGCAAGACCTACGATCATTCGCATGGTGCTGTTCCTCCCAAATTGGCGCTGTGAGGCGTAAGCCGCCAACTGAGGCGGCATACTCAAGACCTTGCGAAATATAGCCTTGCGGTCAGGCGTTCTCCAATCAACTCTCTGGCCAACGCGGTCCCTAAACCCCGGATGGTGTTGCAGCCGGCGCTGACGTCCGGCGGAGCAAGCTAAGCCGCAACCGTCTCCACGGCCGCGAGCATTCCCGTGCGCGGATGACAGTCGGCGTATTCGAAGAACTGCTCGTCAGCGGCGGCGACGGTGACCTCGTGATAGAGCCGGAGCTTGGCGGCCGGTCCCAGCGTCGAAAGATACTTCATCGCCGCGCCGAAGATGCGCACATGAGTCGGATGCGATTCCGCCCAACGCTCGAGCGCGGAAATTCCGTGCCACCAGCTTTGGCCGTATGACTTCTCGATCGGCGCGCCGTCGCTTCCCAGCACCTGCATGTAGCGGTTGGCGTAACAGCCGATCGAGGTGCCCTGGTCGCGCAAAAAGTCCATGCCTTCGCGCAGCACCGGCTCGACGTCTTCCAGGTACATCCTGCGTTCGGAAGCTTCGGTGTCGCTCCAGTCCTGGCCGGAGCGGATCAGGCAGAGGTTGTCGTGGGCGATGACGTGCAGGCGCTGCCCCTCGCGGACCAGCGAGGGCTTTCCACTCGCGACCATTTCGCTGGTCTGCGACAGCGGAATGCGGTCGCGCATGCCGCCCCAATAGGCGTGCTCCTGAATTTCGCCGCTCATGCCGTCGGCGATGACGGCAACGCCCTCGGCCCGGTCGGGCGAAGAAAACAGCGTCTCGTAGCGCGCAACGCTCGGCCGCAACACTTCGATGTAGCGGCCGACGCCGTCGCTGCGTTGGCCGGTCCAAGCCTCGCGCGCGGGCGCGAACCACGCATCGAATTTTGCGACGTCGTCCCAATAGGCGACCGACACCACGTTGGAGTAGCCGGCCTGGTCGACATGGTGCGCGCGATCCCAGTGCGAAGGACCGTTGGCATCGGCTAGCCGCGCGGCGATGGCGGCGAGCAACGCGCCAGCGGCGGCGGGCGGATCGCCTCGATACTGCAGGCCGAAATAGGCCATCACCACATTGGCGACCTTGGGCTTGTGCCGCGCGACAAAGGACGGGTAGGGCGGGCTGTAGTCGTCGCCGACCCGGCGATGCCGCGAGCGCGCGGTTTGCAAATGCTTTGGAATGGCGGATTCCATGGCGCTGCCTCCTTTAGAGCATGATGGTGTTGATTGAACCGGTCGTCCGGCAGACTTGCTTCACCTCTCCCCAACGGGAAGAGGTCGATTTGCTCCCGGCGATGCGCAGCATCGTCCGGTGCAAATCGGGTGAGGGGGCTCAGCTCTAACGAGGGACCGTAATCCCTCACCCGGATTGCTTCGCAATCCGACCTCTCCCAACGGGAGAGGTGAACTTCCGATGCCGCTCCAGTTCAGCCCGACCTCATAGTGCTTCAGGCCGCCTGGCTCGGCCGCGAGGGCGTTGCTGCAGGTTCTTCCTCGGGCAGTGCGACCGTATCGACCGGCAGCGAAAATTCCTCGACCCTGCGCAGGCGCTTCCTGTTGAGCAATAGCCGCGTCACGTCGGGCCGCGAATAGTGCCCCGCCGGATCGGCCGCGTTCTTCGCGACCCCGATCGCGCCGAGATCGATCTCGGCGATCAAGAGGCCCTCGGCGTCCTGCGGCAGTTTTTCCGCGAGCGAGCTGCCGTCGGGGCCGTAGATCGCGGCGTGCCCGCCGCCGGCGTGGAGCAGCGCATGCTTGTCCGGCCGGTCGCACAGCTCGTCGATCATGGCCTGCGAGACCGTGGCGCACGGCGCCAGCACGAAGCAGGAGCCTTCGACCGCGTAGACCCGGGAGGCCGCATTGTTGACCTCGGCGCCGAGCGCCGGTGCGAAGGGGTCGTACAGCGAGAAGCTCGGCCATGAAGCAACATGCACCTGCTCGTTCTGTGCATACATCGCGTATTTCGACAGCGGCTGCAGATGCTCCCAGCAGCACAGTGCGCCCAGCCGTCCGATGTCGGGCCGGTCGTGCACGGCAAGGTCGCTGCCGTCGCCCTCGCCATAGACGGTGCGCTCGGCATGCGTCGGCCGCAGCTTTCTGCGCCTGGCGATGGTCTCGCCGTCGGGGCCGATCAGCCATTGTGCGATATAGAGGCTGCCGCCGTCGCGCTCCGACAGGCCGATCACGGCGGTGAGCTTTGCCTTCTTGACCGCGGCGCGCAGCTTCTCGGCTTGCGGGCTGTCATAGGCCAGCGAATTGTCGAAGTAGCGCTGCACGAAGCCGCGGCCGATCGCCCAGGCCGGCGAATCCAGCCAGATGTGCCAGGGATAGCCGGGGATGAAAGTCTCGGGGAAGGCGATCAGCTTCGCGCCCTTGGCGGCGGCCTCCTCGATCAGCGCGATCGCCTTCCTGATCGAGGCGTCGAGATCGAGCCAGGCCGGCGCGGCCTGCACCACGGCGACCTTGTATTTCGGATGTTCGATACCCATGAGCTTTCTCCCTTGCGATCCGAGCCGGCGCGGCCAAGGCAGGTTTGCAGTTGATCGGCACCGGTTTCCGTTGCAGTCTTTTACGTCACGCCCGGGTGCTTCCGCTCGTCCGCCAAGGAACCAGGACTCGACTGCCGCGGCATGCGGCCCGGGCGAGCGGGACGGCGAAGCCGGTGCCGATTTCATCTTTCACTGCCGCCTCGCTGGCGGGGACGTGAGAGGAGCAGAGCCATGTCGGTCCAGTTCGCGACAGACGGCGTGCCGGCCTACCGGCGACTGGCGCTGTGGCAGGACATCGTCTGCGACGTCTACGTGCAGCTCGACTGCAAATCCGACCTCGGCTCCGCCTTCCATGGACGCGTGACGCGGGCGCCGCTCGGGCAGGCAAGCTGCACGGAAGTCTCATCGCAGCAGCAGCGCGTCTTTCGCACCCGCTCGCGCATCGCCCGCTCCAGCGAGGATTTTTTTCTGATCGCGCTCGGCAAGCACGGTGTCGGCGGCGTCGCGCAGGACGGCCGCGAAGCGGTGGTTCGGCCGGGCGAGTTCGCGATCTACGATACGACGCGCCCGTATGAACTGCAGTTCGACGACGATTTCACGCAGGTCATCCTGCAGGTGCCGCGCGAGATGTTGCAGCGCCGGGTCGCCGGCACGGAGGCGCTGACCGCCATCTGCTTCGGTTCCGATCGCCCGTTGCAGAAACTGGCCCATGATTTCATCTATCGGCTCTGCCAGAGTGCCGACGGAATCGAGCAGGCGCATGCCATTCGCCTGTCCGAGCAGGCCGTCGATCTTCTGGCGATGGTGCTCAGCGAACGTCTCGGCTCGCAGGTGCTGCCATCGAGCCGCCGGCTGGCCCTGCTGCATCGGCTGAAGGCGCATGTGCGGGCGCATCTCGCCGATCCCGACCTTTCGCTGTCAGACACCGCCGCCGCGCTCGGCGTTTCGCCGCGCTATGTCAACGCCCTGCTGTCGGAAGAGGGGACGTCCTTCCAGCGCTTCGTGTTGACGGAGCGGCTTGCCCAATGCCAGCGCGATCTGGCCTCGCCCGTTTTGGCCCATCGGCATGTCAGCGAGATCGCCTTCGCCTGGGGCTTCAACGACCTGTCGCATTTCGGCCGCGTCTTCCGCGAGCGTTACGGGCTGTCGCCGCGCGATTATCGGGCCAGCAAGCTCCAGAAATAGATCAGCTACTCGAACGCCGCATCGCCGGATCGAGTGCGTGCAGCCTCGCGGGATCGAACGGCGCGAGATCGACGCTCCGCGGGCTGCCGTCCACGATCATCTCGGCCAGCGCCTCGCCGGTGGCAGGCGCATTGAGGATGCCCCAGACGCTGTGGCCGGTGGCGACATAGGCACCGGCGATGGCCGGCACCTTGCCGATCAGGGGCAGGCCGTCCTCCGTGACCGGTCGGAAGCAGGATTGCCGGGCGACGATCCGCTCGGGGCGGAAGGCGGGCGACAGGCGGGCTGCGATCGCCTGCAGGCGATCGATGGCGTCCGGGTCGGGCATCACCGCGGCGGGATCGAGCGGAAGCGGAGGCTGGTCGGTAAAGGCGGTGACGTGCGTGGTGCCGTCGCCGCGCGGGAAAAGCTCGACGCTGACGTTGTCGTCATGACAATCGAGGAAGAGGGCGTCGGCCGGCACCTCCGCGCCGGTGTCGTAGACGAGGCTCGGGCTTTGCAGCCCGTAGACGGCGGGCAAGGCCAGCCATCGTGACGCCAGCACCGACCAGGGGCCCATCGCGATCACGACTGCATCCGCCTCGATCATGCGGCCGTCCACCGCCACACTGCGCACGCTTGCGCCGTCGCCTGCAAGACCCGTGATCGCTCCGATATGTACGGCCGCGCCAAGACCTTGCGCCGCTTTCATCATCGCCGCGGTGAAACTGCGGGGAGGCACGATCGCTGTCGTCTCCGGCGTGCCGAGCCGATTGGTGATGACGATTCCATCGGAGAGCCAGGTTAGCTCGGACGGCGCATGGCGGCGCGGCGAGCGTTCGCCGACGACCACGCCGCTATGGGCGTTCATCCGGCGGTAGTTCCAGTCGGCGCCGGTCTCGCCCTGAAGGGCGGCGTGCAGTTGAAAGCTTCGGCGCGCCAGCGCATCGAGCGGCGTTCCCGCGCACCAGTCGAGCGCCAAAAATCCGCCGGCCTTGCCGGAGGCTGCGGCGGCCACCTCGGTGCGTTCGACCACGACGACGTCGACGCCGCGGCGGGCGAGGAAGTAGGCCGCGCAGACGCCGATTGCGCCGCCGCCGCAGATCACAACGCGCATGGCTTCATACTAGAGCGAGCCCTGCCTCACGCCAGCGTATGCACGATCACCGGGCCCGCCATCGCCGTCGCCGGGCCGGTGAGGAGCGGGGCCAGATCCTTTTCGATCCAGGCAAGCGCCCGGCGGTTGGCCTCTTCGGCGCTGGCGAAATTGTTGAACAGGCTGATGGCGGTGACGGTGTCGTCGGGGGCGTAGACGACGTAGTAGCCCATGAAGCCCTCGACGTCGCTGATGATGGGGATGGCGCCTTCCTTGATCCGGCGCGTCAGCTCCTCGGCCATGCCGGTCTTGGCTTTGCCCTGGCGGATGGCGGCGTACATTCGGTCCTCCTTCCGGCTTGGTTGCGGCGACAACAACGCAATACCGCTGCTGTCGGCAAATCCTACGTCAAGGCCGCCCGGCGCACCATCGGCGCGGCGGGAAAGCGCGAAATCTCGCTCCAATTTGATCTGGCGCAAAGCGGAATTGCCGATTCGCCATCATGCTGCGGTCTTTCCTACCCCTAGAGCATGACTGCCGGCCGCCTCAAAACGGCCGGCATTTTTTCGCGCTCCGCCGCCGGCGCCAAACCGGCAGCTCTGGCTACAGCCAGAGGATCTTCTTGCGGTAGGCGAGATCGGTGAGCAGCGGCGCCGCCGGCCCCTCATGGAACACCGCGCCGCGCTCCAGCGCGAAGACGCGGTCGGCCAGCGCCAGCACAAGGTCGAGATTATGCTCGACGATGACGATGGAAATATGTTGCCGCAGGCGGTCGAACACACGGAACAGCTCGAGGATGACGGCAGGCGCAAGGCCCTCGAACGGCTCGTCGAGCAGCAATAGTTTGACATTGCCCGACATCGCGCGCGCCACCGCCACCATCTGCTGCTCGCCTCCGGAGAGGGCCGCGACCCTGGGGGACTAGCCGATGCCGAGCCGGGCGGTGTCGGGCGCGGGAAGCTGCGTGATGTCCTTGCCTGCGAACGCGATCTCGCCCGAGGCACCAGGCCCGCCAGCGTCTTCAGCGGCGTGGTCTTGCCGGCGCCGTTCGGGCCGATCAGCGCGCGGATTTCGCCGGACCGGGCGTGGAGCACGCGATCTCCAATTCCGGTCTGGTCGATCTCGTGTTTCTGGTGATCACCTCGCCGGTGACGGACGAGGAGAAGCCGGTCTGACGCTGCGCCGCCAAAACAAATCAGGCGCGCCGGAGGTCCGACGCGCCTGATTTCGACCAATCAAAGATGTGCCTGCCGATCACCAGCGGCAGACGGTGCGGCCCCAGCGATAGCTCCAGTAGCAACGCGGGCCGTAGCCGTAGCCATAGTAGGCGCGCGGCGCATAGTAAGCGCGCGGCGCGTAGTAGCCGCGATAGCCCCAACCGCGTCCCCATCCGCCGCGATAGCCCCAGCCGCCGCGTCCGCGCCAATGGGCCTGCGCTGCCGTCGTGGTCGCGCCGACCAGAATGGCGGACGTGCTGACGGCATAGATGAAGAGCAGAGCCACCGCCGCCAGACACCGCGTCAGGAAATTGTAGCGTTTAGCCATCGAGATCTCCCGGTATTTCCAGCGCATCAAACCGCATGATGCGATCCCACAAATACGCGCGGGATCGGGACTCGGTTCGAAGCACCAAGACGATTATTTTGACCAAGGTTCTTGGAGTCGCGTGAGACTCTATTGAGCGGGCAGAGTATGGTCAATCTCGCAACCCGTTCATCTACATTGCAAAATTCGCTTCGACGATGAACGGCAGATGAACGGTCGTGTGTTGCTGCAGCACCAAGCGGGAGAATGCCATCGTGCAACCCTAGTCTCGACATCATCGTAAGCTTCAGCCCGAACGTGTTCCCTTCCAGAAAATGCCAATGCCGAAAAAACATACCTATGTCCTTGGTCTCAACACCTATGACCATGACGTCAGTGCGTGCCTGCTTCGTGACGGTGCCATCGCTTTTGCGATCGGCAAGGAGCGGCTGACGCGCGAGAAGCATGCCACCGGCTTCTACAAGGAGGTCATCGACTACTGCCTCGATGCCGAGGGCATCACGCTCGCCGACGTCGATCTGGTCGTGCGCAATTGCTACATCATGCCGGTGCCCGACATGGAGGAGCGGCTGACCTATCAGGACATGCCGGGCTTCCTGCCGCCGCCCGAGCGCGAGCAAGCCGAGCAGCATCCGTACTTTCGCAGTGTCTCCGACAAGGTCGTGTCGATCTCGCACCACCTGGCGCACGCCTACAGCGCGTTTGCCGCCTCGCCGTTCGAGGAGGGCGCGGTGATGATCGTCGACGGCGTCGGCAGCTACCGCGCCGATGCGATGGAAAAGCTTCCGGAGGACGATGCCGGAAGCCCGCTCGCCCGCGAATCCGAGAGCTATTACCGCTTCTCCGGCACTGAGCTGCAATGCCTCAAGAAGGTATGGCTCGAGCCGTCGCGCGGCATGCTCAACGAGGAATTCTACGGCATGCGAGGCCTCGGCGCGCTGTACAGCCGCGCCTCGACCTACGTGTTCGGCGACTGGAACAAGTGCGGCGAGCTGATGGGGCTTGCGCCCTATGGGCGCCGCGAGCAGTTCAGGCCGCTGCTCGAATTCGAGGGCGGCGAGCTGCGCGTGCCGGGCTGGGACGCCAGCTTCAAGCAGCCCTACCTGATCGGCTTCGGCGATTGGGAAAAGCACTCGGCGATGCGGCATTGGGAGGATCTGGCCTGGCGGGTGCAGGACGACACGGAAAAAGTGCTGCTGGCGCGTACGCGCTGGCTGCGCGAGACGACGGGAGCGAAGAACCTCTGCATTGCCGGCGGCGTCGCGCTCAACTGCGTCGCCAATGGCCGGATCGCGCGCGAGGGCGGTTTCGAGAACGTATGGATCCAGCCTGCGGCCGGCGACGACGGCATTGCGATCGGTTGCGCCTATTACGGCTGGCTCGAGATCCTCAAGCAGCGGCGCACCTATGTGATGGAGCACGCCTATACCGGCCGGATCTATGGCGAGCACGAGATCGTCAACGCGCTGCAGAAGCCGCTGGTCCGCATCCAGATCAATACGGTGCGCAGCGACGATATCTGCGGCGACACCGCAAAGCTGCTGGCCGACCAGAAGGTGATCGGCTGGTTTCAGGGGCCGTCCGAATTCGGGCCGCGCGCGCTCGGCAACCGCAGCCTGCTCGCCGATCCACGAAGAGCCGAGATGAAGGACATCCTCAACAGCCGGGTCAAGCATCGCCAGGCCTTCCGCCCGTTTGCGCCGATCGTGTTGGCGGAGCGCATGAAGGAGATCTTCGAGGGCGAGGAGGACTCGCCCTTCATGCTGATCGCAAAGCCCGTGCGCCCCGAATGGCGCGACAAGATTCCGGGCATCGTGCATGTCGACGGCACGGCGCGGGTGCAGACCGTGCGCGAGGCGACCAATCCGAAGCTCTATCGCGTGTTGAAGGAGTTCGACCGGCTCACCGGCGTGCCCGTACTGATCAACACGTCGTTCAACGTCAAGGGCGAGCCGATCGTGGAGACGCCGCAGGATGCGATGATCTGCTTCCTCACCACCGGCATCGACCACCTGGTGCTGCACGACACGCTGGTATCGAAGGGGCCGATGCACCGCATCGTGGCGCCGATCGTGAAGGTCTTCACCGACGTCGGCGCCGTGGTGGCGCAGAGTACGCAGGCGGCGCCGTAGCGTCACCGATCTGCGTCGGTGCATGTGAAGGTGGGCACGGCGCAAGCGCGCCTTTGCCCACCCTACGATTCCGCTATATCGTCGCCCCGATCAAGCCGCGCTTGCCGCGGGCTTCGGAGCGGAGGGCGCTTTCGGCGTCGGCTTGTCCTGCCGCTTCGACCACGAGATGTAATAGGCCACCAGCGTCATGGTCGCGATACCGGCGACGCTGACGAGGACCTGCACCAGCAGCGAGCCCGAGCTCAGCGAGAGCAGGAAGTGCGCCACGAAGGACAGGAACACGCCGACGCAGAACACCGCGAGCGATTGCTGGCCGCAGACCACCAGCGGATCGAACACCTTCCATTCCAGTCCCGGCCACTCCTTCGGGACGAAGCGCACCACCAGGATCACGATCACCACGAAGTGGATGAAGCGGTAGGGCGCCAGGAACGTCTTGTCGTTCGGATTGAAGGTCGAATACAGCCACTGCGGGAACAGCGCGCCGAAATCCGGGAACCGGCCGGCGAAGGTCATGGCCAGCGCCAGGATCATGTAGGCGATGCAGAACCACAGCGTGTACTTGGAATTGATGATCGCGCCCGACTTGCGCGCGCCGCCCATTGCACACCAGGCGCCGAACACGAACAGCACCTGCCAGGCGAGCGGGTTGAAATACCAGGTGCCGGCGGGATAGGCGGTGAAGTTCCAGCCCATCTGGCGCGAGACCAGCCACAGCACGATCGAGATCACCATGGTGAGGTCGGGCTGGCGCAGCATGAACCAGAGCACCGGCGGGAACAGACCCATCAGCACGATGTAGAGCGGCAGCACGTCGAGATTGACGGGCTTGAACTTCAGCATGAGTCCCTGCCGCAGCGTCTCGGTGGCATTGTCGACGAGGCCGGCGACGTTGAACTCGTTGATCATCTCGGAGTCGCCGAAGCGCAGCGCGAGATAGGTGATCGCGGCGATGTAGATCACGAACAGGATGATGTGGGCGACATAGAGCTGCCAGACGCGCTTGGTCAGGCGCGTGGCGCCGACGATGAAGCCGCGGTCGAGCATCATGCGCGCGTAGACGAAGGAGGCGGTGTAGCCGGAGATGAAGACGAAGAGGTCGGCGGCGTCGGAGAAGCCGTAATTCCGCGTCGTGACCCAGTTCACGACATTGTCCGGGATGTGGTCGAGATAGATCGCCCAGTTCGCGACCCCGCGGAAGAGGTCGAGCCGGAGGTCACGTCCCTTGTCGGGCAGGATGGCGTTGATCTTCATGGGTGCCGCTTCGAACTGATGCCTTCGGGAAGGTAGCAGTGCCGCTGCTTCAACCCGGATGGCAGATTGTCACAGCGCCGCATAATGACTATACCGTTCCCGAAAAGCGATGGCGTCGGGGTGGGAATCACCGATCAAATCCCTGAAAGGTGTCTCTATACTATCCCGGCGGCTTTCGCCAAACGACTGCAACCTGCCGATCTTCACGAGGCCCGACCATCCATGACCGCACGTATCTCCAAGCCTGCCAAGAACGTGATGCAATCCGGCAAGGCCAATGGCAAGGCATGGCAGCTCGACTATGAGCCGGAACAGCCGCGGGCGGTCGAGCCGCTGATGGGCTGGACCTCCTCGGGCGACATGAAGCAGCAGCTCAACATCCGTTTCGACACCTGCGAAGACGCGGTCGCCTATTGCGAGCGCAAGGGCATTCCCTACCAGGTGATCGAGCCGAAGGAGCCGGCGCGGCGCCAGGCCGCCTATGCCGACAATTTCGCCTTCCGTCGCGGCGAGCCGTGGACGCACTGATTTTGGACGCATTGATCCGGCCGCGCTGATCCGGCCGCATTGATTTCCGGCCGGCTGGCGACGGTGTCTAATCGACCTGGCGAGGGTAGGGCGCGTCGGGCAGCGGCAGCGGCGCGTCCTTTGAGAGCCCGAGCACCGGATAGGTGCGGATGGTCTGAACTTCGGGGATGGCTGCAAACTGAAGCAATTGCCGATGCATGGCCTCGACATTCGTCGCCAGGCACTTGAGCATGAAATCGGCGTCCCCCGAAATCTGCGAGCACTGCTGGACATGCGGCAGCGCCGCAACCTTCGCCTCAAACGCCTGCACGGCTGCTCGTGCCTGGCTCTTCAGCTGGATCAGCACGAAGGACGTCACCTCGAAGCCGAGGCGCCTTTCGTCGAGCGACGCCCGGATCGCCCGGATATAGCCGCGGCGGCGCAGGGATTTCATCCGGCGCAGGCACGGCGGCTGCGAAAGGCCGACCCGCTCGGCCAGCTCGTTGTTGCGGATCCGCCCGTCCTTCTGAAGCTCGGCCAATATCTTCAGGTCGATCTGGTCGAGCGGCTCATCGTCGGTCATTGGCATCGATCGGCCCTCAGGCGCCGGCGGCCACGGCGCGCAGTGCCTTGCGCTTGCTGCGGACCGGCGGCGTCGGCATCACGCCCGAAAGCACGAGCTTCTCATGCGCGTCCACGATCGCTTCCCGGGTCAGGCGGCCGCCCGGCCGATACCAGGTGCAGAGGCCGGTGAGGAGGGCGATGATCGCGAAGGTCGCGACCTGGACGTCGGCCACCTGGAAAACGCCCTTCGCAGCGCCCTCGGCGAGAATGCCCGCGAGCCGCTGCTCATAGGCGCCGCGCAGCGCAACGATCGCCTCGTAATTCCTCGGCTCGAGGCTGCGCAGCTCGGAATTGGCGATGAAGACCTCGCGCTTCCGCGTCATATGATAGGTGACGTGAAAGGCGACGAAGGCGCGGAGCTTCTCGACCGGCTCCTCCTTGCCGGCGAGCGCTCGATCGAGCTGGCGGAGCAACTCGTTGATGTGATCCTGGATCAGGCCGAACAGCAGTTCCTGCTTGGTGGAGATGTGGTTGTAGAGCGAGCCGGCCTGGATACCGACTTCGGCGGCGAGCTGGCGCAGGCTCATCGCCTCATAGCCCTGCTCGAAGATCAGGCGCAGCCCGGCCTTGCGGATCGCCTCCATGGTCTTGGGGCCGTAGGAACCGATCGTGCGTGCCATTGGGTGGCTCCTGGCGAAAGACCGCTAAAAAAGCGAACGTCCGTATGTTTATGGCATGAAATCATAGAAATTTCAACGCCATGGGCCAAGATGTTACCGTCTCGAACGACGCTCTTGAGCTTACGTTAAAAAAACGTATGATCGTTTAATTCGAGGAGGAGGCGATGGCCTCGGGGACGGCGCGCGGCAAAGATGATACAGCCAGTCGCGCGGCCGGGCGAGACGTTTCGCGTCCGCCGTCCAGCCAGGGCCTCCACAGCACCCTAAAGAAGAGCGCCGACCATGCCGCTTCATTCGACCATCGATCCGTCATCGTCCGACTTCGCAGGCAATGCCGAGGTGATGCGCGGGCTCGTTGCGGAACTGCGCGACAAGCTGAAGGAGGTCTCCGGTGGTGGCGGCGAGGTTTCCCGCAAGCGGCACACGGCGCGCGGCAAGATGCTGGCGCGCGAGCGCGTCGACCTCCTGGTCGATCCCGGCACGGCCTTTCTGGAACTGTCGCCGCTCGCCGCCAACGGCCTCTATGGCGGGGACGTGCATTCGGCGAGCGTCATCACCGGCGTCGGGCGGATTTCCGGCCGCGAATGCGTCATCGTCGCCAATGACGCCACCATCAAGGGCGGCACCTATTATCCGATGACGGTGAAGAAGCATCTGCGCGCGCAGGACATTGCGCGGCAGAACAATCTGCCCTGCGTGTACATGGTGGATTCCGGCGGCGCCTTCCTGCCGCTGCAGGACGAGATCTTCCCGGACGAGCGGCATTTCGGTCGCATCTTCTATAATCAGGCCCAGATGTCCGCAGCCGGCATTCCCCAGATCGCGATCGTGATGGGCTCCTGCACCGCTGGTGGAGCCTACGTGCCGGCGATGTCGGACGAGAGCATCATCGTGCGCAACCAGGGCACGATCTTCCTCGGCGGCCCGCCGCTGGTGAAGGCTGCGACCGGCGAGGTCGTCACCGCCGAAGAGCTCGGCGGCGCCGACGTGCATTCCCGCCATTCCGGCGTCACCGACCATTATGCCCAGAACGACGCGCACGCGATCGGCATCGCCCGGCGCATCGTCGCGACCCTAAGGAAGCCCGCGCCGGCCGTGCTCAACATGCGCGAGCCGCGCGAGCCGCTGTTTCCCCCCGAGGAGATTTACGGCGTGGTGTCCGCCGACGGCCGCAAGCCGTTCGACGTGCATGACATCATCGCGCGCATCGTCGATGCTTCCGAGTTCGACGAGTTCAAGAAGCTCTATGGCACCACGCTGATCTGCGGCTTCGCCCATATCTGGGGCTATCCGGTCGGCATCATCGCCAATAACGGCATCCTGTTCAGCGAAAGCTCGCTGAAGGGCGCGCATTTCATCGAGTTGTGCTGCCAGCGCGGCATTCCCCTGGTGTTCCTGCAGAACATCACCGGCTTCATGGTCGGCAAGAAATACGAGGCCGGCGGCATTGCACGCGACGGCGCCAAGCTGGTGACGGCGGTGGCGACCGCCGGCGTGCCGAAATTCACCGTCGTGATCGGCGGCTCCTATGGCGCCGGCAATTACGGCATGTGCGGGCGCTCCTACAGCCCGCGCTTCCTCTGGCTGTGGCCGAACGCACGCATCTCCGTGATGGGCGGCGAGCAGGCGTCCATGGTGCTGAGCCAGGTGCGGCGCGACGGCATCGAGGCCAAGGGCGAGACCTGGTCGGCGGAGGAGGAAGAGGAGTTCCGCAAGCCGATCCGTGCGCAGTATGAGAAGCAGGGCAATCCCTATTACGCCACGGCGCGGCTGTGGGACGACGGCGTGATCGATCCCGTCGACACCCGGCTCGTGCTTGGGCTTGGGCTATCGGCTGCGGCCAATGCGCCGGTCGAACCCACGAAGTTCGGCCTGTTCAGGATGTGATGCGATGAAGAGCAAGATGTACCGCCGCTTTCGCACGCTCCTGATCGCCAATCGCGGCGAGATCGCCTGCCGCGTCATACGCACCGCGCGTGCCATGGGCCTGCGCACGGTCGCAGTCTATTCAGAGGCCGACGCCGGCGCCATGCATGTCGCGATGGCCGATAGCGCCGTGCTGCTCGGGCCGGCGCGGGCGCGCGACTCCTATCTCAATATCGAGGCGGTCCTCGATGCCGCGAAGAAGACCGGCGCCGAGGCAATTCACCCCGGCTATGGCTTTCTGTCGGAGAACGCCGAGTTCGCGGAAGCCTGCGCCAGGGCCGGCATCGTCTTCGTCGGCCCGACTGCTGCGATGATGACGGCGATGGGCTCGAAATCCGGCTCGAAAGCGCTGATGGAGAAGGCCGGCGTGCCGCTGGTGCCCGGCTATCACGGCGACGAACAGGACGAAGCGACGCTTCTGAAGGCGGTCGAGAAGGTCGGCTTCCCCGTGCTGGTCAAGGCTTCCGCCGGCGGCGGCGGCCGCGGCATGCGCGTGGTGCGCGCGAAGGAAGAGCTGGCGCCCGCCATCGTCAGCGCCAAGCGCGAGGCCAAGGCTGCCTTCGGCGACGACCGCATGCTGATCGAGAAGTATGTCGACAATCCCAGACATATCGAGGTGCAGATCGTCGGCGACAGCCACGGCAATCTGCTGTCGCTGTTCGAGCGCGAATGCACGCTGCAGCGCAGGCACCAGAAGGTGATTGAGGAAGCGCCGTCGCCGACGCTCAACGCCAGGCAACGCGAAGCAGTTTGCGAGGCCGCGCGCAAGGCGGCCGGAGCCGTGAACTATGTCGGCGCGGGAACGATTGAATTCGTCTCCGACGGCAAGGACGTGTTCTTCATCGAGATGAACACCCGCCTGCAGGTCGAGCATCCCGTGACCGAGCTGATCACGGACGTCGATCTCGTCGAATGGCAGCTGCGCGTCGCCTTCGGCGAGAAGCTGCCGCTGACGCAGGACCAGATCAGGCTGAACGGCCATGCCATCGAGGCGCGGGTCTACGCCGAAAACCCGCAGAAGAATTTCATGCCCTCGGTCGGCCGCATCAAGACCTGGCGCACGCCCGCGGATGGCGACGGCCTGCGGATCGACGCCGGCTATCGCGGCGGCGATGCGGTCTCGCCCTACTACGACGCCATGCTGGCGAAGGTGATCGCCTGGGCGCCGACGCGCGATGTCGCCATCGACAAGCTCAACCGCGGCCTCGAGGAAACCGACGTCCGCGGTATCGTCACCAACATTCCCTTTCTCTCGGCGCTGGTGACGCATCCAAAGGTGCGGTCGAACCACATCGACACCGGCTTCATCGAGCGCGAGTTGAACAGCCTCACCGAGACTACGCCGCCGGCGGGCGATCTCGAGCTCTGCGCAGCGGTGGCGGCCATTCTGGCCGATGAGGAGAAGGCGGCGCGCGCGCAGGCGCACAGTCCGTGGCAGACGTCGGGCTGGCAGCCGGTCGGCCGCCGGCAACGGGTGTTCTCGTTCCGCCAGGGGCAGGGCGCCGAGCACAAGGTGGCGCTGCACTATGGCGGCGGCGTCCCGACATTATCGGTCGGCAAGCATGAGATCGCGCTGGCGATCTCGCCGGTCGATGGCGGATTCGACATGACCCTCGATGGCGTGAAGTCGCGCGTCGCTTCGGTCGTCGAAGGTCACGAACTTTACTTGCGCACCCGCAACGGCCGCTTCGACCTGCATTGGGTCGATCCGTTCGGCGGCGAGACCGAGGAGCAGGTCGGGGAAGACAAGATCGTGGCGCCGCTTCCCGGCACGGTGGTCGCGCTATTGGCGGAGGAGGGCACCCGGCTGGAGAAGGGCGCGGCGATCCTGACCCTTGAAGTGATGAAGATGGAGCAGACCCTGCGTGCGCCGTTCGCCGGCGTGCTGAAGAAGCTGAAATGCAAGGTTGGCGACATCGTCGGCGAGGGCGTCGAGCTCGCCGAAGTCGAGCCGGGCGCCTGACATGGGCGACACCGTCCGCATCGTCGAGGTCGGCCCGCGCGACGGGCTGCAGAACGAGAAGACGCCGGTCGGCGTCGCCGACCGCATTGCCTTCATCGAGGCGCTGGTCGATGCGGGACTCAACCCGATCGAGGTCGGCGCCTTCGTCTCGCCCAAGGCGATCCCGCAGATGGTGGGCTCGGCCGAGGTGCTGCGCGGCGTCAGCCGCCACTCCAATACCGAATTCCACGTGCTGGTGCCGAACGAAAAGGGCTACGAGGCCTCGCAGGCCGCTGGCGCGAAGGTCATCGCGGTGTTCGCGTCGGCGTCGGAGGGCTTCTCGCGCGCCAACATCAACTGCACCGTCGCGGAATCGATCGAGCGCTTCAAGCCGGTGCTGGCGCGCGCGAAGGCCGATCGTATCAGGGTACGCGGCTATATCTCCTGCGTGCTTGGCTGCCCCTATGACGGCGAGGTCAGGCCGCAGGCGGTGGTCGATGTCGCGAAAACGCTGTTCGACCTCGGCTGCTACGAGATCTCGCTCGGCGACACCATCGGCGTCGGCACCGCGGCCAAGGCGCGGCAGCTGCTTCGCGCCGTTGCAGGCGAAGTGCCCATGCCGAAGCTCGCGATGCATTTCCACGACACCTACGGCCAGGCGCTAGCCAATCTCTATGCCGGCATGGAAGAGGGCTGCCGTGTCATCGATTCCGCGGCGGGCGGCCTCGGCGGCTGTCCTTACGCGCCAGGCGCCACCGGCAACGTCGCGACCGAGGACGTCGTCTATCTGCTCGAGGGCATGGGGATCAGGACTGGTGTCGACATGTCAAAGCTGGTCGCGGCGACCAATTCCATCAGCAAGCTGATCGGCCGGCCGCCGGTCAGTCGTGTCGCGGCGGCGCTGAACGCAAGGCGCCTGTAAACACGCCTTCAAGAGTTCGTTACAAGCCGGAAAATCAAGCGGATCGCGGGTAACAAGGGACCCGGGAGTTGCGTCGGGAGGACAGCGGCAAACGTCGCTTCAACCAACTGTCTCAAACAAGGACGACCCTCCCATGAATACCCGCTCCCGCATTGCGCTCGGCGTTTCCGCTGCCCTGGTTTCGCTCAGC
>NZ_JBQTHN010000171.1:0-15600 GCF_052389815.1 Bradyrhizobium sp. | reverse complement strand
GATCAGCCCCGACGCGCCTCAGCCTGGCAGCGTGCTCGGAGCCGTCAAGGACAAGCCCTTGCGGGCGCGCAAGCGCGCGTCCTTGACCGCTCCTGCGCGCGCCGCCACCGAGATTGCGCGGGTCGGGACGGAGAAACGGGCTTCAAGTCGAACAAAGAAACCGGCAAGGAGGGCTAACCCGACCGCAATATCCATGGCATGACCAAGCCGGCGGAGCCGTCCACGCCTTCTGGCTCCGCCGAAAAACTCAACAACGAAGGCGACAGATTACGAGCTACAAAAATACGACAACTTCACCCGCTACGGACAGTGTGGCAACGGCCGGTTTCGCCCGCCAAGAACCGTCCGCGGCGCGCGGCCGCACGCCCGGACCGGAGCGCGGCGGTGGATAACAATGCAAATCTGGCCTATCTGCGTGGCGTGATGTTGCTTCTCGAATCCCTCCCCACCGTGATCGGCACCGCTGCGGTTGCGCCTGCGCTGCTGTTCCTGTGGCTGGTGATTGCGACCGACGAGCGGCCGGGTCCGCCGCTACGGGTCTGGTCCGCCTTCTTCCTCGGCGCAGCCTCCATCTCGCTGCTCGGTCTTGCCCGCGCCCCGTTCGCCAAGATCGTGCTGGCGGGCGCCGATCATCCCTCGCTCGGCCTGGTGCTGCATTCGCTGCTCGGCGTCGCCGCGCCAGAGGAGATCGTGAAGGTGCTGGTGATCGTCGCGGTTGGCCTGCGCAACCGCAGCCGCGGCGTCGATCCCATGGACACCGTGGTCTATGGCGCGGCGGCCGGCCTCGGCTTTGCTGCCTACGAAAACCTCGCCTACCTCGTGCAGCATTCCGAGATCTGGCGCTCGCTGGCGGCGCTGCGCAGCGTGCTGACGGTGCCCTTCCATGGCGCGCTCGGCATCATCGCGGGGGCGTATCTGGCGATCGCGCGCTCCGGCACGGCGCTCGGCGCCAACCGGCACAACCGCGACTGGGCGCGGATCTCGAGCTGGGCGCTGGTGCTGCTCGGACCGATCGGCCTGCATGCGGCGTTCGATTTTCCCCTGCTGATGTTGCAGCAGAATCCGGACTTGCCTTCCACCACGCGGATGCTGCTCGGCGCCACCAGCATCCTGATCGGCTTTTCCTCGATCGGCTTTGCCATCCGCCTGGTGCGACGCGTCGGCCGCCACCATGCGCCGCGCACGGAAGTGGCGCGCGAGCGGCTGAGCCAGCTGCGGCGGATGTGGGCGCTGCTGGTGTTCGGCGGCGGCGCGGGGTTTGCCGGCCTCGCCTTCCTGCTCGGCGCCGCGCACCGCTGGCTGATCAATCCCGACCGCAACATGAGCGTGCTCACCGGCTCCGTCGGGCTGATCGCCATCGTGATCGGGGTTGCGCTGCTCATCGCCACCACCGCCGTCTATTTCCTCGGCCGCAACCGGATGCGCGCCATCTCGGATGGATTCTCGTCAATGTCCGGACACGGCGGCTGACCGGGATGCCGGCCAGCACTATATTGAAGCAACATTGTCGAGAGTATCGTCCATGACCCTTCCCCACGATCTCAACGAATTGCAGGCCAGGATGCGCGACGCGATGCGGGCGCATTGGAAAGTGTTTCTGTTCGAAGGCATCCTGCTTGCCGTCATGGGCCTCGCCGCATTGATCCTGCCGCAGCTCGCGGGGCTTGCGGTGACGATCCTGCTGGGCTGGCTGTTCCTGATCGCGGGCATCGGCGGACTGATCGTGACCTTCTGGGCGCGCGAGATGCCGGGTTTCTGGTGGTCGCTGATCTCGGCGGCACTGGCGGTGCTCGCGGGCCTGCTCCTGCTGGCGCGGCCGATGCAGGGCGTGTTGACGCTCACCATCGTGGTCGGCGCCTACTTCCTGGCCGAAGGCGCCGCAACCATCCTCTATGCGCTGGAGCATCGCCGCGAATTGTCCGAGCGCTGGTCGTGGCTGTTGATCGGCGGCGCGATGGACATCGTCATCGCCGGCCTGATCGTCGCGGGCCTGCCCGGCTCGGCGGAGTGGGCGATCGGCCTTCTGGCCGGGCTCAACATGCTGTTCGGCGGGTCGACGCTGATCGGCATGGCGCTGGCGGCACGAAAGGCCTGATACCGTTTGGCAACACTCATCATGCGATCGCGAGATTGGGGGATGACAAGCGCGCCCGGCTAGGCTACATGCCCAGCCATGATCAACCGCGCCACCAGCTATTTTTGGTATTTTAGCTACGACAGCTCGCTGGCGGTGGGAGGATCGCGCGCACTCTGAGAACAGAAGTTGCAGCCCAAGTCCGAACAAGCCGCCAGACCTGGCGGCTTTTTGTTTGGCCGGCAGGTCCTCGAAACCACAAGAGGAACTTCGCCATGTTGAGTACCACCGACGATCTTCGCATCCGTGAGCTCAAGGAGCTCAGTACCCCCGAGCAGGTGATGCGCGAGGTTCCGCGCACGCTGACCGCAACCCGCGTCGTGATGGCCGCGCGCAACGCCATCCATGCCATCCTGAACGGCACCGATGAGCGGCTATTGGTCGTGGTCGGCCCCTGCTCGATCCACGATCCCGCCGCCGCGGTCGATTATGCGGAGCGGCTCGCCACCTTGCGCGAGCGCCTGGCCGACCGGCTGGAAATCGTGATGCGCGTCTATTTCGAGAAGCCGCGCACCACCGTCGGCTGGAAGGGCCTGATCAACGACCCCGATCTGGACGGCAGCTTCAACATCAACAAGGGCCTCAGCCTCGCCCGCAACGTGCTCTCCGCCGTCAACAATCTCGGCCTGCCCGCCGGCACCGAATTCCTGGACATGACGACGCCGCAATATATTGCCGACCTCGTCGGCTGGGCCGCCATCGGCGCGCGCACCACGGAAAGCCAGATCCATCGCGAGCTGGCGTCGGGCCTGTCGTGCCCGGTCGGGTTCAAGAACGGCACCGACGGCAATGTGCGCATCGCGGCCGATGCGGTGAAGTCGGCCTCGCATCCGCATCATTTCATGGCGGTGACCAAGGGCGGCCGGTCGGCGATCGCGGCAACCGCCGGCAACGAGGACTGCCACATCATCCTGCGCGGCGGCAGCCAGCCGAACTACGATGCCGGGAGCGTCGAGGCGGCGGCGGCCGATCTGGCGAAAGCGGGCGTCAAGCCGCGCATCATGATCGACACCAGCCACGCCAACAGCAGCAAGAAGCCGGAGAACCAGCCGCTGGTCGTCGCCGACATCGCGCGGCAGGTGGCCGCGGGCGAACGCCGCATCATGGGTGTGATGATCGAGAGCCACCTGGTGGCCGGCCGGCAGGACGTAGCGGCTGGCAAGCCGCTCACCTACGGGCAGAGCATCACCGATGGCTGCATCGATTGGGAGACGACCGTCACCGCTCTGGAGGAACTGGCCGATGCGGTCGAGGCGCGAGGCAGCGTGCGCGGACGCCGCCTCGGCGAATTGTCGGCGTAAGGGGAATGGAGAGCGGGGCGCGGCGTGCGCGCCCTGCCAGATCAGCAGCCGCGGCAGATGCCCTTGAGCTTCTTGTCGAGCAAGGCGTTCTCCTTGGCAAGAGGATCGTTCGGGTTGTTGAGATTGTATCTCTCGTCCGGGACGTCGGCCGCGCGCGGCTGGCGGTGGCCCACCGGCGCCGGCGGCACGCCGGTCCCCGTTGGATTCTTCACCGCGGTCGACGTGCCGCCGGTCTGGGCAAAGCCGCCGGGAATGCCGATCAAGAGCACCAGTGCCACCGACAGAAGGACTTCACGCATCTCGCTTCTCCCGCATTTTCTTCAACCTGTTCATCGCGTCCGTTCGGGCACGTCGATTGTCGCACAGTTTCGCCGTCCCTGGGCCGCGCAATCCTGCGCCTTTCGCACGTCGGCCATGGTTCCAAGCAACCAGATCCCCGCCGCCACCAGTACGACGAAAAATCCCGCCAGCACCGCATTCTCGACGGTGCGATTGCCCTGTTCCGGCGGCTCCTCTCCCTTGTCCGTCATGGCAACCGCGGCGGCGGATAGAGATGGACCTCGCCGCAATAATCGACCACGCAGTAGCGTGTTTCGGCAAGTTTATCACGTTGCTGCGAGTCCGGCTGCGACAAATAGCTCGGCCCGACCGGCGCCTTGCCATGACCGCCCGGGATATCCAGCACATATTCCGGCTGGCACAGGCCCGAGACGCGCCCGCGCAAGCCGCGCATCAGTTCCTGCCCATGATTGATCGTGGTGCGCAGATGTGCGGTGCCCGGCGCGAGATCGCCGTGATGCAGATAATATGGCTTGATCCTGAGCTCGACGAAGGTACGCATCAATGCTTCCAGCGTCGCGGCATCATCGTTGACGCCCCGCAGCAGCACGGACTGGCTGACCAGCGGAATGCCGGCGTCGGCGAGCCGCGCGCAGGCCGCGCGCGCGGCATCGGAAAACTCGCGCGGGTGGTTGGCATGAACGGCGATCCACGTCGTCGCGCCGTCGACCTTGAGCGCCGACACCATTTCCGCGCTCACCCGCGCGGGATCGGCGACGGGCACGCGGGTATGAATGCGGATGATCCTGACGTGATCGATCGCGGCGAGGTCGGCCATGATTTCGGCGAGCCGGCGTGGCGACAGCATCAGCGGGTCACCACCGGTCACGATCACTTCCCAGATTTCGCTGTCGCGCCGGATATAGTCGAGCGCGGCGCGATAGGCGTCATCGGTCAGCGCATTCGGCTTGCCCGGTCCGACCATCTCGCGGCGGAAGCAGAAGCGGCAATAGACCGCGCAGACATGTACCAGTTTGAACAGCACGCGGTCGGGATAGCGGTGCACGATCCCCGGAACCGGCGAGTGCACATCATCGCCGATCGGATCGGCACTCTCACCTGGCGCTGCGACCAGTTCCTGCGCGCTCGGGATGAACTGCCGCGCAATCGGGTCGGCCGGATCGTCCGGATCGATAAGCGCAGCGATCTCCGGCGTCACCGCAATGGCGTAGCGCGCGGCAACCTTCTCGAGCTCCGCCAGCGCAGAGGCTGGCGCAAGCCCGCGCGCGATCAGCTCGGCCGGCTGGCGCAAGGTAGCTAGCAGCTTGGGGTCGATCCTGTTCATGCCTCTCCCGCCGGCGGCGTCCATACCACCTGTTCGATCCTCGGCGCGCCGCTCGCCAGCATCACCAGCCGGTCGAAGCCGAGCGCGACGCCGCTCGCCTCGGGCATATGGGCTACCGCAGCCAGAAATTCATCGTCCAGCGGATAGCGCTCGCCGTAGCGGCGCTCCTTCTCGTCCATCGAGGCGGTGAAACGATGGCGCTGTTCGACCGGATCGGTCAGTTCGCCAAAGCCGTTGGCAAGCTCGACGCCGCAGGCATAGAGCTCGAACCGCTCGGCGACGCGCGGATCGGACGGTTTGGTCCGCGCCAGCGCCGCCTCCGGCGCCGGATACTCGAACAGCAGCGTGAGCCGCCCCAGTCCCAGATGAGGTTCGACGTGCTCGACCAGAACCTTGCTGAAGATGTCCGACCAGGTGTCGTCGTCGGCCACGCGCACGCGGTCCTTGGCTGCCGCCGCCAGCGCCGGACGATCGCCCTCGCCGCCCATGATCGTCGCAAGCAGGTCGATGCCCGCAAAGCGCTCGAAGGCGGAAGCCACGGTGAGGAGTTCCGGCTCGGCGAAGGGATCGCAGTGCCTGCCGCGAAACGAGAAGCTGCCGATGCCGGTCGCCTGCGCGGCGTGCGCGATCACCACGACCGCATCGGCCATGATGGCGTCATAGTGGGCATTGGCGCGGTACCATTCCAGCATGGTGAACTCGGGCAAATGCAGGTCGCCGCGCTCGTGATCGCGGAACACCCGCGCGAACTCGAATATCTTCTGCTCGCCGGCGGCGAGCAGCTTCTTGCACGCAAATTCGGGCGACGTGCGCATGTACCGGGTCATCCGGCTGCCGTCGGCGCGAATGAGCTCGGTCCGCGGCGCGTGAAGGTGCGTTTCATTACCGGGCGAGACCTGCAGGATGCCGGTCTCGACCTCGGCAAATCCCTGCTCTTCGAACCAGGCCCGGATCGCCCGGGTGATTTCCCGGCGCGCCAGCAGGAACGGCCGGCGATCGGCATGCCGCGCCGACGACCACCAGGGCGACGGCTGGTCGGGCCCGGCCTTCATCGGTCGATCCCGGCGAAGCCAGCGCGAGCCGGGTCCATGCAATCAATGAAATCTATTCTGTATATCATTGATATCGTTTAATTTTGCACACGCAAGCGGCAACCGAGCAACGTCGGCCCAGCTTTGGGCCTTCATGTCCAAAGACTCGCGGCTTGTCCATGTCTCTCCGCCGGAAAAGGGTGGCATCTGCAGGCCAAATCAGTATGTTGCGCCCCGAAACCGCCTCCCTCGGCCATGGGCAGACCTGCCCGGATCGGCCGGAGGCCAGCAATTCGGGAAAAATAGCTTTGAGAGTCATCGCCAGTTCCATCCGCAAGGGCAACATCATCGAGCAGGACGGCAAGCTCTACGTCGTCCTCAGCGCCGAAAACATCCATCCCGGCAAGGGAACCCCGGTCAGCCAGATCGAAATGCGCCGAATCGGCGACGGCGTGAAGGTGTCCGAGCGCTACAAGACCACCGACCAGGTCGAAAAGGCCACCGTCGAGGACCGCAACTTCAATTATTTGTATGAAGATGCCGACGGCTTCCACTTCATGAATGCCGAAACCTATGACCAGATCCAGGTGGCGAAGGACATCGTCGGCAGTTCCGCGCCGTACCTTCAGGAGAACATGACCGTCAAGGTCTCGATGCACGAGATGAACCCGGTCGCGATCACCCTGCCCCAGCGCGCGACGCTGGAGGTCGTGGAAACCGAGCCGGTGACCAAGGGCCAGACCGCATCGTCCTCCTACAAGCCGGCGATCCTCTCCAACGGCGTGCGCACCTCGGTGCCGCCGCATGTGGCCGCAGGGACACGGATCGTGGTCATGACGGAAGACGGGTCTTACGTCGAGCGCGCAAAGGACTAGACTGAGGCTCTCTTAAACAGGCAATCGCCGGGGGGCGAGGGAGTTGGGGAAGAGAGCTGACCGGTTCGTCCTGCGCCTGCTGGCAGTCTTTCTTCTGCAACTGGCCGGCGGCGGCCTTGCTGCGGCCGATCAATTCCACACCCCCTCGGTCTCGGCAATGCGCGTCGAATGGCGAACGGCGCTCGACCAGCTCCGCACCGAGGTGAGCCGCCAACCTGTCGCCGCCTCCACCCTCAGCTTTGCCATCCAGCAGCGCTACGCCGTTTCCGACCCGCGCTCGATGCCGGCGCTGGTGCAGCTCAACGCCATCACGTCGCAGATTTTCAACGGCATCGGCCGCAGTCCGATTCCGGTGCTGCTCCCGTTCGATGCGGCGGCCTGGCTCGAGGCGCGGCCGAACGGCGCTCCGGACGAAGGAAAGCTCGCGCGCTTTCAGGCTGAGTTCCGCACCGATCTCTTCCATGCGGGGCTCTCTGGCTATGACGCCACCTTCTCGCTGCCGCCGGCAACCGGCGAAGACCTGCCGCACCGGACCTTTGCGCGGCCGGTCGAGGTGCAGATCACGGGCTCGCTTCTGGTCTACGACCTCGCCGATCCCGCCGGCGGCAAGGGCGAACCGGTCAAATCGCTTGCCGCACAATTTCCCGACATGCGCCGCTTCATCCGGGAAGGCTACGTTCGCTACGCCTTCACGAAGTTCGGCGTGCCCTATGTGGTCTCGATCCAGTGCCTGGATTCGGCGCCGCGGGCGCGGCGGCTGGCGTGCCGCGAGGCCTATCCGATCGCGGAGCGCTTTCTGAAGGCGTTGCAGGTGGCCGGCGGCCTGCCCTCGCGGCCGCGCAAGAACATCGCCTCCCTCCGTGTCGAACGTCCGGTGGCGGCATCTGCCGAATTCACCTATCGCCCGAGCGGCGATATCATCGCAAAGACCGGATCGCGCCGGCAATCCGGCCACGCCGACAATACCGCCTATTCGCAGATCCGCTTTCCGCTGGTGCGCGTCCCCGTCGCGATCCGCTCGCAATCCTTTGCCCGCCGCGACAAGACCAGGCTGATCGCCGGCACCTATCCCTGGCGCGACAATTTCTGCGAAGCGCGCAGCTTCAACGTCGGCCAGTGCGCCAGCGGCTTCGGCCACCAGGGGCAGGACCTTCGGCCGCGGCCCTGCTCCGCCGAGGAGAGTGCCGAAGGCTGCGACGACAAGCGGCAGGCGATCGTCGCCGTGCGCGACGGCGTGGTGATCCGCGCGCCCAAGCAGCAGGCGGCGACGCTGCAGGTCAATACCCGCACCGAGCACATCCGCTTCCGCTACATGCACATGAACCCATCGGCGATGGACGCCGACGGCCTGCTCAACGGGCGCCGCCTTATCGAAGGCGAGCCGATCGGCGTGGTCTCGAACTATCTCGACCGTCCCAACGGCACCAGCCGGCATCTGCATTTCGACGTGCAGGTGTTCACGCGCGACGGCTGGCTCTGGGTCAATCCTTACACGACGCTGGTGTCGGCCTATGAGCGGCTGATCGGCGGCCGCGGCCGCAGGATCGGCAACGAGCCGGTGACCGCCGCGGCCGTCGCGCAAGCGCTGCCGGCGGAGGCCAGCCGGCCCGGAGCGCGGGAGGCCGGCGCGAACTAGACCGGTCAGGCCGATTGTCCGCTTTGCCCGACGAAGGCACGGAACATTTCCGCCCCGACCAAAATATCGAAAACAACCCCATGCAAAGTAGCGACGGTGTGGGCAAGACGCTCCAAGTGCTAGTTCAGCCCGCCGCCGCGCCCACCTTCTGCCGGGCCGGCGGGGTCCAGCGATAGGCGGCGCCGAACCGGTTCCAGGTGTTGATCGCCGCGACCGCCGAGGTCAGGTACATCAATTCCTTCTCGTTGAACTCGGCGCTGGCCTGCGCAAAGACTTCGTCGCTGACCCCGTTGGGCAATACTGTCAGCGCTTCCGTCCAGGCCAGCGCGGCGCGCTCGCGCGCCGAGAACTGCGGCGCCTCGCGCCACACCGCCACGAGATTGATCTTGTCGGCGGCCATGCCGAGCTTTTCGGATTGCAGGATGTGAAATTGCAGGCAGAAGGCGCAGCCGTTGATCTGCGACGCCCGTATCTTGATCAGCTCGAGCAGCTGCTTGTCGATGCCTGCCTTGGCGGCGATCGCGCTCAGCTCGCGGACGGCGGCGAAGGCATCGGGGGCCAGCTTCTGGAAATCCGTGTATTCACTCCGGGCATGTGACATCGACAATACCTCATGTTATCAGTGCTCTGATTTATTATAAGAGCTCTTATATGCCTCGCAAGCCCGCACCAGCTGCGGTCCGGAAATCGCGACCGAAGCCGCCGCCGCCAAAGCCGAAGAAGCGCGACGGGCGCCGGCCTGCCGGATCGGCTTCGCGGAACCGATCCGGGGCCACGGCCAAGTCCGCCATCCTCCCCCCGCCGCCCGGCCAGGGCAAGCGCGGCGAGCAGGGTTATCTCGCCTATCTGCTGCGCCAGGCACAGGCCGCCAGCCGCCTGTCGATGGAGCGTGCGCTTGCGAGCCTCAAGGTGACCCCGCCGCAATTCGTCGTGCTGACGATGCTGCGCGCCTATCCCGGCCTGTCGGGCGCGGAACTGGCGCGCGTGGCGCTGCTGACACCGCAGACCGTCGGCGTCATCATCCGCAACCTCGAGCGATCAGGCGCCATCGCCAGGACGCCGCATCCCGTGCACGGCCGGATGCTGCAGTGGACACTGACCCGCCGCGGCGTGCGGCTGCTGGACGGCTGCCGCCGTCATGCGCTCGCACTGGAGCGGCGGCTCGCGGCCGGGCTGAGCGCAAAATCGCAACGCATGGTGCGCCGCTGGCTGTCCAGAATCGCCACAGACTTGCAGGAAAGCTAGTTCCCCGCCGCTAGAGAGCTACAATGATCTATCCAACACTAAAATTGATCCACGTTTTGAGCTCTACAATTCTATTTGGTGGAGGTATTTTTGCTGCCTTGCTGGGTACAATCGTCTTTGGCTCCAGAAAAATGAAAGTAATTGCAGAAGTCGGGCCTCATATCGTCAAGGTTGAGTCTTACCTCACTATATTGTCCGCGCTTGCTCAAATCATCACCGGATTGTGGCTGGCATCGATAGCGGGATTTCCGGTTTTGACTGGATGGCTTGGGTGGGCCTCGTTACTATTTTGCATAGCTGCTGCTTGCTGGATCCTTGGTGTTTGGTTGCAGCATCGCATGGTCGAACTTTCCAAGACGGCTATTGAGACAAACTCGGAATTGCCCGCTGAGTACAATGAGCGATTCAAAAATTGGACGTTCTTGGGCCTCCCTTCAACGACAGCGATGCTTGGGATTTTCTATTTGATGGTATTCAAGTCAGCCTGAAAGTCTTCACGATCTGCCGCCGACCGCGGCCAAGCTGTTCATACGCCGCTAGACTGGCCCGATGAAACAACCTGATTCCCTGCTCTCGCCCACCCGCCGGACCCTGCTGCAGGCGGGTATTGGCGCGACCGCCCTCCTCGCGAGCCCTGCCCTTGCCGCGGCGCCGCCCGGCTTCGACCAATGGCGCGATTCTTTCCGCGCGCGCGCGCAAGGAAAGGGCATTTCGGACGCGACCTGGAACCGGGTGATGGGCCGCATCGAGCCCGACATGTCCGTGTTCAAGCAGTTCCGGAAGCAGCCGGAATTCCACGAGCAGGTCTGGCAATACATCAACCGCCGCGTCTCCGACTGGCGCATCACCAACGGCCGCGAGGCGCTGCGCAAGAACGAGGCGCTGTTCGCGCGCATCGAGCAGGATTTCGGCGTCGAGCGCGGCACTCTACTGGCGCTGTGGGGCGTCGAGTCCGCCTTCGGCGATCCGCTGGTGCAGCAGAACCACATGCGCCCGATTTTTCCCTCGCTTGCCGCGCTCGCCTGGAACGAGCCGCGCCGCAGGGCCTATTGGGAAACCGAGCTGATCAATGCGCTGCGCATCGTCGACCGCGGCTGGGGCACGCCGGAGGAAATGCGCGGCTCCTGGGCCGGTGCGATGGGCCACACGCAGTGGATGCCGGAAGTCTGGCTCAATGTCGGCATCGACTATGACCGCGACGGCAAGGTCTCGCCGTTCGGCAGGCCCGACGATGCGCTGGGATCGAGTGCGAAATACCTGCTCAATCGCGGCAAGTATCGTCGCGGCGAGCATTGGGGCTATGAGGTCCGCGGCGCGAGCGGCGCTTCCGGCAGCCGCAGCTATGCGGCGTGGCAAAGCGCCGGCGTCACCCGCGCCGACGGCAAGCCATTCCCGCAGCCGAACGCATCGGCGCAGATGTGGACGCCGGTCGCGGGCGGCCCGACGTTCCTGCTCGGCCCGAACTTCAATGCCGTGAAGAGCTACAATCCCTCGATGAACTACGCGCTTGCGATCTGCCATCTCGGCGACCGCATCCTGGGCGGGCCAACGTTCATCCAGCCGTTTCCCGGCTCCGAGCGCGCGCTGACGCTGGCCGAAATCCAGGAAATGCAGACGCGGCTGACCAAGGCCGGCTTCGACACCGGCGGCACCGACGGCCGCGTCGGCAACGACACCATGAAGGCCGTCAGGGATTATCAGACCAAGATGGGCCTGCTGCCCGCCGACGGCTATGGCGGCTTAAAGGTGCTGGCGCGGTTGCGGCAGGGCGGCTAGGTCATCGTCATTGCAGGGCGCGTCGAGCCCCTACCGGGTGATCGGAAGATGACAACAATGATGCAGCCAGCCATCGAACGCCTTGTCCAAACCGGCCCATTGCCGAGTTCAAATGCTGCAACTGTGCCGATGTTGCAGGACTTCAAGGCTTTGCTTGCCCAAGTGCAGACACCGATTACTGATAATGAGGCAAGGGCTTTGGTACAACTGTTCGGGCCGGATGATTGCTTCGGGCTTGCTTGGTCGCTGCTTCACCTGATTGAGACAGCTCCTGGCTGGCCAGTTGCAGATGCGCTCCATGGTCTAGATGGCCAATGGATCGATAGACTGAGAGAGCGAGCGTCGAGCGCGTAAAGCGCGAGCGAACCTGCCGCTCGCCCAGCTCTATACACCCATCCCTGCTCGGGGAAAGACACGCCGTCCAGCTTAGCTACCGAAATCCGGCATCGGATGCGCGGGCGCATCGGGCATGCGTAGAGCTCCGCCCGCATTCATGCCGCCGTCGATGACGAGCTCCGTTCCAGTCACGTAGCTCGATGCGTCCGACGCCAGGTACAGCACGCCCTGCGCGATCTCCATGGCATGGCCGGCGCGGCCGAACGGCGTCGCAAGCCGCGCCCGCTCTTCCGGATCGATCGGCGCGTTCTGGCCCTGTCCGGCCGCACCCGCCGGGATCTTGCCCCAGATCGGGGTGTCGATGATGCCGGGATGCACGGAGTTGACGCGCACGCCGTCGCCGAACGAGGCGCACTCCATCGCGATCGCCTTCGCGAACAACCGCACGCCGCCCTTGGTCGCGCAGTATCCGGCGAGCGACTGCGCGCCGCGCAGGCCCGCCAGCGACGACATCAGGACGATCGAACCGCCGCGGCCGCCCTTGCGCATCGCCGGCAGGCAGTGCTTCACCGACAGGAAGACGCCGTCGAGATTGATTGCGGTCTGGCGCCGCCAGTCCTCCAGCGTCATCTGCGTGATCGTGGGCACGCCGATGCCGATGCCGGCATTGGAGACGAGGATGTCGAGCCGGCCGTAGCGCTTGACGACTTCGGCCACGATCTCGGTCCAGCGCTCTTCGCTGGTGACGTCCTGATGCCAGAACGTCGCCTCGCCGCCCGCCTTCTTGATGCGGGCGACGAGTTCCGGACCGCGGAGGTCATCGACATCGGTGACCGCCACGGAGGCGCCCTCGCGCGCCAAGAGCTCGCAGACCGCCGCGCCGATACCCGATGCCCCGCCGGTGACCAGCGCGACCTTGCCTGCAACCTGCCCTGCCATGTTCACTCCCTGCACAACGTTTCTTGTTACCTGATCATCGCCGGCCCTTCGTCGGGCACCGCAACATCGGCCACACGCATTTGCACACGTTCGGCGCCCTGCCAACGGTCTACCGCGAGCGATCCCGCCACATGCAATTGCTGGCCGCGGTTCTGCACCAGCGCATGCCCGAGCTTTTGTCCCACGCTGCGGAATGCCATGGCGTTGACGATGGCGCCGTCGCCCGACTTGAAGCGCAACCGCAGATGCGCCTGGCCGACCTCGTCGGCGAACACGAGCTGGTGCGACGGCAGCGCGATCACCGGCTCCGGATTGCCGGCGCCGAACGGGCCGGCGCGGTTCAGGGTCTTGACGAATTCAGGCGTCACCGCCCGCGCACTGACCGCGCCGTCGATGAGGAGCTCGTTCTCGTGGCGGGAATTGGCGACGTCGGCGGCGAGCGCGCTCTCGATCCAGGCGCGGAATTCGGCCAGCCGTTCTTTCCGCAGTGTGACGCCCGCGGCCATGGCATGGCCGCCGCCCTTCATCAGCAGGCCGTCCCTCACTGCCTGCCGCACCGCCTTGCCGAGATCGACGCCGGAGATGGAGCGGCCGGAACCGGTGCCGATGCCGCCGGGCTCGAGCGCAATGGCAAAGGCGGGCCGCGCGAATTTTTCCTTCAACCGCGCGGCAACGAGGCCGACCACGCCGGGATGCCAGCCTTCGGACGCCGTGACGATGACGGCGCCTTTATCCTCAATGCCGAGGGAAGCAAGCGCCTCCGCCTCGGCCTGTGCCTCCGCGGCCTGCTCGATCAGGCGCCGCTCGCTGTTGAGACGGTCGAGCTCGGCCGCGATCCGCGCTGCTTCCGACACGTCGCCTTCCAGCAGCAGGCGCACGCCGAGATCGGCGCGGCCGATGCGGCCGCCGGCATTGATGCGCGGGCCCAGCATGAAGCCGAGATGCCAGGCTTCCGGCGGGCCGTTGAGACGGGAGACGTCCATCAGCGCAGTGTGGCCGACATGGTCGCGCCGCCGCATCGCGATCAGTCCCTTGGCGACGAAGGCGCGATTCAGCCCGGTGAGCGGCGCGACGTCGGCAACGGTGCCGAGCGCGACGTGATGCAGCATGCCTAGCAGGTCGGGTTCCGGCATCTCCGCGCTCCAGAAACCGCGCTGGCGCAATTCGCGATTGACCGCGACCAGCGTCACCAGCACGAGGCCGACGGCGGCGAGATAGCCGAGACCGGAGAGATCGTCCGGCCGGTTCGGGTTCACCAGCGCATCGACCTCGGGCAATTGCTCGCCGCATTGGTGATGGTCGATGACGACGACGGACATTCCGAGCTTCCTCGCTTCCGCCAGCGCTTCCAGGCTGGTGGTGCCGCAGTCCACGCTCACCAGCAGAGTCGCGCCCTTGCCTGCCAGCATGCGGACGGCTTCGGTGTTGGGGCCATAGCCTTCGAACAGCCGGTCGGGAATATGGATCAGCGGATCGAGCCCGCAGTGGCGGAGGTGCCAGGCGAGCAGTGCCGCCGAGGTGGCGCCGTCGACGTCGTAGTCGCCGAAGATCGCGACCTTCTCGCCACGGTCAGCGGCATCGGCGATACGCCTGGCGGCCGCCTCCATCTGCGTCACGGTGTAGGGATCGGGCATCAGCTTGCGGATGGTCGGATCGAGGAAATCCTCGACCGCATCGATCTCGACATCGCGGCCCGCCAGCACCCGCGCCAGCATTTCCGGCAGCTGGTAGCGCTGCACGATCGTCAGCGCCCGCGCCTGCCCGCGCGCATCGAGCCGGTCGCGCCAGAGCTTGCCGGTCGCGGATTTCGTGACACCGAGGAAGGCCTGCGGCGTCTCGAGCGGCAATGCGGATGCGGGAAGCGTCATGATGCTCTCTGAGCCAGGCACGAAGCACGACGCTTCAATGATTCGCCCGGCCGCGAACCGTTAGCAACCCATCCGGTCGGCTATCCCACCGAAATCCTTGGCCACGATGTCCCAGTCGCCGGTGGCCTCGAAATCCAGCTTCTGGTGCGGGCCGTATTCGGTCGGGCGCGCGACGAAGGCGGTTTTCAATCCGTTCTGCTGCGCAGCCTTGAGGTCGTTATTGTGCGCGGCCACCATCATCACTTCCTTCGGCGCGAGGCAGAGCAGCCTGGCCGCGCCGAGATAAGTCTCGGGATCCGGCTTGTAGTGCTCGAACAGCTCTGCCGACATGATGAGGTCCCACGGCATGCCGGCGAACTTCGCCATGTCGGTGAGCAGCGCGACATTGCCGTTGGACAGCGGCGAGATGATGTATTTGGTCTTCAGCCGCGCCAGGCCCGCATTGGTGTCGGGCCATGAATGCAGGCGGTGCCAGCCCATGGTGAGGTAATGCAGATCGGCGTCGGTGAGGCCCTTGATGCCGAGCTGCGCGACCAGCTTCTCCAGCGAGCGGCGATGCAGCACGTCGAGAATGACGTAGCCGTTCTGCGGATTCTTGCGCACCTCATCCATCGAGGCCATGTAGACGGCGCGCCAGCCGTCGACCAGCGCGGTCCAGTCCGCCTCGATGCCGCGGCTCGCAGACCATTTCGTGAAATCGTCGATCAGGCTGGTGCGCCAGTCGACGCAGGTGCCGAACACGTCGAAGACCAGCGCCTTCACCCCTGAAATATCCGACATGCGGGTTCCCTTTTCTTGTTGTCATTCCGGGGCGATGCGCAGCATCGAACCCGGG
>NZ_JBQTHN010000170.1:0-4090 GCF_052389815.1 Bradyrhizobium sp. | reverse complement strand
GGATTTTTTGGCCATCGCTCAAGTTCCTGATAGCGCAGCCTTATCGGGCCTTGGCGGCTGCCGCAAGCGGCCTAAATGAAAGGGCGTCCCAGCGTTGCAATTGGGACCGCGGCCGCTATAGTCCGCGCGAATTTGCCCCGGATCGGGCAGGCGCTGGCGCGTTGCCGGTCCATTCCCGTCTAAGCCGTTAAGGATTTACCCGAATGCTGATCACCCCGGCGTATGCCCAAGCTGCAGGCGGCGACGCCAACAGCATGCTGATGTCGCTGCTGCCGTTCGCGCTGATCTTCGTGATCATGTACTTCCTGATCCTGCGCCCGCAGCAGAAGAAGGTGAAGGACCACCAGGAGCTGGTGAAGAACATCCGCCGCGGCGATACCGTCGTGACATCAGGCGGTCTGGTCGGCAAGGTGACCAAGGTGGTCGACGACGACCAGATCGAGTTCGAGATTTCCGACGGCGTGCGGGTGCGCCAGATGCGCCAGATGATCTCGGGCGTGCGCGCCAAGGGCGAGCCGGCCAAGGAAAAGTCCGAAGCCAAGGACGAAGCGGCTTCGAGCTGAACTTCGCGCCGCTCTTTCGTTCTCTGACGGGTCAACCCGATGCTGTATTTCACGCGGTGGAAGGCGCTGGCGACCATCCTCACGGCGCTGGTCGTGTGCCTGTGCGCCGTTCCCAATTTCTTCCCTGAGGCTACCGTCAGGACCTGGCCGGGCTGGGCGCAGCGGCGGCTGGTGCTTGGGCTCGACCTGCAGGGCGGTTCCTACCTTCTGCTCGAAGTCGACGCCAACTCGGTCAGGAAGGACCGTCTCGATGCGGTCCGTGACGACGCACGCAAGGTGCTACGCGACGCCAGGATCGGCTTTACGGGCGGCGTCACCGTGCGGGGCGACGCCGTCGAGGCCCGCATCACCAAGGAAGCCGACGTGCCGGCCGCGCTCTCCAAGCTGCGCGACATGTCGCAGCCGCTCGGTGGCCTGATGGGCGGTAGCGGCCAGCGCGATCTCGAAGTGACGGATGCCGGCGGCGGCTTGATCCGCATTACCGTGACGCAGCCGGCAATGCTCGACCGCATGCGCAAGACCATCGAGCAGTCGATCCAGATCGTCGAACGCCGCGTCAACGAGCTCGGCACCGTCGAGCCGATCATCCAGCGTCAGGGCGTCGACCGCATCCTGGTGCAGGTGCCCGGCCTGCAGGATCCAACGCGCCTGAAGGAACTTCTCGGCAGGACTGCCAAGATGGAATTCCGTATGGTCGACACCAACGTGTCGCCGGACCAGGCGCAGGCGGGCAGGGATTCCGAATTGCTGCAGAGCGCCACCAGGACCGAGGCACCCGTCGTCGTCAAGAAACAGGTGCTGGTGTCCGGCGGCGATCTCACGGACGCGCAGCCGGGCTTCGACCAACGGTCGGGCGAGCCGATCGTCTCCTTCAAGTTCAACACGGCCGGTTCGCGCAAATTTGCGCAGGCTACCACCGAGAACGTCGGACTGCCCTTTGCCATCGTGCTCGACAACAAGGTGATCTCCGCGCCCGTGATCCGCGAGCCCATCACGGGCGGGCAGGGCCAGATTTCCGGCAATTTCACCGTGCAATCCGCCAACGATCTCGCGATCCTGCTGCGCGCCGGCGCGCTACCGGCGCCGCTTACGGTGGTGGAAGAGCGTACCGTCGGTCCCGGCCTGGGGCAGGACTCTATCGAGAAGGGTGAGCTTGCCGCCTATGTCGGCTCCATCCTGGTGGTCGTGTTCATGCTGGTGACCTATCGCCTGTTCGGCGTGTTCGCCAACATTGCGGTGGTTATCAACGTCGCCATGATCTTCGGCGTCTTGTCGTTGCTCAACGCCACGCTCACCTTGCCGGGCATCGCCGGCATCGTGCTGACGGTCGGCATCGCGGTCGACTCCAACGTGCTGATCTATGAGCGCATCCGCGAGGAATTGCGACACGGGCGCACCCCGATCTCGGCGATCGACGCCGGCTTCACCCGGGCGCTTGCCACCATCCTCGACTCCAATATCACCACCTTCATCGCCGCTGCGGTGCTGTTCTATATCGGCACCGGCCCGGTGCGCGGCTTCGCCGTGACGCTCGGCATCGGCATCATCACCACGGTGTTCACCGCCTTCACTTTGACCCGCCTGATCGTGGCGTGGTGGGTGCATTGGAAGCGGCCGAAGACCGTGCCGATCTAGGGGCCGGCAGTGACCACTACCCAATTCGTTCTCGTTGCTCTCGGCGTCCTGATCCTCGTGCTGACCGTGGTCAGCATCTTCGGCCTGTTGCCGTCGCTGCGCATCGTGCCGGACGACACGCATTTCGATTTCACGCAGTTCCGCCGCATCTCGTTCCCGATCTCGGCGACGCTGTCGATCGTGGCGATCGTGCTGTTCTTCACCCATGGCCTGAACTTCGGCATCGACTTCAAGGGCGGCACCCTGATGGAGGTGCGGTCGAAGTCCGGCACCGCCGACATTGCGCAGATGCGCGCCACCCTCGGCAATCTCGGGCTCGGCGAAGTCCAGTTGCAGCAATTCGGCGGCCCTGCCGACGTGCTGCTTCGCGTCGCGGAGCAGCCGGGCGGCGACAAGGCGCAGCAGGTGGCCGTCGACAAGATCCGCGGCGCGCTGGGCGACACCGTCGAATATCGCCGCGTCGAGGTGGTGGGACCGCGCGTTTCCGGCGAGCTTCTGGCCTACGGCATGCTCGGCCTGATGCTCGCGATCGTCGGCATCCTGATCTATCTCTGGTTCCGCTTCGAATGGCAGTTCGCGCTCGGCGCCATGATCGCCAACGTTCACGACATTGTGCTGACCATCGGCTTCATGTCGATCTCGCAAGTCGATTTCGACCTCACCAGCATCGCCGCGCTGCTCACGATTCTCGGCTATTCGCTCAACGATACCGTCGTCATCTACGACCGTATCCGCGAAATGCTGCGGCGCTACAAGAAGATGCCGATGCCGCAGCTTCTCAATGAGTCCATTAATTCGACGCTGTCGCGCTCGATCATCACCCACGTCACCGTGACGCTAGCGCTCCTTGCGCTGCTGGTGTTCGGTGGCCACGCGATCCACAGCTTCACCGCGGTGATGATGTTCGGCGTCGTGCTGGTCGGCACCTACACCTCGATCTTCATCGCAGCGCCCATCCTGATCTATCTCGGCGTCGGCCTCCACCGCGCCGATGCGCCGGATGCGCCGGAGCCGGCCACGAAGGCGGGCAAGCCGGCAATGGCGGGCGCGTCCGCGAAGAAGTAGCGGGGCATGATCCCGACCCGGAGGGCCGCGAAGCGCAAAGTGGATACCGGTTTTCGGACAAGATCATGCCCAACCAAAAAACCAGCACCTCGGATGGCCTGCACTTCCCGAGGTCGGCGCCGATCGATGCGTATGGCAAGGGCGGCTTTGCCTTTGCCGACATGTCGCATCGGGGATCGCTGCTCTGCCTGCCGGATTCGATCTGGGCCTGGGAGGTCGTAGGGCCCGGGCAAATCGACCGCCACTCCCTGAAAAAGGTGTTCGAGGCCGCCAACAGCATCGACACGCTGATCGTCGGGTCCGGCACGGAAGTATGGGTGCCGCCGCGCGGCTTGCGGGAGGAGTTGCGCGCCGTGCGGATCGTGCTGGATGCGATGCAGACCGGGCCTGCGATCCGCACCTACAACATTATGCTGGGTGAGCGGCGCCGCGTCGCGGCCGCGCTGATCGCGGTGCCCTGAGATGGCCGGCGAAGTCAGGGACGCCGCCGCCTACTGCGCCGATCTCGTGCGTACCCATGACTTTCCGCGCTACGCCGCGACGCTGTTTCTGCCTGGTGTGCACCGCCGGCCGATGCTGGCGATCTACGCCTTCAATGTCGAGATCACGCGCGTACGCGGCCAGGTGAGCCAGCCGCTGCCGGGCGAGATGCGGCTGCAATGGTGGACGGACCTGCTGGCCGGCCATGACCATGGCGGGGTCGAGGGCAATCCGGTCGCGGCCGAGCTGCTGTGGACGATCCGCACCTGGCGCCTGCCGGTCGAGCGGCTGACGCGGCTCATCGTCGAGCACGAGTTCGACCTCTACAACGACCCGATGCCGTCGCT
>NZ_JBQTHN010000169.1:0-7325 GCF_052389815.1 Bradyrhizobium sp. | reverse complement strand
CTTCCCCGCGCAATGGTTTGACGGTTTATACGTGATCTCCCCGGTGAGCGGCCTTTATTGTCACCGTTGCCGGGCCCGCACAGGCAGGCCGGATAGACGCCAGGGTCGCGGCGCCAGGACCACACGATTTCACCGTCCGCAGCTAGCGTTTCGCCCGGCGCAAGCACCTGACGCAGCAAGCGGCCCATCGCAACCCGCACCACGTTTCGTGACGATCGCGAAACGTCCCTCACGGTGGCACGGGCTGGGAAGACGTATAGTTCTGATTTGCGTAATAGTCAAGAGCCTATTTTGTAATTCCGAAAAATTCTTCCCGCCGTTCCGGGGCGAGCGTCCGGCGAACAATCAGGCTGCGCCCCACGAATCCCGCCGCCATGCCGCCTTGCGAAGCGAACGTTTTGCCTCCTCGCGCGTTGAGTTCGGTGGGCGACCGTATAGCGAGGGAGTGCGGTCATGCGTCCGCGCGGCATTGGCTTGGTGACGTTCGTTGTCGGATTTTCTTCGATCGCGGCATGCCTCGGCGCATCCGCCCAGGACCGAAGGGGCGGCCCTCCGGGAGGAGCTCCCGCCGCGCCGGCGGCCCGGCCCGCAGCGCCACCGGCTGCGATAGCGCGGCCCGCCGCGCCTCCACCGGCAGTCGCACGCCCTGCCGCGCCGCCCGCAATGGCGCGTCCGCCGGCAATGGCTCGCCCTGCAGCGCCCGCGGCGCGCCCGGCCCCGCATGTTGCCGCACCGTCGCGACCGGCAACGCCGCACGTTGCAACGCCACGACCGGATTTCCGTCGCGCCGCGCCGCCACCGCAACGTCCGGCCATGGCGCGCCCGGATCGCCCCCGCGTCGCGGCGCCGCCGCGGCCGAGCGGACCGCCCGCAGTGAGCGCCCGCCCCTCGCGAGAGCAGCAGGTCGACACGCGCATGGGCCGGCGCGAACAGCGCGTCCTTGGGCGCGAGCAGCGCGTCCTCGAACGGCAGCAGGCCGTGCAGACCCGGCAGCAGGCGGTGCAGGAACGGCAGCGCGCCAGGCTTTCACGCGAGAGCACCGATCGGCAGGGCCGCATCGATCGCCTGCAACGGCGCGTGGAGGAATTGCAGGCGAGGAAACCGGAGGGAGCACGGGCGCAGCGTGCGCAGCAGCGCTTGCTCCAGACCCAGAACCGCCAGCTTCAACGGGAGCAACGCGTGCAGCAGCGTGACCAGGCGCGCCTGCAAGCGTTGGGGCCGAGGCCGCAAACGGACCGATCCGCCGCCGTGCAGGCCGCCGCGCGCGGCCGGTTTGCCGCGCATTTCCGCGACCGCGATGCGATGCGGGCGCAGGCGGCACTCCGGGATCGCCACCATCATTGGGCGCCCCGCGAGGCCTGGCGGCATCGCAAGCGGGCGGTGTTCGTCGCCTGGCTCGGGCCGGTGTTCTGGCCTTATGCCTATTCCGACATCTTCGAATACACGTTCTGGCCCTACGCCTATGAGCCCGGTTACTGGGCCTACGCCTATGACGACTTCGTCGACACCGTGTTTTGGGGGCCGGACAACCGCTATTCCGCCTATGCCGGCTATCCGGCCGGCGGCGGGATGGCCGCGCGCGACCGCGCAACGCCGGGCACGCAAGCCTACCGGCAAGTGTGCGGCGATCCGCAAGGCGGCGTGACGGCCTGGCCGATCGAAGAGATCGCCAAGGCGGTGCGGCCGACGGCGGAACAGCGCGCCCTGCTCAACGAGCTGAAGGCCGCGGCGGCAAGCGCTGCCGAGACGTTCAGGCAATCCTGCAGCGAAACCTATGCGCTGACCCCGCCCGGGCGACTGCGGGCGATGACGAGCCGCATCCGCGCCACGCTCGATGCGGTCAAGGTCGTGCGGCCGGCGCTGGAGAGGTTCTATGCTTCGCTCAATGACGAGCAGCAGGCGCGCTTCAACGCGCTGCGGCCCAGGATCGACGAGTCCCGGCCGCAACAGGAGGCCAATGCATCGCCCGAGGAAAGCTGCGGCGATCCGAAATCCAGCCTGACGCAATTGCCGATCGAGCGGATCGCTGCGGTGGTCCGTCCGGCGGGCAGGCAGAAGGAAGCACTCGAGCGCCTCGGCGGCGCGACCAACGTTGCCGTGAAGATCCTGCAGGCCGCCTGTCCCGACGCCGTGCCGCAGACGCCGGTCGGCCGGCTGGAGGCGATGGAGAAGCGGCTCGAGGCCATGCTCGCCGCCGCCGACCGCGTGCAACCGGCGCTGGACCAGTTCTATGCCACGCTGAGCGCCGAGCAGAAGGCGCGGTTCAACACCATGCCGCGGGTGGCGGAGCAGTGAAGCGGCGCCCAACACTCCGCTGGTCGTCCCGGCTTCCATTGTCGCCCCGGCGAAGGCCAGGGCCCACAACCACAGGGCGTTGTTTTTAGAACAAGCTGGAACTCCAGCCTTCGCAAAACGAACTCCGGTGGTTATGGGTCCCGGGTCGCGCTCGCTGTGCTCGCTTGCCCGGGACGACTCCGAACTACACCACCGTCCTGTGCCGCTCGATGCAGGTGCGCAGCACCTCGTCCATCGGCCGGCCCCACCAGTCGTTGGAAAAGATCTCGATCTCGCAATAGCCGGCAAAGCCCTGCGACTCGACGGCGGCGCGGACGCGCCTGATGTCGATGACGCCGTCGCCCATCATGCCGCGGTCGTTGAGCATGTCCCTGGTCGGCACCAGCCAGTCGCAGACGTGGAAGGCGAGGATGCGGTCCGTGCCGGCGCGTTCGATCTGGCCCATCAGCTCGGGATCCCACCAGACGTGATAGACGTCGAGCGCTATGCCGAGCATGCCCGAGCGCGCGGGATCGATGGCGTCGCAGAGATCGAGCGCCTGCTTGGTCGTATTCACGCAGGCGCGGTCGGCGGCGTAGGCGGGATGCAAGGGCTCGATGGCGAGCGGCAGGTTGGCTGCGCGCGCGTAGTCCAGCATCTCGGCGATACCGTCATGGACCTGCGTCCACGCCGCGGCGATATCCTTTGACGGCGCGCTGCCCGGCCGCGAGAATTGCGGCAGGCCGCCGACCACCAGCACGATGCAGGACGCGCCCAGCGCCTTCGCCTCGTCCACCGCGCGGCGGTTGTCGTCGCGCACTTCGCTGCGGCGCGCGGCGTCGGAGACGAACATGCCGCCGCGGCAATAGCCGGAGAGATCGAGCCCGGCGTCGCGCACGGCGCGCGCGGCACGATCGAGCCCGACCGCGGCGACCTGGTCGCGCCAGGGATTGATGGCGCGGATGCCATGACGCGCGCAGGCGTCCATGATCTCCAAGAGGTCGCCCTGCTTGCGGACCGTCGCCGTGTTGAGCGACAGCCAGCGGTGATCGTTGGAAAAATCCCGCATCAGGCCTCGATGCCGCGCGTCGCCAGCACCGCCTTCATGCGCCGCGTTGCTGCTTCCGGGTTGCCGAGCAGCCCGGCCTTGTCGGCCAAACGAAACAGTTCGGCCAGATGCAAGGTCGAGCGGGCACTCTCCTGCCCGCCGACCATGGTGAAGTGATCCTGATGGCCGTTGAGGTAGGCCATGAACACGACGCCGGTCTTGTAGAAGCGCGTGGGCGTGCGGAAGATGTGGCGCGACAGCGGCACCGTGGGGCCGAGCACGTCGTGGAAGCCGGCTGCATCGCCCGCCGCAAGCCGCGACAGCGCATAGGACGCCGCGGGCGCAATGGCGTCGAAAATGCCGAGCAGCGCGTGCGAATAGCCAGTTTCGTCGCCGGCGATCAGCTCGGCATAGTTGAAGTCGTCGCCGGTGTACATCTTGACTCTCTTGTCGAGACGGCGGCGGATGTCGATCTCGCGCTGCTTGTCGAGCAGCGAGACCTTGACGCCGTCGACCTTGGCCGCATTGGCGTTGATGATGGCGACCGCCGTGTCCATCGCCTTGTCGAGATCGGCGGTGCCCCAGTAGCCTGCCAGCGCCGGATCGAACATGTCGCCGAGCCAGTGGATGATGACGGGCTCCTTCACCTGCGACAGCACGCGACCATAGACTTTTGCGTAGTCGTCGGCGCTGCGGCCGAGCCTGGCCAGCGCGCGCGAGGCCATCAGGATGATGCGCCCGCCCGCCTTTTCGACGGCGGCGATCTGCTCCTCATAGGCGCGGATCACGTCGTCGGTGGTTTTGGCGTCTTCGACCGCGAGATGGTCGGTGCCGGCGCCGGAGAACACCAGCGCGCCGCGCGTGCGCGCCGCGCGCACCGAGCGCTGGATCAGCTCCAGCGAGGTCGGCCAGTCCAGGCCCATGCCGCGTTGCGCGGTGTCCATGGCCTCGGCCACGCCGAGCCCGAGATCCCAGATGTGCTCGCGGAAGGCGATGGTGCGGTCCCAGTCGATATCAGCCGTCAGCCATGGATCGTTGTCGGCCATGGGATCGGCGACGACGTGGGCGGCGGAGAAGGCGACGCGGTTGAGCGGACCCTGGAGTTTGGCGGGAAAGCTGCGCGAGGCCGCGAGGCGGTAGGTCTCGAGCGTGCGATCCGCCGTCGGCAGTTTGAGCGATAGCGAGGACATCGGCTGGACGGGCTTGTTCATCGTTGGCCTCCTCACGCATTTCGTTTGAGCATGATCTCCGCGCAAACGCTTCGCGTTTGTCGCAGGGAAAACCGGTGCCCACTTTTCCGGATCATGCTGTGATCGGGGCGACGTCGATCCAGCGCCGCTCCTTCCAGCTCTGCAACGCGCATTCGGCGAGCTGCACGCCCTTGGCGCCTTCGAGCAACGTGAACTTGTAGGGCGCATCCTCGCAGACGTGGCGGATGAACATCTCCCACTGCTCCTTGAAGCCGTTGTCGTAGACGGCGTTGTCGGGCAGCTTGTGCCAGTCGGCGTAGAAATCGTGCAGGCGCTTCTCGTCGGGGTTCCACACCGGCCGCGGCGTCGCCTGTCGGGCCTGGATCACGCAATCGGAAAGGCCGGCGACCGCCGAGCCCAGCGTGCCGTCGACCTGGAAGGTGACGAGGTCGTCGCGGTAGACGCGCGTCACCCAGCTCATGTTGATGTGGGCGATGACGCCGCCCTTGAGGCGGAAGGTGGCGTAGGCGGAATCATCGGCGGTCGCCTTGTACTTCTTGCCCTTCTCGTCAAAGCGCTCGGGGATGTCGGTCGTGCCGAGGCACGTGACGCTCTCGACCTCGCCGAACAGATTGTCCAGCACGTAGCGCCAGTGGCACACCATGTCGAGGATGATGCCGCCGCCGTCCTCGGCGCGGTAATTCCACGACGGGCGCTGCGCTTCCTGCCAGTCGCCCTCGAACACCCAGTAACCGAACTCGCCGCGCACCGAGAGAATGCGGCCGAAGAAGCCGGAGTCGCGCAGGAAGGCGAGCTTCTTCAAACCCGGCAGGAACAGCTTGTCCTGCACGGTGCCGTGCTTGACGCCCTTTGAATTGGCGAGTTTCACCACCGCCACGGCCTCCTCGAGATTGGTTGCGATCGGCTTCTCGCAATAGACATGCTTGCCGGCATTGATCGCTTTCGTGAGCAGAGAGGGCCGCGCCTGCGTGGTGGCGGCGTCGAAGAAGATTTCGTCGTTCCTGTCGGCCAGCGCCTTGTCGAGATCGGTGGTGTATCTGATGATGTCGAAGCGCTTTGCGAGCGCAGCGACTTTCTCCGCATCGCGGCCGATGAGAATCGGATCCGGCATTACGCGGTCGCCGTTGGCGAGCAGCACGCCGCCCTGGTCGCGGATCGCGACGATGGAGCGGATCAGGTGCTGGTTCAGCCCCATGCGGCCCGTCACGCCGTTCATGATCAGGCCGAGGCGTTTGGTGGTCATGCCGTCTGCTCCCTTGGAATCGTCCTGGGCCGCGCCAGCGGCGCAATCGAAGTCCAGTCCGGATGGACGGCGCTGGCAAAGCCGGCCGTCGCGAGCGATCCCGTGAGGAGATCGCCGTCATGGATGGCGAGGCGGACCTTGCCGCCGCTGCGCTCGTAGAGATCGCCATGGCCGGCGAGGAAGCGCTCGGCCTCCGCGGCCGGGGTGTCGCCGAAACCGTCGACATAATGGTGACCGTTGCGCTCGGCATGGGTGATGCCGAGCAGCGCGCCCAGCGCCAGATCCTGCTGCACGGCAAGACCTGCCTGGCAGGTCAGGTCCTCGCCCGTGATGAAGCAGCGCGCACCTTGCGCGCTCCACTTCGCCGCGCGCGTCGCGTTGACGACGGACTTGTAGATGCCCTTGCAGGATTTCGAGGAAATGCCGCGATAGCCGAGCGCGCGCGCCGCCGGGAAGGCGTCGTAGGAATCGTCGGCCTCGTCGACGATGAAATCGCGCCGCGCCAGTGCGCCGAGCGGCGATTTGCGCGTGATGTCGCGCGGCATCGGCTGCTCGATGTAGTGCAGTCTTGCGGCGATCGGCGCCAGCGCGCCGTCGCGGTCGAGGCGGTCGACCAGCGTGGCGAGCGCGTCGAGGTCGGCGTACTGCTCGTTGGCGTCCAGCGTGACCTTGTAGTCGTACGGCAGCCGCGCCAGTTCGCCGCCGATCCGGATCAGCCGGTCGGCGTCATGGGCGGGATCGCCGTTGAGCTTGAGCTTGAAATAGCGCGCGCCGGCGATCTCCTTGGGATCGGCGACGCCGCCCTCGCCTTCGATGGCGTCGTCCAGGCCGACGGTGTGGCGGATGGCGACGCGCTCCAGCCGCCTGCGACGGCTGAGGAATTTTTCGATGTCGGCGTCTGCGAGGTCAGGCGACAGCCGCGCATCGATGCCGGCGATGTTCTGCGCCATGCCATCGAAGAAATTCGTGCTGGCGGCGCGGAGCAGCGCATCGAGGATCGCCTTGTCGATCTCGGCCGGGCCGTAAGCCGCCGCCAGCGGCGGAATGTCCTCCTTGGCGCAGAGCTTGACCTGACGGGCGATGCAGGCGGCGTGCAGGCCGAAGGCGGTGTCGAACTCCTTGTGCGACAGATAGAGCTCGCGCGCGATCAGCAGCGAATGGCGCAACTCCTCGACGGTTTGCGCCGGCGTCAGCTGCGGCCGCTTGTCGAACCATTTCGGCACCAGGAACTCGGCGGAGGCGCCGACCGCCCTGCCGTTACCCTCCACCTCGATCTCGACCAGCACGAAGGTCTGCGGCGTCGCATCGATGACGACATTGCCGAAGCGGAACGGCCGCGAGAATTGCACCGGCCGTTCAAAAAAGGCGATATCGCGTATGGCGAGGCGCGGTGCCATTCTGCGAACCCTCAGTCCAGCGAGGTCTGGGTGAAGAAGTGCTTGCGGATGCGCTGCACCAGCTCCGTGAACACGGGGTCGGCCATCGCATCGAGCGAGCGCGGGCGCGGCAGGGGCACGTCGTAGATCGCCGCAATCGCGCCGGGGCGCTC
>NZ_JBQTHN010000168.1:0-19336 GCF_052389815.1 Bradyrhizobium sp. | reverse complement strand
TCGACGGATGGCAGACCCTTGCCAGCAAGCTCATCGATCAGCCGGTTGATCTTGCCGCTTGATCAGATATCGTCAGTTCGCCGGAGACTCGCGCCGAACAAATTCCAACCAAATTTGCGACGGCACCGTCGCGAATGCTCGCCACTCCAGTGCAGCCGCCAGGTTCGCCCAGACATTGAGGATCGGCAGAAACGTGCATTCCGGTCACGGATGCGTGTGCGGCGTAACTTCCGCAGGAGAGCCTGCGAAATTATAGGTGGGCGACATGCCCCTAGAGAAATTCCGGCGGTGTGGACGCGCCAACAGGTCACCCACTGACAATGGGCATGTTAGGCCGCGCCGGCCGGACCGCCAATTGTTGGCGTGCACTTTGTGCGGCGAGACCCAGTCATGTGGACGTATGTGCCTGTAGCAAGCTCGCAACGGTCTGCGTGAAGGATCAAGGGAAGGAGGCCTGGTTGTGACAAGTGAAGCACACTCCACCAAACGTCCGTCCATTAGCTGGCTCGCCCATATCATCGACCGGAGTGGTCTTGCTATCGTCGGTGCGCTATGCGGCCTATTCGTTACGGCGCTCCTGGCAAAGGCTAACGCTGATTTACTCAGTTCCGTCGACCTCGCCCCGGTAATGATGCTCTACGGCGCCGTTGGTTTCTATATGAGGATCGACAGTCCAGGACGTCCCTCCGGCACGTTGTGGATTGATCTTCTAAACGTTGGGTTCGGTCGGTACACCGATCTTGCCGAGTTGCTCAGCGCCGTTGGCATGCTTCTCGCCGCCGCGGCCGCGTTGGTTTCGGTCTATTCTGTGGTGGTTGACGAGGTTGTACCCGCCATTTGGATGGTCGCCGTCGGTGCATCGTGGCTGGTCGGAATTGCGCTGCAGATAACGGCGGGTGTTATCGGACACATCCGCGTATAGGTAGCGCCAGTCACGTTATCTCCAGGGTCGCGTGTTGTCGGCTGTCTCCGAGTAATCGATCGCTGTTGGCGCCCGCACTTGAGGAGCCGGTGGCCGTCGCGCGTATACACGAACAAGGCGACGCAGAGGTAACAAAGCAGGCCCGACCAGCGAACTGCAAGATAGCGCAAGCAAGACGAGAGCCACTCGAACTCAGGGTGCGTTCGCTGCATCGGGTACGTGCAATCTTGCGTTCCGGACGGGTCCCGCTCGAGGCCAAGTGTCATGACGATACGAGCCGTGCTGCCTGCCGAAGGACGCGATCTCCGTCTCGATCTTTTCCGTGGAATCGCAAATTGGGCGATCTTTCTCAATCACATTCCGAACATTGCCCTGATCTGGATCACGACGAGAAATTATGGGTTCAGCGATGCGGCGGAACTCTTCGTTTTCATTGCAGGTTACGCGGCGGCTATCGTTTACGCCAAGAGCATGGCGACGCAGGGGTTCGCCGCAGGAGCGAGCCGCTTGCTCGAGCGCGCCTGGCAACTGTACGTCGCACATGTAGTGTTGTTCGTCATCAACGTTGCGGTGATCACCTGGGTCGCACAAACCTACAACCAATCGCAGCTTCTGAACGAGTTCAATGTGGCCCGGTTTATCGACCATCCGGTCCTCACGTTAGCGCAGGGGTTGCTGCTCAAGTACAAGCCCTTCAACCTCGATATTCTTCCGCTCTACATCGTACTGTTGGCGGCCTGTCCGCCTGTGTTGTGGCTGATGCTCCGACGGCCTCACGTCGCGATCGTGGGGTCACTCCTGCTCTATTTCGCAGCCCGCCATTTCGAGTGGAATCTTCCCGCATATCCATCGGGGGGCTGGTATTTCAATCCCTTTACGTGGCAATTCCTGTTCTTGTTAGGCGCTTGGTGCGCGCTCGGCGGAGCTCCTAGGATGCGGACGATCGTTTGGTCGCCGGCCGCGCTCCTTATCGGAACGGCGTACCTGAGTTTCGCGCTGCTAATGACGATGGCCGGTCGTTTCGAAACGCTCGGAAATCTGTTTCCCGAATGGCTCGTGGGCGCATTCAATCCAAACGACAAAACGAATCTCGCGCCTTACCGGATCGTGCATTTTATAGCCATGGCCGTCATTGTCGTCCGGTTCATGCCCATCGATTGGCCGGGTTTGAAATCGGGATTACTGCAGCCCTTGATCGTCTGTGGTCAGCGCTCACTTGAAGTATTTTGTGTCGGCCTCTTGCTCTCGTTCATTGCCCACTTCCTGCTCGAGGAGATCTCGGCATCGTTGCTCGCCGAAATCCTCGTGAGCATAGCTGGAATTGGCCTGATGACGGGCATTGCCTATTACAGATCCTGGTCGAAGAGACTCGAAAAGCGGCCGAGATCTCCGCCAGGAGATTCCTCGGACGAAGCCATTCGCGACGTGGAGAAACTGGGTGGCGCCAAAATCGCGAATCGATTCGCGACTGCGGATTCGCGACGACGATCGCCCTCCGTTTCAAGCCGGACGAAGGAGCGTACTGCAAAGCTTACGACGAACTGATCGATCACTCCCTGAGGAAAGCACCAAGACCGTCCGGCAGGCTGAGGTGCTTCCGCTGGTTCTTTCCTGAATCGTGTGACCATCGGCAGGCATCCGATACATCGGCGATGGCTGTCGCCGAGGCGCTGCATTGCGCGATCTTGTGGGGGCTCCTTGACGGAGAAATGGAGCGCTGCGGCGAACATGAGCCCGGCAGCGATCCGCACGGCCCTGGGCATGCCTACTTGTGAATAGGGCTATTCGGCCTGAAAGATCAGAACATGCAAGAGTGGGTCCTCCACCAGGGGCTGCCCCCCAGCGCCTCCAGATGTGGCCTTTTCCGTCGACAGACAGGCGCGAAGTCGTCGTGACGGGTCACGCAAGGCAGCAAGCTTGTTGCTCCAGGTCAGTCACAAACTGCCTGGTGCGGCGAAGAGCCACGACAACTCGATTTCGAGTCACGAGCCCGTGTGCAGAAGTAACCTGCACTGGAAAGCCTGCGAAATTCTATATGGGCGACGTGCCCGTGAGGAAACACCAGGAGAAGTTCGATGAAGAAGCTCGCATTCTTGGGTTCGGCTTTCGTGCTGACGGCCGGATTGACGATCTTTTCCAGCGCAATACCGGCCAGGGCGGATGCCAATGCCGCGTTCTGTATTACTTACTACGGGAGGACCGACGGACGCGAATGCAATTATTATACGCTCGCCCAATGTCAAGCCACGGCCAGCACCGGAGGCGGTTCATGCACTGCAAATCCAATGACCGCATCGGCTCGCCAGCGTGATCGTGCGACACGTTGATCACGGCGCGAGCGTCCGCTCGCGAGCTTAATCACCGGGAACATGCGCGTGAATCCCGTTCAAGGTCCCCGCGCATGCCGTTTCGATTGCGGGTTCAAGCCGATTTCAAAACGGGCCGTTGCGGACTTCCGAGGCGATCATCGCGCGCTCGTTTCTGCGCAACAAGGCTAGGACGTGAAAAGCGTTAGGTGTGGCTACGACACGGGGGCCGTATCCACGACTTGGATGGCCACCATCCGCGAATGTCGGTGTCAGTGGTTGCGTGTTCGCGAGCTGAACCTGTACTGCCTCGCACCGTCAGGCGGTTTCGCTCATGCTTGCTCACAAACATTGAATTCGGAGAGCTAGTCCGTCTTGGATTTCTTGAGGTAAAGGTTATAGTGCACTACATGAGAGCGAAGGCGAACGTTGAACTCGACGCCGGGACCAAGACATTTGCCTCGGGCCTGCTCCCGGATTTGATAGCTGCGCTACGCAGCAGCCGTATGGGCGACCTCGTGGCTGTTATCAGCGGCGATCCGAGCGTCGGGCCTGATCTCGAGGCTTGGTGTCGCTTCACCCGCAACAGCTTGGTCGACATCGCGGTCGAAGAAGGTCGTACCCGTTGGGTGCTCCGGTACGGGGAAGCTGGTGAGAATGTCGGAGAGGACCGGCCGGTTGGCTCTCGGCTATGGCTTTATACCAACTTCGACTGCAACCTGAGCTGCGACTATTGTTGCGTGCGCTCTTCACCCAAAGCGCCGCGGCGGGCTCTTGGTATAGATCGCGTGCGACGGATCGCCATCGAGGCGGCGGAGCTCAGTGTAAGTGAGATTTTTGTGACCGGCGGTGAGCCGTTTATGCTGCCGGATATCGGTAAGATCCTTGCCGCGTGCGCGGCGGCGGCGCCGACCACGGTCCTCACCAATGGAATGCTTTTTGCCGGGAGTCGGCTCGCAACGCTGCGCTCATTGCCGCGCGAGCGTGTAACCCTGCAGATTAGTCTCGACAGTCCAACGCCCGAGCGCCACGAGAGCCACCGTGGCAAGGGGACATGGGCGCGAACATGGAAGGGGATCGAGCGGGCCCGCGCGGAAGGATTCCGTGTGCGATTGGCGGCGACAGTATCAACCGACTCAGAGGCCGACGAATTTCGCAGCTTCCTTGACGCCCATCACTTCAGCGAGGAGAACCGGGTGATCAGGAAAATTGTGCTGCGAGGCTCCGCTACAAAGGGCATCGCTTTGGCAAGGGCAGACCTGGTTCCCGAGGTGACGATTACGGCGGAGGGCGTGTTTTGGCATCCGGTTGGAGCCGAGGATGACGACCTGCTGGTCAGCCGCGATATCTTTCCGCTCGCCGAATCCTTCGCCGCTGTGCGACGCGCCTTCGATCGCGAATCTGAGCACCAGCGCCGGTTGGCCAGAATTTTCAACTGCGCCTGATATATAGTGGACAGCGCGCTTGCAGCCCATCAGTCTTTTGAACCGGCCGCTAAGATCGTTTCAAAAAGCCCTGCTGCGCCGACGCTTCCCGCAAGTCCGCATACGGTTCAAGCTGCGGGGCTATCCATTGGCGTAACCCTTCCGCCTCGAGTACAGGACGATGCGCCGGGTTATCGAAGCTCATTTCGAATAGTGCCGTGGCAAACTGCTGTTCCAACGAAGGGTCGAGATCCGACCGCGCCGTGAACATGCAGTGATTGAAAGGCTGCGAGGTCCAGATCTCGGACAACGCACCCTCCGGCACCAGGCGCTCTGTGCGCACGGTATTCCAGAACGGGCTGCCAATTGCGCCGGCATCGGCGCGGCCGTCGAGCACCGCGCGAACGACCTCGACCTCGCTTGTGCCGGTATCGCCGTGCTTGCCGACGTCGCTGTTGAAGCGCAGCGTTTGGAAGTCCTTCCCCTCAACCAGCCCCTCGCGCTGCAGAAAATAAACCGGGAGGATTGCCGCATGGCCGCTGTCGCGGCTGCCGAGAGCCAGGGTACGGCCCTTAAGATCAGCAAGGCTAGCAACGGACCCGCCCGTGACCGCGACGATCTTGGTCATCCAGCCTACATCCGTATCGCGCATCGCGATAGGTCGGCACCGGTGATCACTCCAGGCATCGGCCTGGACATAGGCGAGGTTGGTATTCCATCCGATGTCGATGCGCGGCAGCCGCTCACTGGGCGATGCTAGCAGGGCTGCGACCTGCGCCTCGTAGCTTTGAAACAGCACCACCTCGACGGGCAGATGCGCTTCTTCATGGAAGTAGCGCCGCATGCCCTCCCAGATGCCAACCACCTTTGGATCATATGCGACGGCACCCACCCAGATCGTTCGGCTCATAATTGCTTCCCGCTTCTCAAGCCCACATTGAAATGCGTTCATCCCGATCCAAGCGCTGCCAAGCCGCACAGCGCTCTCGCGCTCAGAACAGTGGTATTCCCAAAACGGCTTTCCCGATGAACTCGCGTAGCACGTCGCCCGTCGGGGCCATGACAGCGCCCGCATGGGCATCGCGGAACAATCGCTCGATGGCCAGGTGCTTTGAAAATGCAGCGCCTCCGCACGCCCGCATTGCCGCTGAGGTCACGGCGATAGCAACATCACCCGCCGCAGCCTTGCTCTCGAGCACGCGCAGCATGGTGGCATCTCGGGGGCGCTCGAGATGGTCGACAAGATCGTCGACGCGCGCTGCAAGCCCGTCAGTGTCGATTTGCATCGTCGCTAGCAGTGCGCGAAGCGTCGGCAGGCTTTCGCCGAGGGTCTGGCCCAGATGCTCGAAGCGAGCGCCATTAAGGTGCGCCGCGGTCCCAGCCACCGCAGCCCGGCAAAGACCAAGCGCTACCGCCGATGTTCCGAGATTGAATAGCGGAAGCACGACCTCCAGCATCGCCTTGAACCCGGCGCCGTCGTCGGTCAGTTGGAGACCAGGTGCGACCTCGCAATCCTCAAGGATCATCGGCGCGGAAGCGTTGGCGCGCAACCCAAGGCCATCCCATGGGCCGGCGACCGACAGCCCGGGCGTCCCACTGTCGACAAGATAAAGGGTTGAATCCGTTGGGCTTTTGCCTTCAGGAGCGAGCGCCGAGACGACGTAGCTTTGCGCGTGACCGGCGCTTGTCACCCATGACTTCTTCGCCGTGAGGTGCACGTAGGCAGCGTTTCGCTTGGCTCGGGAGACCGGCGCCCAGAAGTGACTGCGCGATCCGGCTTCGCTGAATGCCAGGGTAGTCAGGTGTTTTCCGGCCGAAATATCTTTTAGCGTCTGCGCAACCGCGGCACCCGGACGGGCCGCTGCAATGGTTGCGGTAGCGCTCATGTGCATCAAATAGACCATCGCCGCGGACGCGTCCGCTTCTGCGAGCGTAGCAACGACGGCTGCGAACGTCCGCGGTCCTAGAGCCGAGCCGCCAGCCTCGGCGGGTAGCATGATCCCCAGCAATCCGGCCGAACCGAGCGCCGCGATTGCTTCGGGCGAAAATCGAGCTTCCTTGTCGTTTTGCCTGGCCGCCGGTGCGAGAATGCGATCGGCGATTTCTTTGGCATTCGAAACTGCGGTCTCGTGATTCATGACGACCCTCGACACCTAGGCGCTGCCTACCAAGTTCGAAAATATCGACCCGCCGCTCCGATGCTACGCGACCCGCACGATCGGATCAACACGATGAGGGTCGGGCATGGCAAGCTCCTGCCAAACCAGCAGCGAGTACGGGCCAAGAAACATTACGTTCTTCAGAGCCATCTTGTTACATCGGTCGAAAACTATTTTTTGGGGCGTCGGCGAACCCTGGCGGCGCTTGCCCGCCGTTAGGGAGAACGCTACCAATGACTGGGAATGGCCTGACGAGCTTGTCCTGGTGATGGCGATCAATGACGCCGAGATCCCGCCCATCCTCGCGCAAAAACATTACGCGCGTCCGTCCGCCTTTACGCCGGAAAGTCTGCTGCGCCAGGCGCGCAGGCAAAAGCGGATTACGGACTCCAGCATTCCCGATGTCTGCGTGCTCGACCCTGACGGTGACATCGTGCGCAGCCTGCTCACCCGTGGCGAAGCCCGGCTCGAACCGGGATGGGCCTGCTACCACACGCAGCTGCACACCTTCAGCCGTAGCGGGATGGGGCGCGTCGATGGAGATTTTGAAAAGGGCGAAGCGGATGGTAGTCACGACGCGTTGCAACTGATCGCGATCGCCGCCCATCGCCTGCGGTCCTGGCTGCCATGAGCGTCGCCGCGATCGGGATCATATGCAAGGCGCCGCAGCCCGGCCGCTCAAAGACACGGCTTGCGAAAGCCATTGGCGAAGTTGCGGCGTCGGAGCTGTCCGCCTGCTTTGTACGCGACGTGGCTGCGGCAATCGAGGCGGTGCCTGAGGCACTCGGCAGACGCGGCTACGGCGTCTACGCTCCAGCGGGTGCGGAAGATATCATGCGGCAACTGCTTCCGACAGGATTCAGACTGCTGCTACAGGCTGGCGATGACCTGGGGCACGTGCTGCTTGGCGCGACGCGCGCTCTCCTGGATGCCGGACATGACTGCGTCCTTCTTGTCAATGGCGACAGCCCGACGCTGCCGAGCCATCTGCTGATACAAGCTCTCGATGCCATGCGCGAGCCCGGAGACCGGATGGTGCTTGGGCCAGCAAGTGACGGTGGCTACTATCTCATTGGCTTAAAGCAGCCGCACAAGCATTTGTTTACGCAGATCGCATGGGGAACGGGAACCGTAGCTCGCAGCACATGCGAGCGCGCTGCCGAAATCGGGCTTGCTGCAACGCTGCTACCGGAATGGTACGATGTCGACGACATCGAGACCTTGCGTTGGCTGCAGGATGAGCTGGCTGGGCGTTCGACGCGTTTTCGCGGCGGCGGATTTGCCCCGGCGAGCCGGGCCCTTCTGAAGGACGTACCGCAGGTGAGCCAATGAAGCCCTTGCCGGGAGCGATCACCGGTCAATTCGATCGATTGGTGCGCTTCGACCACAAGATATCCTCGCTTCGCCTGTTGGCCGGCATCGGCATTGTCCTGACCGGTCTCACCCTGGCGACTCCTTATGCCTTCGAGACTGCCGGTGACAATGCCTTCATTGCTCTGAGCATGCTTGCAGGTCTGCTGGCGATCGTAGCGACAAGTCTGGCGGAGCGCTCGCAACCGGGTCGCGCGCTATGGCTTATCATTGGACTTGCGATCGCGTTGAGGGCCTATGTGCTGCTATTCGATCCATTTCTGTCCAGTGACGTCTATCGCTATGTCTGGGATGGCAGGGTTCAGGCCGCCGGCATCAATCCCTATCGCTACATGCCAGCCGACGAGGCGTTGGTGTTTCTGCGCGACGGGATGGTCTTTCCTCACATCAACCGGGCTGATACGGCCGTAACCATCTATCCTCCGGTGGCGCAATTCTTCTTCTTCATTGTTACCCGGTTCGGTGAAAGCGTGACTGTGATGCGTCTCGCGCTACTGGGGTGCGAGGCTGTCACCGTGACATTGATCATGCTCCTGCTGCGGCGCATGAATCGCCCCGTGACGCGCGTGGTTGCCTATCTCTGGCATCCGTTACCGTTGTGGGAGATCGCCAACAGCGGCCACGTCGACGCGCTGATGGTCGTGCTGATGATGTTGGGCCTGTGGATTGCGCTGACCGGCCATGCGCTCCGCGGGGCCGTCTTGATCGCGTGTTCGGTGCTGGTGAAGCCATATGTTGCGCCGGTGCTGGCCGGCATCTGGCGCCCGTGGGACCTCAAAATGCCGCTCGTCGTGATCGCCGCCATCGCTCTTTGCTATCTTCCCTATATGTCGGTCGGTTGGGGAGTTCTCGGATTCCTGACGAAAGGTTATCTGACGGAAGAGGGGATCAGTGCCGGCAACGATCTCTGGTTGTTGTCACTCTGGCGGCTTGTGATTGGCGAGCATCAGGGTGACGTCGTCGCTTACGTCACCCTGGCCGCGCTGGTCCTTGTGTTCAAGGGTCTCTCTGTGGCCCGCAGCTCTGATCGCTGCATGGCTGCCCGTCTTGCCGACATCAACATGCTGTTACTCATCACCCTCCTGTTGTTGTCGCCCAACCGTCCCTGGTATTTTCTAATCATTACGCCGTTTGCCGCCCTGTGCGGCTCGGCGCCAACGTGGGTCGTGTCGATTGGCGCGCTGTTGTTGTCCGAGCAACTCGACTGGGATTTCTACATTCCAAGAATGGTGACCAAATCGATTCTGTTCGGCGGTCTTGTGCTGGTTTTGACCTTTGCCAGCTTAAGGACCCGCATGCAGCGGACTGCTGACGAAGGGTTGTCGCAATGAGTCCCTCAGGTAAAGGGATAGAGACCGGTACGCAGGCGCCCGTCGATCCGCGCCGCTATCACGAGTCGGTCACTGGCGAGCGTACCGGGATAGCCCCGCGTCCGCCGGTCTGCCTATATCTGGAAGTGACCAACCGCTGCAATCTGCTGTGCACGACCTGTCCTCGCACCTATGAGGAACTCGAACCGCCGGCGGACATGAGTTGGGATCTGTTCACCTCGATTGCCGACCAGGTACCCGCGCTTGCGCGCGCGGTTCTGCACGGTGTGGGCGAGCCGATGCTGGTCGCGGACCTGCCGCGAATGGTCAAATACCTGAAAGAGCGCGGCGTTTATGTCTTGTTCAACACCAATGGAACGGTCCTCAGTGAGCGGCACGGCCGCGCGCTGATCGATGCCGGGCTCGATGAGCTGCGCGTATCGCTCGACGCCTCAAACCGCGAGAGTTTCAAGGCGATCCGTGGCAGGGACTATTTCGGCCGCATCATCCGCAACGTGCGCGCGTTTCGCGAACTGCAGGAAAGAGAGGGGCACACCAGACCGCAGGTTTCTATGTGGCTCACCGGCCTGAAGGAGACCGTCGAGGAGCTTCCGGCATTCGTGAAAGTCGCAGCCGAAATCGGCGTCAAAGAAGTCTATCTGCAACGGCTCGTGTTTTTCGACGAAGCCGCCATCGGCAAGGCACGGCCCGATCAGGCACTGTTCGAACGCCTGACCGAGGGGGAAGCGGTCTATCTGAAGAAGGCCGGGGATCTTGCGCGTTCCCTTGGGCTGACCTTCAGCGCGTCGGGCGCCGCGACCGAGCCGGGGTTAAGTTTGAAGAGCAGCAGTGACGGCTCGCCGTGGTCGCTTTGCCGGCGGCCATGGTCGCTGATGTATTTCACGGCCAATGGCCGGGCGTTGCCGTGCTGTATCGCGCCGTTCTCGCAGCACGGCTACGACAACTACACGCTTGGCCATGCAGGTCGGCAATCCCTGCATGACATTTGGAACGGCCCTGCGTATCGAGAGTTTCGTGCGGCGTTGCTTTCGGACGAGCCGCCCAAATGCTGCGCCAATTGCGGCCTGCGCTGGAGCCTGTGAAGGACGTGCAGCAGGAGCAGGTCATGCACCTCCCGCCCATCGTTTCGGCGATCATTCCGTGCGTCGATGAGGAAACGGCGATTGGCCGGGTCGTAACTGCGGTGCTGGCGCAGAACGTGAACGAAGTTGTCGTTGTCGATGGGTCCTCGCGGGACCGCACCGCCGAGCGGGCGCAGGCTGCCGGTGCTCGCGTAATCGTCGAGCCGCGACGTGGTTACGGTCGCGCTGTCAAGGCAGGCATCGCCGCTGTCCGCGACGACGCCGACATCATCCTCTTTCTCGATGGCGACGGCAGCGATCCCCCGGAGTTCATTCCCGATCTGCTGTCGCCGATCGTCGCTGGGCAAGCCGCTTTCGTTCTCGGCTCGCGCGTTCGCGGCGCGCGCGAGCCCGGAAGTCTTTCGCTGCAGCAGGTCGTCGCGGCTCATGTCGCAAGGGTGCTCCTGCGCCTCGTCTATGGCGCAAGCTTCACCGACATGTCGCCGTTCCGTGCCATCAGGCGGGACGAACTCGGGCGCCTCGGCATGAAGGAGGAGACATATGGCTGGAACCTGGAAATGCTGATGCGGGTCGCCGCCGCCCGCCTGCCGGCGCTCGAGGTCGCCGTCGGACAGCGGCGCCGGATTGGCGGGGTGTCAAAGGTCTCGGGCAATCCCGTCGCAGGGGTCAAGGCGGCCTGGTCGATTTCGACGACATTTGTTCGCCTCGCGCGTGAGCTCAGAACCACCCGCAGACAGTAGTTCTCAGGAGCTGCGGTCAGCGCGCGCCGGCGCGATCTCCACAAGCCACGATGTCCCGGGGAGGTTTACGCTCCTCCCGCGGGGCAAACACCGCAAGGTATCCGCCATCGCCTGCGAGCTGATGTGTGGCTATCTCGCGATAGCCGACAGCGGACAGTTCGCAGCGCAAGAGCGCGAGCGGTGTGCCGTGCTCCGACGTCGGCCTCTCGATGTCGACGATCCCGATCCGCGCGCCTGCCTTCAACGCGGGCACGAGGTTGTAGAGGAAGGCATAGGGGTGAGCGACCTCGTGATACATATGCACGAGGATCGCGGCATCAAGCGAGGAAGCTGGCAGGCGAGGGTCGTGCGGCTCGCCCAGCGCGAATTTGACATTTCTCAGCCCCAGCCGCTCCGTTCGCCTTGCAAGCGCGACGAGATAGTCGCGGGTGACGTCCTGGGCGATCACGGAGCCGGTGGCGCCGACGAGGCGCGAGAGCCGGACCGTGTGGTAGCCACTGCCGGCACCAACGTCGCCAACCGTCATGCCTGGCTTGAGTTCAAGAATGCGGGCGATCTCACCGGCCTCATTGAAGGAGTCCCGGTGTTGTTCGGCGGAACGGCTTGGGCTGACGATCTGCGCTACCGGGCGCTGTGGCGAGGGAAATTCCTCTGCTGGGACTCCTGGCGGAGCCAGATAGCCAATTTCAGCGCCCTGTGCGCAAGTTGCGCCCAGCCCCACAACAAGCGCTACTGCGCGGGCCAGTGCCATCATCTGCGCGTCTCCCACGCAAAACATCCACGCAAAACATCGCGGGCGGCGACTAGCCCGCGATGTTGAAGAACCGGCCAATCAGTCCTTTCCCGCCGCGCACGGCGGGCACCTTGCGGCGTAGCCAAGCATCCAGGCCGAGACTCCGGCCGGCGCCCTCGAGCGCAAACAGGAACATCAGCAGGATCAGGAACATATACGTCCACGGCCACTCGGCCGAATTGCCATAGAGGCCGAGCCAGAGTTGCAGCGTATAGGCGATGGCAAGCAGGCTCACGAACCGCACGGCAAGCCCGAGCAGCATCGATCCGGCGAACACCAGTTCAGCAAGGAAGACGATCGGCCCGAAGACCGTCATGTGAGGCAACACGACGTTCTTCATAAACGTGCGGTGAAACTCGAAGGCTGCGCTCGTCGTCTCCTGTTCGGTCCAGTATTGCAGACCGTCAGACACCGGTAGGGGCAGTTTCCACAACATCCCCTGGAACCACATGCAGCCGATCAGGACTCGGACCAGCCAGATTCCCAGGTGTCGGCCGGTTCGCTGCGCCGGATCCTCCCGCCAATTCTGGAAGGCGATGGCAACACCGGCGAGCAGCAGGGCCCAGAACAGCGCCAGGATGAGAAAGCGCCAGTTTCCCAGACGGAGATAGTCATTCGTCGTTGCGGTCAGGAAATGCCAAGCATCGATAAAGGGATTGGTGGGCATGTCGGCTGCTCCGAAGAGTTGAACAACTACTCTACGTATCGATTGACGGAATCATTACTCTGCGCACCGTCCCGGTGACAAGGCGCGTCGGTCCGTCCCGCAACGACGGGCGCCTCACCAACTCGCGCGAACCAACCCTTCCGGGGTTCAGTGATCGCGCGCGGAGTAGTGTGGTGACGTTCAGGCCTGGCGCCTTGGTCACCACTATTGGCGTCGCCGTAAGGACAGGCGGCCCATGATGAACACGCCAGCTCATCGAGCCAGTTAGGGAGTGAAGCGCATGATGGATGGTATGATGAACATGATGGGCGGGATGGGGTGGGGGATGGGCCTGGTCGGAGCGCTCGTTCTCATCCTGCTCGTCCTCGGCATTGCCGCGCTCGTCAAATATCTCTTGAGGTCGTGATCCTCGGGCGCAAGTTCCGCATCGGGAGCCGGGGCGTTGCGACCGAGCGGGCTGGCCGCTTTATTTGGAAACGCCTGCCAAGCTATTGAAATCGTTAGAAGGCCTCTTGAGGCATCTTTCCAAACGCGCATTAAAGAGGGTCTTGCCTTGTTAAGAAGGCATTGTCAGAACGAAAAACTGCCTTTTATAAGAGGCGATGTACCTATTATAGTAGTCAATACTACCTAGATCACATATACTGACCATTATAAACAACAGCAAAAGTGGACGATGGACCTCATTGAGCTAGGTGAGCGTGTCAAAGCGACCCGCAAATCCAGGGGGTGGTCGCAGAACAAGCTGGCACAAGCCGCGGGCGTCAGTCGTGCGCGCCTGGAGGCGTTGGAGAACGCGCGCCTTGCTGAGATCGGATTCAAGCATCTGCTACGCATCTTGAATGCGTTGGATCTCGACCTCCGGTTGACCGAGCTCAATCGCGGTCGTCCGACCCTTGAAGATCTGATTGCGGAAGAGGCCCGCTAAATGCTCCGCGTCTGGGCTGATCGGCAACCCGCTGGGCATTTGGGTCGCCATGGGCCGCGCGGGACAGCTTTTGCCTACGAGCCGAGAGTCGGCGCTAGACGTGCAGTCTCGATCACCATGCCGGTGCGAACGGCATCCTGGAATACGCAACACGGTCTTGCGCCGATATTCGACATGAATCTTCCGGAGGGGGCGCTCCGGGCGTACCTTGTGCGCAGTTTTGCCAAGGCGACCGGAACGTTTGACGATCTCGATTTGCTGGCCGTTGTTGGACGAACCCAGATCGGGCGCATCCGTTACTCCGATCTCGATGCCGAGCTAAATGAGGACGTTCCATTCCAGTCGATCGACGAGATCCTCAGCGCAAAGCGCGGTGGCGAATTGTTCGCTTTTCTTCTTGAGAAGTTCGCCGTCCATTCAGGGCTTTCGGGCATCCAGCCCAAGGTGATGATCCGCGCTGTCGATGACGCTGGAAAAGGTACGGGTGATCGCCAGTCCCAGAGCTTTCGCAGCGCGACGCACATCGTAAAGTTCTGGGATCCGAGCGAATATCCTGAACTGGCTGCCAACGAACATTTCTGCCTGTCGGCCGCAAAGGCCATGGGATTGACCGTTCCGAATTTTCAGCTTTCGGACAGCGGTGCAGCCATCCTGATACAGCGCTTTGACCTCGGGCCAGATGGGGCTTATCTGGGCTGCGAGGATTTTTGCGTGCTGAACGGTGTTCCCTCCACCGACAAATACAACGGAGGCTATGAAACGCGGCTGTTCAGGCGCGCCCGCGATTTCATCGATCCCGCCGAACGACGCAGGGCGCTCGGGGATCTGTTCAAGCTGTTCGTGCTCAACTGCGCGCTACGCAACGGCGACGCGCATCTGAAGAACTTCGGTGTCATCTATGAAGATGTGACCGGTCCCGCGCGTCTGGCGCCGGTCTACGATCTCGTCAGCACAGTGCCGTATCTGCCGAAGGATGGCATGGCGCTGACGCTAAACGGTTCCACCGACTGGCCAGACCGCAAAGCGTTGGTTCGTCTTGGCCAAACCCGCTGCGATCTTTCCGTGCAGGCGATCAGCGAGATCATTGAGCAAGCCGCAGACGTTCTGGCGCAGTTGGCGCCGGAGGTGACGAAGTATTTCAACGAAAATTCGGTTCATCGTGAAATTGGAGGAAGACTTCTCGCTGCCTGGCAGACAGGCATTCGACAGAGTCTAGGCTTTCCGAGAGCGGCACTCGTATAGCGAGCCAAAGTTTGGCTTCTAGGGCGCGTTCGATCCGTAGTGGATTATGGTCTCACCGGGGGTGTGTCGCAATCGCGCAGGAGCTAGGATCAGCCATCAACATTGTCGCAAGACAACCCTGTCGGAACTGAACGCGGGGTGCGTCGATGGAACCCCCAGCTGCGAGCCCTCCGTGAAACCCAACAAAGAAGCCAAGCTTTCTCGCACCCACGCGCCCGTTGATCTATCGCCGGCCGATTGGCAGCGCGGTTTACGCCGCCAGTTTGGCCGCGAGCAATCCTTCGTGCTGGAAAATCTCGGCAGCGAGCCGTTCTTCTCCGAGTTCCGGGTCACCAATCCCAATTCGAAATCGAGTTACCGCGTGGCGGTACGGGGCCTGGGGCCGGGAGGAAATTTCTGCTCATGCCGCGACTATGCAACGAATGAGTTGGGGACCTGCAAGCATCTCGAGTTCGCGCTCGCCCAATTGGAGGGAAAGCGAGGCGCGAAGGCCGCATTCGCCCGCGGCTACCAGCCGGCGTTTTCCGAACTCTATTTGCGCAATGCAGGCCAGCGCCGCGTGCACTTCCGCGCCGGGACGGATTGCCCGCCGGCGGTGAGGATGGTCGCCGATCGCTTGTTCGATATGAAGCATGATGGAACGCTCGCGGACGATCGGCTGGGCAAACTCGAGCGCTTCATGGCTTTGGTGTCGAAGAGTGGTCACGAGTTTCGCGCCTATGACGATGCCCTCGATTTCATCGCTGGAAGGCAGGATGCCGATCGGCGAGCGTCGAAACTCGAGCGATTGTTCCCGCGCGGTGCCGCCGATTCCAAGCTGCGGGGACTGCTGAAGGTGGCGCTCTATCCCTACCAGGCCGAAGGCGCGCTGTTCGCGGTCAGGGCCGGCCGGGCGCTGATCGGCGACGACATGGGATTGGGCAAGACGATCCAGGCGATCGCCGCGACGGAAATACTGGCCCGCCACTTCGGCGTATCCCGAGTGCTGGTGGTTTGCCCGACATCGCTCAAATACCAATGGCAGAGCGAAATAGCGCGCTTTTCCGGGCGGCGAGGCAAGCGCGCGGCGCGCGTCATAAATGGCGGGCGAGCCCAACGGCAGAACGACTACGGGCTGGACGACTTCTGCAAGATTACGAACTATGAGAAGCTGCAGCCGGATCTCGACCTGATCGCTGCCTGGGCACCCGAACTGGTCATCGTCGACGAAGCTCAGCGTGTAAAGAATTGGAGCACGGTTGCCGCGCGAGCCTTGAAACGCATCGACAGTCCATACGCGATCGTTTTGACCGGAACGCCCCTGGAGAACAAGCTGGAAGAACTGATCTCGATCGTGCAATTCGTCGATCAGCACCGGCTGGGCCCAACCTGGAAGCTCCTGCACGAACATCAGGTCAAGGACGAGGCCGGCCGCGTCACCGGTTACAGGAGGCTGGAGAAGATCGGCCAAACCCTGGCGCCCATCATGATCCGCCGGCGCAAGCCGGAGGTGCTGCAGCAACTGCCCAGCCGGACGGATCAAAACGTGCTGGTACCGATGACCGAGCCGCAAAAGCTCTATCATCAGGAAAACGCGGATATCGTGGCCAGGATTGTCCAGCGCTGGCGCAAGACCAGGTTTCTCTCGGACAAGGATCAACGGCGCCTGACCTGTGCCCTTCAGAACATGCGCATGTCCTGCAACAGCACCTATCTGCTGGATCAACAGACCGACCACGGCGTCAAGGCCGACGAACTGGCGGCGCTACTCGAGCAGTTGATTGTGACGCCGGAGGCCAAGGCCGTGGTCTTTTCGCAATGGACCCGGACCCACGACATCCTCATCCGCCGCTTGGAGGCGCGTGGGATCGGCTATGTCAGTTTCCATGGCGGCGTGCCGTCGGACAAGCGGCCGGATCTCATTCAGCGCTTTCGCGACGATCCCGCCTGTCGCGTGTTCCTGTCGACCGATGCCGGCAGCACGGGTCTCAATTTGCAGCACGCTTCGACACTGGTGAACATGGATCTGCCATGGAATCCGGCCGTGCTCGAACAACGCATCGCACGCGTCCATCGGCTCGGCCAGGCGCGGCCGGTTCAGGTCATCAATTTCGTTGCGAAAGGATCGATCGAAGAGGGCATCCTTTCGGTGTTGGCGTTCAAGCGCTCGTTGTCGGAAGGAATCCTCGACGGTGGCAATGGCGAGATTTCGCTTGGCGGGTCGCGGCTTACCCGCTTCCTGAAGGATGTGGAAGTTGTCACAGGAACTATGGGCGTAGGCGAGGCCATCTCTCCTGCTGAGGAGGCTGGAAGAGTCGACGACGCCACCAGCGGACAATCGGTCGGCGCGGTCGATGCAGATCCAGATGCCGGCGCTGGCGAGATGGACGTCGCGGAGGCCGGCGAAGCCGGGCACGGGTTGCGCGAGGCATCTCCTGATCCGTGGCAGGTGCTGCTGCAGATGGGGGCACAGTTCGTTGGCGCCATCGCGGCGTCGAACGGCTCCGAAGCACAGCCATGGATCGAACGTGATCCGCGCACCGGCGCGCAGAACCTCAGGGTTCCGCTGCCGCCACCGGAAATGGCGAAGCAACTGGCCGATGTGCTTTCGGCGATAGCCGAGAGTTTGCGTGGACGGTAGCCTCGATGGAGGGCTGCCTCCATATCTGGAAGCGGCTGCCAACCTATTGAGATTGTTGAAGCGTGTTTTGACCGCTTCTTCCAAATACGCCTTGAAATCGTTGGATAATCAAACTGATTTTGATTCCGCCGTTCGGAGGTTCGATCCCTCCCGCCCCCAGCCAGAAGGCCGCTATCTATCTATCCCGTCCTACCTTGTTTCGAGTATGCGGGCGAGTGCGGCATCGAGCGCCGGAAGGTCGTCGCTGATCGTCAGCATGACGCGCTCGTCGAGGATATCGTCGTAGGTATGCGCCAGCGCATTGCGGAATCCTGCGATCATCTTCGCGGGAATGCCATGTGCGGCGAGCACCTCAGTAGGGATGTCGCGGACCGCGGCGTCGATCGCGATGAAGGCGCGCTCGATCGCGTAGCGCGTCTTGCGGTCAGCCCGGATCGCTTCGAGGTCCTGGCCCGCCGACCATTCCCGGATCAGCCGCACATTGTCCCGCGCCTCGATGGCGGCGAGCGCGACCTTGTCCGGTTCAGAAGACATCGACCAGCTGGTTTTCCGCCGCCGCGCGCAGGCGGCGGCCGGGCCGCAGGGCGTCGCGGCGCACGACGAGATCGACCGGACGGCCGAAAATGCCGGCCAATTCGCTGCGGATGCCGCCGACGTCGAAGGCGCTGAACAGCGGCTTGCGGCCGGAAGGCCCCTCGTCGAGATCGACCATCACATCGATGTCGCTGTCGGCCGTCGCCGCGTCGCGCGCGACCGAGCCGAACAGATAGGCATGCACGACCCCGAGAGCGGCGAGGCTCTCGCGGTTCTCACGCAGGCGTCTCAGGGCTTCATCGCGGCGCATGATCCATCGTATCAGGCGAAGCACTTGGTGTCATTGGTTAATCCCGGCAAAGTTCTCACCGACCGGTCGGCTTTTGCGGCGTAGCCAGGAGGCAAGCAGCGGATTTTGATTCCGCCATTCGGAGGTTCAATCCCTCCCGCCCCAGCCAGAGGCTCCAGTCGGGAGCGTGATGAGAATTCGGCAACGGCCCGGTTTAGCGATACACCTAAACGCGGCGCGAAGACTCGATATCCTGCAACCTACCGGCTATCTTGAGCACTGGAGCCAGAAAAACTCTTCGGGGGAGAGCTGCGTGGCTGACATCGTGTACATTCTGACAAACGAGGCCATGCCAGGGCTGATCAAGATTGGCTGCACCAACACGGAATTGGCCTCGCGAATAAAGCAATTGTATACGACAGGCGTGCCGCTGCCATTTGAGCTGTTTTACGCTTGCGAAGTTACCAATTGCGACGTCGTCGAGAGCAAGCTCCACGATGCTTTCGGCGACCATCGAATAAGCAAGGGCCGAGAGTTTTTTCGCATTGCTCCCGAGCGCGCAAAAGCTGCGTTATCTTTGGCCGAAATCCGCGAGGTGAAACTGGGGGACGAGATATTTGAAACCACCGAGATCAAGGCCGAGGTGGAAGCAGCCAAGCGCCGAAGCCGTTTCCGCCTCTCGATGCTCGGAATTGCGCCGGGTACCGAACTTCAGCTTGCCAAGGATTTCAAGATTATCTGCACCACCGTGGACGATGGCAACAAGGTGAATTACTTGGGCGATGTCACCTCGTTATCAGATGCCGCGCTTCAAGCACACAACGCGCTCGGAGACGGTTGGCCGTCAGTATCTGGCCCGTGGGCCTGGACTTACAAAGGCAAGCGTCTGGACGATCTGAGACGAGAAATCGAAGAAGAATCTGACTGA
>NZ_JBQTHN010000167.1:0-12012 GCF_052389815.1 Bradyrhizobium sp. | reverse complement strand
GATCCAGGTCCTCTGGTTGGTTTGGTACTTCTACACGGGCCTTGGCGTCCCGCAGGAGCTCGTTGCGCGTGTCCTGTCGATCGCGCTGATCCTGCAAATCCTGTTCATGTACCAGGCGGGCTATCTTTACAAATGGCTGCCGCCAATCGCCAATCAACTCATCGTCGCCGTATACACAGCCATTTGCCTTTACGCGTTCTGGCACTTCTGGTGGCAGTTCGAGGAAATCGTCATCTACCAGCAAGGCTCCTATACAAGGCAGGATTTCATCGTCGGCCTGCTCATGTTTCTCCTTGTGATGGAGCTGTCCCGGCTCGCCCATCCGGTCCTTTTCTGGACCAATATCGTCCTCGTCGTCTACACGCTCTACGGATATCTAAGCCCGCTCGACTTCTTCTGGCATCCCGGCACCACCTTCTATCGCGTGGTCACGTCGAGCACCGTCGAATTCTCGACCGGCATCTACGGGATTTACGGCCAGCTCGCCCTGACCCTGATCGCCGCCTTCCTGCTGCTCGCCGGCGTCGCCAGCGGCTTCGACGCGCAGCGCCATATGATCAACGTCGTGCGACTGATCGCCCGATCAAGACGGCTGATTCCGCAAACCGCGGTGGTGGGGTCGAGCGCGATCGGACTGATCAGTGGCAGCGGCTCGGCGAACGCCGCCGTGGTCGGCACCATCACCATTCCATTGATGGTTCGCAATGGTGTACCCCCAGCCTTCGCCGCTGCGGCCGAAACCGCGGCCTCGATGGGCGGGCTGATTGCCCCGCCGATGATGGGAGCCGCCGCCTTCCTGATGGCGGAATTCCTTGGCGTACCCTACTGGGACGTCGTCCTGCGCGGATTCGGCTTCGCTTTCATCTACTACATTTCGATCGCGGTTGCGGTCCATCTGCTGACCGTGCGCCTTTTGCCGAACGATCCCATCGAGAGACCGCAGGTGCCGCTCTACGACAAGGTCACCACCGGCATCTTTCTCTGCGCCGTACTCTATCTTGTTTATTTGCTGGGCTCGGCCGGAATGGGCGAACTGCGCGCGGCACTCTATTCTGCAACAGCCATGCTCGTCCTGCTGATCGCGGCCTTTCTCTATTTCAAATATGCACTGAAGGAGCCCACCCTCCGGGACGAGACCCTGCTTGGCAACGTCCGGCGCGGTATCGAAACGCATGCTGAAATGACGTCTTACCTGACTCTGCTGCTTGCGACGCTTGGCATCATGATCGGGCTGTTCACGGTGACCGGATTCATCAACCGGATGGGCGCGATGCTGCTCGATCTCGGCGCCTGGAACATCATCGCAATGGTGCTGATGGCGTGGGTGTTTGGCTGGTTCCTCGGCACCGGCCTGCCGCCGACCGCAACCTACATCATCGGCGCAGTTATCATTGTGCCGCCGATGCTGCAGCTCGGCATCAATCCGTGGGTTGCGCATTTCTTCGTATTCTTCTTGTCGGTCTGGGGCGAGCTGTCGCCGCCGACCTCGCTCACCGCCGCGGTTTCCGCACGAATTGCCAATGCGTCGTTCATGCGAACCATGTGGGAGGCACTCAAAATCTGTTTGCCCATCACGCTGATGACATTTGCGGTCTTCACCCGATCGGATATGGCCTTGCATCCCGGCTGGCGGCAGATCGCCGATGTCCTGCTGGTGACCGTGGGAACGTGCGGCGTCGCCTTTGCGCTGTACGGACGATGCCTCGAAAGCGCTTTCGGCGACGTGTTGCTGCGCATCCTGATGGCGGCGATCTCGTTCGTGGCCCTGTTCCACCCGAACGATACGCTGGCCATGATTGTCGCAATTGCGCTGCTGCCCATCCTCATCGCCGCCATCTGGCGGCATGGTGCCATCGCCCCGCCGAAGGCCTTCCCTGCCGACACCGGCACCGCCGGCAACAGCGACAAGAGCGTGTCCGAGCTTCTGACCGAAGCCAAACGCGAAGTTGGCTAATAGGGCCGGTTGCCGGCGATCTGCAACAGTTGGGGACGAACACTACGCAAGAGCACTTGATCACACCGGTTACCGCCGCCCCTACTCCCACTCAATCGTCCCGAGCGGCTTGCTCGTCACGTCGTACACCACGCGGTTGACGCACTTCACCTCGTTGATGATGCGCGTGGCGGTCTCGCCCAAAAACTTCATGTCGAACTGGTAGAAGTCCGCGGTCATGCCGTCGGTGGAGGTCACGGCGCGGAGGCCCACGACGTAGTCATACGTGCGGCCGTCGCCCATCACGCCGACGGTCTTCACCGGCAGCAGCACGGCGAGGGCCTGCCAGATTTCGTCGTAGAGGCCGTGCTTCCTGATCTGGTCGATATAGACGGCATCGGCCTTGCGCAGTGTCGAGCTTGTCCCTGGCGATTTCGCCGGGGCAGCGGATGGCGAGGCCTGGGCCGGGTCAGCGGTTTGCGAAGCCCGCCGCCCGTCGGTCAACTTGACTTTCGCATAGAAATAGATATACATTTCATACCATGTATATCTATGGAGAACCTGGGCATGCAAGTCGCAAAATGGGGGAATAGCCTCGCGGTTCGCCTTCCCGCCGTGGTGGTCGAAGCGCTCGGGCTCAAGGAAGGCGACGAAATCGAAATCCACGTCGCTGACGGGCGACAGTTCGGCGTGGCGCGCAAGCCCGGGCGCGACGAGCTGTTGAAGCGGCTGCGCGCATTCCGCGGCCGTCTCCCCGCCGATTTCAGGTTCGACAGAGACGAGGCGAATGCCCGTTAGTTTTTTCGATACCAACGTCCTCGTCTACCTCGCCTCCGGCGATGCCTCGAAGGCCAATCGTGCGGAAGCGATCGTCGCTGGCGGCGGCTCGATCAGCGTGCAAGTTCTGAACGAACTGGCCAACGTGGCACGCCGGAAAATGCAGATGTCCTGGGACGAGACCCATGCATTGCTGGGCACGTTGCGCGGCCTGTTGACGGTTCATCCCGTCACCGTCGAGACTCACGACGCCGGGCTCCGAATTGCCGAACGATACGGCCTTTCAATCTACGACTCGATGATTGCCGCCTCGGCACTTGACGCGGGTTGCGACACCCTTTGGTCGGAGGACATGCAGCATGGCATGAAGCTCGACGAGGGATTGCGGATATCCAATCCGTTTCGTGGCAAGTGACCGGCTGCGGCGGCCCTCGCCGGGGCGCTACGCGACGATCCATGTGACCGCTATCCCGCGCCGGCTTCGGTAAGTCCTCGCATCAGGTTCGGCGTCGACCAGGTCGCGACACCCGTTCCCGCAAAGTCGCGATCCGTCGTCCAGACGTCAGCCTCGACACTCCAGGCCAGCGCAAGCACAGGGGCGCCGCGGACTGAACCGTTACGGCTCGGCACCGCGTCGCGAAGGGCCTCTTCGCATCGGGCAAGGACAGGCTCCAGCGCGGCGACGGGAACGACCGTGAGCAACTCCGCCAGATCGTCGAGAACGTCGAGCAGCTCCGGGCGCTTCAATCCGAGCTCGATGCGCCGGCGAGCTTCCTGAACCGCACGATCCGTGGTGACCAGGATCGCGCTCTCGGCGGCTTTCAGGATCGCACCCGCATTTCGGCCTCGAACGGCTGCGACCAGAATGGCCGCGTCGATGACGATCGTCGTGGACGGACGTCTCACGCCTTCGACTTGCGGGTCAGGGCTTTTACGGCCGCGACCGACCAATCGACCGGATCGACATCGCCGAATGCGGCGAGCGCCGCATCGTCCGCGGCCGCGTCACGCCCCCTGGCCAGCGCTGCGGCCCGCTTCAACACGGCAGCAAGACGATCCGGATCGGCCGACTTCATGGGGATCAGCAGCCCGACCGTCCGCTCGCCCGATTTCACAGGCGTCGGCCCGGCAAGCGCCCCTATCGCCTCGCCGGAAATCTTCTGAAGATCGCGGATACTGATGTGGGTCATCGTGATTACATACGCCTATATGTAACCGATTGCAAGATCGCGGCGCTCCGGCCCGGTCCGCTGTGTGGGATTATGGGATTAAGTGCACTGTCACCCGTCAGCGCCACCAGCACGATCCGCCGTCGTTCGCTATCGCCGCATCACCGCACGATTCATCATCCGTCAATTGGAATGACGCTAAGCTGTGATCTGGTACAAATTGGAAAATTTCGCCATGGCATCTCTTCCAAAGTTTGTTGCAAGCCTGTCCGATATGAAGGAATGGCGTTCGCCGAAAGACGATGTCGACAAGCTGCGACGTTCCTTCATCCTGGCGGCCGGCGCGATGGCGGCTGGATTGTCCGATGCGGGCGCGGCCACGGCACAAGCGGCACGCAAACGCGACATCGGGACGTCAGGTATTGATCGCTCGTGCCGTGTGAGCAGCCAGCGACTGGATACGCTGGTAGCCAAGGCCTATCCCCTGTTTAACAAACCCGTCATCCTGCCGGCTTTCGATGCGAAAACAGATGGCGCGCGATTTGACGTCGATCTCCATCGTATCGTCACGCATACAGTCGTCCCCGAAACGGGCGAAAAGCTCAAGATCAGCGGTCTGTTGGCGCTGCCGGTCGGCATCAAAAGAGAATTGCCGCTGCTGTCCTGGCAGCACGGCACCATCCTGTCCTTCGATCAGGTGCCTTCGAACCTGACGCTTCTTGCGGACCCTGCGTACGAGTTGACGGATGCGGCGGACTCGCTGGAAACGCTCTTCAACGTTCAACGCTTTGCCGGCCAAGGTTATGCCGTCATCGCCGCCGACTACGTCGGCAAGGGGCCGTTCCGCGGCGACCGTGGAGAAGGCTATGCGGTCAAGGACGTGAGCGTACGAACCTGCGTCGATGTCCTTGCCGCTGGGCAGGCGGCCATGCGGTCACTGGGCCTCAGGCCGTCGAAGCTGTTCCTTCACGGTTGGTCGCAGGGTGCGCTCAATACGCAGTGGCTGCATCAGGCGCTGCGCGCGAAGTCCCGCCCACTGACGGGGACGGCGGTCGCCAGTCCGTTCAATGATTTGAATGAGGCATGGAGTTTCTGGGCTGGTGTCCGGACATTTACCCTGCCCACGGGCGTGACGTCCTATCCGGCGCGGCCGAACTGGATATCACTCTGCATGATCGTCGCGCTGGGAAGCTACGAACTACAATACGGCCTGAACGGCTTGATGAGGAGCGCCATCCGACCCGAATATCATGATTTCGCTCTGAAGTTCTGGAAGGACTACAAACTCGACTTCGATCAGAGCAAGCCGTTTCCGACCGGCACGGATCTGTTAATTCCCGGTTTTTTCGACAGCTTCACAGACGTTCGGAACAGTGCGTTTCTTCGGCACTTCGCCGCCAATCGCGCCTCCTATTGGAATTACGATTCCCCTATCCGCTTCCACTATGGCCTTGCCGACGAAGCGATCCATCCCGCTATGGTGTCCCGTGCGCTGTCGGCTGGCGGCAAGCTCGCCACTGGGGTTCCGGTCGCCGGCGGCAGTCATCGCGGCACATTCCTCGCCGGCCTCTACGGCGATGCATCAACGCTCGGCGGCTCCGAGAACGTCTTAAACTGGTTCCGCAGCATCCATTGAATTTCGACAATCTCAGGCGCCATATCTCTTGGTGTCTATCGAATACGGATTATTAATTCCGTCTCGCAATCCTGTCCGACACTATCCCAGTTCTTCCTAATTCTACGCCCCCTCACTCCCACTCAATCGTCCCCGGCGGCTTGCTCGTCACGTCGTACACCACGCGGTTCACGCCCTTCACCTCGTTGATGATGCGCGTCGCGGTCTCGCCCAGGAACTTCATGTCGAACTGGTAGAAGTCCGCGGTCATGCCGTCGGTGGAGGTGACGGCGCGGAGACCCACGACGTAGTCGTAGGTGCGGCCGTCGCCCATCACGCCGACCGTCTTCACCGGCAGCAGCACGGCGAAGGCCTGCCAGATCTCGTCGTAGAGGCCGTGCTTCCTGATCTGGTCGATGTAGACGGCGTCGGCCTTGCGCAGGATGTCGAGTTTTTCCCGCGTGATGTCGCCGGGGCAGCGGATGGCAAGGCCCGGGCCGGGAAACGGGTGGCGGCCGACGAAGATTTCGGGCAGGCCAAGCTCGCGGCCGAGCGCGCGCACCTCGTCCTTGAACAGCTCGCGCAAGGGCTCGACCAGCTTCATGTTCATGCGCTCGTTCAGGCCGCCGACATTGTGGTGCGACTTGAACGTCACCGAGGGCCCGCCGGTGAAGGAAACGCTCTCGAACACGTCGGGGTAGAGCGTGCCCTGCGCCAGAAACTCCGCGCCGCCGATTTTCTTCGCCTCCGCATCGAACACGTCGATGAAGAGGCGGCCGATGGTCTTGCGCTTCACTTCGGGGTCGGTGACGCCTTCGAGCTCGCCGAGGAACTGCTTCGAGGCATCGACGTGAACCAGCGGGATGTTGTAGTGGCCGCGGAAGAGTTCGACGACGGTCTTGGCTTCGTCGAGCCGGAGCAGGCCGTGGTCGACGAACACGCAGGTAAGCTGGTCGCCGATCGCCTCGTGGATCAGCACGGCCGCCACCGCCGAGTCGACGCCGCCGGAGAGCCCGCAGATCACCCTGCCCCTGCCGACCTGCTTCCGAATCTTCTCGATCGCCTCCTCGCGGAAGGCACGCATGGTCCAGTCGCCGTGAAGGCCTGCCACCTTGCGCACGAAGTTGCGCAGCAGCTTGGCGCCGTCGGGCGTGTGCACCACTTCGGGATGGAACATCAGCCCGTAATACTTCCGCTTCTCGTCCTGGATCACCGCGAACGGCGCATTCGGCGAGGTGCCGGCCACCACAAAACCCGGCGGCATTTTGGTGATGCGGTCGCCATGGCTCATCCACACCTGGTACTTGCCGCCCCTCTCCCAAGTGGCGTCGAACAGCTGGCTCGCGCCCTTCACCTCGACGTCGGCGCGGCCGAATTCTCTGTCATGGCCGCCCTCGACCTCGCCGCCGAGCTGGGCGGCCATGGTCATCTGGCCGTAGCAGATGCCGAGCACGGGAACTCCGGAATCGAAGATCGCCTGCGGTGCGCGCGGCGAGCCTGCTTCGTGCACGGATTCCGGGCCGCCGGAGAGGATCACCGCCTTCGGCTTCATCTCGTGGAAAGCGGCTTCCGCCTTCTGGAACGGCACGATCTCGGAATAGACGCCCTCCTCGCGCACCCGGCGCGCGATCAGCTGCGTCACCTGACTGCCGAAATCGACGATCAGAATCTTCTCATGCGCCGAGGCCACTGATGCCGTCGGCTGTTGGGCTTTCTGTGTTGCTGTCATGGCAAGCAGATACGCGACCCCGGCCCTGGTCGCAATAACGGCATCCGGGCAGCCCACATGCTTGTGCAGGCATGCAGGCAGTGCGGGCCAGACGTTCCGGTTCTCCAGATGGACATTCCATATAGGTCAGTAATACTGACCTATATAACAACGGGAGGAACCAATGGCCCTACCACACCACGACCCCGCCTACTGCGCCGCCCTCGGCCGGCAATGGATCGACGCCTGGAACTCGCACGACCTCGACCGCATCCTCGCGCTCTATGCCGACGAGGCCGAGATGACCTCGGACAGGATCCCCCTGCTCGGCCTCGATCCCACGGGCACCCTGCGCGGCAAGGACCGCTTGCGCACCTATTGGCGCAAGGGGCTGGATCTCCTGCCCAACCTGCACTTCAGGCTGATCGACGTCTATGTCAGCCCCGACAGCCTCGTCGTGCACTACGAGAACGAGCGCGGCGCCAGGATCTGCGAATACCTGCGGCTGAACGCCGACGGCAGGATCAGTCAGGGCTCGGCCAACCATCCGGTGCATTGAGCGCGAGTTCCGAACCGGCGCCGCATGTCAGTGCGGCTCCGGCCGGTACTTGCGCAGAAAGACCTTGGCGATCTCCATTGCCGCCATCAACGAGGCCGCTACCATCATTGCGATCACCCAGTCCTGCAGCGAAAGCGGAACGGTGTGAAATGCCGCCTGCAAGGATGGCACGTAAACGACCAGGATATGCGTACCGAGCGCGAAAGCTATCGAAAGCGGCAGCCACTTGTTCTCGAGTAAACCAATGAAGGCGCTTCGACGACGAGAGCGGCAATTATAGACGTCAAAGAGTTGGAACTGCATCAAGGTCGTGAAGGCGATGGTGCGGGCATGCGCCTCGTCAAACGCATTGGGGGCCGTTCCAGTTGCGAACGGTGAGAACAGGCCGCCTGGATAGTACGCATCCAGCAAGGCGACGGTGCCAACCATCATCACCAATCCAACGCAGACAAGGCGCACCCAATCCTCGTTGAGCAGAATGCCCGAGCCGTGCTTGCGCGGCGGCCGCATCATTGCATCACGATCCTTGGGGTCAACGCCGAGTGCAAGCGCGGGCGGCCCATCGGTGACCAGGTTGATCCAAAGCAGCTGTGCTGCCAGCAGCGGCAGAAAAAGCCCGGCGTCGAACGCGATCAGCCCCAGCGCGCCGGCAAACATCACACCGGCGAACATCGTCATGAGTTCTCCGGAGTTCGTGGAGAGTAGATACAGGAGGTACTTCTGGATATTGTCGTAGACGCCCCGACCTTCTTCGATCGCTCTTACGATGCTGGCGAAGTTGTCGTCGGTCAGCACCATGTCGGCGGCTTCCTTGGAAACGTCGGTACCGGTAATGCCCATGGCGATCCCGATGTTGGCTGTCTTCAGCGCAGGCGCATCGTTAATGCCGTCACCGGTCATGGCAACGATGTGTCCCTTGCGCTGCAATGACTGCACGATCCGCAGCTTGTGGTCGGGATCGACGCGGGCGAATACCCGCACGTTCTCAACGATTGCGTCCAGCTGCGTGTCGTCGAGAGTGCGCAGTTCGCTGCCCGTGACCACGCGGGCACCCGGCTCAAGGATGTTGAGCTCGGTGGCGATCGCCGCGGCGGTTGCGGGATGATCGCCGGTGATCATCACCGTTCGGATATGTGCTCGCCTGGCGACTTCAACGGCGTTCTTCACCTCTGCACGCGGCGGATCAATCATGCCGACCAGGCCGAGCAGCACCAGCTCCTCCTCCAAGGATTCCGGCAACTCGATGTCCATTGGGCTTTGCAGGTCGATGCCCAGATCGGAGGCCCTCAGGCTGCGAGTGGCAATGGCCAGCACGCGCAATGCCTGACTTGCCAGTGCTTCGTTTCGCTGCGCGATGCTGCTGCGTAGCGTCTCCGTCAGTTCGACTGGCTGGTTATCCTGAAGGACAAACCGGCATCTCGACAGAAGGACCTCCGGCGCCCCTTTTACCATGACATCGACGTGTCCGGACTTGTCCGGATCGGCATGCACCGTCGTGTGCCGTTTGCGTTCAGAGGTAAACGGGATTTCCGCAACGCGCGGACGTTTGGCCAGCGCCTGTTCGGTGATGCCGAATTTTCGAGCGGCGACGATTAGGGCGCCCTCGGTCGGGTCGCCTTGGACGCTCCAGCGGCCCTCGGCATTGCTGAGCGCGGCGTCGTTGACCAGGGCCGCCGCCGTCAAGGTCTTTTTCAGGCAACGATGAACGGGTGAGCCTTTGGCGAGGGGCTTGCCGTCGGAGGTAAACGCGCCTTCCGGAATATATCCGCTGCCGCCCACGTCGGTGATGGATGCGCCGCAATAGATGGCTCGAACCGTCATCTCGTTGCGCGTGAGCGTGCCAGTCTTGTCCGAGCAGATCACCGTGGCCGCGCCGAGCGTTTCGATGGCCGGCAGCTTTCGCACGATCGCATGCGCCGCCGCCATCCGCCGCACACCGAGGCTAAGGCCGATTGTAACGATCGCCGGAAGCGCTTCCGGAATGGCGGCGACAGCGAGAGCGACCGCGAACAGGAACATGCTCAGCACGATATTGAGCGTGAATACCTTGGCACTGAACAACCCGGCAGCAAACACGAGGGCGCAGATACCGAGCATGATGATCGTCAGCCGCTTGCCCGTGCGGTCGAGTTCCTGCTGTAGCGGCGTTGGATCCTTCTCGGCCGCCTCGAGCAGGCCGGCGATCTTGCCGACTTCGGTTTGCATAGCGGTGGCGACAATGACGGCGCGGCCGCGGCCGTAAGTTGCGACCGTTCCAGCGAACAACATGTTCAACCGATCGCCGAGGCCGATATCACCGCTGAGCGGGCGCGGGTCCTTTGCAACGGGCATGCTTTCACCGGTCAGCGGCGCCTCGTCCGTGTGGAGGTTGGCGTCCTCGATCAGCCGCGCGTCTGCCGGAATCTTGTCGCCCGCTTCGATGAGAACCACGTCGCCTGGCACGACCTCGCGCGCTGGAACGCGCCGCCGCTCACCGTCGCGCACCACGCTTGCTTCCGGCGCAGCTAGCGCCATCAGCGCTCGCACCGACTTCTCGGCGCGTGCCTCCTGGACGAAACCGAGGATGGCGTTCAGGATCACGATGATGCTGATGACGATCGCTTCGTAGGGAAGTGCAGTTTCTCGCGGATCCTGCAGCGCCCACTCGATCGTGGAGATGACGATGGCGACGAGCAGGATGATGACGAGCACATTCTCGAACTGCTCGAGGAGCCGCCGCCACCAGGGCGTCTCCTTTGCGCCCTTCAATTCGTTCGGTCCGTGTCGTTCGAGCCGCTGCTGCGCGTCTGCCTGCGTGAGCCCCCGCTGAGCATTCGACTTGAGTTCGCGAATGACTGCTTCTGCCCGCTGGTGATGCGGCTGTTGCGCAACGTTCAGGCTTGCTGCGATGATCGGCGGCTTTTCAATTACATTCATGACAGATCTCCCAGAACCAGTCGTTCGACGTGCGAAGAGGAGGGCAGATCTGCAGGGTGCGAGCGTGATGCCACGCCGGCACTCGGCCCGAAGGGATTTGCGCGGTTGCGGGTTTCCAAGGGCCACTCCTCATCCAGTCCGACATCGCAGCTTCATCAGCTGCCAGAGGGGCCCGGCCTGGTACGTTTTTCGAGTTGTGCGATTACCTTTCCAATTTCGGATTCATGCCGCCCTCGATCAGCCGCAGCATTTGCTCCGGCTCGATCGCCGCCGCCGCAAAGACGCCGATCAATGTCAGCGCGCCCACGACATCGGTGTAGGTGACGTTGAGAGGACTCATTTCCCTGCGAAGCCACGCGAGCGGCCCGAGTACGGCAGCAAGTACGAAGAAGGCCGTAGCCACGAGCGGCATGACCAGATCGGCCGGCAACGTGGCCTGGAAGATTCCCCAGGCCGCGAAACCCGCGACCACCGCGCCGGCAAAAACCGCCGTCGGCCCTCGAGGAACGCCGGCGTGACCCGAGCGCAAACCAAAGGGGGCCGATCCGTTGCCAATTCGCCGGGAGATCCTTCGAGCCATTGCCGAACCCGGAATTTATTTATCAATAGTGCATAGCCTGATAGTCTAGTATTTATGAAACACCAGTCAAGTCCGCGGCGGTGGAAGGAGGCGGGTGCCTGGCTCAGGCAGCTGAGACAAACGGCAGGTTTGACGCAACTCGAGCTCGCAGAGCTGCTCGGCATCAAGTATTACGCCTTCATTTCGCAAGTTGAGACCGGCTTCTGCCGGCTTCCGACCTCCAAGCTGGAGGCATGGGCTCACGCGCTTCAGGTTGATCCGTCGGCTTTCACGAAACGGCTGCTTTCCCTTTATGAACCGGAGTTGCACCGGCTTCTGTACATAGAATCCCAAGGCCGCGAGCCGTGGAAGAAGCGGGCGCGTTCGGCCGCGCGTTCCGCATCGTGACGCAGCGCAGCAGACGGGTTCCGGCAACGCCGGCGTCATGATCGCTCCCGGCGACGCCGCCCTCCCCGCCAACCAGGCCCGCGCCACTCCCTGCGACAAATCAATACGAAGGGCAAATCACCTTCGTTTTTCCGGAATTCTTTTGTCAAGCAAAAAACAGAAAAAAATTTCTCTTTACCTGAATTCTGATTTGCTGCATGACCTCGTCCAGCCCGCGCCACCGTGAGGGACGTTTCGCGATCGTCACGAAACGTGGTGCGGGTTGCGATGGGCCGCTTGCTGCGTCAGGTGACAGCATGATCCCGGAAAAGTGGGTGACCGGTTTTCCGATCAGGATCATGCTCAAATAAAGTCACCGGGCGAAACGC
>NZ_JBQTHN010000166.1:0-6460 GCF_052389815.1 Bradyrhizobium sp. | reverse complement strand
GCAAGCGGCCGCAGCGGCAGCTTGCGACATCGGGACAGGATGGTCGGCAGCACCCGCGCCGGCGCGTGGCTGACGAGGAGGAACAGCGATTGCTGCGGCGGTTCCTCGAGGATTTTGAGCAGCGCATTCGCCGCGTTGGGAGTGAGCTCGTCGACGGTATCGACGATGCAGACCCGCCAGCCCTCCACTGCCGCGGTGGATCCGAAGAACGCGATCGTCTCGCGCGTCTCGTCCACCGTGATCACCGTGCGCAGCACGCCGCGGTCGTTGAGGCCGCGCTCCAGCACCAGCAGGCCGCCATGGGAGTCGGCCGCGACTTGCCGGGCGACGGGGTCATTGGGATCGACGGCCAGCGTCGGCGCGCGCTGCACGGATGGCGCCAGCGCCTGGCGATGCGCCAGCACGAAACGCGCCATGCGGTAGGCCAGCGTCGCCTTGCCGATGCCCGGGGCGCCGCCGATCAGCCAGGCGTGCGGAATCCTTCCGCTGCGATAGGCGGCAAGCAGCGCCGCCTCCGCCTCGCGATGCCCGAACAGCTCGGTGGTCTCGCGCGGATGTCTAACGGTGGTCTCTTCCGATGTCTTGCGCGCGCTCATGCCGATGACGTCGCCATCGCGAACAGATGGTCGCGCAGCGCCGTCCACACCTGCGCTGCGACCGCCTCGGGCGGCGGCGTCGCGTCGATCAGCACGCAGCGGTTGGGATCCTCGGCGGCGATCTGCCGGTAGGCCTCGCGCAGGTCCTGGTGGAACTTGATGTCCTCGGATTCGAAGCGGTCGGCCGCGCCCTCTCCGCGCCTTGCCGCCGCCCGCTGCAGCCCGATTTCGACCGGCACGTCGAGGATGATGGTCAGGTCCGGCTTGAGATCGCCGATGGTCACCCGCTGCATGGCGTTGAGCACGCCGGGCGACACATTGCCGAGCCGGCCCTGGTAGGCGCGTGTCGAATCCGAGAAGCGGTCGCACAGCACCCAGGTGCCTTGATTGAGCGCCGGCTGGATCACGGTGCGGACGTGATCGTCGCGGGCCGCCGCAAACAGCAGCGTCTCCGCATCCGGCCCGAGCAGCTTGCCCATCCCCGACAGTACGACGTGCCGGATCACCTCGGCCCCCGGTGAGCCGCCGGGCTCGCGGGTGACGATGGCGCGCAGCTTGGCCGCCGCCAGCCGGTCGGCCAGCATCCTGATCTGGGTCGACTTGCCCGAGCCCTCCCCTCCCTCGAAGGAGATGAACTTGCCGCGTCCGCCCGGCCGCCTGACTGCTGCTGCCTCTCCCATGATCACAACTTCGCGGCGCTGGCGCGGAACAGGCCGATGACGAGCTCGCTCGCACCATCGACGGCACGGCGCATGGTCGAGCCGGTGCCGACCGACTCCGCGGCAAACACCGGCGCGTCCATCGCGATCTTGTCGCCGCGCCAGACGCGGACCACGCCGATTTTCTGTCCTTGCTGGACCGGCGCCCGCACCGGGCCGCTATAGACGATGCGCGCGATCAGCTTCTCGTTGCCGCTCTTCGGGACCATCACCTTGATCGCCTCCGGGCTTGCCAGCTTCACATGGCGGCTCTCGCCGCCGAACACGCGCGCGTAGCCGACCTGCTGGTTTTCGGCGAACAAGGTCCGCGCCTCGAAATTGCGGAAACCCCATTCCAGCATTTTCTTGGCTTCCTGGGCGCGGTCATCGGAATCGTCCAGCCCGTTGACGACGACTATCAGCCGGATGTCGTTCTGCACCGCCGAGCCGACCATGCCGTAGCCGCCTTCCTTGGTGTAGCCGGTCTTCAGCCCGTCCGCACCGCTCAGCGAATTGAGCAGCGGATTGCGGTTCTGCTGGCGGATCTTGTTCCAGGTGAATTCGCGCTCGTTGAAGAGCTTGTAGAACTCCGGAAAGTCCAGGATCAGATGCCGCGCGAGTTTCGCCAGCTCCCGCACCGTCATCCTGTTGTTGGGATCGGGCAGCCCGCTGGCATTGCCGAAGGTCGACTTGGTCAACCCCAGCTCGCGCGCCCGCCTGGTCATGTGGTCGTTGGCGAACATGCGCTCATTGCCGGAGATGCCTTCGGCCAGCGCAATGCAGGAATCGTTGCCGCTCTGGATGATCGCGCCGCGCAGGAGGTCCTCGACCGGCACCTTGCTGTTGATGGCGGCGAACATGGTGGAGCCGCCGGAAGGCGCGCCGCCCCTGCGCCAGGCCCCCTCGCTAATGCGGAACTCGTCCGTCAGCTTGACCTTGCCCTCCTTGATCGCATTGAACACGACCGCGGCCGTCATCAGCTTCATCATGCTGGAGGGCGCGCGGAGTTCGTCCGCGTTCTTCTCGAACAGGATGCTGCCGGAGCTGGCTTCCATCAGGATCGCGGTCGGCGCATCGCCGTCGAAGGCGTGCTCGTCCTTCTTGCCGCCCTGCACGCTGTTGTTGGCGGCGTAGACCGCCCCGTCAGAGGTGAGTGCCAGGGCGACGGTCAGGGCAAGGCCTGCTGCCACGAGCCGCCGCAAGGCGGGCGGGACGAGCCGGAATCTGTGCAAAAACGAAGGTTTGCCGGCCATAGTTCACGTCCTCAGGGAGCGGCGTTCTAACAGTTGCAGAAGACCGGAACAACACGGCTTTTGGCGGGCATGCGGGCCGTCCCGATCCGATTTGCGGTAGGCACGGAGCGCCCCTATCGTGGCTGCGTCCCGCCACCGCGAATCCCTGCGAGAAACGAAAAAGCAATGTCATCCTCACGCACGATTGCCGTCAACGGCATCGAGATGTTCCTGCTCGAACAGGGCGAAGGTCCGCTGGCCGTTCTGTGCCATGGCTGGCCGGAACTGTCCTACTCCTGGCGGCACCAGATTCCGGCGCTCGCGGCAGCCGGATTCCACGTGGTGGCGCCCGACATGCGCGGCTTCGGCCGCACGTCGGCGCCTTCGGACGTCGGCGCCTACACGATTTTCCACAATGTTGGCGACATCGTCGCGCTGGTCGCAGCGCTCGGCGAGAAGCAGGCTGTCGTGGTCGGCCACGACTGGGGCGCGCCCGTCGCCTGGCACTGTGCCATGTTCCGCCCGGACATCTTCACGAAGGTCGCCGGCCTCAGCGTGCCGCCGCCGGTCCGCGGCCGCGGCCGGCCACTGGAGACGCTGAGCCAGAACGGCATCACCAATTTCTACTGGCAATATTTTCAGCCGCCGGGCGTTGCCGAAGCCGAGTTCGAGCGCGACGTCGCGCACACCATGCGCACCGTGCTCGCCGGCCGCGGCTTCTCCGACCCGTCGGCGCATCAGTTCGTCGAGGAAGGCAAGGGTTTTCTGCACGGCGGCGATCGCGACCGGCCGCTGCCGGCCTGGCTGACCGAAGTCGACCTCGCCTACTTCAGCAAAATCTACGCACAGTCCGGCTTCCGCGGCGGGCTGAACTGGTATCGCAACATCGACCGCAACTGGGAGCTCACCGCGCCCTGGCAGGACGCCACGATCGATCAGCCGTCGCTGTTCCTTGCGGGCTCCAGGGACGGTGTCATCACCGGCCTGATCGGCGCCAGGCGCGTCGCCGACATGGAGCGCGTGCTGACCGACCTGAGGGCCAAGATCATCCTCGAGGGCGCCGGCCACTGGGTGCAGCAGGAACGCCCCGACGAGGTCAATGCGGCGCTGGTCGAGTTCCTGAAGGGCTAAAGCGCGATGAAATTAGGTTGAACTCGAGCGGCACGCTCGGTTCACCTCTCCCAAGGGAGTGTTGAACCGAGTCCGCCGCATGACCGATCAGTATAGCCCCCGCCCGCTGAGGATCTCGCGCGGGCCGCGCGGATCGATCGGGGCATAGGCCGTGGGCTCGGCGGCGAAGCGCTCATCGGCCTCGTAGGAGACGGCGCGCGGATTTTCTATCCCACGGCCACGGGAACGGCTCGATGCCGACAGCTCGGAGGTCGCATTGCTCCCGAGACTATAGGGGCGTCCCTCCGGCAACGGCACCTCGCCCCGGATCGGCCGGCCGCCGGCCGCGAGCTCCGGGACGAACGGGCGTGCGGCGGCGACCCGCACCGTCGACGGGGCCGGCGCCGGCGTGCCGGTGCGAAGGGTTGCCAGGAGCTGGCGGTCGTCGGTGCCTTCCAGGGGCGCCCGGCCGACATATTCGACCCTCACCCTGGCGACCCCGTTCTGTTTGAATTCAAGGAGTTCGGCAGCCTTGTTCGAGACGTCGATGAGGCGGTTGCCGTGATACGGCCCGCGGTCATTGACCCGCACGATCAGCGACTTGCCGTTCCTGACATTGGTCACCCTCGCATAGGAAGGGATCGGCAGGGTCGGATGCGCCGCGGTCAGCGAGGTCATGTCGAAGACTTCGCCATTGGCGGTCAGCCGGCCGTGGAAGTCCTGGCCATACCAGGAGGCCATGCCCTCGGCCCGGTAGTTCGGGTCTTCCTCGGGAACGTAGACCCGGCCGGCAACCGTGTAGGGCTTGCCGACACGGTAGGTGCCGCCGCCCCTCGGCACGGGATCGCCGAGCGCCACCACGCGCGGGCTCGAGGACACCCCGTATTTGGGATCGACGCGACTTGCGAATTTATCCTGGGAGGCGCAGTTGGCGAGCGTCAGGCAAGCGATCGCAACAGCCACGCCACGCGCCGCCCGGAATGCCGGATCTGACTGCCGAATCCCCATGCCCCAAACTACCATTTCCCCGGCCGCCTGCCCCCGGGAAGGGTTGCGTGCAGCCTCAACGCCGATGCGGCCCACCTCCACATCGAATGGTGACGATAACGCAACGCGAAGGCGGCGGAAATGGGGAGAGCCATCCCGTGGTGAATGAATCGTTGCCACACTTCCCGTTGAAATACGGGCCTTGTTGTCCCTCTTCCGAACACTGTGTTGCGTCAAAACCTCACTTCTTCCCGATCTCGTTTCCCGGCCTGGAATCTTTTTGACTGTGCAAGGCCACAGTCGTTTGGTCATGCGCGGGGCGGAAGGACGTATTGCAATGATCGAGACAGTGACAGCGGTTTTGGGTCTGGTGAGCGCGGGCATTTTCCTGGCGCACGCCTTCGACGGCTATCGTTCCAGGGCCTGACGACCGCTGAAGGCAAGCAAGCGACTGCACGTTCAAGAAGCCTGTTCCGAGATCTTTAATCAATTCGGACCAGCATCGCGAGTGGCAGGTGTCTCATGCGCAACCAGGATGCAGTTTCCGGCGGGTTTTTGGCACTGACGACGGCAAGCCTCGTGCTGCTGTGCTCGAGCCTCTTGGCCTTCGCCTTCGCCTGATGCAGTTCGGCCGGGCCCGGATCGGGCGGGCATCGTCCTTCCACCGATCGCATCGGTGCGACAGCCTTGCCCGGCTTCCGGGGCAAACCGTCTTTCACCACATACTTCCTTTCACCCCGGGCGTCGCCGCCTTCGCTTCGCATTGCCTGCGAAGGCGGGCTACGATAAGCGATCCGGCAACGGAAGGGTGGCCGAGTGGTTTAAGGCACCGGTCTTGAAAACCGGCGTGCCTGCAAGGGCACCGTGGGTTCGAATCCCACCCCTTCCGCCAAACCCATCGTCGATATGACTTGTTCGCGGCGTCGCGGCTGCGGCGCCCGGCGGGGTTACACCAGTTCGATCTGCGCGCGATGGCCCGCGGCTGCGGCCAAACGCCTGTCGCGCGTCAGCAATGGTGCGTCGAGCGCCTCGGCCAGCGCGACATAGGCGGCGTCATAGGCCGTCAAATTGTTCCGCAACTCCCATATGCGAGGCAGCAGGAAGTCGTGCGGATAGCGCCGGAGGGCCAGGTCCGCCAGATCTGTAAGTGCCACACGCCCGCGCTCGCTATCGATTTCCCCATTCGCGGCATAACGCCGGATCACCTGGGCGACTTCGACATCGAGCAAATGAGGCGCGTAAAATGTCTGACGAGGAGCGAACAGTCTGTCTTCCACCGCCTTCGCTGCTGGCGTTCGGAGAAGGACCTCAAGCAGGGCCGAGGCGTCGACGACGATCACGCGTGATCGCGCTCGGCGCGAACCGCATCGGCCGGCATGACGGAAGGGGCCGTTGCAGTGCGGCTGTGCAACCGCGCCCGCAACTCTTCAAGCGTCGGCCGTTCCGCGACCTGGCGAATCTCGCTCAGCAGATAGTCGGACAGGGACATGCCTGCCAACGCTGCACGCGACTTGAGCCGGCGATGCAATGCATCCGGGACATTGCGGATCTGGACCATCGTTCCCATGCAAAAAGCATAGAAACATGTGCTGCACATGTCAACGTTTTCCCGACGCGTATCGAGCCATGGCGTTGAAAATGCTCATCATCCTACGGCGCGAAGCGACGAGGCGCGAGATGAGGCGGATGCCTCGCCACAGCTGGGGCGCTGCGCTCGCTACCTTCCAGCGAACTTGTCCACAACCTCAACGCAGCAAGTTCCGCGATCTCCAAATCGCCACCTCTTCGGCAAATTGGGGTCGCAACGATTGACAACGATCTCCTGTGCTTCTTGGGG
>NZ_JBQTHN010000165.1:0-6020 GCF_052389815.1 Bradyrhizobium sp. | reverse complement strand
TGACGCAGCAAGCGGCCCATCGCAACCCGCACCACGTTTCGTGACGATCGCGAAACGTCCCTCACGGTGGCACGGGCTGGGCGGACGTATAACGTAAATCGGAATTCCGGTAAAGAGAAATATTTTTGATTTAGGGGCTTGACATGATTCTGCCAAACCGAAGCAGTTAGCGCGTGCCGGATTTGCAACCCCGGCGCCGGCACCGCCCGAAGCAGGAGCCAGATACCGATCCGTCGTGACGGCGGCCCAACCATCGCCCCGCCCCGGGCGCATCGCCGGCATTAACCCTGTCGGCAAACACTCTCTACGCAGGGCGCGTCGTCAGGCCATCCGCCGCCAAGCCGCCGCATTGAACCGGAGAATTTCACCGGCGCCATGCAGGTGGAGAAGCATCATGCTGAGAATGGTGTTGTTGGGTCTCCTCATCCCACTGGGTGTGGGCGTGCTGTCGGCAATGGAACTGCGAACTCCGCGCAGCGAAGGAGCCGAAGTCCAACCCGCTGCCGAGACCACCGCAGCCATTTTCGATTCCCATGGCGCGTTGGCGAAGGCCGATCGCCTTGAAATTGCCGCTGCAAACAACGAGGCGCCAGTACAGCCTGCTTTGGAGGACGAGCGCGCTTCTCAGCCGGAAGACATCGGTATCGGTTCTTCGGAGCCACCGCGGCTGATCAAGCGACACCGACACGACCCCGGATCGAAGACCGTCACCCGTGCACGTCCCAAGTTGAAGCGTAAGGCAGCCGCCGTGAAGCCGAAGGCCGCCGATATCAAGGCAGCCGATATCAAGCGAACCGCCATTTCCCGGCGTTCAGGGGCGGCTGGCGACACCGAGCCCTGTCGGCTAAAGGCGTTTGGCGGTCTGCTCAAGGCGCTGAACTCAACCGACTGCGAGATCTGAGTTCGGCGGCTGATGGCTCGCGTGGGGAAGTCCCTCACCGCCCTCGCTTCATCCGCTTGAACTTCACGCTTCTGCCGTCCGCCTGCCGCGTTGCGATGTAGCCGCCTTCGAGGCAGGCCTCGCGCTGCGGCATCTTTTCCTGCGGGCTGCGCAGGCTGTCCCACCAGGAGGCGCGGTGCGCCGCGCGCGGCAGGGCGGCGTCGATGATTTCCTCGATCTGCTCGAAGGTCAGCACGAATTCGGCAAGCGTCTGTTTCTTCAGGTAGTCCCGCAACGCGTCGTAGTCGTTCATCTCAAATCCCGCTCTTCCCCCGAGCATGATCTTCGGGATCATGCTTTGGGCCGCTGCACCGGGGGCGGTCGCATCGCGGCCGAACCCGGAATGGCATAGGCAGCGCCAGGCGCTGCCTATGCCAGATACTTCTTCATCTCCGCGCGCAGGCCGTCGCGCAGCTCCGGGCGGGCCATGCCGAAGGCGATGTTGGCGCGCAGGAAGCCGGGCTTGGAGCCGCAGTCGTGGCGTTCGCCCTCGAACTCGACGCCGTAGAACTTCTGCGATTTGGACAGCCCGATCATGGCGTCGGTGAGCTGTATCTCGCCGCCGGCGCCGCGCTCCTGCGTTTCCAGGATCTTGAAGATCTCCGGCTGCAGGATGTAGCGGCCGGTGATCGAGAGATTGGACGGCGCGGTGCCCTTCGGCGGCTTCTCGACCATGCCGTCGACCTCGAATATCTTGCCGTTGCGCTTGCCGATGCCGCAGATGCCGTATTGATGGGTGAGGTGGTCCGGCACCGCCTCGACCGCGATCAGATTGGCCTTGGCCTCCATCGCGCTTGCAGCCTCGATCATCTGCTTGAGGCAGCCCGGCGTGTTGAGCACGAGCTCGTCCGGCAGCACCACCGCAAACGGCTCGTCGCCGACGATGTCGCGCGCGCACCACACCGCGTGGCCGAGACCCAGCGGCGCCTGCTGGCGCGTAAAGCTCATGGCGCCGGCCTCGGGCTGGTTCGCGGCGAGAATCTCCTGCTCGGCCTTCTTGCCGCGCGCCTCGAGGGTAGTATCGAGCTCGAACATGCGGTCGAAATGATCCTCGATGACGCCCTTGTTGCGGCCGGTGACGAACACGAAATGCTCGATGCCGGCTTCCCTGGCCTCATCGACGACGTATTGAATGAGCGGCTTGTCGACGATGGTCAGCATTTCCTTCGGCATCGCCTTGGTGGCGGGCAGGACGCGGGTACCGAGGCCGGCGACGGGGAAGACGGCTTTGCGGATTTTCATGGGGATTTGACAGGGCCTCGAGGGGGCGGGTTATGCGTTCGACCGCATGGTGGTAGCCGGTTTGCAGCCGGGAACAAAGGCGGATGTGTGGTGCGGCGAAAAAGCCGCCGCCGCGATTCGGCCTTTGTTAAACTATTGGAAACCGGGACGGGTCCTTGTGAAGCCGGGATATTCGAGCGGACGGGTCATGATGAAGCGGCGGACTTTGCCTTCGACGATGGCGCGAATGAGTGCGCTGGCGCTTGCTGCAGCGCTGCTGGCGCCGGTTTCGGCGCCTGCCCAATCCCCGAGCGACGGCGTCTCCAACTTCCTCAACAACCTTTTCGCGCCGAAACCCGGCAATGGCGCGCAGCCGCCGCAGGGCGGATCGCCCTCCACCGGGGCGACGGGGCCGCTGCCCTGGAGCGGCGAGGACGGCGCCTCCGGCCACCCGCTGATGACCGCAGGCGCGATCCGCGAGGCGGCGGCGAATTTCGGCAATTGCGTCGCCGGCATGTGGCCGGATGCGGCGCGGCGCGGCGTTTCGCAACAGAGCTTTCAGCGCTTCACCGCCGGACTGGCGCCGGACTTGCGCATCATGGACCTGATGGATTCGCAGCCGGAATTCACCAAGGCGATCTGGGAATATCTCGACATCCTGGTCAACGACAACCGCATGGCCAAGGGCCGCGAGATCCTCGCCAAACACAAGGCGGAGTTCGATGCGGTAGAGAAGGCCTATGGCGTCGACCGCTACATCGTCGCCTCGATCTGGGGCATCGAGTCCAATTACTCGACCATGATCGGCGACCGCAGCGTGCTGAATTCGACGGCGACGCTGGCCTGTATCGGGCGGCGGCAGAAATACTTCAAGGACGAATTCCTGGTGGCGCTGGAAATCCTGCATCGCGGCGATCTCATGCCCGAGCAGCTGCGCGGCTCCTGGGCCGGCGCGTTCGGGCCGACGCAGTTCATGCCGACCGCGTTCAAGCGCTATGCCGTCGATGCCGACGGCGACGGCCGCCGCGACGTCGTCGACAACGCCTATGATCTGATCGCCTCGACCGCGAACAATTTGAAGAAGGACGGCTGGCAGAGCGGGGCGACCTGGGGCTACGAGGTGGTCATCCCCGGGGGCTTCAATTTCATGCTGGCGGATCGCAGCAAAGCGATGACGCTGGCGCAATGGGACCAGCAGGGGGTACGGCGCGCCAACGGCAAATCCTATCCCAATCCCAACGAGAGAGCCTATCTGCTGGCACCGGCAGGCAGCCAGGGGCCGGGCTTTCTGATGCTGCAGAACTTCCGCGTGATCATGAAATACAACCCGGCCGAGGCCTATGCGCTGGCGATCGGCCATTTCGCCGACCGCCTGCGCGGCGGGCCGGCCTTCGTGCAGCCCTGGCCGCGGCAGGAGCGGGTGCTGTCGCGCAGCGAGCGGCTGGAGCTGCAGCAGCTCCTCGCCCAGCGCGGCCTGTACAAGGGGACGCCGGACGGCCAGTTCGGCGGCCAGACCAGGGAGGCGCTGCGCGCCTTCCAGGTCTCGGCGGGGCTGCCAGCCGACGGATTCGCCACCTCGGACGTGCTCGACCGGCTGCGGGCGCGGTGATTCCGTCCGAATCGAGGGCAGATGCCCGTTTGACGCGTCTCTTGCCGCCAGCCGGTCCCGCCTCGCTCGAAAACGCTACGAAGTAACCTTCAAAAACAATGATTTAGCCCTACCCTTGACGGGTGGAGCCCCTGCCCCGTTTATGGGGGAAAATCCGCCCGCTTGCGGCCTCTTTCCGATAGTATAGCCATTGCGCCAGAATCCCTTGCGACCGAGCCGGATGCGAAAGCCAAAGCCATTTTATCGCGTGTTGACCGAGGGCGGTCCGCTGACCGTGCTCGCGGTCGCCATTGCGCTCCTGGTCGGCATCGCAGGACCTGCCTCGGCGCAGTTCTTCAATTTCGGCGGCTGGTCGCGCCCGGCCCCGCCGCGCCCCGGAGGCGGTGGCGGCGGTTGGTTCGGCGGCGATTTCTTCTCGCCGTTCCAGCAGCAGCAGCCCAAGCGCGTGCAGGATTTCTCCAGGGCCCCGCCGCCCGACAAGCGCGATCCGAATTTCGTGCCGGAACGGCACGTGCTGGTACTCGGCGACGGCATGGCCGACTGGCTCGCCTACGGCCTGGAGGACGCCTACCACGAGCGCCCCGAGATGGCCGTGATCCGCAAGAACCGCGCGACTTCGGGCCTGATCAGGTATCAGCCGCGCGGCGAGCCGTCGGACTGGGCCGCGGCCGCCAAGCAGGTCCTCGCCACCGAAAAGCCCGACGCCATCGTCGTCATGCTCGGCATCAACGACCGCGTCGCCATGCGCGAGACGGCGACGGAGAAAGCCGACAAGCCGGCCGACAGGAACAAGAAGGATGCGCGGGCGAAAGATGCCAAGCAGGCCGCCAAGCCCGACGCGGCCGCCAAGCCCGATACGGCCAAACCGGACGCCGCGGCCAAGCCCGACGACAAGCCGGCCGACGACGAGGCCGACAACGCCGACAATGCCGATACGCCCCCGATCGTCGCACCGGAGAAGACCGTGCGCTCGGGCAGCGGTCTCTACGAATTCCGCGACGAGCGCTGGATCGAGCTCTATGCCAAGAAGATCGAGGAGCTGATCGCGGTGCTGAAGACCAAGGGCGTGCCGGTGCTGTGGGTTGGACTGCCCGCGATGCGCGGTCCGAAGGGCACCGCCGACATGCTGTTCCTGGATTCGCTCTATCGCGACGGCGCTGGCAAGGCCGGTATCACTTATGTCGACGTCTGGGACGGCTTCGTCGACGAGGCCGGTCGCTTCCTGCAGAAGGGCCCGGACTTCGAAGGCCAGATCCGCCAGTTGCGCTCCTATGACGGCGTGTATTTCACCAAGCCCGGCGCGCGCAAGCTGGCGCATTATGTCGACCGCGAGATCACCCGCCTGCTCGCGGGCCGCTCCGGCCCGATCGCGCTGCCGAGTGAGCCGGCGACGCCCGACATCAATGCGGTGCCCGGCCAGCCGGCGCCGCGCCCGATGGCGGGGCCGATCGTTCCGCTGGTGGCGGCCTCGATCAACAACGATCAATTGCTCGGCGGCCCCGGCTCGCGGCCCGCGCCGGTCGACAATCTCGCCGCGCGCACGCTGGTCAAGGGCGAGGCGCTGGCGCCGCCGGCCGGGCGCGCCGACGATTTCGCCTGGCCGCGCCGCGAGGTCGGCCGCGAGCAGGCCAAGGGCGATTCGCCGGTGGCGAGCGTCGCGCCTGACGGCACGGTGGTGCAGCCCGGACCGCGGCCGCCGCCAGTGCAGCAGCAGCAACAGCGGCCGCCGCAGCATCAGCCCGCCCAGCCCGGATTTGGCCAGCCGCCGGCCGGGCATCCGGGATCGGTGCAGCCGGGACAGATCCAGCAACAGCGGCCGCCGCCGCGGCCGGCGCAAAACCCGACGCCGTCGCTGCGTGACCTGTTCGGCTTCGGCAATAGCGCGCCTGCGCCGCGCCAGGTCGCGCCGCCGCCAGGCGGGCCGCGCCCGCCGGTCAATAACGGCGTGCCGCGTCCGCCGGCCAATGTCGGCCGCTCGGCAGCCGTGCCGCCGTCCAATGCCACGCGCTGATAGATCCAACGGCTAATGCTAGACCCTCATGGTGAGGAGCCTGCGCAAGCAGGCGTCTCGAACCATGCGGCCCCGCTGGTGCCATTCATCCTTCGAGACGCGCGCGATGCGCGCTCCTCAGACCGTATGTCCCTTTGCGGAACGGAGGCGACTCACCCTCGATGCGCATGCGAGGGTTACCCGGATAGGCCGGGCAGAGCCTCACGCAAGGAGGGCGAGTCATGGGAGATTATAGCGAG
>NZ_JBQTHN010000164.1:0-21251 GCF_052389815.1 Bradyrhizobium sp. | reverse complement strand
TCAATCCTCATCGGCGTCTCGATGCGGTTGGCGTTCCCTGCACCGTGCTCGACGCGCATCGAATTATCTCACGTTGCCATGGGCTCTTTGTGTTGGAATCATGTCGCTTCGAATGTGTCACTCGCCGGAGGCTCTCGCGTTAGGGGCCGCCGGCATTGCATGCCGGCGCCGCTATCACTGCCCCGAACGCGGGTGCCTTCTTAACCGGTCTCGCGACTGCCGTCGCCTCGGTGCCCGCGGTCATTTCATGCCCGCGTCGCTATCACTGCTCCTTCGTCGGCGGCCTTTTTCTCCTTGCCGGGATAACTTTCATCAACCAACGAGTCTCCCCTTTCGCACGGGGCTAAGGGGCTCCGCCCCTCGCGCGCGCCAGGGTAAAGCGCCGGCGTGCGCCGGCGCCGACCCGAGCGGTCTCCCCGGTCTTCCGCGCTCTCTCAAATCCCTAACGCCGGGAAATCCTGGCCTGCGCTTGTGCAGACCCGCTTCACGAAGCGGCCCTTGCGGGCGGGCGATCCCCCTCCGCTCCGGTCGCCCTGGCACTTGCTACCCCTGGTCTCGCCGACGGGCAGGGGCGCAGGCGCGAGGTGCGCTCTGCACCCATGAAGTCAAAAGGAGATCGATCATGTCGGCCAAGCACGTTGTAACCATTCCCGAGAACGGGACGGAAGTTTTTATCCCCCTCAACAAGCTCAAGAAGTCGCCGAAGAATGCGCGCAAGACGCCGCACAGCGAGGCGGCGATTGAGGCCAAGGCGGCGAGCATCGCCGCCAAGGGCATCCTGCAAAATTTTGTCGTCGAGCCGGAGTTGGACGCGGAAGGAGCCGCGACCGGATTCTACCTCGTGACCATCGGCGAGGGCAGGCGGCTTGCCCAGCTACTGCGGGCGAAGCGGAAGGAGATCAAGAAGACGGAGCCGATCCGTTGTGTGATCGACACCGCGAACGATCCGCACGAGATCAGCCTTGACGAGAACGTCACGCGCGAAAACATGCATCCTGCCGACCAGTTCGAGGCGTTCAAGAAGCTGGCGGAGGAACGCGGGTATGGCGCGGAAGAAATCGCCGCCCGGTTCGGCGTGACGCCGCATGTGGTGCGGCAGCGCCTGCGGTTGGGCGCGGTGTCGCCCAAGCTGACGGAAATCTATCGCAACGGCGATCTGGCACTTGACCAGTTGATGGCTTTTGCCATCACGGAAGACCATGCCCGTCAGGAGGCCGCCTACGAGCGCCTGTCCTTTAACCGCGACGCCAGCACGATCCGCCGCATGCTGACTGAGGCCCATGTCTTCGCCACGGATCGCCGCGCGGTCTTTGTCGGCGCGGAAGCCTATACCGAGGTTGGCGGTACGATCCTGCGCGACCTCTTCACCGAGGATGGTGGTGGCTATTTCGAGGACGTGGCGCTTCTCGATATGCTGGTCATGGCAAAGCTTGGACGCGAAGCCGACGCCCTGATGGAAGCGGAGGGCTGGAAATGGGCGCAGGTCTTTCTGGACTTCCCCCACAGCCACGGGCTGCGCCGGACCTATCCGCAAGCCGTGGAACTGTTGGCGGAGGATCAGGCGGCTCTGGACGCCGCGAGGGGCGAGTTCGACAGCCTGACGGCGCAGCATGAAAGCGACGAGGAACTGACTGACGAGGTTGACGCGCGTTTCGGCGAGCTTGAGGCCGAGATCGAGCGGCTTGAGGCCAAGCGTAGGGCTTACGACCCCGCCGATATCGCGCGTTGCGGAGCTTTTGTCATCCTTAATCATGACGGCGCGGTCCGCATTGAGCGCGGCTTTGTGCGGGCCGAGGACGAGAGACCGGAGCCGGAAGCGCATGATCTGAACGGCGAGAGCGAGGGCGATCACACCGTCCATCAAGACAGCGGAACCGGCCCGAACGGTGACGCCGGGAGTGAGGGGGCGGACGGGGAGGACGAGGACGCCGACGATCACAAGCCGCTGTCGGACATCCTGATCCGCGATCTCACCGCGCACCGGACCCTCGGGCTTCGCCTCGCCTTGCGCGAGCAGCCGGAGGTCGCCATCGTCGCCGTCACCCATGCACTGTCAGCGCAAATCTTCTATCGAGGCGCGGACGCCCATGTTCTCGATATCCGTCCGACCAGTACGTATCTTGCGTCTCATGCGGATGGGATCGAGGACACGAAGGCAGGGAAGGCATGGGCGGATTGCCATGCCCGTTGGGCGGCCCAGATGCCGCGCGACGTGGCCAACCTTTGGCCGTTCGTTGCGGAACTTGATCATGACAGCCGCATGGCGCTGTTCGCGCATTGCGTCGCGCTGACGGTGAATGCCGTCAAGTTGCCGATGGATCGCAGGCCCCGGGCGATGGCGACGGCGGACAGGCTGGCGGAAGCCGTGTCACTCGACATGACCGCGCATTGGCGACCTACCGCGCGGACCTATTTCGGTCGGGTTACCAAGCCGCGCATTCTTGACGCCGTGCGGGAAGCCGTCGGCATCGAGGCCGCCGACCGGATGGCGGACATGAAGAAGCAGGATATGGCGGAAGCTGCCGAGCAGTTGGTGGCCGCGACCGGATGGCTGCCCGCGCTGATGCGGACGCGAGAGCCCGCATGGCTGACCAAACAGCAGCTGGAAGCGCCAGAGACCGCCGATACCGAGGATGTCGCAAGGGCGCGCGACGACGGCTATTCCGTCGCAGCGGAGTGAGCGACGAGCCGGGACCGCGCCAGCGTTCCCGGCTTTCCCACGGTGCGAAAAATTCCGGCCGCGCCCCTGACGGCGCGCGGCCGGATGACCTCGATCGCGCAACTGGAAAACAGAACTCTCAGGGACGAAGGGAAAACGTGCGCAGCCGCGAGAAGGTCACTGGACATGTGCACGACGAGCGAAGGGCAATCTACTACGTTAAGGAAACCATCATGATCGCTGCCGTGATGTTGATGAGCGTAGCGCTGGTCGGTGCCCTCTGTGTCATCGCCTACACCCTCGCCACTTTCGCACTCCCCCTGATGCTCGGGTTTGCCGCCGCGCGTTTTGCCCATTACACCGGCTCCGGCCTGATCGGCGCGGGTCTCATCGGGCTCATCGCCGCCGCGGCCGGGTTCGCCTTGTTTGCGGTTCTGTTTGCCAGGCTACGGTCGCCGATCCCGCGTCTCGTCGTGGCGCTGATCTTTGCTGCGCCAGCTGCCATCGCAGGTTACGCGTTGGTCCACGGCGTGACCCACGAGGCGATCCCCTCTGCAATCTGGCGACAGACATTTTTCATCATCGGCGGAGCGTTCGTCGGCGTCTCGGCGCTGATGCGGCTAGCCGGTTCCAAAAACAGCAGCGGCTTCGTGAGAACGATCGACTGAGGCTCGTCTTTCTGGTCGGCTTGATGACGCTCTTGCTGAAGGATGGTGCGGAAATGATCCGGAATACGACAAGTAACAACGGCATTTCGCAAATGACGACGGCAGCGACTATCCGCCGCTGCGAACTTGCGCGGCGGTCCAGCTTCGTGACCTGGCGCAGCAATTTCGCCGCGCTCGGCCATCGGCCGGTCGTGATCGTACCCTCGCCCTTGCCGCGCAAGCGGCTGGGAGCTGGACGGGATCGACGGCATCGAGGTGCTGCGAATCGCAGCACCTCCGACGCGTTCCCCATCGATGGTGCGTCGGGCACTGGACGAGTTGTGGCGACTTCAAACGAAACTACGGAACCATTCTGGGCGCTTACCTCTGCCTGTGCTCGCTCAATGCGGCGTGCGGCCGGTCTTTCCGTGGGTTAGGGCCTGATTTGCGCGCTGCTTGCGTCCGCATTACCGTGGCTGGCTGGCGGCTGCCTTGGCCGCCCGACTAGCCCTCATAGGAAATCGCTGGAGCAATATAGTGAGCAAGCCGCCGCCTGATATCGCCCCAAAAACGCAAGTCCCAGCCTTTGAAGATCGAAACGACGTGCCGACCGTCTACTTTGATATCGCGCCCGCTTACGGGGTCATGAGCGGAATCGTCCAGGTAGAGCTTGGCGCGCGCATCCTCGTTCCGCACCAGGACGATACCGTCGATGTCAGGTTCGTTTCCTGTGGGCGGCTGCGCTGCAGCGCGGCGGCAGCCGTGCACTTGCGAAACGCCATCGACGCATCACTGAAGATGCTGGAGCAGCCTCAGCCCAATACGGTCGGCGCCTCGAAGCTAAACTGACCACCTGATATCTGTCAGCTTGGCCTCATGCCAGCCGCTGACCAAAGAGACTGCCATAGATGCCGAGCGCGCCGCGTACGCCCATACCCTGCGTTCGCATCTTCGGTGTCCAGTTGCTGGACAATGCCCGTGGGCGAGGCAATGACGGTGACCTTGCAATAGTTCGTACTTGCGGACCCGAGACTTCCGTACCGGTCCGAGCTGACAGCGATATTGGTTTGTGCCGAAAGCTGCCAGGGGTACGAAGCAGCCGCCCAAGGCCACGCAAATCGCCACACCCCCCAACCACCGCATCTAAACCTCTCCGTGCGCTGCAATTTCAGCACAACCAACGCGGGATATCAAGAGATCGACTGTTAGCCTGACTTTTTCACGATCTGGAACCCATTCGCTTCCAGCTCGGCCAATACCACCTTGGTCAGATGCGCACTCTCCTCAGGCTGGATCCAATGGTCGTGCGAAGCAGGGTCATCTTCTCGGGGATATTTTACGAAGGCAGAATGGATTGCAGCGTAAATAACGTCTCTGGGATCAGTCATTTGTGCCTCCTGCCGAACCGATAGCACATCGGCGGCCGAAAATCGATCCAACGGCGCCGTCATTCGATCGCGTTGCAGGTCAATGAGTTGCCGAAGGAGGCGAAGCAACTGACGATTTGATTCCGCAATCTTATTGGCAACCACAAGATGGCGCCGTCCAGCGGCCAAGAGCACTGCTTCCAGAACTGCGTCGGAGACCGCCATGAGGGCGACGAGGTGGCGTCCAGTCGGACCGTTCTCGGCGTCAAACCAGTTCTTCACAGCGCGCTCATGGGCGCCCGCAAGTTTGCAGACGGTCTTGACCGCTCTGTGGGTATCTCCGAAGTCGTCGCGCAGCGCCTTCGCAATCATTCCTGCAAAGCGTGCCGGCAGGACGTCATCGGCCCGTGCCGGAATTGTGTTTCTGGAAACAGACCGGAAACTCCGGTCCATATTTGTCGACGACATGGCAGGCCTCCCTTGAATAGGCTCCGTGAAGGGCGGAGGAGCTACCGGGATGCTGGACCCACAGCTAGCCGACATTCGGGCCGCGCCAATGTCACTGGAATTGCTTCGAGCCGCGCAGTATGTGCGGATGTCGACGGATCATCAGAAGTATTCGACGGCTAATCAGGCCGAGGTGATCGCGGCCTATGCTCAAAGCCGAAACCTGGCGATCGTCCGCACCTACGCCGATGAGGGGCTTAGCGGCCTCGGCATTGGCTGGCGCGACGGATTGAAGGCGCTGATCGCAGATGTCGAGAGCAAGCAATGTGATTTCAGCTGCATCCTGGTCTACGACGTCACCCGCTGGGGGAGATTTCAGGACGTCGACGAGAGCGCCTACTACGAATTCATCTGCAAGCGGGCAGGCCTGACCGTGCACTATTGCGCCGATGAATTTGAAAACGACGGCAGCCTCTCGTCGGTCATTTTGAAAAATGTCAAACGGGTCGCTGCTGCCGACTTCAGTCGCCAGCTCTCGAAGAGAGTATTCCTCGGCCAGTCACGCATGACGCGGATGGGTTTCTGGCGCGGGGGCTTGCCGACTTTTGGCCTGCGTCGCCTTTTGATCAACGAGGCGGGCGAGGTGAGAGCCCAGCTCGAGTACGGACAGCACAAGTACCTTCAGGCTGACCGGGTCGCTCTGGTGCACGGGCCAGAACGTGAGATCAAGACGGTCAGGCGGATATTTCGGTCGCTTGTCACGGAGGGAAAGTATTTCGGGGAGATCGCGGCCGAATTGAATGCCGAGCAAGTCCGAACCACCCGTGGTCAGCGCTGGACCGGATTCACCGTTGCCAAGATACTTTTGAACGAGACCTACACCGGCAGCCTCATTTACAACCGGTCCTCCTCGAAACTGAAACAGAGGCGGATCGAGAATCCCCGCGACATGTGGATCAGGCGGGACGGAGCCTTCCCTCCCGTGATTTCTCCGGAACTCTTTGCAAAAGCTCAGGAGGTGATACGCGAGCGCCGGCAGCGGCGCACCGACCAGGAAGCGATCGACCGTCTGGCGGCTCTCGGCCGCGAGAAGGGGCGTCTAACGACAGCTATCGTTGATGCGGCCAACGATATGTTGTCGGCGGAAGGCTATCGCCACCGTTTCGGCTCGCTTGCGGCGGCCTATGAGCTGGCGGGCTATCAGCCCGAGCCTCGCTATCGCCGCGGCGAAACCAGAGCACGTTATCGCGCGTTCCTCAGCCAAATTGCAGAGGAGGCTGCAGCCAGGATCAATGGCCTTGGCGGTCAGGCAGCGGTCGATCCCGAGAGCTTTCTCATTTGCATAAGCCAAGGGTGCCGTGTGTCACTCAGTACCGCGCGTGCGGTCTCCAACGGCGGAGGACGCATCCGCTGGCAGATAAGCATGGCCAACAAGGCCGAGACGGATCTGACGCTCATTGTTCGTTTGGATGCCTCCAACGAGAAGGTCGTTGCCTACTATCTGCTTCCGACTCCTGCATTGGCGCAATCCGCGCCAAGTCCTGTCCGGTTGTCGAACAAGGTTCTGCGGCAAGCCTGCCGCTTCGAAGGCCTCGACGAATTCTGCCGCCTGTGCGCGGGCCTTGACCAAGGGGGCATCTCATGAAGCGCGGCCGTACCGTCGTGACGGTACCAATCTCGGCCATCAGGGTGCTGAATTCGCGGGAACGCAATCAGGCTCGGTTCAAGGAACTCGTACAAAGCGTCTCCGCCCTCGGGCTCAAGCGGCCTGTTACCTTGTGCAAGCGGGAAGAAGAAGCGTATGACCTAGTTTGCGGTGAGCGCCGCCTGGATGCATTCACGGCGCTCGACCAGGCGGGTATTCCGGCACTTCTGACCGACGTCGCGGTCGAAGACTGCATCCTGATGAGTCTCGTCGAAAATATCGCCCGCCGGCGGCATTCCCCGATCGAACTCCTGCGAGAAATCGGCCGCTTGGTCAAACATTATCGGACAATAGAAATTGCCGCCAAGCTCGACCTCGCTCCGGAAAGGATCCGCGCCATAGTCTTCCTGCTCAAGCATGGTGAAGTGCGGCTTCTCAGTGCCGTCGAGCGCGGCATCGTTCCGCCAACCCTTGCCGTCGAGATTGCAAGGGCCAAGAGCCCGAAACTGCAAGGTGCCCTCCTGGAAGCCCACGTGAGTGAGCGGCATACGACCAAGCAGGTCGAGAAGATGCGCAAGCTCGTCGAGCAGCGGCAGCGTTCTGCCGCGAAAGCGCAATCCGGGGAAGAGAAAATCAACTCTACTGATCTCGTTCGCGCCTACCGCCTGGAGACCGACCGCGAGCAGCTGCTTCGCCGAAAAGCCGACCTCGCGCATGCCCGCCTGGCGGTCCTGGTGCGCGCACTGAAGACGCTGCTAAGCGAGCGCATGTTCGTGACGATATTGCGCGGGGAGGGGCTGGATCAACTGCCCCTTCCGCTGCTGCATCGGCTGTCGGGGGCTGTGAGGCTATCATGACTATCAAGCATGTCGCCAGCGCATTCGAATCTGATCTGGTGGTGTTGCCCCTTGCGTGCCTCCTGCCTCTCAAGCAGGTCACGGAGGTGATCAAGAAATCCGAGAAGTACCTGGCGATCGCAGCATCCATCGGCGAGGTCGGCGTTATCGAACCCTTGGTCGTCTTTCGCAAACCGGATCGGCGCGGCCGCTTTCTGCTGCTTGATGGGAGCCTGAGGCGCGAAATTCTTACCGACCGGGGGATCGTCGAAGCCGAGTGTCTGCTGGCAACCGACGATGAGGCGTTCACCTACAACAAGAGCGTCAATCGTTTGGCCGTCGTGCAGGAGCACTTCCTCATTCTGCGCGCCATTGAGCGGGGGGTATCTGAACAGAAGATCGCCCGGGCGCTGAACGTGAATGTCGATCAGATCAAGCGTCGGCGGAGAATGCTCAAGGGCATCTGCCCGCAGGCGGTTCATCTCTTGCGCGACAAATCGGTCAATCCCGTGACATTTGATCTCCTGCGAAAGATGAAAGCCACCAGGCAGACCGAAGCTTGCGAACTAATGGTGGCCGCTTCGAACTATTCATCGTCATACGCCAAGGCGTTGCTGGCGGCGACGAAAGATGAAGATCGCGTGAAGCCTGCCAGGCCGCTGTGCCCCGCGGTGGCAACGTTGGCGGACCTTTCCTTGATGGAGCGGGAGCTGAAGCAGGTCCAACAAGACTTGAAGGAGGTCGAAACTTCCTACGGCCGGGATATGCTCGATCTCGTGATTGCGGCGCGGTATGTGTCGCGTCTCCTAGGCAGCCGAACGGTGGCTCACTACCTGGAAGATAATCATCCGGAAATCGCGAGGGAATTCCGGACCATCGTCTTCGAAACTCTGCCTGTCCCGGCGACACCGTCGTGATAGACAATCTTGCCGGCACATAAGGGTGCCACCGTCCGGACCGCGATTGAGGCCCGCGGTGCCAACCTTCTGCTGCTGCCGCCCTATTCGTCCGATTTCAATCTGATCGAGAACGCTTTTGCCAAATCAAATCGAGCCTGCGCAAAGCTGCCGCCAGGACCGTCGAAACGCTCGAAGCCGCAATCGCCGACGCCTACCGAGCATTCACCCCTAACGAATGCGCCAACTATTTCCTTGCCGCAGGATACGGTTCAACTTGATCAGAATCTGCTCTAGGGGCTATTTGGATTCGGGATTCTCATCCGAGTTTGGTTGTGATTCAAGCTTGGGATGGACCGATTCGTTTTGACCGACGCCCAATGGGCAAAGATGGATGCGCTGTGTCTTGGCAAGCCGGGCGACCCCGACCGCAGCGGCAAGGATAACAGGCTATTCGTGAAGGCGGTGCTATGGATCGCCCGCACAGGCAGTCCATGGCGCAATCTGCCGCGCACGTTCGGCCGCTGGATCAGCGTTTACACGCGCTTTCGCGACTGGGTGAAGGCGGACGTCTGGAAGCGGCTGTTCGACGTCGTCTCCGACGAGCCGGATATGGAATACGCCATGGTCGACGCCACCATCGTCAAGGTCCAGCGCCACGGACAGGGCGCAAAAGGGGGGACTCAAAGTCAGGCTATCGGCCGTTCGAAAGGCGGCATGACCACCAAAATCCTGGCGCTGACTGATGCGTTGGGAAATCTGGTGCGCTTCGTGTTGCTGCCGGGACAGCGCTTCGACACGGTTGGCGTTCTCCCGCTCATCGAGGGGCTGGCCTTCGAGGCGCTGATCGCCGACAAGGCGTTCGACAGCAACGCCATAATCGCCGAACTCGACGCGCGCGGCGACAAGATCGTCATCTCCCAGCATCCGCGCCACGCAAGACCTCTCGCCATCGACGAAGAAATGTACAAATGGCGTCATTTGATCGAAAACTTCTTCGGCAAGCTCAAGGAGTTCCAGCGCATCGCGCTCCGCGCCGACAAAACCGATCAAAGCTTCTCCGCAATGATCCACTTGGCCGCGGCCGTGATAAACTCGCGATGAATCCAAACAGACCCTAGCGCGAATCCGAGCTATTTCTTTTGTGTCCGCCTCAATGGCGGTGAGGATGCGGTCGGTGATGTGCTGATGAATGTCGAAACGATCTTTAGCCATGCTGTCTCTCCCTTGCTGGCGGCCTGAAGGCCTTGCCGGCGACCGGAGAGACGGGGAGAGACGGCCACCGCACCCGCAGGGCACGCTTGCGCGAGGGCTTGCCCCTTGCGGCGGACGGCTATCGCCGTCAGGTCAGCCGGAGAGCAAGGTCGCGGGCCTTGGAGAGACTCGGCGGCATAGGCTAAAGCCAGCGCAATGACACGGTAGTAATGTTGCGGAATACCTTTGGAGATTCGGCTGTTGAGCAAATTGCAGGGTCGCAAGCTATATCGGGTTACAGCAGCTGTTGGCCGGCCGCAACTTCAGCGATTGGTTCCATTGTGTGTTCAATTCGAGGCAAGCTTGAAAGAATTACTAGCGTGAAGATTCTTGTTTACAACTACAAAAAGCATCACTTATTGTTCGCAACTGACTCGTAGAAAAGCCAAATGACGCAAGCTTATTCGGAGTATGTGCAGACATAATTGTGGCGAACGCGGTTTCCCTCTTCTGAAATGGCAACCCGGCTTGTCCGCTTCGGCCCCCTTTGTCCGTCGAAGCGATCAGAGCGGAGAAATCAAATGCCTTCTAATTCGGCCTCGCTACGCTCGCCTCAAAGTCAGCGGCGTGCAACTAGGGTACTGTTCGCCCAAAGGCAACCGTAGTGGCAGTGTATCCATGCGGGCTCAATCCCAACACAAAGTCTTTCGATCTGGGTGACGCCAGATGACACTAGACTGATGCCGGAAGAATTGGATCTTCTGCGTCTATCGCTGAGGATCGTGCGGTGCCTTGAGCGAGGGACGTTCCGTGAATAAACTGACTGATGTGCAAACGAAGTTGGTTGCGTCGCTGGCGTTCGCAGCTGTCTTCGGGCTTGTCTCCTTGTTCCTCGGCTTTGGGATGTTCCTGTCTGCCGTTTCGGCCGTTGTCGGCGGAATATCCGGCGTTGCGTTTATCTCTCGATCTTCTCGCGAATCCGAGTTGACGTCTCGGTCTCTCATGTTGAGTTCGTTGCGAACGGGGGGAACGGGGACCACCTCGCATGCCGGGAGACGGTATTCAATTAACAAGCCTGTCCGGATCCAGAGCAGCGTGATAGGCCAACGGAATTAGGAGGGGTTCGAGCATGATAAGATTTGTCGACCGCTTGCCCTATGCTCTTGTTGTAGCGATTTGTGCAGCGGTCGCACCTCTGTTGGTTATGTTGCCCTTTGCTGCCACGGAAGTCCGGCCGTTGGTTGTTGTTCCCGGCATGGGGCTAGTCCTTGGATTTTTCGCAGCGATCGTCATCCTATGGAGCAAGAATCTTCGCTGGTCGGCGACCACGGGCGAAATGATGTCAGCGATACGCGCGGAAGGTGGAGCCGACAGCGGAGCAATCTCGTTGTCGGTACGAGAGAACCATGAAGTCGAGAATGGAAGTTTTGGGGCGCGCGCAGTTAGCTTCAATGATTTCTATTTCCTAAACCGACCGAAAATCGTTCGAATGGGGATAATCGATAGCCTCATCGGAATATTGGGTTGGAGCGTAGCGCTTCTCCTTTTCAGCGAGCCAAATTTTGCGCTGACTGTGACATTAGCCGGCTTGCTGGCAGTGCATGTCGCTCGGATAGCTTGGCTCATGCGCCAACACAATTTGATGCTGACACTCTACCAATCCACAGTGACAATTATAGTTGGAGGAGCAGCGGGGGCAATAATTGTACTTCTCGCCTATGCGAGCGTCGTGGGTTACTCGAGAAATTGGTGGCCAGGATACCGCAACGTCAGTCTCGCACTTGCCCTGCTTCCCGTCTTCTTCGTGTTAGTCGACATCGCAATCGCGTCGATTTTTCGTAAGTTCCTGAGATAGGAAGAAGGAAGGCCGTCATGTCGGTGCTTGAGCTTTTGGATACAATTACAGGCGCTCATAACAATTGGGTAGACGGCATCAAGAATGACGATCCAACATTCATCGGTCAAATAAAGGGAGACCTGCATCTCTTCAGCGTTGGTATGGCCTCAGGAACAATTTTCGGGAAACTAGGCGCCTATGTTTTAGAGGGAGGAACTGTAGGTGAGTTGGCGATACGGATCGCTCCCTCCCTGGAAGTCTTTGGTATGGTTGGGCTGGCGGCAGACTTTGCCTCCGGTCTGGTCGGGATAGGCATTGCCCTTAACAAATATAACGCAGATCCAACGGCCGCAAACCTGCAGGCGTTTACGGACGCCGTTGGCAAGCTCTTGATTCAATCGTTGCTCGCCTACGCAGTGTTCGCTTTGGGGGCTGGATTTGTTCCCGCCGCAGTGACCTTCGGGCTTGTGGGACTGGCGATTGATCTGCTGGACACAAAGAACTTAGACAGCCTCCTTAATTTCTTCGATAAGGTTCCCGATTTATTCCATCTTGCCATGCGCGACCCCATCATCCTCGACCTTAACGGCGATGGGATTCAGTTAACGTCGCTCGCCGGCTCCAGCGTGCATTTCGACTACGCGGGGGACGGCTTTGCAGAACGCACGGGATGGGTGTCGCCGAACGACGGCATTCTGGCAATTGATCTGAACGGAAACGGCAAGATTGACGACGGACTGGAGTTGTTCGGCTCACCCACGCAGGACGGTTTTGCGATCCTCGAGAAGCTGGACACCAATGCCGACGGTGTCATCGACGCGCTTGACGCCGGCTTCGACAACCTGCTGGTCTGGCGCGATCTCAACCAGAACGGGATGTCGGACTCAGGTGAGTTGCAGTCTCTGGCGGAGGCCGGCATCGCGTCGATCTCGCTCCATACGCAGAAGTTGAACGGGACCAACGCCGGCAACAGTCTCGGCTACGAGGCGACCTTCACGCGAACGGATGCAACGACCGGAACGGCGGAAACAGTCTACTTCAACACCGATAACCAGGACACCGTTGACAATACGCCGGAGTTCACGCCGTCCAGCGACGCTCTGGAGGTCCCGCAGTTGCCGGGGTCGGGATTGATCGCCAGTATCGCCTACAAGGCGACGAACGACCCTGCTTTCCTCGCCGACTGGACCGCGCTGACGGACGCCGCGCCCAGCCTGACACCCGCCGAGCTGAAGAGCCAATTCGAGCAGTTGCTGTTGCGTTGGGCTGGCGTCGACGGTGTCGATCCCGCAAGCCGCGGACCGTATGTCGATGCTCGTCATTTGACTTTTTTAGAGAGGTTTTACGGCGACGATTATCGCATCTCTGAGTTTGGCGAGGAAGTTAGCTCGTATCCTACTGATGCGGGTCGTGGAGATTTGCTGGAAGCCGCATTCCAGGCAATAGTTAGCGTTTACGAAGTCGCGTTCCTGGCTCAAGTGGCTCAGAGCGGGTTCGCGCGTGATACGCTGGATGCGTCCGATGCGTTAAGAAATCCCTATTTCTTTTATTGCCTGCTTGATTTCACAAAGTACGAACCGGGCGATCCAGCTGCGCCGGACACGCCCGGCAACTTAGGCATGGTCGTCGATTTCATTGTTGCCATGTCACCGGTGGCAATCGGGGATAAGACGGCATATCTCATTCGCGCGCTGAGCGGGCTCGATGGAGCCGTTGAAGTTGCGTTCGAAGGCGATCGACAAGCCTACGAAGCTGCCATTGCGTCTGCCGTCGATGGAATTGACGACGGTACTATCCACGACATTGCGAGTCACATTATCGACGGCACCGCGCGCTTCGGCACCACCGGCGCCGAGGGCCTCAACGGCACTGTCGGGCAGGACGTCTTCATCGGCGGAGGCGGTGGCGACGTCGAGAGCGGCGGGGCCGGCAGCGATATTTATGTCTATGAGAAGCAGGACGGCGATCTCTGGGTCAGGGATGACGGCCCGGTGGCCGATACTGACCGGCTGGTGCTCACCGATCTCAATGCTGCCGATGTCAGCTTCGTGCGGATCGGCGACAGCCTTCTGATCAAGGTGACCGAGACCGGCAAGACGGTGACGGTGGAAAGCTTCTTTGCCAACAACGGCATCGACGTGCTGCGCTTTGCCGACGGCACCGAGTGGAATCGCGCCCAGATCAAGGACGCCAGCGTCTACCAGGGCGATGGGCACGCCAATTCCATCATCGACTCCGCTTTGAACGACGTCATCCGTGGCGGGCAGGGCGACGACTATATCCGGATTGGCGCCGGCAACGACACTGTTCTCTACAGCAAGGGCGACGGCTACGACATCATCGACGATTCATCGACCTCGACGGCCGAGCACGACAAGTTCGTGCTGACCGATCTCAATTCCAGCGACGTCGAGCTGTCGCGCGTCGGCTCGCACCTGATCCTGACGGTGAAAGCGACCGGCGAGTATGTTGACTTCCAGAATTTCTTCCCATCCAGCACGGGTGACTGGAACACCACCGCGCGCAATATCGACGAGCTCAGGTTTGCCGATGGCGTGTCCTGGAACCGGGCGGAAATCCAGCAACGGGCGTGGTACCGTGGCACGGATCGTACCGATACCATCCAGGCGTCCGAACTCAACGACACCATCGAGGGTGGCAATGGCGACGACATTCTCGAAGGATGGAGCGGAAGCGACACCTTCATCTGGCGTAAGGGCGACGGCAACGACCAGATATCCGATGCCTCGTCGAAGGTCGGCAACCCCAGCAATTCCGACGTCGATACTCTCTGGCTGCAGGATGTCGAGGCCGGCGACGTCTCCTATTCCTATCAGGGCCAGACGCTGCTGCTGACGATCAACTCCACCGGTGAGATCCTTACGATCGCGAATTTCCTCAGCGGCGTCACTGACCTGACCACGGGAGCAGGCGCGAACGAGTACGGCATTGACCTCATCAAGTTCGCCGACGGCACCACGATCGACCGCCAGCAGATCACCTACGACGCCGGGGCCGGATATCTCGGCTGGGATATGGCGGTTTTCACCTGGGTTTTCCAAGGTGCGGTGATCTGGCAGTATTTCGTGGACGAGTTTGGACATGCGGGCAACATCGTCGGCAACCAGCGCCCCACCGACTTCAACGACATCTGGAACGCCTCGAGCTATGGTGGGCTCGGCGGCACGCTGGGAACACCGCTCGATCTGCATCCCAGCCCCTTCCACGGCGAGGGCAAGAACATCCTGAACGGCGCCGACGGCAATGACATCCTGGGCGCGGGCGGCGCGCAGGACGTGCTGAAGGGCGGCAAAGGCAACGACATCCTGTTCGGCGACGATGGCAACGACATCATCGACGGCGAAGGCGATGATGACACGCTGTATGGCGGCGACGGCATGGACTTGATGTACGGCGGGGGTGGCGCCGGCACCGACTATCTCTCGGGCGGCGCGGGCAAGGACTACATGTCCGCGTCCGAGGGCAACGACACCTTCGTCGGCGGCACCGGCGACGACGTCATCATCAGCAACGATGCCGGCCGGACCGGAAGCGATACGTTCATCTATTCGCGGGGCGACGGCAACGATCTCATTTTCGAATCCGGGAGCCAGGACTCCGCGGCGGATACCGATGTTCTCGTCCTGACCGACATCGAGACCGGCGACGTGGAGCTGGCGCGCTCGGGCGACGACCTGCTCATCACCGTGAAGTCCACACAGGAGACGATTACCGTGGTCTCGCACTTCCAGGACCGCGGTTCCGACAATAATGTCGCCGGCAACGGCCTGGAGTTTATCCGCTTCGCCGACAATGTGTGGGATCGCGCGCAGATCCAGCAAGCCGCCTGGATTCGCGGCACCGACGGCCGCGACGTCCTGAGCAATACCACGACCAATGCGCAGCTGAACGACACCTTCGTCGGTGGCAAGGGCAACGATGTCATCTTCGCCGGCCGGGGCAGCGACACCTTCATCTATGCCAGCGGCGACGGCAGCGACGTCATCAACGATGCGACCAATGTCAGTGTACCCAACGCGACCGACAAGCTGAAATTCACCGACCTCGACGCCGATGACGTCGAACTATCGCGTTCCGGCAATGACCTGATGATCAAGGTGCTGGCGACCGGCGCGGTTATCACGGTGATCGGGCAATTCTCGGGAGGCTTGACCGGCGCCGATGTCGGTCTGGAGCTGATCGAGTTCGCCGACGGGGCGACCTTGGGACGTGCGCATATCCAGCAGCAGGCGTGGTTCCGCGGAACCGACGGCCGTGACTTCTTCGACCCGCAAAGCACCCGGGACGATACGTTCGAGGGTGGCGCGGGCGATGACATCATCCATTCCGGCTTTCAGAGCTCCAGCGGCAACGATACGTTCGTCTATTCGCGCGGCGACGGCAACGACGTCATCCGCGAGCAGACCTGGAATTCGTTCAGCTCGACGGAGATCGACACGCTCAAGCTGACCGATATCGACAGCTCAGACATCCAGCTCATCCGGTCCGGCGACGACCTGCTGGTCAAGGTTCTCTCGACCAACGAGACGATCACGGTTCTCGGCCAGTTCGGCGACGGCGCCGATGCGCCCGGCATGGGCCTGGAATACATCGAGTTCGCCAACGGCGACCGGTGGGGCCGCGACACCATCGCGAGCATTGCCGCGAGTTCGTCGCCTTTCATCGCCGGCACCAACGGCAATGACACGCTCATCGGCTCCGCGGTTGCGCAGAACATCTATGGCGAGGCCGGCGACGATACCCTCGACGGACAGGGCGGCAGCGATCTCCTCTACGGTGGACTCGGCAACGATCATCTGGTCATCAGTGTGAGCAATGCCGGTGATCTCGTCACGGTCGACGGCGGCGTAGGGACGGACACTCTCGATCTGTCCGGTCTTGGCGTGGCGGCCTGGGTCGATCTGGTCACCAACGGCGCCGAGGTGCGAACGACAGACCAAGCCGATCTCAACAGCGGTACCTGGCGCGATGTTGCCGATGTCGCCCGCGTCGAGAACGTCACGGGCACGGCGTTCGCCGACCAGATATCGGGCGATGCCGGCAACAACATCCTGATCGGGGGCGACGGCGACGACATTCTGGACGCCCGCTCGGGTGACGATATCATTCTGGCCGGCGCGGGCGCGGACACCCTGACCGGCGGCATGGGCGCCGACCGGCTCGATGGCGGCGAGGGCGCCGATATCATCTACGGCGGCCTCGGAGCCGACACGTTGATCGGCGGTGCTGGCAATGACACGCTGACCGGCGGTAGCGAGGGGGACGTCTTCCTGATCGGTGCCGGCGCAGGCTCGGATACTATCACCGACTTTGCCGCCGGCAGCGTCACGGACCATGATGTGATCCGGTTCGACCGCGCCGTGTTCGGCGACTTTGCCTCGGTTCTGGCCGCGGCCACCCAGTCCGGCTCGGATGTCGTCATCGCTCTGGGCGGCGGCGAAAGCCTCACGCTTCAAAATGTCGACCTGTCCGCGCTGACGGCTGACAACTTCGAATTCCGGCGGCTTGACAACCAGGCGCCCTCTGCAATCGCCATAAGCGGCGGAACTGTGACCGAAAATTCAACCCAGGGTACGGTCATTGCCGTTCTAACCGCAATAGATGCAGGAGATACAGGCACCCATACGTTCAGTATCGTCGGCGACGACCCCATCTTCGAGATCATCGGCAACGAGGTCCAAGTCAAGGACGGCGCTGTCGTCAATTTCGAGACGGGACCCCAGCATCAGCTGAACGTACAGGCCATTGATGACGATGGGCTGTCAGTCATGTCGACGATCACTATCAACATCATCGACCAGACGGAAACGCTGACGGGAACGGCTGGAAACGATGCGCTGACCGCGGGTGGCGGCGCCGACATTCTGATTGGCGGCGCGGGCAACGACGTCCTCACCGGAGGTGCAGGCTCCGACGAGTATCGCTATGACCCTGGCGACGGACGCGACCGGATTGCCGATATGGGCGGCTCTGCGGATACCGACAAGCTCGTCCTGGGCAGCGGCATCGATCCGTCGAGCGTTACCGTTGCGCGCTCATCGCTCGCCAATTCCGACGTGGTCCTGGTGCTTGCAACGGGCGAAACCATCGTCCTGCAGGGCCAACTCTCGGGGAATGGCGCGGGGCTTGAGGAGATCAGGTTCGCCGACAACACGGTCTGGAGCCGATCCGATATCCTGAGCCGTCTCGATTCTCATCTGATCGTCGGCAGCACCGGCACGGAGACACTTGCCGGAAGTGGCGTTGCCGACACCTTCGTGGCGGGTATCGGCGACGAAACGTTGAGCGGCTATGGCGGCGGGGATACTTATCGTGTCAGCGCGGGCGCAGGTAACGCCGTCATCGTCGAAGGCAGCGAAAGTGGCACCGACCGTATCGAGCTAGTCGGACTCAATCGTGCCGACGTGCGTTTTACACGCAGCAGCAACGATCTAGTCATCACCATCGTATCGACTGGGCGCACGGTGACGGTGATCAGCCAGTTTGGCCTGGCCTCGGCGGGCGTCGAAGAGATCGCCTTTGCCGACGGGAGCGTGTGGGATCGCTCCCAAATCGCAAACAATGCCGCCACGACCGGAACGGCCGGCGGCGAGACGGTCACGGGCACGCCGGGTGACGACGTTCTGCAGCCGGGCGCCGGCAACGACGTGATCCAGGCGGGCGCAGGCAGCGACACCGTCATCTACGGGCTCGGAGATGGCAGCGACACCATCAACGATGGCGTCAATTCGCTGGTGCAGACAGACGTTCTGCGCTTCCTCGACCTCAACGCCGCCGATGTGATGTTCTCGCGCAGCGGCAGCAACCTCCTGATCAAGGTGCTGAGCAACGGCGATACCATCACCGTCCAGCAGCAATTCACTTCGGCGACCGATTTCTGGGGGATCGAGCAGGTTCAGTTCGCCGATGGGACCGTCTGGGACAAGGCGGCGATCTCGGCCGCGGCGTGGATACGCGGCACCAGCGCTGCCGAAACCGTCTCCGGCACGTCGGACGCGGACACCATCGACGGGCAGGCCGGCAACGACACCCTGCGGGGCTACGGCAACGATGACACCTACATCTATGCCCTGGGTTCGGGGAACGACACCATTGACGAGAATAGCAGCGATGCCGGCACCGACGTCATCAAGCTCGTAGGTCTCAACAGCTCCGACGTGCTGTTCAGTCGCAGCGGCAACGATCTGCTGATCCAGATCAATTTGAGTGGGGAGACGTTGAAGGTCCTCAACCAGTTCAACGGCACCAATGGCATCGAGCAGATTGCCTTCGCCGACGGAACGACGTGGGATCGTAGCCAGATCTTCAACGCCTCACCGGTTCGCGGAACCGCCGGCAACGACAGCTTCTACGGCAGCGCCGACGCTGAGGTGTTCGACGGCGGCGCCGGCAACGACTATCTGCATGGCGGCGGCGGGGGCGATACCTACCTCTACGGCGTGGGTTCGGGAAATGACAATGTCGATGAGAACAGCTCGGACTCCGGCACAGATGCCGTCAGGCTGATCGGCCTGAACAGCTCGGACGTGTTGTTCAGCCGCAGCGGCAACGACCTGCTCATTCAGATTAATTCGAGCGGGGAGACGTTGAAGGTCACCAACCAGTTCAGCGGCACCAACGGCATCGAACAGGTGGTCTTCGCCGATGGATCGACGTGGAACCGCGGCCAGATTTTCGACGCCGCCTGGGTGCGAGGCACGTCCGGAAATGACAGCTTCTATGGCAGCGCGGACGCCGAAGTGTTCGACGGCGAGGGCGGCAACGACTACCTGCACGGCGGCGGTAGCGGTGACACCTACATCTACGGTATCGGCTCCGGTAACGACACGGTTGACGAGAACAGCGGCGATTCCGGAACTGACATCATCAAGCTGGTGGGGCTCAACAGCTCCAATGTGCTGTTCAGCCGCAGCGGCAACGATCTCTTCATTCAGATCAATTCGAGCGGCGAGACGTTGAAGGTCACCAACCAGTTCAACGGCACCAATGGCATCGAACAGGTTTTGTTCGACGACGGCACGGTCTGGGATCGTACCCAGATTTCGGAGGCGGCCTGGGTACGAGGTACCGCTGGTGCCGAGACGCTCAATGGCAATGGCAACGCGGAAACGTTCGATGGAGGTGGCGGGAACGACACCTTGCGCGGTTATGGCAATGGCGACACCTATATCTATTCGCTCGGCTCCGGCAACGACACGGTCGACGAGAACAGTGGAGACTCCGGAACCGATATCATTACGTTGGTCGGCCTCAATGCCTCCGATGTGCTATTCAGCCGGAGCGGCAACGACCTTTTCGTCCAGATCAATGCGAGCGGTGAAACGCTGAAGGTCGTCAACCAGTTCAATGGCGCCAACGGCATCGAACAGGTCGTGTTCGGTGACGGCACGGTTTGGGATCGTACCCAGATAGCCGATGCGGCTTGGGTGCGAGGCACTTCGGGCGTCGATACGCTCAATGGCAACGGCAACGCCGAAACGTTCGATGGAGGTGGCGGAAACGATACCCTGCGCGGCTACGGCAGTGGTGACACCTACATCTATTCGGTCGGGTCCGGCAACGACACGATATCCGAGTACGGCGGCGATACCGGCAACGACGTGGTCAAGCTGACCAGCTTGAACGCTTCCGACGTCGAATTCAGCCGGATCAGCAACGACCTCTTCATCAAGATCATCGCAACATCGGAGGTGCTGAAGGTCGAGAACCAGTTCAACGGCACCAACGGTATCGAACAGGTACTGTTCGGCGACGGCACGGTCTGGGACCGCACCCAGATTGCCGATGCGGCATGGGTACGCGGAACTTCAGGCGCCGATACGCTCAATGGCAACGGTAACGCCGAAACGTTCGATGGACGTGGCGGCAATGACACGCTGCGTGGCTACGGTAACGGAGATACCTACATCTACGCCCTGGGTTCGGGGAACGACACCGTCGAAGAGTACAGCGGCGATGCCGGCACCGACGTGATCAAGCTGGCAGGACTCAATAGCGCGGATGTGCTGTTCAGCCGCAGCGGCAACGACCTCTTCGTCCAGATCAATGCAAGCGGCGAAACGCTGAAGGTCAGCAATCAGTTCAACGGCACGAACGGCGTCGAGCAATTCGTGTTCGCCGACGGAACGACCTGGGACCGCCCGGCGATTGCGTCAGCGGCCTGGTATCGGGGGACGTCCGGAAACGATACGATTTCGGGATCATCGTCGAACGATACCATCGCGGGCGGCGGTGGCAACGACACGATGTCGGGCGGGACCGGCAATGATACATTCGTGTTCCAAGCCAGCCCCGGGCAAGATATCGTCACCGACTTCACGCCCGGTCAGGACGTTCTTGAGTTCCGCGACGGCATTTTTGCGGACGCGGCGGACGCGCTGGCGGCGGCGACGGCTTCCGGCAACAACACGGTCATCACGATCGACGCCAACAACAGTGTGCTCCTGCAGAATGTCAGCCTGGCCAACCTCAATGAGACCGACTTCCACATCGTGTGATGACAATCCGCTGAGGCTCGCTTTCTGGTTGGCCTAATGGCGCTCTTACCCAAGGACGGTGCGGAGGGCGCACGCTATGAGGCTGGGCAAGTATTCGGAAGGCCTGTCAACTCGTAGAAAGTTCATTCTCTGCACTGCTTGCGCAATGACGGCAACAGAATATTTTCGGCGCTATGGCGTCGGACTGCGAATGGATTTCTACTGC
>NZ_JBQTHN010000163.1:0-13416 GCF_052389815.1 Bradyrhizobium sp. | reverse complement strand
TCGATCGCGAGGCGATGCACGAAGGAGACGAAATCGGGGATCTGGCGGCCGACCGGCGTCTGCCGCTTGAACTGGCCGGCGAAGCGGCGGTCGCGGGTCAGCGCCTGCCACAGGATGCGCTCGGCATCGGTCGGATTTCGCCGCAGCAGCCGGGCGAGCCCCTTCAGGGTGCTGCCGGAGTCGGACACCACGCCGCCCTGTTGGCCCTGCTCGGCCAGCAGGGCGCGCAGGCGCGTCGCCTGCGCCCCGTCCAGCACCCCGCCCTTGGCCGGCCCCTTGCGCCCCTCGGCGATTGCCATCACCACGCCGTGCAGGGTGTGCATGTCCTGCTTGGTCGGCTCCATGCGGGTGAAGATGTTGCGCAAATTGACCAGCATGGTGTCGCGCTTCTCGCGCGGGCGCAGGAATTCGACCTTGTCGAGCTCGCGCACCAGGTTCTCGAAGAAGGCGTCGATCTGGTGGTGCGAGGCCCGCTCGGAGCGCTCGGGCATGGCGAACGGCAGCGCGCCGCCCGTCGCGAGCTTGAACCACTCGTAGCCCGTCAGCAGCACGGCTTGGGCGAGGTTGAGCGAGGCAAAGCCGGGATTGACCGGAAAGGTCACGATCCGGTTGGCCAGCGCCACCTCCTCGTTGGTCAGCCCGGCGCGCTCCCGGCCGAACAGGATGCCGGCCCCGCCGCCCGCCGCTGCGTGCGCGACGATCTCCCTGGCCGCCGCCTCCGGGGCCACCACCGGCTTGGCCTGGTCGTGGGCCCGTGCGGTCGTGGCAAACAGCAGGTCGAGATCGGCGACCGCCGCCTGCGTCGTGTCGAACAGCTCGGCCTTCTCCAGGATGTGGTCGGCGCCGGCCGCCGCCCGCTGAGCGGCGATGTTCGGCCAGCCGTCGCGTGGGTTGACGAGGCGCAGCCGGCTCAGCGCAAAATTGCCCATGGCGCGCGCCGCCATGCCGATGTTCTCGCCAAGCTGCGGCTCGACCAGGATCACGACGGGGCCTGCGAGGTCGGGAGCTGATTTCGTCCTGTCAGTGCCGGACATCGCTTCACTTTCTGATTCAAGTTCTGAAGATTTTGAATCAGGGTCTCGACGGCCCCGACCTTCTTCAGCGCCTTCCGATTGCCGGTCCGGCCAAAATTCTCAAGTGGAATAACCACGTTAGCCGTGGCATTGGAAGCTCCGACCGAAGACTGTCGGACCGGCCGGCGATGCCCGCAGTCGAGCCCCGGGCGCAGGCCCCGCCGCCGGCATTCCCGGCCAATGGATGAGCTTAAAGTGCATACCCGCATCGCTTCCGCCCGGGCACGGGCAGTGCTATAGCCCCGCCATAATCCCGCCTACCCCGCCCCAAAACACGCTGTTTCCAAGAGGCTTCTTTCGACATGGCAAAAATCAAGGTGTCCAACCCCGTCGTCGAACTCGATGGCGACGAGATGACCCGGATCATCTGGCAGTACATCAAGGACAAGCTGATCCACCCCTTCCTTGACGTGGAGCTGCTCTATTTCGACCTCGGGATGGAATACCGCGACCAGACCAACGACCAGGTCACCATCGATGCCGCCAACGCCATCAAGAAGGTCGGCGTCGGCGTCAAATGCGCCACCATCACCCCCGACGAGGCCCGGGTGAAGGAGTTCGGTCTGAAGGAGATGTGGAAGTCGCCGAACGGTACCATCCGCAACATCCTCGGCGGCTGCATCTTCCGCGAGCCGATCATCTGCAAGAACGTGCCGCGCCTCGTGCCCGGCTGGACCAAGCCGATCATCATCGGCCGCCATGCCTATGGCGACCAGTACCGCGCCACCGACATCAAGTTCCCCGGCAAGGGCACGCTGTCGCTGAAATTCGTCGGCGAGGACGGCACAGTGATCGAGCGCGAGGTGTTCAAGGCGCCCGGCCCGGGCGTCGCGATGGAAATGTACAATCTCGACGATTCCATCATCGATTTCGCCCGCGCCTCCCTCAACTTCGGCCTGATGCGCGGCTATCCGGTGTATCTGTCGACCAAGAACACGATCCTGAAGGTCTATGACGGCCGCTTCAAGGACATCTTCCAGGACATTTACGACCGCGAGTTCAAGAAGGAATTCGAGGCCAAGGGCCTGACCTACGAGCACCGCCTGATCGACGACATGGTGGCCTCGGCGCTGAAATGGTCCGGCGGCTATGTCTGGGCCTGCAAGAACTACGACGGCGACGTGCAGTCCGACACGGTGGCGCAGGGCTACGGCTCACTCGGCCTGATGACTTCGGTGCTGCTCACCCCTGACGGCTTGACCGTGGAATCCGAAGCTGCCCATGGCACGGTGACCCGCCACTACCGCGAGCACCAGAAGGGCAAGGAGACCTCGACCAACTCCATCGCCTCGATCTTCGCCTGGACGCGAGGCCTCTCCCACCGCGCCAAGCTAGACAACAATGCGCAGCTCGCGAAGTTCGCGGACACGCTGGAGAAGGTCTGCGTCGACACCGTCGAGTCCGGCTACATGACCAAGGACCTTGCCCTCCTCGTCGGCGCCGACCAGCGCTGGCTCTCGACCACGGGCTTCCTCGACAAGGTTTCCGACAATCTCGCCAAGGCGATGGCCTGAGGCCTTCGCCCAACCCCGGAACGGTGAAAGGCGGCCTTCGGGCCGCCTTTCTCGCGTCAGGCGCCCGCCATGGCCTTTTCGATCGCCGACAGCGCGGCATCGGCCTTGGCGCCGTCGGGACCACCGGCCTGCGCCATGTCGGGACGGCCGCCGCCGCCCTTGCCGCCCAGCACTTCCGAGCCCTTGCGGACCAATTCGACCGCGTTGAAGCGCGTGGTGAGATCGGCGGTGACGCCGACCACGATGCCGGCCTTGCCGTCCCCGGTGACGCCGACGATGGCGACGACGCCGGAGCCGATCTGCTTCTTGCCGTCGTCGACCAGGCTCTTCAGATCCTTGGTCTCGACGCCCTCGACCGCCCGCGCCAGCAGCTTGACGTTGCCGACCTCGCGGACGCCGCCGGCCGCGCCGTTGCCGGCAGAGGCGCCGCCGCCCATGGCGAGCTTCTTGCGCGCGTCGGAGAGATCGCGCTCCAGCTTCTTGCGCTCTTCCAGGAGCGAAGCGATGCGCGCCGGCACGTCGTCGATCGACGTGCGCAGCTCGGCAGCTGCGGTCTTGGCCAGCGCCATCGTATCGTTGGCGTGCTTGCGGGCGTGATGCCCGGTCAGCGCCTCGATGCGGCGCACGCCGGAGGCCACCGCGCCTTCGCTGATGACGGAGATCAGCCCGATGTCTCCGGTGCGGCGCACATGCGTGCCGCCGCAGAGCTCGACCGACCAGCCGAGCGCGTTGCGGCCCTGCTCGCGCGGGAACCTGCCCATCGAGACGACGCGGACCTCGTCGCCGTATTTTTCGCCGAACAGCGCACGCGCGCCGGCCTCGCGGGCGTCATCCACCGCCATGATGCGGGTGGTGACCTCGTCATTCTCCAGCACGACGTCGTTGGCGATGTCCTCGACGCGCGCGAGCTCCTCCGCCGTGATCGGCTTCGGGTGAACGAAGTCGAAGCGCAGCCGGTCGGGCGCGACCAGTGAGCCGCGCTGGGCGATGTGGTCGCCGAGCACCTGGCGCAGCGCCTCGTGCAGCAGATGCGTCGCCGAGTGATGGGCGCGGATCGACGAGCGGCGCGTATGATCGACCTCGAGCAGCAAGGCGGTGCCGGCCTTCAGCGTGCCCTGCTCGACCGTGCCGGTGTGAACGAAGAGATCGCCGGCCCTCTTCTGCGTGTCGGTGACGCGGAACTTGATCCCGCCCTCGCCGGTCAGAACGCCGATGTCGCCGACCTGGCCGCCGGACTCCGCATAGAACGGCGTCTGGTTCAGCACGATCGAGCCGGTCTCGCCGGCCTTGAGGCTGTCGATCTCCTTGCCGTCCTTCACCAGTGCCGCGACCACGCCCTCGGCGCTCTCGGTCTCGTAGCCGAGGAATTCGGTCGCGCCGAGTTTTTCGCGCAGTGGGAACCAGATCGCTTCGCTGGCAGCCTCGCCCGAGCCGGCCCAGGACGCGCGCGCCTTCTCGCGCTGGCGGTCCATCGCATCGGTAAACGCCGCCTGGTCGACGCCGATGCCGCGCGATTTCAGTGCGTCCTGCGTCAGGTCGAGCGGGAAGCCATAGGTGTCGTACAGCGTGAACGCGGTGTCGCCGTCGAACATGTCGCCCTTCTTCAGGCCGGCGCTCTTCTCATCGAGGATGGCAAGACCGCGTGCCAAGGTCTTGCGGAAGCGGGTCTCCTCCAGCCGCAGCGTCTCCTCGATCAGCTTTTCGGCGCGCACGAGGTCCGGATAGGCCTGGCCCATCTCGCGCACCAGCGCCCAGACGAGCTGATGCATCAGCGGCTCGTGTGCCCCGAGGAGCTGCGCATGGCGCATCGCGCGGCGCATGATCCGGCGCAGCACATAGCCGCGGCCTTCGTTCGAGGGCAGCACGCCGTCGGCGATCAGAAAGGCCGAGGAGCGCAGGTGGTCCGCGATGACCCGGAACGAGGCGACGGTCTGCTCTTCCGGTCCGCTCCCGAGGGCGGAGGCGGTCGCATCGATCAGGTGACGGAATAGATCGGTCTCGAACACGCTGTCGACGCCCTGCAGGATGGCCGCCATGCGCTCCAGCCCCATGCCGGTGTCGATCGAGGGGCGCGGCAGCGGCACGCGCTCCTCCTTCGTCACCTGCTCGAACTGCATGAACACCAGGTTCCAGAATTCGAGGAAGCGGTCGCCATCCTCCTCCGGGCTGCCCGGGGGGCCGCCCCAGATGTGCTCGCCGCGGTCGATGAAGATCTCCGAGCACGGGCCGCACGGGCCGGTATCGCCCATCGCCCAGAAATTGTCCGAGGTCGGGATGCGGATGATGCGATCGTCGGAGAAGCCGGCGATCTTCTTCCAGAAGCCGGCCGCTTCGTCGTCGGTGTGGTAGACGGTGACGAGCAGCTTGTCCTTCTTCAGCCCGAAATCCTTCGTGATCAGATTCCAGGCAAGCTCGATCGCGCGATCCTTGAAGTAGTCGCCGAACGAGAAGTTGCCGAGCATCTCGAAGAAGGTCAGATGCCGCGCGGTATAGCCGACATTGTCGAGATCGTTGTGCTTGCCGCCGGCGCGCACGCATTTCTGCGAGGTGGTGGCGCGCTGATAGGCCCGCTTCTCCACGCCCGTGAAGACATTCTTGAACTGCACCATGCCGGCATTGGTGAACATCAGGGTCGGGTCGTTGCGCGGCACGAGCGGCGAGGAGGCCACGATCTCATGACCGTTGGCCTTGAAATAATTCAGAAAAGTCGACCTGATCTCGTTGACGCCGCTCATTTTATTCCAATCGGGGCTTGGGCCGGGTGGGCCGAAAACGCCTTGTCTTCCGGGCAAACGCTTTTAGACAAGGCCTTTGCCGGTGTCCAGAAACTGTGCAGGCAGATCAGCGGGTTGCCGCAGCACACAATCCCGGTTGATAGCCTTCTTGCCGCGTTGACAGGCCTAGCCCAGCCGTGTTTCCTCCCCATCTGTTGGAGTACAGTCACGTCGGGAGAGACCGGCTTTGGTGCCGGCGCCGAAGGAGCAACCGCCCCGGAAACTCTCAGGCAAAAGGACCCTCGTGATCTGACGACATCTGGAAAGAGACGCTGAGGACCGCAAGGTCGGGAGCGTCCGCCGACGGGATAATACTCTCAGGCACAGCGACAGATGGGGCTTTCTTGGTGGTTTTCGGGACTGGTTCCCGGGAGCCGAGAGGGCCCTGTGATGCTTGCTACCGTGACCTCCCTGAAACAAACGCCATTGCACGCGCTGCACCTTGCGCGCGGGGCCAAGATGGTGCCGTTCGCCGGCTATGACATGCCGGTGCAATACGCGGCCGGCGTCCTCAGGGAACATCTGCACACCCGCGCGGCCGCCGGTCTCTTCGACGTCTCCCATATGGGCCAGATCGCGCTGCGGCCGAAGTCGGGCCGCGTCGAGGACGCCGCGCTGGCGCTGGAGCGGCTGGTGCCGCAGGACATCGTCGCGGTTGCGCCGGGTCGGCAGCGCTACGCCCAGTTCACCAATGACGACGGCGGCATCCTGGATGACCTGATGGTCGCCAATTTCGGCGACCACCTGTTTCTGGTGGTAAACGCCGCGTGCAAGGAAGCGGACGAGGCGCATTTGCGCGCGCATCTTTCCGACAGCTGCATCATCGATTCCCTCGCCGACCGCGCGCTGATCGCGCTGCAGGGACCGAAAGCGGAAAGCGCGCTCGCCAGAATCGGTGCCGATGTCCATGCGATGCGATTCATGGATGCGGGGCCGCGCCGCGTTGACGGTTTCGACTGCTTCGTATCGCGCTCCGGCTATACCGGCGAGGACGGGTTTGAGATTTCGGTGCCGGCCCCGAACGCCGAAGCGCTGGCGACGCGGCTCATGCAAAATCCCGACGTGCTGCCGATCGGCCTTGGCGCGCGCGACAGCCTGCGGCTCGAGGCCGGGCTTTGCCTCCATGGTCACGACATCGACACCGCGACGACCCCGGTGGAAGCGGCGCTGGAATGGTCGGTGCAGAAGAGCCGCCGCAGCGGCGGCGCCCGTGCCGGCGGTTTTCCGGGTGCGGCAAAAATTCTCGCTGAGCTCGATGGCGGCGCTTCGCGCCGCCGCGTCGGCCTGCGGGCCGAAGGCCGCGCGCCGGTGCGCGAGGGTGCCGTGTTGTTTGCCGACGCTGCCTCGGCGGAGCCGATCGGCAACGTCACCTCCGGCGGTTTCGGACCGAGCCTCAATGCACCGGTGGCGATGGGTTATGTGCCCACTTCCCTTTCCGCCGTCGGCACCGCCGTTTTCGCCGAAGTGCGCGGACAGCGATTGCCCATGAAGGTCGCCGCCACGCCTTTCGTTCCCAATACCTACAAACGCTGAGGAAGATTCATGACGACGCTGTACACCTCCGACCACGAATGGCTCCGCATCGAGGGCGACGTCGCCACCATCGGCATCACCGATTACGCGCAGTCGCAGCTCGGCGACGTCGTGTTCGTCGAGCTGCCCAAGGTCGGCCGCAGCCTGACCAAGGCCGAGGCCGCCGCCGTCGTGGAATCCGTCAAGGCTGCTTCCGACGTCTATGCGCCGATCTCCGGCGAGGTGGTCGAGATCAACGACGCGCTCGCCGCCGAGCCCGCGATGGTCAATTCCGACGCGGCGGGCAAGGCGTGGTTCTTCAAGCTGAAGATTGCCAACAAGAGCGAGCTCGGCGGCCTGATGGACGAAGCCGCCTACGCCAAGCACACGGCCTGAGAAATTGATCCGATCCGTACCCATACATTCGCTGTCATCGCCCGGCTCGACCGGGCGACCCAGTACGCCGCGGCCCATCGGCTCGATCGCTGATTTCCCGGCGTACTGGATGCCCCGCCGGAGCCTGTCATCGGGCTCGCCGAAGGCGAGACCCGGTGGCGGGGCATGACGAGAAGAGAGAGGAAAGCCATGAACGCGCCGCTCAAGCACAAGAACGAAGCCGCCGCCACTTTCGTGCGCCGCCACATCGGCCCGTCCCCGCGCGACATCGACGCGATGCTGGAGACGGTGGGCGCCAAAACCCTCGGCGCGCTGATGGACGAGACGCTGCCGTCGTCGATCCGGCAGAAGGCGCCGCTCGATCTCGGGCGTGCGCTCGGCGAGACCGAGGCGCTTTCGCACATGAGCGAGCTCGCCGCGCAGAACCAAGTCTTCACCTCGCTGATCGGCCAAGGCTATTCCGGCACGATCTTGCCCGCGGTGATCCAGCGCAACATTCTGGAAAATCCCGCCTGGTACACGGCCTACACGCCCTACCAGCCCGAGATCAGCCAGGGCCGGCTGGAAGCGCTGTTCAATTTCCAGACCATGGTCTGCGACCTCACCGGGCTCGACGTCGCCAACGCCTCGCTGCTGGACGAAGCGACCGCCGCGGCGGAAGCGATGGCGCTGGCGGAACGCGCGGCGCAGGCCAAGACCAAATCGTTCTTCGTCGATGCCGAGGTGCATCCGCAGACGCTCGCCGTGCTGCGCACCCGTGCCGAGCCGCTGGGCTGGAATCTGATCGTCGGCGATCCCGCGCTCGATCTCGACAAGGCGGAGATGTTCGGCGGCCTGCTGCAATATCCGGGCACGTCCGGTGTGGTGCGCGACCTGCGCGCGGCGATCGCGACGCTGCACAACAAGGGTGCATTGGCTGTCGTCGCCGCCGATCCGCTGGCGCTGACTCTGCTGGCCTCGCCCGGCGAGCTCGGCGCCGATATCGCCATCGGCTCGGCGCAGCGCTTCGGCGTGCCGATGGGCTATGGCGGGCCGCATGCGGCCTATATGGCGGTACGCGATGCGCTGAAGCGCTCGCTGCCCGGCCGCATCGTCGGGCTCTCCGTGGATTCCCGTGGGCAGCCCGCCTACCGGCTGGCGCTGCAAACCCGCGAGCAGCACATCCGCCGCGAGAAGGCGACCTCCAACATCTGCACCGCGCAGGTGCTGCTCGCGGTGATCGCCTCGATGTACGCCGTCTATCACGGCCCCGAAGGGTTGCGGCACATCGCGCGCAACGTGCACCGCCGCGCCGCGGTGCTGGCGGCGGGATTGCGCAAGCTCGGCTTTGCGCCGAAGCATGAAACCTACTTCGACACGCTGACGGTGGATGCGCCCGGCAAGCAGAGCGAGATCGTCGCCCGGGCGCTGGCCGAGAAGATCAACCTCCGGATCGGCAACGGCACGCTCGGCATTGCCGTGGACGAGACCACGACGCCCGACATCATCGAGGCGGTGTGGCGCGCCTTCGGCGGCAAGCTCGCCTATGCGGAGGGCGAGGCGAACGCCGGCGACGCGCTGCCGGCGGAGATCAGGCGCACGGGCGCCTTCCTCACCCATCCCGTGTTCCACGCCCACCGCTCGGAGACGGAGCTGCTGCGCTACATGCGCAAGCTCAGCGACCGCGACCTTGCGCTCGACCGCGCGATGATCCCGCTCGGCTCCTGCACCATGAAGCTGAACGCGACCACCGAGATGATGCCGCTGACCTGGCCGGCCTTCGCCAGCCTGCATCCCTTCGCGCCGGCCGATCAGGCCCGGGGCTACCACGAGCTGTTCGCGCGGCTGGAAAAATGGCTCGCCGACATCACCGGCTATGACGCGGTGTCGCTGCAGCCGAATTCGGGCGCGCAAGGAGAGTATGCCGGGCTGCTGGCGATCCGCGCCTATCACGCCGCGCGGGGCGAAAGCCATCGCAGGATCTGCCTGATCCCCTCCTCCGCGCACGGCACCAATCCGGCCTCCGCAGCGATGGCCGGCATGGACGTGGTGGTGGTCGCCTGTGATGCCGGCGGCAATGTCGACGTCAACGATCTCGTCGCCAAGGCGGCGCAGCACTCGAAGAATCTCGCGGCGGTGATGATCACCTACCCTTCGACCCATGGCGTGTTCGAGGAGCATATCCGCGAGATCTGCGACACCGTGCACGCCCATGGCGGCCAGGTCTATCTCGACGGCGCCAATCTGAACGCGCAGGTCGGGCTGTCGCGGCCCGGCGATTACGGCGCCGATGTCAGCCATCTCAACCTGCACAAGACCTTCTGCATCCCGCATGGCGGCGGCGGCCCGGGCATGGGGCCGATCGGCGTGAGGAAGCATCTTGCGCCGTATCTGCCAAGTCACCCTGAGAATCGCCATCCCTTCACCGACGGCGCGGCGCCGCATCCGGCAGGTCCCGTGTCGGCGGCGCCGTTCGGCTCGGCGTCGATTTTGACGATCTCCTATATCTACATCCTGATGATGGGCGGCGAAGGCTTGCGGCGCGCCACCGAAATCGCGATCCTCAATGCCAACTACATCGCAGCTCGCCTGCAGCCGCATTTTCCGGTGCTCTATCGTAATGCGCGCGGCCGCGTCGCCCATGAGTGCATCGTCGACCCCCGTCCGCTGAAGGCGACCTGCGGCGTCACCGTCGACGACATCGCAAAGCGCCTGATCGATTTCGGCTTCCACGCGCCGACCATGAGCTTTCCGGTGCCGGGCACGCTGATGATCGAGCCGACCGAATCGGAATCGAAGGCGGAGATCGACCGCTTCTGCGGCGCCATGATCGCGATCCGGCTCGAGATCGCCGAGATCGAGTCCGGCCGCTGGAAGGTCGAGACCTCGCCGCTGCGCCACGCGCCGCACACCGTGCACGACATCGCCGACGATGCGTGGAACCGGGCGTACAGCCGCGTCCAGGGATGTTTCCCCGCGGGCAGCGCACGGACGGACAAGTACTGGAGCCCGGTCGGCCGCGTCGACAATGTCTATGGCGACCGAAATCTGGTGTGCTCGTGCCCGCCGGTGGCGGATTACGCGGAGGCGGCGGAGTAACTTCATACGATTGGTCGGGCGAACGCGCGGACTCGCGACCTACGGCTTCACCAGCGCCGGTGACCAGCGCCAGAGATTGTCGTTGGTCAGGTGCGTGCCGCCCCACCAGCGGTCGATCGGGTTATGTCGGGAAAAATCTTCCTTGTGGGCGACGACGGCCTTGCCGAAATCGGTGAGCGAGAGCCGGCTTCGCCTGCAAGCCCTATCCCGAGCTCGCGAAATCTCTTGCCTGATCGTGCGCAGTTCCTCGTCGAGGCCAGTGATCGCAGGTCGCGGGCCGAAAGCGAGTCCGTCAAGCAAGTAGCCCAGCTCGAATTCATTGAAAACGTGCGTCTGACGAGCGTCGGAACAATAGGAAATGTCCCTCGTCCGCGAATATCCCCTGCCGATCATCTCCAGCATCCGCATCTCACTGGCTCCAAGGCCAGTTGATGTGGAAGGAAGCTCGGCGAGCAGATCGCGCAGCGCCGGCCTGAGCAGTGGCAACGCGCTCAGGTCTCGATGAAATAAATCAAAACAGGCTTCCGGCGTCGCCGCTCTGTAAGCCTGCCAGGCCGCACTCGCAGTCTCGAACTCCCGTTCGGAAACGCCAATAACGGTCGGTCGCCACGTCCCAAGCTCGTGAATTTCCATCATATCGCGATCAACAAGACGGAGCTTCAACCGCGGCGCCACATCCGGATAGGATGAGAAATAGTCAAGCAGCCAGATCAGTTTCAGTTGAGCGCGTGGCCGCATATCGAACCATAGTTCGACGGTCTCGTAGTACTGGCAGAATTCAGCCAGGCTGAGATTCCGATGCTTCTTGTTCTTGTTCGGACTCCAGAGGCCGCCCCAGCCCGACCAATGTGTACCGCTATTGGGGTCAGCGGTGCGAGGACCGAGATATGCAGCAAGCTCACTCGACGACGGCTGTGGTCCCCAAATGAAATTAAACGACGCAAGATCGAACACGAGGTCGGCGAAACCACCGCTCATGAAATCCGACATCATGCAGCCGGTCAGGACCAGCGGCTTCATCGTCACCCCCGCCACACACAAAACAAAACGGGCGCCGGAGACGTCGGCAACTCAACGTCCTCGGCGCCCGCTTGCCGTCAGAATCAATTCAGAGAGCTCACTCCTCCGCGGCCTCCTCACCGTCGGCCTCGCGCTCGCCGGCCAGGATCTGCTCGGCGATCAGGCCGGAGTTCTGGCGGATCGCGGTCTCGATCTTGGCCGACATGTCGGGGTTGGCCTTCAGGAAGGCCTTGGCATTCTCGCGGCCCTGGCCGAGGCGCTGGCTGTCATAGGAGAACCAGGCGCCGGACTTTTCGACGACGCCGGCCTTGACGCCGAGATCGAGGATCTCGCCCATCTTGGAGACGCCCTCGCCATACATGATGTCGAACTCGACCTGCTTGAACGGCGGCGCCAGTTTGTTCTTCACCACCTTGACGCGGGTGGTGTTGCCGACCACCTCGTCGCGCTCCTTGATGGCGCCGATGCGGCGGATGTCGAGGCGGACGGAGGCGTAAAACTTCAGCGCATTGCCGCCGGTGGTGGTTTCGGGCGAGCCGTACATCACGCCGATCTTCATGCGGATCTGGTTGATGAAGATCACCATGGTGTTGGACTTGTTGATCGAGGCGGTCAGCTTGCGCAGCGCCTGGCTCATCAACCTTGCCTGCAAGCCCGGCAGCGCATCGCCCATCTCGCCCTCGAGCTCGGCCTTCGGCACCAGCGCCGCGACCGAATCGACCACCAGCACGTCGACCGCGCCGGAGCGCACCAGGGTGTCGCAGATTTCCAGCGCCTGCTCGCCGGTGTCGGGCTGGGAGATCAGCAGCTCGTCGATATTGACCCCGAGCTTGCGGGCGTAGACGGGATCGAGCGCGTGTTCGGCGTCGATGAAGGCGCAGATGCCGCCCTTCTTTTGTCCCTCGGCGACGCAATGCAGCGCCAGCGTGGTCTTCCCTGAGGATTCCGGCCCGTAAATCTCGACGACCCGCCCCTTCGGCAGCCCGCCGACGCCGAGCGCAATGTCGAGGCCAAGCGAGCCGGTGGAGATCGTCTCGATGTCCATCGAGCGATCGTTCTTGCCGAGCCGCATCACCGAGCCCTTGCCGAACTGGCGCTCGATCTGGGAGAGCGCGGCGGAAAGAGCCTTCGACTTATCCATGGAAGAACCTTCGACAATACGCAGGGCGGCGACGGACATAGGGTGGCTCCTTATGACGGGATTCGGGCGGGACAGACAGCCTGGGAATCGAGAACTTTTGGTTGTGGAATATCCGTACCACATTTGTTCTCTGTTCGCAATATGTTCTTTGCCCGGTGGTGCTGCCCTTATTCCAGAGCCCGTATTCGGGAGCCCATGTCCTGGTTTGTTCTTAACAGTGTCTTAATTTACTCTTGCCCCTCCACCAGGAGGGAAGACATGAATCAAAAGCATGTATTGGTTGTCGGGGCTGCCCTGACTGCGATCAACCTGGCTGCCGTTGCCGTAAACCTATCAACGCAGGCCGTAGGCAAGGTTGCAGGTAAGGATCGACGAGATTTGTATCAGGATACTGACTTCCGATGGGCGGTTGAAGATGTCATAGCCGACTGCAGCGTTGATGGTACCAAGATTCAATGCTGACCGTTTGGACCGGAGGCCGCCTCAGTTGGCGGCCTCTGCCCGTGCGGCTTGGCGAGCATCCTTCCGCTGCCGCTTCCAGAAGCTGCGCTTTGCAGCCCGAATGTCGGCGGGACGAAGCTTCGTCAGACGCCTGGACTTCCGCGACAGACATTCGATCTCATTGCCGCCTTTCATCCCTCGCATCGTTCGCCTCCGCCGTGCAAGCCAACATAGTAACAGATTGCGCGTCGCTTCGCTCTCGTGATGACGTGGCGATATGCGACTCCATTCCCGCGACTCGATTTCGCCCGGGTTCTGCAATTTCGTTTGCTCCCTCTTCGAAAAGAGGGCGCGGAGAAGGCCGGGCGCCGGCTGCGCCCGCAGCACCGTGTGCAACGGGTAGTAAAGAACGCACACGGATTTGACAGGTACAGCCAGGACATCCCGACCTTCCCCGCGCAATGGTT
>NZ_JBQTHN010000162.1:0-25005 GCF_052389815.1 Bradyrhizobium sp. | reverse complement strand
AGACCTCGGACGCCGGCTACAAGGACGAGGACGGCTATGTCTGGGTGATGGGCCGCACCGACGATATCATCAACGTCGCCGGCCATCGTCTGTCCACCGGCGGCATGGAGGAGATTCTCGCCTCGCATTCGGATGTCGCCGAATGCGCCGTGCTCGGCATCAAGGACGCTATCAAGGGCGAGGTGCCCTGTGGCTTCCTGGTGCTGAAGGCCGGCGTGACGCGCAAGCCCGCTGATATCGAGAAGGAGATCGTCGCACTGGTGCGCGATAAACTCGGCCCGGTCGCCGCCTTCAAGCTCGCCATCACCGTGGGCCGCCTGCCCAAGACGCGCTCAGGCAAGATCCTGCGCGGCACCATCAAGAAGATCGCCGACGGCGAGAGCTGGGCCATGCCGGCGACCATCGAGGATCCCAAGGTGCTGGACGAGATCGGCGAGGCACTGAAGGGTAGGGTGTGAGGAATTGTCATGCCCGGGCTTGACCCGGGCATCCATCATTCTACGAAGGATGCCTTCTTTTTGATGGATTGCCGGGTCAAGCCCGGCAATGACGAATTGAAACGAACGGCACAAAAATGCGACTGCTTCCAGCTTTGTTGCTCATCGCCCCGCTGCTCGCCGGCTGCCTCGAACGCGGCCAGCCGACTATGGTCGACACCTCGGCCGATGACGATGCCTTCTGCCGCGCTGGCAACGTCGCGCCGGGTTCCAACGAGTATGTCAATTGCCGGAAGAACCGCGACGCCCAGCGCGGCAACGCCAACGCCCGCGCCGATCGCGCCCAGCGAAACCTCGCCGAGCACATGCTGAACAATCCGTCGAGACCGTAGTTGAGGGAGATTGCGATGAACGAAGACAGCTTCAACAGCAGCCTACGCGGCTTCCTGAAGAAAGTCGGCATCACCTCGCAGCGCGAGATCGAAAAAGCCGTGCGCGACGCGCTCGCGGCCGGCAAGCTCAAGGGCAACGAGAAGCTGCCCGCGAAGATGGTGCTCACCATCGGCGGCATCAGCCTGACGCATGAAATCAGCGGCGAGATTGAGTTGGGCTAGCCACAACTGTCATCGCCCGCGAATGCGGGCGATCCAGTATTCCAGAGACGCCAGCGATTGAGCCGATGAGCCGCGGCGTACTGGATACCCCCGCATGCGCGGGGCATGACAGCGGAGTGAGCGGTGCCATCAGCTGCCAAAACAAAACCGCGGCGAGTTTCCCCGCCGCGTTTCCAAGACTCAAACCAGCCGGGAAGAGTCCTTACTCCTCCTCCGCCTTCTTGCCGCCGATCGTCTTCAGCTTGGCGAACACGGCATCGACGTTGAGATCTTCGCGCTGCTTTTCGGTCGGCTCGAACTCCGGCTCTTTCTTGGTGGTCTCCGAGGCCGGCAGCAGGGTGGCGCCGCCGTAATTGGCGGGCACCGGCTTTTCCTTGGCGGCGCGCTGCACCTCGAAATCGAGCTCGATCTGCGAGCACAGGCCGAGCGTCACCGGGTCCATCGGAGTGAGCGTGGAAGCATTCCAGTGGGTGCGGTCGCGGACACTCGCGATCGTGGTCTTGGTGGTGCCGACCAGGCGCATAATCTGCGCGTCCTTCAGCTCGGGATGGTTGCGCACCAGCCAGAGGATGGCGCTGGGGCGCTCATGGCGGCGCGACACCGGGGTGTAGCGCGGGCCCTTGCGCTTGGCGGCCGGCGGCAGCACCACCTTGCTCTGCTCGAGCCGGAGGCGATACTCCGGGTCCTTCTCGCCCCTTTCGATTTCCTCGCGCGTCAACTGCCCGTTGGAAATCGGGTCCATGCCCTTGATGCCCTGGGCGGCGTCGCCGTCGGCGATGGCGCGGATCTCCAGCGGGTGCATCTTGGTGAAATCGGCGACCTGATCGAAGGTCAGGGCGGTATTATCAAGCAGCCAAACGGCCGTCGCCTTCGGCATCAGCGGCGCGTTGCTCATGGCAAATCTCCTTTGCGCTTCGCCCACCTCTTTTGGAGGCGAAGCCGTGGGTCATCAGCGATGACGGGAATTCCGCCCTATATAAGCCCTGACGGGTAAAAGGCGCAATGGCCCTCGCAAAAGTGCCTTGACACAGCGGCAAAGCGGTCCCAAGTCCTTACCGAAACTGGCCGTTCCCCGCCCGCCGGCTGGGGGTGATTCGGTCCCGGGAATTGCCCCAAATGTCAGCCAAACCAGACCGAAGACCAGACCTGAGAATCGTGCTTTGTTCTCCCCGCGGCTTCTGTGCCGGGGTGGTGCGGGCCATCGACACCGTGGAACGGGCGCTCGCCATCTATGGCGCCCCGGTCTATGTCCGCCACGAGATCGTCCATAACAAATACGTCGTCGACAGCCTGAAGACCAAGGGGGCGATCTTCGTCGAGGAACTGGAAGAGATTCCGGACAACACCAACGCGCCGGTGGTTTTCTCGGCCCACGGGGTTCCGAAGTCGGTTCCCGCGGAAGCCAAGTCGCGCAACTTCTTCTCGCTGGATGCGACCTGCCCGCTGGTGACCAAGGTGCACCGTGAGGCCGCCATCCATTTCAAGCGCGGTCGCGAAATTCTCCTGATCGGTCATTCGCACCATCCGGAAGTGGTCGGCACGCTCGGCCAGTTGCCGCCGGGCGCAGTGACGCTGATCGAGACGGCCGACGATGCCAAGACCTTCACGCCGAAAAATCCCAACAACCTCGCCTTCGTGACGCAGACCACGCTGTCGATCGACGACACCGCGGAAATCGTCTCGATGCTGAAGGAGCGTTTCCCGAACATCTCCGGGCCGCACAAGGAAGACATCTGCTACGCCACCACCAACCGCCAGCTCGCGGTGAAGAAGGTGGCTCCCGTCGTCGACGCGCTGATCGTGGTCGGCGCGCCGAATTCGTCGAACTCGCAGCGGCTGCGCGAAGTCGCCGAGCGCGAGGGCTGTCCGATTTCGGTGCTGGCCCAGCGCGCCGGCGACATCGACTGGAAGCGCTTCGAGGGCATCAGGAGCCTCGGCATCACCGCAGGCGCATCCGCGCCGGAAGTGATCGTCGAGGAGATCATGGGCGCCTTCGCCGAGCGCTACACGCTGCATGTGGACACGGTCTCGGCCGCGGAAGAAAACGAGTTCTTCCCGCTGCCGCGTTCGGTGCGGCCGGACGCAGCATAAGGCGGTCTCATGGCGGTCTACACCGACGTCGCCGCCGAAGAGCTCGCGGAATTCCTCAAAGGTTACGACATCGGCGAACTGCTCTCCTACAAGGGCATCGCCGAGGGCGTGGAGAATTCCAACTTCCTGATGCACACCTCGAAGGGCGCCTACATCCTCACGCTCTACGAGAAGCGCGTGGCGGAAGATGACCTGCCTTACTTCCTGTCGCTGATGGCGCATCTGGCCGAGCACGGCGTGAGCTGTCCGCAACCGGCAAAGAATCGCAGCGGCGCGGTCTATTCCACGCTCGCCGGCCGCCCGGCCGCGATCATCAATTTCCTCGAAGGCATGTGGCCGCGCCGGCCGAACGTGGCGCATTGCGCGGGCGTTGGCGAGGCGCTTGCCAGGATGCATCTGGCGGGGCGCGACTTTCCGCTGTTCCGCGCCAATCCTCTTTCCGTGTCCGGCTGGCGTCCGCTGTTCGAGCGCGCGGCCGATCGCGCCGACAACGTGCAGCCGGGCCTGTCCGATTTCATCGCGCGCGAGCTCGAAAATCTGGAAGCGCGCTGGCCGAACGACCTGCCGGTCGGCGTGATCCATGCCGACCTGTTTCCGGACAACGTGTTCTTCCTCGGCGACAAGCTGTCCGGCCTGATCGACTTCCCGTTCTCCTGCAATGACATCCTCGCCTATGACGTTGCGATCTGCCTGAATGCCTGGTGCTTCGAGCCGGATCAATCCTTCAACGTCACCAAGGCGCGCGCGTTTCTGAGCGCCTATGGCCGCACGCGCCCGCTCGTGCAGGCCGAGCAGAACGCGCTGCCGCTGCTGGCCCGCGGCGCCGCGCTGCGCTTCCTGCTGACGCGGCTGGTCGATTTCCTCAATGTGCCCCCGGGCGCGCTGGTGAAGCCGAAGGACCCGCTGGAATATGTCCGCAAGCTGCGCTTCCAGCAGGGGGTGGCCGGCCTCAACGACTACGGCGTCACACCGGCGGGATGCGCGGTGTGAGCGAAAAGCCGCACGTCACGATCTTCACCGACGGCGCCTGCTCGGGAAATCCCGGACCCGGCGGCTGGGGCGCGATCCTGCGCTTCGGCGAGGTCGAGAAGGAATTGAAGGGCGGCGAGGCCCACACCACCAACAACCGCATGGAATTGATGGCGGCGATTTCGGCGCTGGAAGCGCTGAAGAAATCCTGCGTCGTCGACCTCACCACCGACAGCCAGTATGTCCGCCAGGGCATCACCGGGTGGATCCACGGCTGGAAGAAGAACGGCTGGCGTACCGCCGACAAGAAGCCGGTCAAGAACGCCGAGCTGTGGCAACGCCTCGACGCCGCGCTGAAGCCGCACGAGGTGCGCTGGCACTGGATCAAGGGCCACGCCGGCCACGCCGAAAACGAGCGCGCCGACCGCCTGGCCCGCGATGGCATCGCGATGGCGAGGTTGCGCGAGCGGACGCGGGAATAGCGATCGCCGTCATCGCGCACGACTAGCCGCCGAGCACGTTTCCCCAGCCGTCGAACACAAAATCCTGCCACAGCACCGTTCCATCGCCGCGATCGACCATGCAGCGGCGGAAATCGTCGGCGTCTTCTCCGGTCCAGGGGATGATCGTGTCCGATCGTCGGTCATGCAGGATCGCCGGCTGGGACGGATCGAAATCCTTCATGGGATGCAGGGTAGGTGGCGGTTGAACGGTCGGCATGCCCGGATAATGCACATGCACGATACTCGTTGCATTGTCCCGTCGAACCGTTGACTTTCGAGCGCTGGACAATTGGAATCTCGGGGCGGGTGAGCCTGCGCTCACCCCGCCCTGAAAAGCGCGCAGCCTAGAGCTGCCCCAGCAGCGTCTCGCCGCCGGACACCTCGACCTTGCCGGGCGCCGGCTCGAGGTTGAGCTTCTTCACCACGCCGTCCTCGACCAGCATCGAGTAGCGCTTGGAGCGGATGCCGAGACCGTTGGCGGAAGCATCGAGCTCGAGGCCGATCGCCTTGGCGAAATCGGCGTTGCCGTCGGCGAGGAACACCGCCTCGTCGCGCTGGTCGGTGTCGCGCTTCCAGGCGTTCATGACGAAGGCGTCGTTGACCGAGACGATGGCGATGGTGTCGACGCCCTTGCCCTTCATGGCATAGGCGTTGAGGAAGATGCTCGGCAGGTGCATCTTGTGGCAGGTCCCGGTATAGGCGCCGGGTACGGCGAACAGCGCCACCTTCTTGCCCTTGAAAACGTCGTCGGTGCTTTTGACCTGCGGACCTTCCGCCGTCATGACGCGAAACTTCGCCTCCGGCAGCTTGTCGCCAACTTGGATTGCCATCGCAATTCTCCCCTAAATGAGCGGATGTGTCTTAGAGCATTTTTGCAGCGGGGGGAAACCACTTCACCGGGGTGTGATGGGCGGTTTCCGCATCCCTGATCGTCATTGCGAGGAGCCCGCGACAAAATTGCGGAGCAATTTTGCGCTGGAGCGACGACCCGTCTACGCTTGCTGCGCAAGCTACGCCGGGCTCAAGTCCGCCGAAGCGCCCGTGCGCGAAGGCGGAAGCAATCCACCTGTCCACGCGGGGACCGATGGATTGCTTCGCTGACGCTCGCAATGACGGTGGAGGGACCGCGCCCTAAGCGGCCGCCGCCTTCTTCTCGTCGCGCAGCTCGCGGCGCAGGATCTTGCCGACATTGGTCTTCGGCAGCTCGGTCCTGAACTCGATCTGCTTCGGCACCTTGTAGGCGGTGAGCTGCGTGCCGCAATATTTGATGATGTCTTCGGCGGTGAGCGCCGGATCCTTGCGGACGACGAAGGCCTTCACCGCCTCGCCCGACTTGGCATCGGGCACGCCGATCACGGCGCACTCCAGCACCCCGGCGTGGCTGGCGATCACTTCCTCGATCTCGTTCGGATAGACGTTGAAGCCGGAGACCAGGATCATGTCCTTCTTGCGGTCCACGATCTTGGTGTAGCCCTTCTCGTCCATGATGCCGATGTCGCCGGTGCGGAAATAGCCGTCCGCCGTCATCACCTTCGCGGTCTCGTCGGGCCGGTTCCAGTAACCCGACATCACCTGCGGACCCTTGGCGCAGATCTCGCCGGCTTCGCCGAGCGGCAGCTCATTGCCGTCATCGTCGCGGATCGACAGGTAAGTCGAGGGTACGGGAAGGCCGATGGAGCCCGAGAACTTGTCGGTGTCCGCCGGGTTGCAGGTCAGCGTCGGCGACGTCTCGGAAAGGCCATAGCCTTCCGACAGCGCGCATCCGGTCACCGCCAGCCACTTCTCGGCCACGGGCTTCTGCGTCGCCATGCCGCCGCCGAACGAGGTCTTCAGCTTGGAGAAGTCGAGCTTGTCGAAGCCGGGTGAGTTGAGCAGGCCGTTGTAGAGCGTGTTGACCGCCGGGAAGGAGTTGACCTGGTACTTCGCGAGTTCCTTGATGAAGCCCGGCATGTCGCGCGGGTTCGGGATCAAGAGGTTGACGCCGCCCGCGCGCATCGCGAGCATGAAGCACGCGGTCAGCGCGAAGATGTGATAGAGCGGCAGCGCACAGACGATGAAGAGCTGGTCGACATGCGGCGGTTTCTTCAGCGCCGGCTGCAGCCATGCGTCGTTCTGCAGGATGTTGGCGACGATGTTGCGGTGGAGCAGCGTCGCGCCCTTGGAAACGCCGGTGGTGCCGCCGGTATATTGCAGGAAGGCGACGTCGTCGGGCGTCAGCTTCGGCTTGTCGAGCTTCATGCCGCGGCCGGCCGCGACCGCGTCGTTGAAGGCGACGGCGCGCGGGATCGACCAGGCCGGCACCATCTTCTTCACCTTGCGCACGACGAGGTTGACGATCACGCCCTTGAAGCCGAGCAGGTCGCCCATGCTGCCGACGATGACGTGCTTGACGGAAGTCTTGCCGAGCACCTGCTGCACGGTGCTGGCGAAATTCTCCAGCACGATGATGGTTTCCGCGCCGGAGTCCTTGAGCTGGTGCTCGAGCTCGCGCGGCGTGTAGAGCGGGTTGACGTTGACGACGCTGTAGCCGGCGCGCAGCACGGCCGCGGTCGAGATCGGATATTGCAGCACGTTCGGCATCATCAGCGCGACGCGCGAGCCCTTGGGCATGCCCCTGCTCTGCAGGTAGGCGGCGAGCGCCTGCGACATCTCGTCGAGCTCGCGGTAGCTGATCGACTTGTCCATGCAGATGAACGCCTTGCGGTCGGCGAACTTCGCAAAGCTTTCCTCGAGCAGTTCAACCAGCGATGAGTACTGGGTGGCGTCGATATCGGACGGTACGCCGGCCGGATATTGCTTGAGCCAGATACGCTCCATGGGTCTCTCCCTCAAATTCTCGGATTTGTCGCATTCGCTGGCCGGTTGAGTGGTCCGGACCGCCTTGTTTGCGGCAGTATTGGCAATGCGGCCCAATATGGCAAGCGGCTGCGCGTTATCGACGCATTGGCCAGGGACGGGCAAACGCGGTTAACGGCGGCAAAGCCGCGCAACCTGCAAGCCTTGGCGGTTCGCGCGATCAGCCCGCCGGTTTGGTTTCGGGCTTGGGCTTTGCGGTCGCCGCCGGCTTGGGCGACGCTGCGGGCTTGGCGGTTGCCGCGGGCTTGGCGGTTGCCGCGGGCTTGGCGGCAGGCTTTGCCGCGCTGGAAACGGGCTTGTCGGCGGGCTTTGCTGGCGCCGCAGTTTCGGGCTTGGCCGAGGCCTGCTGCACCTTCGGCTTGGCGGGCTTCTGGTCCGGCTTGGCGGCCGGTTTCTGGTCGGGCTTGGCCGCGGTCCTTGTCTCGGACGCCTTGGATCCGGCGGCGCCGTCCGGCTTCTGCGCCGCGGTCCGCGAACGCTTGCCGCGCTTGGCCGCCTGCTTCTCCGAATCCGTGGCCACCGCCGCGATCAGGGCGGCGCCGGTCCTCTTCGGCCCGGTATAGACGAGCATCGGCTCGCCGGCCGGAACGTCCTGCAGCAGCACTTCGGAGGCTTTCGGCATCGGCGCCTGCAGGCCGGCGGTGAAGAAGGTCATGCTGGCCTCGCCGCCGGTCGCGCTGCTGCTCGCCGCAACGGTGAGGGAGGCATCGTCCTCGTCGGTCGCCGGGCGCTTGCGTTTGCCGTTGCACATCTCCTCGCGCAGGTTCGGCGGCGTGGCATCGATCGGCGCGAGGCTGTCCACCGTGCCCATCGAGGGCCTGAGCCACGACAGGCCGGTGTTGCCGAAGCCGCGCTCCAGGAGCTGCGCGGCGCGCACCGCGCGCGCCTGACCCGAGGAGGAGCCGAGCACGACGGCGATCAGCCGCTTGCCGCCCCGCGTCGCGGAGGCGACGAGGTTGTAGCCGGAGGCGCAGATGAAGCCGGTCTTGAATCCGTCGGCGCCGGGATAGCGGCCGATCAGGCGGTTGAAATTGGCGGTGGTCCGGCGACCGAAGCGGATGGCCGGGATGTGCATGAAGTATTCGTATTCGGGAAGGTCGCGGATCACGGCGCGGGCGAGGATCGCCAGATCCCGCGCCGAGGTGACCTGGCCGTCGGCGGGCAGGCCGTTCGGATTGACGTAGGTCGTCTGCGTCATCCCGAGGCGCTGCGCCGTCTGGTTCATCATCGCCGAGAAACCGTCGACCGAACCGCCGGCGCCTTCGGCGAGCACCACCGCCATGTCGTTCGCCGACTTCACCATCATCATGGCGAGCGCGTTCTCGACGGTGACCTGCGTACCCGGCTTGAAGCCCATCTTCGACGGCGCCTGCGAGGCCGCCACCGGCGACACCGTCAGCGTCTGCTCGAGCGACATGCGCCCTTCCTTGACCGCCTTGAGCACCACATAGGCGGTCATGATCTTGGTGACGGAGGCCGGATACCAGGGCATCGTGGCGTTGTCGGCCTGCAGAACGCGGCCGCTGTCGGCCTCGACCACAAGCCATGCCTCGCCGCGCGCGGCGCCCGACAAGGTGATGGCGCACGCCGCAATGGCAATGAATTTCAGCGGTGAGTTGCCAAGCAGCGAGCGAATGAATTGCACAATCCGATTCCGGTCCTTTGAGAACCCGCCTCATTGCAATGAGGAGGTCCTTCGAATGCGACTTTCGGGTTTCAAGCGTATCCGGCGCCGTGGCTTCGCGGCCGGTTGCAAACTATACCGGCCGGCCTTTTGAGAACAGAGGCTTGCGTGGGTAATTCGTGGATGAAATGGGCCGAATTTCGGCAGGCCTAGCCGGGAATTTTACCGCCCTCCGGCCTTTGAGTCTCTTTGGGCATGTTGACCGCGGCCCGCGCATGCTCCTGCACCATGAACTGCGCCCGCGCCAGCTCCGCAAAACGCCCGCCTCTGGCGACGAGTTCATCGAAAGTTCCGCTTTCGATCACGCGTCCGTTGTCGAACACGAGGATTTTCGTGGCATTGCGGATGGTGGAAAGCCGGTGCGCGATCACGAAGGTGGTGCGGCCCTTCATCACTTCGTCGAGGGCGGCATTGACCTTGGCCTCGGTCACCGCATCCAGCGCGCTCGTCGCCTCGTCCAGGATCAGGATCGGCGGATCCTTCAGGAGCGCGCGCGCGATGGAAAGCCGCTGGCGCTCGCCGCCGGACAGCATGCGGCCGCGCTCGCCTGCATGGGTGTCGAATTTCTTGTCGGCACGCTCGATGAATTCCAGCGCCTGCGCGCGCGAGGCTGCCAGCCGCAGCTCCTCGTCCGTCGCTTCGGGCTTGCCGACCCGGAGATTGTCGGCGATCGAGCGGTTGAAGAGCAGGGCTTCCTGGAACACGACGCCGATGTTCCGCCGCAACGCCGTCAGCTTCAGCGCACGGACGTCCATGCCGTCGATCTTGATGATGCCGGATTGCGGATCGAAGGCGCGGTGCAACAGCGCGATCGCGGTCGACTTGCCGGCTCCGGTCGGGCCGACCAGGGCGATGGTCTGGCCGGGCAGGGCGGAAAAGGAGAGATCCTCGATCGCCGGCCGCTTGCCGTCGTAGGAAAACGAGACATCGTTGAATTCGACGAGGCCGGAGAGGCGCCCGGTATCGACCGCGCCGGGCCGATCGCGCACCGCCGGCACGGCGTCGAGCACATCGAAGAACTGTTGCAGGCGCGGGGCTTCCATGAAGACGCTGTTGATGAAGCCCACCACCTGCTCGAGCTTCTGGATCAGCATGGTGGCGAACGAGACGAACATCACGATCTCGCCGACCGTCGTGAGCCCCTGGCTGTGCAGCGCGATGCCGACGGTGAAGATCGCAAGCACCGTGATGGTGGTGGAGGCGCGGGTGATCACGGTGACCAGCGCCCACCATGACAGCACGGGCATCTGGGCCGCGAGCAGCTTGTCGGCGACGAAGCGCAGGCCCTGCACCTCGGAATCGATCCGCACGAAGCTTTGTACCAGCGCGACATTGCCGAGCGCGTCGGAGGCGCGGGCGGAGAGGTCGCTGTAATGTTCCTCGACCTCCATCTGCATGCCATAGGTCTTGCGCACCACGAGCGTGGTCAGGACCGTGAAGACGACGCAGAGCGCGAACAGCAGGACGGCGAGCCGCCAGTTGATGTAGAGCGACAGCGGCAGCAGCACCACCAGCGACATGATCGCCGCGAAATGCTCGCGGAAGAAGCCGAGCCATACCCGCCACAGCGCGTCCGTGCCGCTCAGCATGGTCTTCATCAGCGTGCCGGAATGCGTGCCGGTGTGGAAGGTGAGCGGCAGCTGCAATATGTGCTCGAAATAGTCGGTCAGCACCGCCTGGCGCTGGCGGTGCGCCAGCCGGTCGGCGTGGAGCGCCACCACGGCGCTGCAGACGATGGTGAACAGTCCGAATGCCACCCATGCGGCCAGCAGCGGCCACGGCGAGTCCGTGGCGAACAGGCCAGTGACCGGCCGCCCCGACATCACGTCGATGATCTTGCCGAACAGCACGGGTTCGGCGAATTGCGCGCCGGCCAGCAGGAGATTGGCCACCGCGAGGATCCAGCCGAGCCGGGCCTCCTTGCCGAGCAATTCGAGCACGCGGGTATAGAGGCGGATGATGGACATGCGGCAGGCACTCGGGAGGCGAATTCCGGTGCCTATTCTAAGCAGGGATCGCGAACGACGACTACCCAATTCGCGCGTTGGCGCCGGCCACGCCCACACCCTCATCCTGAAGGAGCCGTGAAGCGGCGTCTCGAAGGATAGCCGCGGGCGAGATCGGGACCTTCATGGTTCGCCCGGCGACCGAAGCGTCGTCCGGAGACGCGCGGCATTGCCGCGCTCCTCACCATGAGGATTTCCCATCAGTTGATCAACCGCCCGTTGAGTGGCGGCAGAAAACTGCCGTCGAAGATATCCGCTGCCGCCGGCCGCTTGCTGAACTTGAAATCCTCGGCGAGCTGCTCGATCGACTTCTCGAACCGGGTCGTATCGATGCCGCCGAGTCCGTTGCGCCGCACCTCCGGCGTCAACACGTTGTCACGCAGGATTGCGCGCAGCCGTTCTAGCTCCAGCTCGCGCGAGCCGCCGTCCATCCGGCTCACCACCTGCGCGACAGTGAGTGTGGGCTCCTTGATCATGAGCTGGATGCCGCCGACCGTGGCGCGGATGAACGCCTTCACGGCTTCCGGCTTCGCCGCGGCGAAGGCTGGATTGACGACGATCGAATAGCCATAGGCCTCGCTGCCGTAGTCGGCGAGCTTCAGCAGCACGAGGTCGTCGGCCGGCACGCCGCGATCCTTCAGGTTGATCGCGGACAGGAAGGAAGTGCCGGTCACCGCGTCGACCTGCCCCGCCGAGAGCATCGGCTCCCGCACGGCCGGGCTGATGACGCTTCGCTTGATGGTGGAAAGGTTGATGCCGTTTTGCCTGGCCACCGCCGGCCAGAACTTCGCTGCCGGGTCGCCCTCGACCACGCCGAGGCTCTTGCCGGAGAGATCGCCGAGCGCCTGGATGCCGCGGCTCTTGCGCGCGATGATGGAATAGCCCGCCTGGTTGAACAGCACGAACACCGCCTTGGCGCGGGGGCTGTCCGGCTTCTCCTTGTCGCGATGGCGGATCAGCATGTTGATGTCGACCAGCGCAAAATCGCTTGCGCCGGTGGCAACGCGCGCCATGGCTTCCTGCGCGTTGGCCGCCGCGCTGCTGGTGACGGACAAGCCCTCGGCGCTGAACAGCCCGCTTTCCTGCGCAATCACGAAGGGCGCTGCCACCGCGTCGATCGGCCGGTCGAACGAAAGCTGGATCGCAATCGGATCGGCGGCCCGCGCCTGCGGACACACCGCGCCGCCCAGGCCCGCCAGGAGGGCCAGCATGAAACGCAGGGCGTGGGGCCGGTGTGCACGCATGAGACTAACCACGGGACGGGGCCTTCGATACTGACGCTGGAGTCATGCAGGAATCATGACGCCGCGGCGGCCCGGCTATTCTCTCCCTTTAGTCTGAACGGGCGATGAGCGCCACGATTTCGTCACGGATCGTTCAGCTTGCATTCGGGTTCGGGAACCCAATATGCGCCAGGTGGTTAGTAGATGAAGGCCTGCTGTCAGGCCGGCTGACCACGGAGGACGTGAAAATGTTCACGGATAAGGGTTTCGTTTCCCATCTCGGCCGCGCGGCCATGGTTGCCGGCGTCGCGGCGACTGTGTTGACCTCGGTCGGGCCGACGGCGGCGGTTGCCGCGCCGGCGGTCAAGGAGAAGGGCCTGACGGCGGCGGCCGGCACGAGCGGCGCCACCGATTTCAGCGCCCGTCGCCGCCATTATCGCGGAGGTGGTGCCGCAGCCGCAGCCGCGTTTGCCGGCATCGTGGGCCTCGGGATCGCCGGCATTGCCGCCGCCAACGCCCGCCGCGACTATTACTATCATCAGCCCTACGGCTATTACGGCTATGGCGGGCCGCCCGTCGTCTATTACCCGGCCGACGGCTACTATTATGGCGGCGGCTACTATGGTGGCGGCCGGCAATACTATGGCGGCTACGACACCGGCATGCGCCCCTATTACAACGGCTGGTGACGAGGCTCCTTGAAAGCGCGCCGCCGGCCGCCTTGGCCGGCGGGAAAATTTCGCTTTTGGCCCCGTATGTTAACGCGTTGTCGGCAAGTTTGGACTAAGTTCGAGCCATGAGTGATTCGCTCGAACGGCTCTATCTGGCGGTGATTGCGGCCAAGGATCTCGATCCGGCGACGTCGCGTACGGCGAGGCTGTTTCAGCGCGGCCCCTCCAAGATGGCCAAGAAGCTCGCCGAGGAAGCCATCGAGGTGGTCATCGACGCCGTGAACGGCGACAGCGAGGCGGTCATTCGCGAGAGCGCCGATCTTCTCTACAACCTGACGGTCCTTTGGGCCTCGGCCGGCGTCCGGCCGGAAGACGTCTGGCGGGAAATGCAGCGCCGCGAGCACCTGCTCGGCATTGCCGAGAAGTTGCCGAAGACGGCGGTCAAGCTGCCCAAAGCCGCGGCAACGCCCACGCGGCGACGAATTGTCGCGCTGGAAGGCCGCGCCTTCCGCAAACGGCACTGAATCCGCTCGATTTCCGGTAAATCCCGGCATGGACAAATCGGCGCCATGATGGTTCATCGCGCTCCATGCTGAAGCGAATTTACGACTGGTGCATTGCCGCCGCCGACAAGCCCTATGCGCTCTGGATCATGGCGGCGGTGTCTTTTGCGGAGAGCTCCTTCTTCCCGATCCCGCCCGACGTGATGCTGCTGCCGATGTCGCTGGCGCGGCCGCAGCGGGCCTGGTTTTTCGCCACCGTCTGCACCATCGCCTCCGTCGCCGGCGGCATGGTCGGCTATGCCATCGGCGCGCTGCTCTACGACTCGCTCGGGCAGTGGCTGATGCACATCTACAATCTCTCCGACAAGGTCGAGACCTTCCGCCAGTCCTATGCCGAATGGGGCGCCGTCATCATCCTGCTCAAGGGATTGACGCCGATCCCCTACAAGCTGGTCACCATCACCTCGGGCTTTGCCGGCTACGACATCTGGCTGTTCATCCTGTGCTCGATCGTGGCGCGCGGCGGCCGCTTCTTCGTGCTCGCCGTGCTTCTCAACCGGTACGGCGACGCCATCCGTGCCGAACTCGAGAAGCGCCTGACGATGTGGGTGGTGATCGGCGCCGTCGTGCTTGTCGCCGGATTCTACATCGCCTATCGATTGGTCTGAAACGGCTCCTGCCGAACCGTGAGCGCACCGCTCCGCGAGCCCTTGGCTGCTGCGGTTCAGCGGAATCTGTGTTATCCTTCAAGCCAAATCGAATTGAAGAGGCTTCCTGAAGTGGACATTAGCCGTACCTTTTCGGTTGTCCTGACCCCCGAACCGGAGGGCGGCTTCACCGTGCGTGTACCGGAAATTCCGGAAATCGTAACGTTCGGCGATACCGAGGGGGAGGCGCTGGAAATGGCAGAGGATGCCATCCGACTGGTTCTGGATGATGCCGCAGCCCGTGGAGAGGATATGCCAGAGCCTGCGAGCGAGCCTTCGCGGTTGCGCAGTGTTACGGTCACGCTCGCCGCATGAACGAGCGACTTCCCGCGCTGCGGGCACGGGAGGTGGTGGGTGCCTTGGAGCGGGCGGGTTTTGCGGTCAGTCGGACATCCGGAAGCCATTGCCGCCTCGTTCATATCCGCGATCCGCACGCAAGGTTACCGTTCCTCTCCATGGCAGCTCTGACATGAAGCGCGGTACTCTGCGCGCCATCATTGCGCAGGCGGGCCTTACCGTAGAGGAATTCATTGGCTTACTGTGACAACGAGTTGCTACGCGGTCGAATGCACGGTGGGACCAACCATTGCTCCGCAGATTGCGCGATCGGCGTAGCATTGGCGCTGCACGTTGTGCTGCTCGCAGGCCCGGCATGGCCGCAGGCCGCGGCTCCCTCGCTGGGCGTGCAATCGCCTGCCCAGCAATCGGCGCCGCCGCCACCGCAGCAACAGCCCGAACCAGCCGCGCCGCCGGCGCGCGAGGAGAATCCGGGTCTCATCAACGAACTCGGCAAACTCTGGGACAAGCTGCCCAGGATCAAGAGCCCGGCGGAGACGCTGCAGGACATCAAAGGCGCCAGCGAGAGCCTGGGCAATCTGGCAAAGCCGTCGAGCATGGTGACTGGCCGCATGGCCTGCGCGGTATCGGCGAACGGTGCGCCGGATTGCAAGAGCGGCGCCGACCGGCTGTGCCAGAACAAGGGATACAAGGAAGGCAAGAGCCTCGACGTCGATGCCGCCGAGAAGTGCTCGCCGAAAGCCTTCATTCCCGGCCGCAAGCGCGAGCCCGGCGACTGCAAGACCGAAAACTACGTGATCAAGGCGCTGTGCCAGTAGAGCATGATCCGGAAAACTGTGACGCGGTTTTCCGAAAAGATCATGCTCAAACAAGAAAGCTAGAGCGAGATGACGATTCGTCGTCGCGCTATAGGCGACGGCTGACACTGCGCGTCAACCCAGGCAACAAGGCAGGGAGCGCCCATGAGCCGGATCGAGCAGGATTTTCTCGGGACACGCGAGATCGGCGACGACATCTATTACGGCGTCCAGACCATCCGCGGCAAAGAGAATTTTCACATCACCGGCATTCCGATGAGCCAGGAGCCCTTCTTCGTGAAGGCGCTGGGCTACGTGAAGAAGGCCGCCGCGATGGCCAACCGCGATCTCGGCGCGCTCGATGCAAGGATTGCCGACGCGATCGTCCAGGGGTGCGACCGCGTCATCGCCGGCGACATGATGGATCAGTTCGTCACCGACTTCATCCAGGGCGGCGCCGGCACCTCGACCAACATGAACGCCAACGAGGTCATCGCCAACCTCGCGCTGGAATCCCTCGGCTTCAGGAAGGGCGATTATCATGAGGTCAGCCCGAACGATCACGTCAACTACGGCCAGTCCACCAACGACACCTATCCGACGGCGTTTCGCCTCGCGCTGATCCTGCGGCTCGACAGCTACATCACCGCGCTGCGCCAGCTGCAGGAGGCTTTCTTCGCCAAGGCAAGGGAGTTCGACGGCGTGCTTAAGATGGGCCGCACCCACCTGCAGGACGCCGTCCCGATGTCGCTGGGCGCTGAATTCCGCGGCTGGGGCACCACCATCGGCGAGGAGGTCGATCGCATCTCCGAAGCGCGCTCGCTGCTGCGCGAGATCAATCTCGGCGCGACCGCGATCGGCACCTCCGTCACCGCGGCGCCGGGCTATCCGAAGCTTGCGGTGCGCCACCTCGGCGAGCTGACCGGCGTCGAGTTCATCCTCGCCGGCGACCTCGTGGAGGCGACCTCCGACACCGGCGCCTATGTGCAGCTCTCCGGCGTGCTGAAACGCACGGCGAGCAAACTGACGAAAATCTGCAACGACATCCGCCTGCTCGCCTCGGGCCCGCGCTGCGGCTTCAACGAGATCAACCTGCCGCAATTGCAGCCGGGCTCCTCGATCATGCCCGGCAAGGTCAATCCCGTGATCCCGGAAGTCGTCAACCAGACCAGCTTTCTGGTGATCGGGCTCGACACCACGGTGACGCTGGCGGCCTCCGCCGGACAGCTGCAGCTCAACGTGATGGAGCCGGTGATCTCGTTCGCGCTGTTCTTCTCGATCCGCACCATGGAGCGCGCGGTCGACAGCCTGCGCGAGAACTGCGTGGTCGGCATCACCGCCAACCAGGAGCACACCCGCAACATGGTGCTGAACTCGCTCGGCATCGTGACGGTGCTGAAACCGCTGCTCGGCTACAAGCAATGCGCCGAGATCGCCCGCGAGGGCTACACGCAAGGCAAGCCGCTGCACCAGATCGTGGTGCTTGAGCGGAAATTGCTCACCCAGGAGAAATGGGACGAGATGTTCTCCTTCGAGCGGCTGATCAACCCGGATCTGCTGCAATAGCGCCGGCGATTCCGCAGGTTGAAACGACCGCTGCAAATTCATGCTGGAACGTAGCCGCCGGACGGATGAAACATTCTCCCGGCCGGCCGCGCATGGCAGCTTGCAAACGCAATACTTGACAGTGGAAAGATTGCCTTGTTGGTATGACGGGCGGCATCCAAGCCGCCGCCAATGAAGGATCGTCTCTCAATGTCCATGCCCAGTCTGTTCAAGGGCCGCCTGTCGATACCCGTGATCGGATCGCCCCTGTTCATCATCTCCGTGCCCGATCTCGTGATTGCCCAGTGCAAGGCCGGCGTGGTCGGCTCGTTCCCGGCGCTGAATGCGCGCCCCGCCTCGCTGCTCGACGAATGGATTGCGCGCATCAAGGAGGAGCTCGCCGCCTGGGACAAGGCCAATCCCGACCGCCTTTCGGCGCCGTTCGCGGTGAACCAGATCGTGCACAAGTCCAACAACCGGCTCGATCACGATCTGGCCGTTTGCGAGAAGCACAAGGTGCCGATGCTGATCACCTCGCTCGGCGCGCGCGAGGAGCTGAACCAGGCCGCGCATAATTGGGGCGGCATCGTCTTCCACGACGTCATCAACCAGAAATTCGCGCGCAAGGCGGTCGAGAAGAGCGCCGACGGCCTCGTCCTGGTCGCGGCCGGTGCCGGCGGCCACGCCGGCACCATCTCGCCGCTCGCCTTCGTCGCGGAAACCCGCGCCTGGTTCGACGGGCCGATCGCGCTGTCGGGCGCGATCGCGAGCGGCCGCGCCATCCGCGCCGCGCGCGTCCTCGGCGCCGACTTCGCCTATATCGGCAGCGCCTTCATCGCGACGCAGGAAGCCAACGCGGTCGAAGCCTACAAGGAGATGATCACGACCTCGTCGGCGGAGGACATCGTCTATTCCAACCTGTTCACCGGCGTGCACGGCAACTACCTGAAGCCGTCGATCGTCAAGGCCGGTCTCAACCCCGACGACCTGCCGACCTCCGATCCCTCCAAGATGAGTTTCGGCACCGACGCATCCGGCGAGCGCGCCAAGCCGAAGGCCTGGAAGGAGATCTGGGGCAGCGGCCAGGGCATCGGCAATATCGGCAAGGTCGTCCCCGCCGCCGAGCTGATCGCGCGCTTCAAGAGGGAGTACGAGGAAGCCGTCGATCCCGCGCTGGCGTAGCTCCCCTTGAAATCAAGAATGCGTCATGGCCGGGCTTGACCCGGCCATCCACGTCTTTTTCGAGCGGCACCAAAGACGTGGATGCCCGGGACAAGCCCGGGCATGACGCCTCTCGTGGAACTGCGAGCGCTTACTCCAGCTCGATCGCCTGGTACTTGCCGCGCTCGTCGATCGCGGTGCCCCAGACCTTGTGCGAGGCTTGGTGTTCGGCGCGGCCGTAACCGAGCTTGGTGCCCAGTCCCAGATCAAGCTCGCGCATGGCCTCCAGCGTATCGACCAGCTTCTCGGTATCGAACTGCGGGCCGGCCTTCCTGATCGCCTGGATCAGCACGTTGGCCGCGACATAGCCTTCGAGCGAGACATAGTCCGGCGCCTCGCCGGGGAAATATTTGGCCAGCGCGTTCTTGTACTCCAGCACGATGCTGGAATAGCCCGACACCGCCGGCACCACCTGGGTGACGATGACGCCGGTGGCGTATTTCGGCCCGAGCAGCATCAACTCGTCGGCAAGCGCGGTAGAGCCGACAAACGACACGTTGGTGTAGATGAGGCCGGGGATCACGTCTTTCGTCTTTTCGATGAACTTGGCGCAGGACCGATATGCACCCACCATCACGACCGCCTTGATCGGCGTCTTTTGCGCCTTCAGGGTGTTGACGGCTTCGTCGACGTCCAGAGTGTTGCGCTTGTAGCCGACCCGCAGGATCGCGGCGTCGTTGCCGCCCATCGCCCGGAAGGCCTTGGCGACGCCCTGGAAGCCGGCATCGCCGTAGGAATCCTCCTGGGCGAACACCGCGATCTGCCTCAGCGGAATCTTGCGCATCTTGACGAGATAGCGCACGACCGCGTCGGTTTCCTCGACATAGCTGGCGCGATAGTTGAACACATAACGGTCTGGCGGATCGTTGCGCAGTATGCCGGCACCGGTGAAGGCGCCAAAGAACAGCATTTTCCGCTCGAGCGCAAAGGGGACCCCAACGACCGCGGTCGGCGTTCCGACATTGCCGATGATACCGAAGACCTGGTCCTTCTCGTAAAGCTGCTTCATCGCTGCGCCGGTGCGCGACGGCTCATACCCGTCGTCGGAGGCGTACAGCTTGAGCATGCGGCCATCGACGCCGCCGGCGTCGTTGACCCGGTTGAATGCCGCCTCGATGCCGAGCTTCATCTGGCGTCCGAGCTCCCGGGCGGAGCCGGAGAAGGCAGCGGCGATGCCGAAGCGGATCTCGCGGTCGGTGATGCCGCGAACCGCCGGGCCGGGCGGGACGACGACCTGTGTCGGCGTGGCGGCCGCGACCACCGGTCCCGTCGCCGGGGCGGCGACTGTCGGTGCGGGTGCCGGCGCGGTGGCGGCGTTGGCGGGTGCCGGTCCGATCACGGCCGACAGGCTGGGGCCGGCGACCGACCGTTCGAGGTCGGCGAGCTGGCGGTCGGCCGCCCGGCAATCGGTCCTGCCGACGGCGACCGCCGTGCGGCCCTCGGTGACGCCGCGATCGAGCGCCTGCGTCAGGTCGGCGCGATCGGCATCGCTGGTGGCGGCCTCCCTGATGACGGAGGTGAACTTGTCGACCACCGTCTGCACGCGGGGCCTTGCGACGTCCTTGCAGGTCAGCGCGGAGCCCACCACGGCGCCGACGCGGGTCGCGAGGTCGCGCAGCACCTCCAGCTTGTCTCCCGGCGCGGCCCCGGCGGGGCCGGCGAGCAGCACGCCGACCAGGAGCGCTGCGTGGAACGGGGGACTGCACTTCCAATGCGTGATCGGCCGAAGCCGGCGTTGAGGCATTTCCATAACTTCCCCCTTTCGGGTCGTGCGTGGTTCAAGGTCCTGAACGGATCGAGGTTTCGTTCGCTGTTTCACTGCTTGTCCTGGGCGTCCGCAGGCTTCTGCTGCCATTGCATGAACTGCTTCAGCAGCGCTTCCGACTCCTGAGGGCTCACCGGCGCGGCGCTATCGGACGACGCCAGGATCGACTGCAATTCCGGCGACGGCTGCGGCTCGCGCGGCCTGGCGGCCTGTTCGGATCTCGATATCGCGGCCTTCATGGAATCGATCAGCTCGGCGGCCGACGGCTCGGTGCTCGGCTGCTGCTGCAACGACGGAATCACGATGACGAAGAGCAGCGCGACGAAGGCGGCCGCGCCGACCGCCGCAGCGAAGCGGCCGACGACTCCCAGCACGCCGCTGCGCTCGATCTCCGGCGGCTCCTCGACGGACTGCGGATCGAGCGGATGCCGCAAGGACTCGCGAACCGCATCCTCGAGCTGCACGTCGAGCGTCGTGTCCGTGATGGAGGTTGCAGGTGCCCGATAGGCCGGCGTCTCGCCCAGTCGGGGCAGCCGCGCAGAATCCGCGTCGCGTGGCGCGCGCGGCGCGTAGTAGGCGGGATCGTTGGGACTGAGCGGAGGTTTCTGGTCGATTGTCGCGTTCATACGCTACTCCTCTGACGCGTGACTCTTACTCTTTCATCGAACGGGTAGATAAAATTCTCGGCTGCCGCGCCCGCGCCCGGACGACATGCCGACGTCCTGACCGATCGGAAAAGGCGGAGTGAAGAAGTTGAATCAAAACAGCGCCGGCGATGACGACGATCGTCCGGCGGAATTGAACTCGACGATCGGGACAGATCCCGCGACGGCACCCCACAGCTCCCTATTGCCCATCCCCTGGCAAGAGCCCGCTTCACGCGGGATGTGACCCGCCTTGCGGCGGCGTCACCGAAGCGTGATGAAACACGCGCTGGACATTAATGCGCCGAGATCGGGGCAAATTCGCGTTGAGTTTGCAGCCTGCTGACGCCTTTCGGTCACGCTGCCGACACAACCGCTGGTTCCACGCGGTGAGTGACGGTCGGAGCCGCACTCCCGCGGCTCGTCATGTCCGCCCTTGTCTCCGGCATCCACCTCCTTGCGGAATCGCAGAAAACACAAGGTGTGCATGGCCGGGACGAGCCGGGACGAGCCCGGCTGGCGATGGGGAAGAAAGCGCGCGTGTCCAGGAAATTCAGGAGTCACAGACATGCCCAATTGCCGCCACGGGATATTAAACCTTCGTTAACCATGCGGATCGATTGGTAACCTTTCAATAAGAAAGGCCGAGTCGAGCCATGGACGCAGCTGTCGAGCCCACCCGCCAACTGGTTCGTCTGCGAGGCCGCTCCTACCTCGCTTTCGTGTTCTCTCCCAGCGTGCCGATCATGGATTGGCTGCAGGACATCGACGCGACGCTTGCCCGCTCGCCCGGATTCTTCGTCGGCAAGCCCGTGGTGCTCGATCTGTCCACCGTCGATCTCTCCGGCTCGGCGATCTCCCATCTGGTGATGAGCCTGGAGAAGCGGGGCATCCGCGTCCTCGGCATCGAGGGTTGCGAGGCAGTGCGGCTCACCGCGAACCTGCCGCCGCTGCTCACCGGCGGCCGCCACGCGCCGATCCAGCAGGTCGAGCCGGAAAAGCCGGAAGTGAAGCCGCCGCCGAGCTCGCTGCTGCTCGACAGTCCCGTGCGCTCCGGCCAGTCGATCGTGTTTCCCGACGGCGACGTCACCGTGGTGGGTTCGGTCAGCTCCGGCGCGGAGATCGTCGCCGGCGGCTCCATCCATGTCTACGGCACGCTGCGCGGCCGCGCGATGGCCGGCGTCAACGGCAACGCGTCGGCGCGGATCTATTGCCACAGGATGGAAGCCGAGCTGCTCGCGATCGACGGCTATTACCAGACCGCGGAAGAAATCCCCGACGAGATGCGTACCCGTCCGGTGCAGGCCCTGCTCGACGGCAATGTCATGCGGATCACGCCGCTTAGTTGAGTTGCTCATTTGAACAGTATGGAGGGTTAGATGGCCAAGGTTCTCGTTGTGACGTCAGGCAAGGGCGGGGTGGGCAAGACCACGACCACCGCCGCCGTCGGGGCTGCGCTGGCGCAAAGCGGCAAGAAGGTCGTCGTGGTCGATTTCGACGTGGGCCTGCGCAACCTCGATCTCGTCATGGGCGCCGAGCGGCGGGTCGTCTTCGATCTCATCAATGTGGTGCAGGGCGTCGCGAAACTCCCGCAGGCGCTGATCCGCGACAAGCGCCTGGTGAATCTCGCCCTGCTGCCGGCTTCGCAGACCCGCGACAAGGATGCGCTGACCGAGGAGGGCGTCGGCCGCGTCATATCGGAGCTGCGCGAGACCTTCGACTGGATCGTCTGCGACAGCCCGGCCGGCATCGAGCGCGGCGCCACGCTCGCCATGCGCTATGCCGACGAGGCTATCATCGTCACCAACCCGGAAGTGTCCTCGGTGCGCGATTCCGACCGCATCATCGGCATGCTCGACTCCAAGACGGCGAAGGCGGAGAAGGGCGAGCGCGTCGAAAAGCACATCCTGATCACCCGCTACGACGCGGCGCGCGCCTCGCGCGGCGAGATGCTGTCGATCGAGGACGTGCTGGAAATCCTTGCCACCCCCTTGCTCGGCATCGTCCCGGAGAGCCAGGACGTGCTGCGCGCCTCCAATGTCGGCTCGCCCGTCACTCTCAACAGTCCCGCCAGCGCGCCGGCACGCGCCTATCTCGACGCCACGCGCCGCCTGCTCGGCGAGAAGCTGGAAATGAGCGTGCCGGCCGAACGCGTCGGCTTGATGAACCGCCTGCTTGGACGGAGGGCTGCATGACCGTGAAATTCCTGCGGCTGTTCGGTGGTGGCCGCGAAGCTTCCGCAACCGTCGCTCGCGAGCGGTTGCAGATTCTTCTGGCGCACGAGCGCGGATTGCTCGGCCAGCAACCGGACCTGCTGTCGCGCCTGCGCGAGGAAATCCTCGCTGCGGTGTCGCGCCATGTTGCGCTCGATCCCGACAAGGTTATTGTCCGGATGGACCGGAGCAAGAACGTCTCGACTCTCGAAGTCGACATCGAGCTCCCCAACGGACTCGAACCGGCGCTCGCGGCCGCGGGCTGAGCCGATCCTGCCTCGCCGCGAAGATGCAAGTCCTGGATTGATGGAAGCCATTTTTCGCGTCGACGGCGCCAATGCCGTCACCAGCCCCCATGCCGCCGGCCCCTGGGATCCGAACATGCAGCACGGCGGGGCGCCGGCCTCGCTGGTGGTGTGGGCCGCCGAGCGCATCGCCACGCCCGCGCCGATGCAGATCGCCCGCGTGACGATCGATTTGATGCGTCCGGTGCCGGTGGCGCCGCTGAGGCTGGAGACCGAGGTGCTGCGCGAGGGCCGCAAGATCCAGCTCTGCGCGGTCAGGCTAATGGCGAACGGCGTGCTCACGGTCGCCGCCACCGTGCTGAAGGTCAGGCGCCAGGCGCAGCCGCTGCCAGACGATGTCATCGAGCCGCCGCTCGATGTCGCCGCACCCGGGCAGTCGCGGGAAGAGCCGCAGAACAGCCCGTTCGGCATGGGCATGACCATCCGCGCCGCGCGCGGCCGGTTCGGCGGACCCGGGCCGGGCGCGATCTGGTACCGCGCCGAGCGGCCGCTGGTCGCGGGCTCGGCGATCTCGCAGGCGATGCGCGCCGTGGTCGCCTCCGATTTCTGCAACGCCTCGAGTGCGCTGGATTTCCGCAAGTGGACCTTCCTCAACGCCGACCTCAGCGTCAGCATGGCGCGCGAGCCGGTCGGCGAATGGGTGCTGCTCGATGCCGTCTCCTGGATCGGCCCGGACGGCGCAGGCGTTGCGATGGCGCGCCTTGCCGACACACAAGGCTATTTTGGCCGCTGCGCGCAGACCCTCGTCATCGAGAAGCGGTGAGCATTATGGGAAGCTACACCGGCCTCATGGTTCGCCCGGCGATACGCAGCATGGTCCGGAGACGGCGCTCGCGCGCCTCCTCGCCATGAGGGGATGGAGCAGGGCGGCATCAGCGGTGTCATCCCTCATGGTGAGGAGACCCACGCAATCGGTCGTCTCGAACCATGAGGCTCCGAACGGCTCCGAAAGCGGAGGAGTCTTAGAGACTGCTCATGTCCTATCAAGAAGTATGACCGCAGCCACCATGGCAAGCAGCAACACGAAGGCGCCCAGAAGGACGCGAAAGTATACTCGGTTGTATTCCTTTAAGAGAAATGTGCCGCCGAAAAGCAAGCCAAAGCTAAATTCCGGATCCTTATTGAATGCTGAGATCACCATCATGAGGAATGCCCACGCGAAAACGATCCATAGCCCAACCATCGCCGTGAATGTGATTGAATTCATTCCCTCGTCCCCACCGGCGACTCGCGATCATCGTAGCCTAATTCGAAGGCTATTAGAGCGCCTCACTGGATCACGGTTGTCTCCCGCAACGTAATACCCTCAACACAACCACTACCCCACCATCCGTTCTCGCCCGGCCCAGAAACTCGCCTTCAGCACCTTCTTGTCGACCTTGCCGACGCCGGTCATCGGCAATTCCTTGACGAACTGAATCTGCTTTGGCGCATGCGCTGCGCCCTTCTTCGCCTTCACCAGCGCGATCAGCTCCTCCGCATTCGGCCGCGCGCCCTGGCGGGCGACCACGATCGCCGTGACGGCCTCGCCCCATTTGTCGTCGGGCACGCCGACCACGGCGCACATTGCGACGTCGGCGTGTTGCGTCAGCACGTCCTCTACCTCGCGCGGGAAGATGTTGAAGCCGCCGGAGACGATCATGTCCTTCTTGCGGTCGAGGATGAACATGTAGCCCCGCTCGTCGCGACGTGCGATGTCGCCGGTGTGCAGCCAGCCGCTTCTGAGCGTCTCGGCGGTGGTCTCCGGCCGCTTCCAGTATTCCGCCATCACATGCGGCGCGCGCACGCAGATTTCGCCGGCTTCGCCGGTTGCGACTTCGCGGTCGCTGTCGTCGAGGATCTTCACCTCGCACGCCGCGATCGGGAAGCCGCAGGACAGGAACAGCTCGGGCGTCCTGGCATCGTGGTCGGCCTTGCGCAGCACGGAAACCGGATAGCATTCGGTCTGCCCGTA
>NZ_JBQTHN010000161.1:0-6783 GCF_052389815.1 Bradyrhizobium sp. | reverse complement strand
TTGTCAGGTGTCCACCGCCCGCCGAGCGGTCGCTGACCCAGACATGCGTCACGGAATCCCCGCTGTCGGGATCGGTCAGCCCGGTGAACAGCGTGCTCAGTGCCACCGAGGTGCCCGATGCAACGCTCTGACTATTGCCAATCGGCGTGTTCGGCGCAGTATTCGGCGTGAAGCTCGAACTCGAAAATGTACCGTCCAAAAACTGAAAATTTTCGACTCCCGTCACCGTGTCGGTACCGTCGGGCGAACTGCCGCGCTGATCGACGATCGTGAAAGTCTGCGTCCCCGAATTGTAGGTGATCAGGTAGTTGGACTTGTTGCCCGAGTAGACCGCAGTGTCCGTCCCCGAGCCGCCGACGATGGTATCGTTGCCGCCGCCGCCGGTGATGGCGTCGTTGCCGCCGCCGCCATTCAGGCTGTTGGCGATGGCGTTGCCGACGATCGCATCTCCGGCGGAGCCGCCGATCGCATTCTCGATGTACGAACGCGGATCGCTGCCGAACAGATAGGCGTTGTAGACGTTGCCCGCCGCATAGTGGCCGTTGCCGAGATAGGCGAGTTGCGCGGTCGAGGTGACGCTCGATGCGCCGGGATTGAGGTTGATCGAAACGGCGGTCGAGTAGTTCGACATGTCATAGGTGTCGACGCCGTTGCCGTCCCAGATGGTTTCGAACACGCGGTTCTGCGAGCCGCCGGTGCCGTCACCCGGCGCCAGCTGGCCGACGCCGTTGATGAACATCTGGCCGGTCGTCGTACTCCAAGTGTAGGTGGTGTTCGTGCTCTGGGTGCTGTAGTTGGCGCCGTACATCGTCTGCAGGGCGAGGATGTCGTTCGCCATGAAGGTCTGCGAGAAGCCGTAAGTTTCGGCCGTATACCCCGTGAGCGGCGCGCCGGCATAGCTGCGGTAGCTCATGATGGTGTATTCGGAATTGTCGTGCGCATACGGCACGGCGACGTTGCCGGGACCACCGACCTCCTGGCTGTGCTTGAGGCCGAGCGCGTGACCGAACTCGTGCAGCGCGGTGGCGAACAAATAATTGCCGAGCTTGGCGCCCGAGTAGTTGTAGCCGGTTCCGAACCAGATATCGCCGCCGGCCGGGTAGAAGTTGTTCGGATAGTAGGCGTAGGAGGTCGGGTTTGCCGCTGGCGATTGCGCGATCTGCAGGTCGGCGCTGCCGGTTCCGGCGTAGCTGATCTGGATGTTGGTGTAGCCCTGGATCAGCGCGACGGCGTAGGTGATCGCGGCCTGCATCGCGGCGGGCGCCGAGGCGAAGCCGGCCTGCGCGGGCTCATTGTCGGGGGAATAGCCGCTCGACGGATAGTCGCTTGGCGAATCCGGGAAGCTGAAGGTGATCGAGCCGCTCCACTTGGCGCCGGAAAGCAGGCCATCGATTTCCGAATTGCCAGTGGCGCCAACGCCGACAGCTGTAGCCAAGTCAAGTCTCCCGGATTCGGTATCCGACAAGTGATTCGCGGCTGGAATACTAAGCCGCTTAGTATACGTACGGCCTAATTTCGACCGGCTTCGTCTAGCCTTGATAGCAACACTTCCTTAACCAGGGGTTTTATGACCCGGAAAAACCGGCAGATACGCCGTTGAAAAGCAGGGAAAAAATCACGAAAATCGGCCATCTCGCTGTGATCTCGGCCATCCTGGCGATCCTGCAGGCAATGCTGCTGCCGGTGACAGACCGTATTTTCCCGGAAGGAATCCTCTTGATGTCCAAGCCAGCCAATGCCGGCGAGGGGTCCCCGGCCCCTCCGGAACGGACCATGCCGCCAGCGCGGAACGGGGAAATTGCCGTCAAGGAAGAGTACGATATTGCACGCCGCCGAGGCACAGCCGAGGCGCTCGAGTTGTTCATTGCAAGACACCCCGACAGCTCATTAGCAGAACGCGCCCGCGCCGAATTGCGGCAAATGAAACGATAGAGCGCAACGGCCGACACCGAGTGAGTGGCCGATCTCCTGGATGCATGCGCAACCCGCCTAAGCCTCGTCCGCAGTTGCAATGGACTGGGCACCGGAGGAAGCCCGAGGCCCCTAAATTTGCGGACATCCCCCATCGACCTGCATTGGAAATGCTCGCAGAATTGTTTAAGCCAAACCACACGCTCTTCGATCGGCAAGAAAACAAGAGATACCAATGCCCTTCTCGCGCGCTTCCCAGGCCCTCTCCCGCTTCATCGTGCTCGACCTCACCCGCGTCCGCTCCGGGCCGACCTGCGTCCGCCAGCTCGCCGATTGGGGCGCCAATGTCATCAAGGTCGATGCGCTGCTGGAGGATGGCGGCGGCGAGCAGCCCGGAGGGCCGCGCCAGGGCTCGGACTTCCAGAATTTGCATCGCAACAAGCGCGCCATCACGTTGAATCTTAAGGATCCCAAGGGGCTCGAAGTGTTCATGCGGCTGGCCAAGCAGGCCGACGTCATCGTCGAGAACTTCCGCCCCGACGTTAAGGCAAAGCTCGGCATCGATTACGAGAGCGTGCGCAAGGTCAATCCGCGCATCGTCTATGGCAGCATCTCCGGTTTCGGCCAGGATGGCCCCTATCACAAGCGGCCCGGCTTCGATCAGATCGCGCAAGGCATGGGTGGGCTGATGTCGGTCACCGGCGCACCGGGCGGCGGCCCGATGCGGGTCGGCATTCCCGTCGCCGACCTTACCGCCGGGCTATTTTGTGCGCTAGGCATCCTCACTGCGCTGCTGGAGCGTGATGTCTCCGGCGAAGGCCAGTGGGTGCAAACTTCGCTGTTACAGGCGCAGATATTCATGCTCGATTTCCAGGCCGCGCGCTGGCTGATGGAAAAGGAAGTCGCCAGGCAAGCAGGCAACAATCACCCTACATCGATCCCGACCGGCGTGTTCAAGACGTCGGACGGCTATATCAACATCGCCACCACGGGCGGCCGCATCTGGGAGCGCTGCGCGCAGGCGATCGGCGCGCCCGAGTTGGTCGCCAACCCCGACTACGCCACTGCACCTGCGCGCTCGAGAAACCGCGACGCGCTCAATGCCACGATCGAAAAACTCACCGAGAAGAAATCGACCGAGACCTGGGTCAGGGAATTGAACGCTGCCGGCGTGCCCTGCGGTCCGATTTATTCCATCGACCAGATGTTCGAGGACGCGCAGGTCAAGCATCTCGGCATGGCACAACATGTGCCAAATGACGAGAACCGCCACATCCAGCTGGTCGGCCAGCCCGTGACGCTGTCACGCACGCCGAGCAGGATGGCTGTGCGCCCCCCGGAATTTGGCGAGCAGACCGAGGAGGTACTGGCCGAGTTCGGCTTCGCCAATGACGAGATCGCCGAGTTGCGCCAGCGCAAGGTGGTGTGAGGGGCGGATGCAGGGTGCCGGCTATCTCGCGATCTGGAGCGACATTTCGCCCGCGGACGAGACCGACTGGGCGCACTGGATCATGCGCGAGCACGCCGCCGAACGCGTCGGCATCCGCGGCTTCCTGGCCTGCCGTATCTTCCGCGCAATCGGCACGGCTGCGATCCGGTATTTCATTCTCTATGAGCTGGACGACGAGAATGTCGTGGACGGTGCCGAATATCTGGCGCGGCTCAACGCGCCAACACCTTGGTCGCAGCGCATCATGCCGCGCCTGGGCAATTTCGCCCGCGGCGGCGGCCGCATCAGAACTTCCGCCGGCCTCGGCCAAGGCGGCATCGTCGCGCCGTTGCGCCTCGACGCCGCTCCGGCCTGGGACGCCGCCAATATGACCGCCGAACTCGCTCACCTCGACCGGATCGTCGCCGCGCGCGTGCTTCTCACGGACGTCGCGAAGACGTCGATCAAGACCAGCGAGAAAGGCATGCGCAGCAATGACGGATCCTTTGCCGCGCTGCTGCTGATCGAGGGACTGGACGAGGCCGCTGTCCGAGCCGCGCTGCACCGGTTCCGCGCTGGATTGCCCGCGGACGATCAGACCACCATCGATACCCTACCGCTCTACCGGCTGGCGTTCAGCCTGCCAAAGCGCCTACTTCCGGACTGACAGGCCGTTGGGCGGATCAATGCGCAGCGTCTCCGGCGCGATGTGCGTCAATGACCGGCGGCGCGCTCCGGGAATACGCTCGCAAGTGCAGCACGATCAGGTTTCAGCACGCCGCGCTCGGTGATCAGCCCGGTGACAAGCCGCGCCGGCGTGACGTCAAAGGCATAGTTGGCGGCAGCAGAACCCTCCGGAACCACGCGCACGGTCTCGATCCTGCCGTCCCTCGTGCGCCCGGTCATTTCGGTGACTTCGCTCGCCTCACGCTGCTCGATCGGGATCTCTGCTACCCCGTCATTGATACGGAAGTCGATGGTCGGCGACGGCAGGGCAACATAGAATGGCACGCCGTTATCGTGCGCGGCGAGCGCCTTCAGATATGTGCCGATCTTGTTGCAGACGTCACCATTGGCGGCAACGCGGTCGGTGCCGACGATGGCGAGGTCTACCATATGATGCTGCATCAGATGCCCGCCGGCGTTGTCGGCAATCACCGTATGCGGCACGCCGTGATGGCCGAGTTCCCAGGCGGTCAGCGAGGCGCCCTGGTTACGCGGACGTGTCTCGTCGACCCAGACATGGACCGCGATGCCGCGGTCATGGGCTTGGTAGATCGGCGAGGTCGCCGTACCCCAATCGACGGTGGCAAGCCAGCCGGCGTTGCAATGGGTCAGCATGTTGACGGGGTCGCCCGGCCTCTTCGAAGCGGCGATCTTCTCGATCAGCGTGAGACCGTGGCGGCCTATCTCGCGGTTTATGGCGACGTCCTCTTCCGCAATCTCGCCGGCGCGTGCATAGGCCGCCGGCACGCGCGAAGACGACGGCAGCGGACGCAGGGTCCGCATCATTTCATCGAGTGCCCACTTCAGATTGATCGCGGTGGGGCGCGATCTCATCAGCACCTCGTAGGCGCGATCAAGACCGGCGTCGGAACGGTCGTCACGCATCGCGAGCGCCATACCGAAGGCGGCGGTAGCTCCGATCAGCGGCGCGCCACGTACCAGCATGGTGCGGATAGCCTCGCTTGCCGCCGCCGCATCGGCAATTCCGACCACGACGAATTCATGCGGCAGCCGGCGCTGGTCGATCGCGCTCACCGAAAGCCCGTCAGGCTCGAGCCAGATGCTGCGGAAATGCTTGCCGCCTACCTTCATCGATACAGCACTCTCCCCGCTACGGCATCGAGTTTCCTGACCAGCGCGGGATCGCGCGCTTCCGGCGCGGTGATCAGGGCGGTCTCGAGTGCGCGATCCGAGCCGATCGGGCACGGCTCGTGCTCCCGCGGAAAACCGCGCGCGAGCCGCACCACCAGCGCCTTCGCCCTGTCGGCGTTGGAATTGAGCACGCGGATGATGTCCTGCACTGTGACCGCCTCATGATGCGGATGCCAACAATCGTAGTCGGTAACCATGGCAACGCTCGCGTAGCAGATTTCCGCCTCGCGGGCGAGTTTTGCTTCGGGCATGTTGGTCATGCCGATCACGGAAACGCCTTGCGCCTTGTAGGTCAGGCTTTCGGCCAGACTAGAGAATTGCGGGCCCTCCATGCAGATGTAGGTGCCGCCGTCCACGGCGTCGATGCCCTCCGCCTTTGCCGCCACGGCCAGATGTTCGCGCAGCCTCGGTGATACCGGGTGAGCCATCGAGACATGGGCGACGCAGCCCTTGCCGAAGAACGAGCTCTCGCGTTTGTGGGTGCGATCGACGAACTGATCGACCATTACGAACGTCCCCGGCGGCAATTCCTCCTTGAAGGAGCCGCAGGCCGACAGCGCGACGAGGTCGGTGACCCCTGCCCGCTTTAGCGCGTCGATGTTGGCGCGGTAATTGATGTCGGAGGGTGACAGCATATGGCCCTTGCCGTGGCGCGGCAGGAAGACCATCGGCAGGCCCCCGATGGTGCCGCGCCGGAGCGGCGCGGACGGCTCGCCCCAAGGGGTTTCGACCGTCTCGTCGCGAACGTCTTCCAGGCCCGGCAGGTCGTAGACGCCGGACCCGCCGATGATGCCGAGCACGGCGCGGGTCATGACTTCTCCAGTTCGGTCGTGTCGGGGCAATGTTCGACTATACTGCCGCGCAATAATCAACCCTTGTTCTCGGGCGCGAAGAACGTTCATATGCCGGCCATGAAAGACCGCGACAAACGCCAATCCATTATCGAAGCCTGCCTGCGCATGAATGCGCTGGGAATCAATCAGGGCACCTCGGGAAATGTCAGTATCCGCCATGGCGACGGGTTGTTGATCACGCCGACCAGCACGCCCTATGAGACGATGCGTCCGGAGCAGGTCGTCCAAATGAGCCTCGACGGATCACACGATCCCGCCCAGCATCCGTCCAGCGAATGGCGCTTTCACCGCGATATCCTGAAAGCCCGCCCGGACGTCGAGGCCGTGGTGCATGCCCATCCAACCTACTGCACGGCGCTGGCCATCATGGGCATGGAGATCCCGCCGGTGCATTATATGGTCGCCTGCGCCGGCGGCGACACCATCCGCTGTGCGCCCTACGCCACCTTCGGCACCCAGGAGCTTTCCGATCATGCCGTCCGCGCGCTTGAGGGGCGGCTGGCCTGCCTGCTTGCCCACCACGGAATGATCGCAGTCGGGCCGTCGCTTTCCAAGGCGATATGGCTCGCGGTCGAGGTCGAGACGCTGGCGCGGCAATACCATGCGTCCCTGCAGATCGGGAAACCGCCGCTGTTGTCGAAGGATGAGATTGAGAAGGTGCGTGCCCGCATAGCGGGTTACGGCCATGCGGACAAGTGAAGGATCAGGCTG
>NZ_JBQTHN010000160.1:0-45520 GCF_052389815.1 Bradyrhizobium sp. | reverse complement strand
GGTTGCGCAGGAACAGCGCCCACTGGCAGTCCGGCGGAATGTCCGGCGTCTGCCGCATGATGTCGGCGATGGGAAAGCGGTCTTCCTGCGCGATCGCCATGTAGATGCGCGGCATCAGCGGGAAGTGATAGGCCATCTGGCATTCGTCGCTGCGGCCGAAATATTCCTGCACGTCCTCCGGCCACTGATTGGCTTCGGCCAGCAGCACCTTGCCCTTGGCGTAGGCGTCGAGCTCGGCGCGAAATTGCCTGATGACGGCGTGCGTCTCCGGCAGGTTCTCGTTGTTGGTGCCGTCGCGCTCGCAGAGATAGGGGATGGCGTCGAGCCGGAAGCCGTCGACGCCGGTGTCGAGCCAGCGCTTCATCACCTGGATCAGCGCGCTGACCACGCGCGGATTGTCGAAATTGAGATCCGGCTGGTGCGAGAAGAAGCGGTGCCAGTAGAACTGCCCGGCCTCGGTGTCCCAGGTCCAGTTCGACTTCTCGGTATCCGTGAAGATGATCCGCGTTTCCGGATATTTCTGGTCGCTGTCGCTCCAGACATACCAGTTGCGTGCGCTCGACTTGGGATCGCTGCGGCGCGCGCGCTTGAACCAGTCGTGCTGGTCGGAGGTGTGGTTGATGACGAGCTCGGTGATGACGCGCAGGCCGCGCTTCTTGGCTTCCTGGATGAAGCGCCGGAATTCCTTCATCGTCCCGAAGTCGGGATTGATGTCGCCATAGTCGGCGATGTCATAGCCGTCGTCGCGGCCGGGCGAGGGGTAGAACGGCAAGAGCCACAGCGTGGTGACGCCGAGATCCTGCAGATAGTCGAGCTTCTCCGTCAGCCCCGCGAAGTCGCCGATCCCGTCGTGGTTGCTGTCGAAGAACGCTTTGACATGAAGCTGGTAGATGATGGCATCCTTGTACCAGAGCTCGTCCGCGGCGGCGTCCGCCGCCGGCATCTGCCTTGCATTCTCCCGTGCAGGGATCGTCGTCGGCCGGACGGCAATGTGGCCAACCTCGGCGCGCGGATGGATCCCCTCGGCACGAAGGGTGACATCGGCCTGTGAGGCCTCGACGTGTTCGGCTTTTTTGTTCACGGTGATGCCGCTGCCATGGAAAGGCGCCCCCCGTTTCGCCCGTTGAAGAGGAGACGCACTGCACCCCAATAAAAAGCCTTCGGGGCGGCATTGGTTCCATCGGAACCGATCCCGGCCGCCGGCGTTAGTCACCCCTTATCTCCTTCCGATATTGGACAATTTCGCGACCTCTGTCTCACAGTCGCGTGCAAACAACGTGCCGAATGAACCTTTTTGCTAAAGCCCGCGATCTTGGCATCCAGACCGAGTTCATCGACGGTCACGGTCGCCCCCATGTCACGGCTGCCGACGCCCTGAAGGTGGTTTTCGAGGCTCTGCCGTCGCAGGCCGCGCGCGGACTGATCGACGGGCCGGTCGTGATCCGCCGGGGACATCGGGCGGACGGCAAGCTGCTGCCGGGCGCGCGCCTTCCGGTCCGCTGGGAAATCGACGGCGATGCCAGCATGGTCGTGGGCGAGACCCCCAACGGGGCGATCGAGTGGCCGGGCAATTTGCCCCTGGGCGTGTACCGCCTGCGACTCTCGGACGCGGGCGGGGCAGTGGAGGAGGTGCCGCTGGTATCGGCGCCGGCCGGGGCATTTGGCGGCGATTTCGACCGCGGCTGGCTCCTGGCGGTGCAGCTTTACGGCATCCGCTCCACGCGCAACTGGGGTATGGGCGATTTCACCGATCTGGCCGAGCTGATCGAGCTGGCGCATCGGTTTGGCGCCGACGGTATCGGCCTCAACCCGCTGCACGCGCTGTTCGATGACCGGCCCGGCGATTGCAGCCCCTATTCGCCGAACAGCCGATTATTCCTCAACGCCCTTTATGTCGACGTCGACGCGATCCCGGAATTTTCCGAAGGCGCGGTCCCGGCGGTCGCGGATACGACCCCGCGCTTGCGCCAGAGCGAGACCGTGGACTATGTCGCGGTCGCCGCATTGAAATGGCCGGCGCTACGCGCCGCCTTCAAGGCGTTCAGGGCCGGCGCAACGCCGGAGCGACGGACCGATTTCGAGAAATTCCGCGTCGAGCGCGGCCGGTTGTTGTCGCATTTCGCCTGTTTCGAGGTGCTGCGGCACAAGCTCGGCACGCCATGGTGGGATTGGCCGGCGGAATGGCGCGAGCCCGATGAAGCTGCCTGCGCGAAGCTGCGCGAGGGGCCCGATGCGGAGGAGATCGAGTTCGTCGAGTTCGTGCAGTGGAATGCCGACCGCCAGCTCGCCGCCTGCAAGGCGCGCGCAGACGAGCTCGGCATGAAGGTCGGACTCTATCTCGACGTCGCCGTTGGCGTGCAGTCGAACGGCTTCGATGCCTGGAACGAGCAGGGCGCGATCTCGCATCTGCTCGGCGTCGGCGCGCCGCCGGATCCGCTCGCCCCCGCAGGACAGGACTGGGGACTCGCCGGCTACAACGCCATCGGCCTCGAGCAGCGCTGCTTCGAGCCGTTCCGCCAGATGCTGCAGGCCTCGATGCGCCATGCCGGCGCGATAAGGCTCGACCATGTGATGGGGCTGAAGCGGCTCTACCTCGTGCCACGCGGCTTCGGGCCGCGCGACGGCGTCTATGTGCCGATGCCGTTCGAGGCGATGCTTGCGCTCACGGCGCTGGAAAGCGATGCCAACCGCTGCGTCGTCATCGGCGAGGACCTCGGGACCGTGCCCGAAGGATTCCGGGACCGCACCCGGGACTGGGGCATCTGGTCCTATCTCGTGATGATGTTCGAGCGCGACGGGCGCGGCGCCTTCCACGGCATCGACTACTACCAGTCGAACGCGCTCGTCACCTTCAACACCCACGACCTTGCCACCTATGCGGGCTGGCGGCATTTCAACGATTTGAAGCAGAAGCGCTCCCTCGGCTTCGACCCCGGCGAAACCGATGACGACCGCTGGCGCGCGCTGAACATGCTCGACCAGGTGCTGGGCGCGCACGGCATCCACGACAACGACTTCAACGCCATCGCCGAATTCCTGGCACGCACGAAGTCGCGCCTGATGGCGATCGCGCTGGAGGACGTGCTGGAGTTGCAGGAACAGCCCAACATCCCCGGCACCATCGACGAGCATCCGAACTGGCGGCGTCGCATGCCGCTGTGCATCGACGAGATGGCAGGCAGTGTCGACGAGGCCGGGCTGAAGGCGGCCACGCGCGCAAGACGTGGCAAATGACTGGAGCGCAAGGGGCTTTTGACGGTGAGGTGGTTTGCCCTGCAGGATCGAAGATTACGGCCTGATCGGCGATTGTGAGACGGCCGCCCTCGTCGGCCGCGACGGCTCGATCGACTGGCTGTGCTGGCCGGCTTTCGATTCCGACGCCTGCTTTGCCGCGCTGCTCGGATCGCCGAAGAACGGCCGCTGGCTGATCGCTCCTTGCAGCGAGATCGCGCGCACGACGCGGCGCTATCGGGACGGCTCGCTGGTCCTCGAGACGCGCTTCGAGACCGCTGAAGGCGCCGTCGCGCTGATCGACTTCATGCCGCTGCGTGGCAAGGCCTCGGACATCGTGAGGCTGGTGCGCGGCGTCAGCGGTCGCGTGAAGATGCGGATGGAGCTCGTTCTCCGCTTCGGTTTCGGCAGCGACGTCCCCTGGGTCACCAAAAGCGAGGATGGCGCCGCGCTGCTCGCGATCTGCGGCCAGGACATGACGGTGCTGCGCACGCCGGTCAAGACCCACGGCGAGAACCTGACCACGGTCGCCGATTTTTGGGTGAGCGAGGGAGAGGCCGTACCCTTCGTGCTCACCTACGGTCCGTCGCACCTGGCGGCGCCCGGACCGATCGATCCCTTGCAGGCGCTGCAGGACACCGAAGCCTTCTGGACCGAATGGTCGCGCCGATGCACCTACGAAGGCGATCATCGCGACCTCGTGCTGCGCTCGCTGATCACGCTGAAGGCGCAGACCTTCGCGCCGACCGGCGGCATCGTCGCAGCGCCGACCACATCGCTGCCGGAAAAGCTCGGCGGCCGCAGGAACTGGGACTATCGCTTCTGCTGGTTGCGCGATGCCACCTTCACGCTGCTGGCGCTGATGAACTCCGGCTATACCGAGGAAGCGCTGGCCTGGCACGACTGGCTCTTGCGCGCGGTGGCGGGCTCGCCGTCGCTGATGCAGATCATGTACGGCATCTGGGGCCAGCGCCGCCTGCTGGAATGGCAGGCGGGCTGGCTCGACGGCTATGAAGGCGCCAAACCCGTCCGCGTCGGCAACGCCGCGCATGCGCAGCTGCAGCTGGACGTCTATGGCGAACTGATCGATGCCCTGCACCAGGCGCGCATGGAGAAGCTCGAGCTCAACGAGGTGAGCTGGTCGATGGAATGCGCCGTGATCGAGCATCTCGCGGGTATCTGGGACCGGCCCGATCACGGCATCTGGGAGCGCCGCGGCGAGGGCAAGGACTATGTGTTCTCGAAAGTGATGTGCTGGGTCGCCTTCGACCGCGGCATCAAAAGCGCGGAAACGTTCGGCTTCAAGGCGCCGCTGGAGAAGTGGCGGACCTTGCGCGACATGATCCACGAGGACGTCTGCGACAAGGGCTTTGACCGCGAGCTCCACAGCTTCGTGGAATCCTACGGCTCGAAAATGCTCGATGCGAGCCTTCTGCTGCTGCCGGCGGTGGGCTTCCTGCCGCCGGAAGACCCGCGCATCCGCGACACCGTCGCCGCGATCGAGCGCCATCTCGTGCGCGACGGCTTCGTGCTGCGCCACGATCCCCGTGAAGTCATCGACGAGGAGCAGCCGATCGAAGGCGCATTTCTCGCCTGCACGCTGTGGCTGGCGGACGCTTATGTGCTCGCCGGCGATACGGCCACGGCGCAAGCGCTGTTCGACCGCGTGGCGGGCATCGCCAACGACGTCGGCCTGCTGGCGGAGGAATACGACACGCAGGCGCGGCGGCAGACCGGCAATTTCCCGCAGGCGCTGACCCACATCGCGCTGGTCAACACCGCGCAAAATCTCAGCTACGCCAAGCGCGCCGGGGAGAAGCCTGCGGTGCAGCGGTCGAAGTGACGAACGGGCCCGAGGCGCGGCGATGGCGGGGATTGGTTATCGGAATTCGGCAATGCGCGCGCAGATTCCGCCGTCGGCAACATGTCTTCAGCAATCGTTAAGCGTAATCAAGGAGGTTCAACGCCAGTTTTCCAGCACCTGCGATTAGGTATATGTCCCTCCTGTCCTCCGTCAGCCAGGCCCTGCGCCAGCCTTCCTCCGCCCATCGAGATGCCAACGCGGCTCTGACCGCCGAGCTCGCCGCTCTGCACCGCCGCGACGAGCAACTGATCGCATTCATGCACGCGCTGGCACAGGGCGATCTCCTGTGTGCTCTCCCTGACGGAGACGATGCGCTGTCGCAAGCCTGCGTGGCGCTGGCTTCGCGGATGAAGGAGAATACGTCGGCACGGCTGGACCGGACCGTCGATCTCAGCATCCAGGGCAACGAGACGGCGATATCGGCGGCGCGGCTGCTGTCGGCCTCCCGCGAGATCGATTCTTCGACCCAGGCGCTCGCGTCGGCGAGCGAGGAGTTGGCTGCATCGATCGGCCAGATTCGCGCAACCGCATCGGGTGCCGCATCCAATGCCGCCGAGATGCGGCACAGCGCCGTCCACGGTCGGGCCACCGTCGATTCTGCCGTCACCACCATGAAGCGCGTCGGCCAGACCGCTCATCAGGCGTCCGAACGGATTTCGGCGCTCAGCCAGGCATCGGAAGCCATCGGGTCCATGGTGAGCTCGGTGGATGCGATCGCCAAACAAACCAACCTTCTGGCGCTCAACGCGACCATCGAGGCGGCGCGCGCGGGCGACGCAGGCCGAGGCTTTGCCGTTGTAGCGACCGAGGTAAAGAGCCTGTCGCACCAGACCAGCAAGGCGACCGAAGACATCGCGGCCCTGATCGGCAAGCTGCGGGCTGAAATCGATGCCATCGTCGCGGCGATGGCCGAGTGTACGAAGGCGGCGGTCGACAGCGAGGGCGTCGTCGCCGTGCTCGGCGATGCGATGGCCGGGGTCGAAACGCACGTCGCCGGGGTGGCAGCCGGCATGGATGAGATCTCCGGTATCCTCAACCAGCAGGCGGAGGCGGTGCACGAGATCGCCGAGGGCATTACCGGGATAGCGGCAAGGACCAAACAAGGCGTCGGTCAGGTCGTCGGCATCTCCGGCCAGCTCGATCTCGCCCAGGCCCATGTGGGGCGCGAGCTTCAGGAGCTTTCCGAGCTGTCGTTCGAGGGCAAGATCGTTCGGCTGGCGAAGGCCGATCACGTCATCTGGAAGAAGCGGCTGGCCGACATGGCGGTCGGCCGCGTGACGCTGAAGGCCGACGAGCTGGCGGACCATCACTCCTGCCGTCTGGGCAAGTGGTACTATGGCGAGGGGTCGACCGGGTTGCGCGACCGCGCAGCCTTCCGTCAGCTCGAGAAGCCGCATGAGCTCGTGCACCGGCATGGCAAGCGGGCCGCCGCCCTGTTCGAGGCGGGCGACCTGCCGGGAGCTCTTGCCGAGATCGAGAAGGTCGATGCGGCGTCGAAGGACGTCGTTGCCCTGCTCAACGAGCTGTCGCGCTGACGTGCGGGTCCAGGGCTAGTCCCCTAAGTCCAGGCCGATCTACGCTCGAGGATCGCGTCCACGGCCTTGGCAAATCCCTCGTCCTCGTTCGACGCCGTGACGTGGCTCGCATGCCGCTTGATCTCCTCCGCCGCATCGCCCATTGCGAACGACAGACCGCTCCTGGCGAACATCGGGAGGTCATTCTCCATGTCGCCGATTGTCGCGACCGCTGCGGTCGGGATTCCAATCCGCCTCGCCATCGTCTCGACGAAGGTGCCCTTGTCGTGGCCGGGCGGGGTGATGTCGAGATAGAAGGTCTGCGAGCGCACCGCGGTGGCTTCGCTGCCGACCGCCTCGTGCATCGCGTCTTCGCAAGCCTGCAGCAGGGCCGGGTCCGAGCTGGCGCCGACAATCTTGCTGACACTCCCAAGATAGGGCGCAAAATCCGCAACGACGGTCGGCGCATGGCGGATGGCGCGCTGCTCGGGCCCGACATATTCGCCGCACGCGTCGCGGATCAGCCACCGGTCATGGCTGAACAGCCAGATATCGGTGCCGAATTGTTCCAGCACGGCAAGACTGCGCGCCACGACGGCGGCCGGAACGAGGTGTTGCTCGATCGGCCGCATCGCGGGATCGACGATCGAGCTGCCGTTGAAGGAGCCGAACGGCAGCGCCAGCCGCAGCGGCTCGACCAGGAATTCCATGCCGACCGTGGGCCGGCTGGAGACCAGGGTGAAGCCGATGCCGGCGGCCTGCAGCCGTGCGACCGCAGCTTTCGTCGCATCGGTGATCCGCTTGTCGGGTGTGAGCAATGTGCCGTCGACGTCGGACACCACAAGCTTGATCGATGTCATGCCGGAACGAGCTTCAATTGGCGGACGATATCGTCGACGATGGCATCGACTGCGGCGTCGATCGACACCGTCACGGCGCCTTCATCGGCGGTTGGGCGCTCCAGCGTCCTGAACTGGCTGTCGAGCAGGCCCGGCGGCATGAAGTGGCCCTTGCGCGCGGCAAGGCGCGCGGCAATCAGCTCCCTGCTGCCGTCGAGGAAGACGATGCGGACGTCGCTACGGCCGTGCACCAGCACGTCGCGATAGGCCCGGCGCAGCGCCGAGCAGGCGACGACGGCGCGTTGCCGCTCGCCGCACAGTCGGTCGATCTCGTCGGCGATGGCCTTCAGCCAGGGCCAGCGGTCGTCGTCGGTGAGCGGCTGGCCCGTGCTCATCTTGGCGACGTTGCTCGCGGGGTGAAACCTGTCGGCGTCCGCGCAGCGCCAGCCGAGCCGCGCCGACAGCGCTTCGGCAACCGTGCTCTTGCCGGCGCCGGAGACACCCATCACGATCAGCGCGCAGGGGACGTTCGCCTTCTCCATCAGCCGAGCCTTCGCCAGCTGCGGCCGTCGCGCGCCAGCAACTCGTCGGCGAGCGCCGGCCCCTCGCTGCCGGCCCGGTAGGTTTGAAGCCCGGCCGCGCCGACCTTCTTCCAGGCGTCGAGGAAGGGTTGCACCGCCCGCCAGCCGGCCTCGACGCTATCGGCGCGCTGAAACAGGATGTTGTCGCCGATCATGCAGTCGTAGATCAGGGTCTCGTAGCCCGTCGAAGGCTCGGCCTGGAAATAGTCCTTGTAGCGGAACTTCATTTCGACGCCGTCGATGTCGATGGCAGGTCCCGGCACCTTGGTGTTGAACTGCAGCTCGATGCCCTCGGTCGGCTCTGTCGAGATGATCATGAAGTTCTGCGAGAGGCGATTCACCGGCGTGTCGCGGAACATGGCGAACGGCGCCTGCTTGAACTTGATGGCGATCTCGGTGCGCTTGGTGCACAGCGCCTTGCCGGTGCGCAGGTAGAACGGCACGCCGGCCCAGCGCCAGTTGTCGATGGTGAGCTTCAGCGCGGCATAGGTCTCGGTCGTGGAGTTCGGCCGGACCTCGGCGATCGCCTGGTAATCGCCGATCGCGGCATCGCCGATCTTTCCCGCCACATATTGTCCGCGCACCGAATTCTGCAGCGCCTCTTCCTGGCTCTGGGTCTGGATCGCCGAAAGCACCTCCGCCTTTTCCGAGCGTACGGAGTGGGCGTCGAATTTCACCGGTGGCTCCATGGCAACCAGGGAGAGGAGCTGGAACAGATGGTTCGGCACCATGTCGCGCAATGCGCCGGTGGCGTCATAGAAGCTGCCGCGATGGCCGACGCCGAGCTTCTCGTCCACGGTGATCTGCACGTGGTCGATGTGGTTGCGGTTCCAGATCGGCTCGAACATGCCGTTGGCAAAGCGCAGCACCAGGATGTTCTGCACCGTTTCCTTGCCGAGATAATGATCGATCCGGTAGATCTGGTGCTCGGTGAGCAGATTCAATAGTTCGCCGTTCAGCGCCCGCGCTGACGCAAGGTCGGTGCCGAACGGCTTTTCCACCACCAGGCGCCGCCACATGCCGTTTTCCCGCAGCATGCCGGTGCGGCCGAGCTCGCGGGCGATCGGCAGGAAGGCGCCGGGCGGCGTCGCCAGATAGAACAGGCGATTGCCGCCGGTCTCACGCGCCTGCTCCAGCGCATCGAGCCGCTCGCGCATGGCGTCGAACGAGGCGGGCTGCTTCGGATCGGCTTCGATGGCGGTGACGCAAGAGAGCAGCCGCCTGGCAATCGCGTCATCTACCGGCCGCGTCGCAAATCTGCGCAGGCCTTGCATCAGGTCCTCGCGTAGCGCCTCGCTGGTCGAGCCTTTGCGCGCGATGCCGACGACGCAGAACTTCTCCGGGAGAAGGTCGGCGGCGGCGAGATTGTAGAGGGCAGGGGTGATCAGCCGATGGGTCAGATCGCCGTTCACGCCGAAGATGACGAACGAGCAGGGATCTGGCCTCTTCCGCTTGGCTTGTCCCTTCGCCATGGCGCCTTACGCCTTCGGATCGGGCTTGTTCGGCTCGCGGTGGCCGCCGAAGCCGGCACGCATTGCCGAGAGAATTTTCTCCGCAAAGGTATGTTCCTTGCGCGAACGGAAGCGGGCGAACAGCGCTGATGTCAGCACTTCCGCCGGCACGGCTTCGTCGATCGCGGCATTCACGGTCCAGCGACCCTCGCCGGAATCCTCGACATGACCGGAGTAGTTGTCGAGCGACTGGTTTTCCGCGAGCGCGGAAGATGTGAGGTCGAGCAGCCAGGACGGGATCACGCTGCCGCGCCGCCACACCTCGGCAATGTCGGCGATGTCGAAATCGAAGCGATGCTCTGTCGGCAGCGCGTCGATGTTGGCGTTCTTCAGGATGTCGAAGCCTTCGGCATAGGCCTGCATCAGGCCGTATTCGATGCCGTTGTGGATCATCTTGACGAAGTGCCCGGCTCCAACAGGGCCGGCGTGGATGTAACCCTGTTCGACTCTGGCGTCGCGGCCCTCTCGATGCGGCGTGCGCGGGATGTCGCCGATCCCCGGCGCGAGCGCCGCAAAGATCGGATCGAGCCGGTCGACGACCTGCTTGTCGCCGCCGATCATCATGCAATAGCCGCGCTCCAGGCCCCAGACGCCGCCCGAGGTGCCGACGTCGAGATAGTGTAGCCCTTTTGCGCGTAACGCCTTGCCGCGGCGGACGTCGTCCTGCCAGAACGAATTGCCGCCGTCGATGATGGCGTCGTCTTTCTGCATCAGCGAGGCGAGGGTCTCGACAGTGGCTTCGGTGATCACGCCCGCCGGCAGCATCACCCAGGCCGCGCGCGGCGGCTCGAGCTTCCGCACGAACTCTTCCAGCGTCGCGGCGCCGGCAGCGCCATCGGCCGCAAGCGCTGCCACCGCCTTCCGGTCTTTATCGTAGACCACGGTCGAGTGCCCGCGCTGCATCAGGCGGCGGACGATGTTGCCGCCCATCCGCCCGAGGCCGATCATTCCAAGCTGCATCTGGAAAAGTCCTAGTTCAGCGCGGCTGAGATCGCGGCATCCAGCGCTTTCAGCCCCGCATCGAGATCGCCCTTCAGGTGCACCCGCAACGCGCGGCGGCCGCGCTCGGTCAGCACGTCGAAATCGCCGCGCGCCTGCGCCGCCTTGATGACGCCGAAGCTCGCCTTCTGGCCCGGTACCTTCAGGTCCTTCTTCTCGTCCGCGGTGATCTGCAGGAACACGCCGTTGTCGGGCCCGCCCTTGTAGGCCTGTCCGGTCGAGTGCAGGAAACGCGGACCGAATTCGGCGCAGGTGGCGAGATGCCTGGCGTCGCGCACCGCGAGCCGCATTCTCTGCAGCGCCTCGATGTGCTCGCCGTCGCGCTCGATATAGGCGAGCAGGGCGACGTAGTCGCCGCTCTCCGAACGCGACAGATGCGCCCTGATCCAGGAATTGAGATCGCCATTGGCGCCGGCCTTGCGCAGCTCGGCCGCGTTCTGCTCGTCGGTGTAGAGATCGGCCTCAGCCGAGGAAACGACGGGCGTTTCCGCCGGCAGCTCGCCGGTCTTCTCGAACGCCGAGGTCAATTCCCGCGTCTTGATCTTTGCGGATTCCACATCGGGCTGGTTGAACGGATTGATGCCGAGGATCGAGCCCGCCACCGCGGTCGCGAGCTCGAAGCGGAAGAACTCCTGGCCGAGATGGTCGATCGATTGCATCACGATTCGCACCACGGGATGGCCGGCTTTCTCCAGCGCGGCAAGCTTCGCATCATGATCGGCGTCGTCCTCGCCCGCGGTGCGCAGGTCGATGAAGAAGCGGTCGTCGCCGTAAGCGGAGGCATCGGCAGGCGTCTCGCCGTCGATCGGAATCAGGCCCTTGCCGTCCTTGCCGGTGGATTCCGCAATCAGCTGCTCGGCCCAGGCGCCGAAATCGGCGACCTTGCGCGACGAGAAGATCGTGACCTTGTCGCGGCCCTCGAGGCCGGCAAGACCCATGGCAAGGCCAAGCTGCACGCCCGGGTTCTCATGCGGCGGCACGTCGGCGCCGCAGGAACGCACCATCGAAAGCGCATTCGTCACCAGCGCGCGTACGTCGATGCCCGCCGCCGCCGCCGGCACCAGGCCGAACGGCGAGAGCACGGAATAACGCCCGCCGATGGTCGGCTCGCCGAAGAACACCCGCGCAAAACCCTGCTTGGCCGCGAGCTTCTCCAGCGACGAGCCGGGATCGGTCACTGCGATGAAGCGGTGGCCGGCCTTGTCCTTGCCGATCGCCTTGGCCACGCGATCGTAGAAATAGTCCTTCATCGCATTCGGCTCGGTGGTACCGCCGGATTTGCTGGAGACGATGAACAGCGTCTTGGCGATGTCGACCGTCTTCTCCATCGAGCGCACCTGCGACGGATCGGTGGAATCCAGCACATGCAGTTTCGGAAAGCCCGCCTTCTGCGGGAAGGTCTCGGCCAGCACTTCCGGGCCCAGGCTCGATCCGCCCATGCCGAGCACGACGGCGTCGGTGAACTTCTGCCCTTTCACGCGCCGCGCAAAGTCCTCGTAATCGGCGATGTCGGCCTTCGCAGGACTATCGAGCCAGCCCAGCCATTTGTTCTCGTCATCGCCGGTCCACACCGACTTGTCCTTGCCCCACAGCCGGCGGATTTTCGCCGAGGCGCGCCATTCTTCCGTGCTCTTGGCGACGGCCTTGCCGAGCCCATCGCCCAGCGCCAGCTTCTGCGCATCGATGCCGCCGGACAGCACGGTTGCGCGCTTGAACGCGACGGCGCCATAGAGCTTGTCGGCAGCGTCCGCGAACAGCTTGACGCCGTCGACCACGAGCTCCGCCGTGATCGCATCCAGCGAAATGCCGGAGCGTTCCAGCTCTTCCAGCACGCGGGCGGCATCCTCGACATTTTCCTCGAGGCTGTCGCGCAACTTGCCGTGGTCGCGGAACGCGTCGAGCGTCGCCGGCGGCACGGTATTGATGGTGTTGGGACCGATCAGCTCCTCGACATAGAGGACGTCGGAATAGTCCTTGTTCTTGGTGCCGGTGGAGGCCCACAGCAGCCGCTGCGGCCTGGCGCCCTTTGCCGCCAGCTTCTCCCAGCGCGGACCTGCGAACAGGGTCTTGTAGTCCTGATACGCCATCTTGGCGTTGGCGATCGCGACCTTGCCCTTCAGCGCGGCGAGGCGTTCCTTCCCACTGGGATCGTTGGCTTTCGCGATCTTGTCGTCGAGCTGCTTGTCGACGGAGCTGTCGATGCGGCTGACGAAGAAGCTGGCAACGCTTGCGACATGCGAGGGGTCGCCGCCGCCGGCGACATGTTTCTCCAGCCCCGCGATATAGGCCTCGGCCACCTCGCGATAGACCTTTTGCGAGAACAGCAGTGTGATGTTGATGGAGATGCCTTCGCCGATCAGCGCCTCGATCGCGGGCAGTCCTTCCTCCGTCGCCGGCACCTTCACCATCAGGTTGTCGCGCCGGACGTCCTTCCAGAGCTTGCGCGCTTCCGCGATCGTCGCCTTGGTGTCGTTGGCGAGATAGGGCGACACTTCGAGGCTGACATAGCCGTCGCCGCCACCGGTTGCGTCATAGACCGGCCGCAGCACGTCGGCGGCATTCTGGATGTCCTCGATCGCCACCGCCTCGAACAGATCGGCCACCGATCGGTCGCCCTGCCTGAGCGCCTTGGCAATATCGCCGTCATATTCGTCGGAGCTGCCGATCGCCTTCTCGAAGATCGCGGGGTTGGAGGTGACGCCCTTCACGCCGTCGCTATCGATCAGCTTCTTCAAGTCGCCCCTGGCGACGAAGCCGCGCGCGAGGAAGTCGAGCCAGACCGCCTGGCCATGGGTTTCGAGTGCTTTGACGGGATTCATGATGCCTGTTTCTGCTTGGGAATTCGGGCCGCCCGGCCCCTGTTGCGGGCCAGCTTTCGGGCGGGGAAGGGGAATGTCAACCAGCCCCGGCGGCGGGTTTGGGGAATCAGGGAATGTTGAGGGGATAACGTCGGCAGGACCGGTTCCGATCCGCGACAAGTACCAGCTGTTCCAGCGCTTTTTTGTGACCGCAGCTTCTTTCCACCGTTGGGCATCCACGTCCTTCTTGCTGCCAAGACGTGGATGGCCGGGACGAGCCCGGCCATGACGAAAACCGAGACACTTTTCCGTTCACGGCCGCAGGTACAGGTAGCCCTGCGACTGCAATTCCGCGATCCGCACCACGCCGCCCTGCTCGGCGGCCACGAAGCCCGGCAGAAGCTCGGTCACGGTGACGTGCTGCGCCTTCATGGTGTTGCCGCAGGCCGCCATTTCGAGGCCCGCCCTGGAGAACTGCCCCATCCTCTTGGTGACATCGGGATTGGCGGAGGCCGCATGGAAGGCCTTCAGCGCCTGGCCGTGCACCACCAACGCAATGGTGACGTTTTCGGGACCGCCGACGCCGTCAAAATGGTTCTGGATGTTGCCGAGCACGAAATTGACCTTGTCGAGGTCGTTGAGGTGATAGACCACCTTCAGCTTGCCCGCCGCCGGCTTTTCGGCCGCGGCTTGCGCGCGCGAGGCTGCCAGTGCGCCGCCGACCGCGGAAAGCACTCCCCACAACAGGTTGCGTCGATGCATGGCGTCCTCCACTACTTGCGCCGCAGCGCGATTACTTGCGCCGCAGCGCGGCGAGTTCCTTGCTGTCGGTGACCAGCGCGGCGCACGCTTTGTTGTCGGCGCGCTCCAGCCGGAAAATCCCGTCGTCGGCGCCCGCCACCAGCGAGTGCTCGGCATCGTCGTCCGGCTTGGCGTTCTGCCAGATGCGGATGCGCGTCAGCCGGATGATAGCCGATTTGGCATCCCCCGAAACAGCCACGTTGAGGCCGCCGCCGTCGCAATCGACGCCGCAGCCGAGGCGGATCTCGTCGCCGGCGTCTTCCGGGGTGAAGTGGTTGCAAGAGCCGGACGAGTCGAAGTTGCCCGAGCGGTGGCGATATTTGAAGCCGAGACGGAAGGCATAGTTGACGGTCTTGTCATCCGGCACGTTCTCGGCCGTGACCAGCAGCTTCATCGCCGCGACCTTCTGCTGGGGATGCTTGGCGAGATGCTCGGCGTCGTAGGCGCGCACGAAGCAGGCGAAGGTCATCTTCGCAGCCAGCGGCCGGGCAAACAGCCGCTTGTCGAAGGCATCCGCCCTGGTTTTGTCGATCTCGTCCTGGGCAGGCGCAGCGCTGGGACCGGCGAGGATAGCCAGCACCGCGAGGGCAAGCTGCAGGGGCGTCCGCATCGTCGATCCCCGGAAAACAGGTAGGATTTTACGATTAGTCGCGCCTTGCCGCGGCCGCGTTCAATCCTCTCCGGGGCCGGTTTTGCAGCCAATCCGGCATCGACGGGTTGGGCCCGCTTCGCTATCCTGCCCTGGAGCCACTTGCGGTTGCGACCCAGAGCGCCAGTACCCGCCCATTCCGGCGCTCGCTTCATGAGGTGATCGCCATGTCCACATCCTCAGCGACGCTTCCCCCTCGGCCCATGCTGCATGCGCTCGCCAAAAACTGGTGGCTGCTGCTGCTCCGCGGCATCGCCTCCATCGTGTTCGGCCTGCTCGCCTTCGTCTGGCCCGGCCTGACGCTGGTGACGCTCGTGCTGTTCTACGGCGCCTTTGCCCTCGTCGACGGCGTCATCGCGCTGGTTGCCGCCTTCACCGGCGGGGCCAAGCCGGCGCCGACCTGGTGGCTGGTCGTGGTCGGCATCCTCGGCCTCGGCGCGGGCATCGCCACCTTCGTGATGCCGGGGATTACCGCGATCCTGCTGATCCTGTTCATCGGCGCCTGGGCGCTGGTGCACGGCATTTTCGAGATCATCGGCGCCATCCAGCTGCGCAAGGAAATCGATAACGAGTGGATGCTGATCCTCTCCGGCGTGATTTCGGTGCTGTTCGGCCTGATCGTGCTGATCGCGCCGGGCGCGGGAGCGCTCGGCCTGGTGTGGGCGATCGCGGCCTACTCCATCGTGTTCGGCATCAGCTTCGTCGCGCTGGCGTTCCGGCTGAAGACCCACCGCCACGCGCCGGCGTAGCGCGGGCGCAAGAGCCGTACGCCAGGCGGCCGAACCGCGGGCTGATGGTTCCGGCTTGCGAGGCGGTGTTCGCCGAATCGATCGGCTGGTGACGACGCGGTCGCAATCAGGTTATGTTCCGCGCTACTCTCTGGCCTTGTTCGTTTCCGGATTCAATGTTGCAGGAACAGCGCTCCCGATGGTTGTCATGATGCTGGCGAGCGGTTCCTGATGGGCACGCCAGCCGAAGCCGAGCGCGGCATCGCCGCGCGTGAGCCGCGCGACCGCGTCATTCCGTTGCGGAAGTCGGATGTCATCGACGGGCTCCTTGCGGAGGGCCGTCTTGACGAAGCCGACCAGGCAAGATTCAGGCAGCTAGCCCGCATGCTCGGTGCCATCCTGCACTACGAATATCTCGACGAGCTCGACCGGTTGCGCGAAACCTACTTTTACTTCGATCCCGAGATCGATCCGCACGAGTTCGGCTCGGCAAAGGATCTGAATGCGGCCTATCGGGAATTGAGCGATGAATTCGTCCGCGTGTTGAGGGACGCGAACTTCATCGAGGTCTCGCATGAGGAGATCACCAAGGCCTTTGCCGAGGGAGCCCGGGTACGGGTGAAGATCAAGGCCCCGATCGAAGACTATCGCGACGTCCGCATGTTCCGCCGCGGCTCTCACCTGGAGACCATCAAGGTGCCGACTTGGTTCGGCCTGCGCCGTCGGCCGCTGGAGATCAAGGTCTACGACGACGTCGTGCTGATGGTCGCGACCAAGCCGGGCGGCATGGATGCGGCCGACAACCGCCTGGCGCTGCTGAGTGCCAGGCGTGGTGGCCAAAAGGTCCGCAGCGGCGCGGTGCTGCTGAAGTATTTCCGGCACATTGCGCGCGCCGACCTCAAGGCGCTGTTTCCCAATGTCCGTGTCGTGAGGAGTCTGATCGACCATCTCATGCTGGGCGTGCCGGCGATTCTCGGCGGCGTGCCGATCCTGATCAAGCTGGCATCGACCATGACGGTGTTGTTTCTGGTCGCCGGCTTCTATCTCGGCCTTTCCGGCACGATCCATGACAAGGACATGGAACAGGCGCTGGCTGCGCTCAGCGGTTTGCTGGCGCTGGGCGCCTTCATGCTGCGGCAATGGGGAAATTTCCACCGCCAGTCGCTGATCCATCAGAAGGCGCTTACCGACAACGTCTACTACCGCAACGTCAACAACAACTCCGGCATCTTCACCTATCTGATCGGCGAGGCCGAGGATCAGGACTGGAAAGAAACGCTGCTTGCCTATTACGGCCTGCTGACGGAAGCAGGGCCGATCACACGCGAGGTGCTCGATGCGCGTGTCGAGGAGTTCCTGGTTCGCGCGATCGGTGTGTCGGCCGATTTCGACATCGACCACGCTCTGTCGCGGCTGCGTGGGTATGATATCGTTGTCGAAACCGGCGGCGGCTTCGTGGCAGCACCGCTTTCCGACGCGCTGGCGCGGCTCGACCGGGAGTGGAAGGGTCTTTTGGAAACGTCCGCAACCTGACGGTCCCTGGCGTCAGCCCGCGGACGTCTAACGGACTAACGGCCTCGCTCAGCGCAGGCTGGCGTTGATCTTCTCCAGTGCCGCCGAGCCCGGGCAGAGCGCCTTCTCATCCATGGTGTTCAGCGGCGCCTCGACCGTGTTGAGATGGGCGTGCAGGTCTTCCGCCTCGGGATCGACATAGAGCAGCCCGGTGACGATCTGGCCCTTGGCGGCGTGCTTCTGCAGGAAGTTCTGCGCACCCAGCCGATCATGCGGATCGTAGTCGGCGTCGAGCTTGCGCAGCGCCAGCCTCGTGCCGTCGTGCTGCTCGACCACCTGCACCGTGCCCGGCGCGTACTCCACGCTGATCGGATCGCGGCCGACCAGCACGTCGAGGCGATTCACGGCGTCATTGTGCTCGCGCACATAGTCGAAGCTCTTGGTGGAGCCGGCGTGATTGTTGAAGGCGATGCAGGGGCTGACGACGTCGATGAAGGAGGCGCCGTTGTGGCGGATGGCCGCCGCGATCAGCGGCACCAGCTGCGTCTTGTCGCCGGAGAAGCTGCGGGCGACGAAGGTGGCGCCGAGCTGCAGCGCGATCGCCACGAGGTCGATGGCGTTGTCGGTGTTCATCACGCCTTTCTTCGACTTCGAGCCGAAATCGGCGGTGGCGGAGAACTGGCCCTTGGTCAGGCCGTACACGCCGTTGTTCTCGACGATGTAGGTCATGTTGACGCCGCGCCGGATCGAATGCGCGAACTGGCCGAAGCCGATCGAGGCGGAGTCGCCGTCGCCGGAAACGCCCAGATAAATCAGGTCGCGGTTGGCGAGGTTGGCCCCGGTCAAGACCGAGGGCATGCGCCCGTGCACCGAGTTGAAGCCGTGCGAATTGCCGAGGAAGTAGTCCGGCGTCTTCGAGGAGCAGCCGATGCCGGAAATCTTCGCCACCCGGTGCGGCTCGATCGACAGCTCGTAGCAGGCTTCGATGATCGAGGCGGTGATGGAGTCGTGGCCGCAGCCGGCGCACAGCGTCGAGATCTTCCCCTCATAGTCGCGGTGCGTATAGCCCAGCGAGTTCTTCGGCAGGCCAGGGTGATGGAATTTAGGCTTGGCGATATAGGTCATGACACGGCCTTGCGGAGGGGGGTCACCTTCAAATGATCCTGGTGGTCGCCGATCGCACTCGCGATGAAGCGCGCGGTGATCGGGGTGCCGTCGTAATGCAGGATCGGCACCAGCCGCACCGGATCGATGCCGTTCTCGTTGACGATCAGCTGCCGCAGCTGGGCATCGCGGTTCTGCTCGACGACGTAAACGAAATCGTGGTCGGCGATGAAGCTGGCGACGCTGGAGTGGAACGGAAAGGCGCGGATGCGCAGGCGGTCGAGATGATGGCCCTTGGCTTCCAGGAGCCCGATCGCCTCGTCCATCGCCGGCGAGGTCGAGCCGAAATAGATCACGCCGTATTTGGTCGGCTTCTGCGCATTGGCCTGCAGCGGCCGCGGCACCAGGTCCTGCGCGGTCTCGAACTTGCGCACCAGCCGCTGCATGTTGTCGACGTAGACGGCGCCTTCTTCCGAATAGCGCGCATAGCGGTCGCGCGAGGTGCCCCGGGTGAAATAGCTGCCCTTGGTCGGATGCGTGCCGGGATAGGTGCGGTAGGGAATGCCGTCGCCGTCGACGTCGAGATAGCGGCCGAAGTCGCGGCCTTCGTCCAGCATCTCCGCGGTCATCACCTTGCCGCGGTCGTATTGCCGGGCGTCGTCCCACTTCAGCGGACGGCACAGGCGGTGGTTCATGCCGATGTCGAGGTCGAGCATCAGGAAGATCGTGGTCTGCAGCCGCTCGGCGAGGTCGAAGGAGTGCGCCGCGAACTCGAACGCTTCCGCCGGATCCTCGGGGAACAGCATCACGTGCTTGGTGTCGCCGTGCGAGGCATAACCGCAGGCGATGATGTCGCACTGCTGGGTGCGCGTCGGCATGCCGGTGGAGGGGCCGGCGCGCTGGATGTTCATGATCACGGCGGGAATTTCGGCAAAATAGGACAGGCCGATGAATTCCGTCATCAGCGAAATGCCGGGGCCGGACGTCGCGGTGAAGGCGCGCGCGCCGTTCCAGGAGGCGCCGATCACGATGCCGATCGAAGCCAGCTCGTCCTCGCCCTGCACGATGGCATATTTCGCCTTGCCGGTCTCGGGATCGTGCCGCAGTTTCTTGCAGTGGCTGGTGAAGGCTTCCGCCACCGACGACGACGGCGTGATCGGGTACCAGGCGCAGACGGTGGCGCCGCCATAGACCGCGCCGAGCGCCGCCGCGCTGTTGCCTTCCATGAAGATGCGGTCGCCGACCTTGTCGGCCTTCTTCACGCGCAGCCCGATCGGGCACTTCAGGTTCTGCAGCGCCCAGTCGCGGCCGAGATGCAGCGCATGGACGTTGGAGGAGAGCAGCTTCTCCTTGCCCTTGTACTGCTCGCCGATCAGCTGCTCGATCACCTTCGGGTCCATCTCGAGCAAGGCGGACAGCGCGCCGAGATAGATGATGTTCTTGAACAGCTGGCGCTGGCGCGGATCGGAGTAGGTCGAGTTGGTGATCGCGGTCAGCGGCACGCCGATGACGTTGATGTCGGATCGGAACTTCGACGACGGGATCGGCTTCGTCGAATCGTAGAACAAATAGCCGCCGGGCTCGATCGAGGCGACGTCCTTGTCCCAGGTCTGCGGGTTCATCGCCACCATCAGGTCGACGCCGCCGCGGGCGCCGAGATGGCCGGCCTCGGTGACGCGCACCTCGTACCAGGTCGGCAGGCCCTGGATGTTGGAGGGGAAGATGTTGCGCGGGGACACCGGCACGCCATGGCGCAGGATCGAGCGCGCGAACAGCTCGTTGGCGCTGGCCGAGCCCGAGCCTTTGACGTTGGCGAAGCGAACGACGAAGTCGTTTACGCTGCTGATCGGGCTTTGCTGTGGCATGTGGATCCCGCGTGAGTCATGTCGATGAGGTATTTCTGCATGTCCCAGGCGCCGGTCGGGCAGCGCTCGGCGCACAGGCCGCAATGCAGGCAGACGTCCTCGTCCTTGGCCATGATGCGGCCGGTCTTCAGGCCGTCCTGGACGTACAGGGCCTGGTCATGATGCGGCGAGGGCGCGTTGAGCCGGCGGCGCAGATCGTCCTCTTCGCCGTTCTCGGTGAAGGTGATGCAGTCCATCGGGCAGATGTCGACGCAGGCGTCGCACTCGATGCAGAGCGGCGCAGAAAAGACCGTCTGCACGTCGCAGTTCAGGCAACGCTGCGCCTCGCCGAGTGCGAGCTTGACGTCATAGCCGAGCTCGACCTCGGCGCGGATGTCCTTCAGCGCGATCACCTTGTCGCGGTGCGGCACCTTGAAGCGATGGTCGGCGGAGATGTCGTTGTCGTAGCTCCACTCGTGGATGCCCATCTTCTGCGAGGTGACATGTACCTCCGGCAGCGGCCGGTCGTCGATGTCCTCGCCGGAGATCAGCTTGTGGATCGACAGCGCCGCATCGTGGCCGTGCGCCACCGCCCAGATGATGTTCTTCGGGCCGAAAGCGGCGTCGCCGCCGAAGAACACCTTCGGATTGGTCGAGGCGAAGGTCTTGGGATCGACCTTCGGCATGTTCCACTTGTCGAACTCGATGCCGCAGTCGCGCTCGATCCAGGGGAACGCGTTCTCCTGGCCGACGGCGACCAGCACGTCGTCGCATTCGATGGTCTCGTCCGGCTCGCCCGATGGAACGAGGTTGCGGCGGCCTTTGGCGTCGTACTCGGCCTTCACCTTCTGGAAGGTGACGCCGGTGAGCTTGCCGTTGTCGTGGATGAAGGCGAGCGGCACCATGAAATTGAGGATCGGGATGTCCTCATGCATGGCGTCTTCCTTTTCCCAGGGAGAAGCCTTCATCTCCTCGAAGCCGGAGCGCACGATGACCTTGACGTCGTCGCCGCCGAGGCGGCGGGCGGTACGGCAGCAATCCATCGCGGTATTGCCGCCGCCGAGCACGATGACGCGGCGGCCGATCTTGTCGATATGGCCGAACGAGACGTTGGCGAGCCATTCGATGCCGATGTTGATATTTTTGGCCGCTTCCTTGCGGCCGGGAATGTCGAGCTCGCGCCCGCGCGGCGCTCCGGAGCCGACGAAGATCGCATCATAGTTTTCAGCCAACAGCTTCTTCAGGCTGTCGACGCGTGTGCCGCCCTTGAACTCGACGCCGAGGTTGAGGATGTAATCGGTCTCCTCGTCGATCACCGAGTCGGGAAGGCGGAACTTCGGAATTTGGCTGCGCATCATGCCGCCCGCCTTGGGATCGGAATCGAACACGGTGCAGTGATAGCCGAGCGGTGCAAGATCGCGCGCCACCGTCAGCGAGGCAGGGCCGCCGCCGACCAGCGCAATGCGCTTGCCGTTCTTCGGACCCGGGCGGGGCATGCGATGCCTGACGTCGTCCTTGAAGTCGGCCGCGACGCGCTTCAGGCGGCAGATCGCGACGGGGTTTTCTTCGACGCGGCCGCGGCGGCAGGCGGGCTCGCAGGGCCGGTCGCAGGTGCGCCCCAGAATTCCGGGGAACACGTTCGACCTCCAATTGATCATGTAGGCGTCGCTGTAGCGGCCCTCGGCGATCAAGCGGATGTATTCGGGAACGGGGGTGTGCGCGGGACAGGCCCATTGGCAGTCGACCACTTTGTGAAAGTAGTCGGGAGCCGAGATGTCGGTCGGTTTCATTCTTCCCTTGCCCGCGCCGTTTCAAGGACTGCGCGGCCTTGTCTTGGCTTTCGAACGCTTAAGTCGCGTCCTTCTCGTTCCTGAATTGGATCATAGGCTTACCTTATTAGAGCCATTCCAGAGGCTGCACAAAGGGCAATTTTGTCTCATTGCCAGTTTTCATGGCTGTGCTGCTCAAACGTTTGTGTGTCGCACCAATCTTGCGGCAGTGCAGCATGTGCAGTGCAGCTTATGCCGATGGCTTGCTCGATCCGCGCTGCAGTTCCGCGATCAGCACCTTGATCTTGGAGAGGTTGGCGCGGTGATGCGGAAAGGAGGCAAATACGTTGATGGCGGGCAATCCGGCCTCCGTCAGCAACTCGGTGAGCTTGCCGGAAGCGATGTCCTCGCGCGCCAGAAAGGACGGCAGGATGGCGACGCCGGCGCCTTCCAGCGTCAGCCGCCTCACCGCCGTCATGTCGCTGGCGACGATACGCGGCGATATCTCGATCTCGATCAGATCGCCGGACCATTCGAAACGCCACCTGCTGCGCGGCGCATAGGTGCGCAGCACAATGCCGGCGTGATCGACGAGATCCTGGGGCCGCTCGATCGGCTTGTGCTTCGCCAGATATTCCGGCGCGGCGCAGACATGCAGCGTGTAGCGGTCGATCCGCTGCGACATCAGGCCCGTCTGGGTCGGCTCCGCATTGCGGATGGCGAGGTCGAAGCCTTCCTCGAGGATATCGGCATAGCGGTCGGACAGGTCGAGCTCGAAGCGCAGGCGGGGATATCGCTTGGCCAGGGCCGACAGCCGCGGCAGCACCATGGTGCGGCCATAGGCGGTCGGCATGGTGACGCGCAGCAGGCCCTGTGGCTCGCCCCCTTCGGACTGCACGCGGCCTTCGGCATCGGCAAGCCGGGTCAACACATCGCGCAGGTCGCTCGCGAAGGCCAGCCCGGCCTCGGTCAGGGTGATGCGGCGGGTGGTGCGTTCGACCAGGCGTTTGCCGAGGCGCATTTCCAGCGCGGAGATCCTGCGGCTGATAGTGGATTGCGTGACGCCGAGCTCGCGTGCCGCCGCGCCGAAGCCGCCGCGGTCGACCACAGCGAGAAAGGTCTCGGCCTCCGAAAAGCTCGCTCTATTCATGCGCTATCCGGATTAATGATATCGAACTCATACCATATTCATCCGGCAAAAGACATAATACCGGAGTGCAGTCGCTCATCGTTCGAGGCTGCATCCCATGACTTCAGTCACCCAGGCCATTCTGGAGCGCCGCTCGGCGCGCGCCTTCCTGAACCGCCCGGTTCCCGCCGGCTTGATCCGCGAAATCATCGGCGTCGCCCGCCGCACCGCCTCGAGCAGCAACATGCAGCCGTGGCGGCTCGCGGTGATGGCCGGTGCCGACCTCGACCGGCTGCGCGGTGCGGTGCGCCAGGGTCTTGCGGCAAATCCCGCCGCGGAAGGCTCCGAGTACAAGATCTACGCGCCCAATCTGAAGGACCCCTACAATCGCCGCCGCATCAAATGCGCCGAGGATCTCTACGGCACCATCGGCATTGCCCGCGAGAACAAGATGGCTCGGCTGCTGCAGTTTGCGCGCAACTTCGATTTCTACGGCGCTCCGGTCGGCATGATCCTGTCGATCGACCGCTCGATGGAGCAGGGGCAGTGGGCCGACGTCGGCATGTTCCTGCAATCGATCCTGCTGCTCGCGCACGAGCGCGGCCTTGCAGCCTGTCCGCAGGCGGCGTGGGCGGCGATGCACAAGACCGTGCGCGCGCATCTTGCCCTGCCGGAGGAATTCATCGTGTTCTGCGGCATCTCGCTCGGCTACGCCGATCCCGCCCAGCCGATCAACGGCCTCGTCACCGAGCGCGCAGCGCCGGAGGAGATCGCGGAGCTGCGCGGATTTGCCGAGGAAGCAAGCGCGACGGAAGCTACCCTGACGGCGTGAGCGCGTTAGCGCGGCAAATCGCTCTTCGCCAGATCGAACAGCAGCCGGTAGACGCCGCTGGTCACCACCAGCGGCTTGAGCGCGGCGTTGTCGACGATACGTGCAGCGGCACTAGGAACTGCGTGCACGCTGGTGGCATCGATCAGCACGAACCAGTCGCCGGCGCCCGGGTCTGCCGCCGCGGCATCCTTCGTCAGCGGCTTCGACAATGCGGGATCGCTCTCGATGAGGTGCATGGAAATGATTCCGTCGAGGTCGGTTGGATCGAGCGGGGCCTCGAGCGCGGCGCGCAGCTTGTCCTTAGCCCCGCCGGGGCGCAGGCGGATGATGCCGAGCGCCGCGCCGCGGCCGACACCACGGCTGATGGTGATGCGCGCCACCGCGCGGATCATGTTCTTGAACCTGTTGATATTGGCCTTCGACCATTTGGTTTGGCCCGCCAGCGCCGTGCGATAGGCGGGGCTGTCGAGCACCTCGAAAGTCTCGGTGGAATAGAGGCTGAGATATTTCGGCTTGCCGACATGGGCAACATAGCGCCGGGCTTCGAGAAAGCCGTCGATGGCAACGCGTTCTTCGAGATGTTCGCGATCGTACCAACGGTTGAACTCGGCTTCATGCGCGGCATCGATGTCCATCGACGTCAGCAGCATGCCCTTTCCAGCCATCGGCATTTGTCGCTCCTGCTATTTGATCCTGGACGCCATATCCGCAATCGCCCGCATCACCGCGTTCCGAACGCCGGGATCGTAGAGCGAATGCCCGGCGCCTTCGACGACGCGAATCTCGGCGTCGCGCCATGCCGCCGCAAGCGCATGCGAGATGCTGGGCGGGCACAGATGATCGTAGCGGCCCTGCACGATGATGCCGGGAATGCCCGCGAGCCTTGCGGCTTCCGCCATCAACTGGTTAGGCTTCATGAAGGAGTTGTTGGAGAAGTAATGCGCCTCCATGAAAGGCGTTGCGGGGAGCGAGCGTGACGATTGCAGCGATCCCGGATCAAGCCGCGTGCGGCCTGGCGTCAGTTCCGAAAGGATGCGCTCGGTTTCACCCCAGGCGCGCGCGGCGGGCGCGTGGACGGCGGGATCGGCATCGAGGATGCGGCGGAAATAGGATTGGATCGGCTGCGCGCGCTCTTCCGGCGTCAGCAGGCCCAGAAAATCCTCGGAGAGGCCGGGATAGAGTCGCGGCAGCGAGCTCAAGAATCCATCTTCGATTTCTGCGACCGTGCCGAGAAACGTCGCGCGCAGCACGATGCCGCTGACGCGATCGGGATGGGCCTGTGCATAGGCCAGCGCCAGCGTCGCGCCCCAGGAGCCGCCGACCACCAGCCAGCGCTCGAAAGCGAACTTCTTGCGGATCGTTTCGATGTCCGCGATCAGATGCGCCAGCGTGTTGTGCTCGCGCTCGCCCCTGGGCCGGCTGCGGCCGGCGCCGCGCTGGTCGAACAGCACCGCGTGGAAGCGCTCGGGATCGAACAGGCGGCGATGATCCGGCTGGCAGCCGCTGCCGGGTCCGCCATGCAGATAGGCCGCGGGAATCCCGCCGATGCGGCCGGCACTCTCGACATAGACCTCGTGGCCGTCGCCAACGGCAAGATGTTCGGAGGTCAGCGGCGCAAAGGGATCGCTGCGCGATCGTCTGGCGTCGACGTCAGGCGCCATGGCCGCCTTCCGTCTCGGGCGTGCCGCCGGCGAAATTGCGATAGAGGAACAGGTGCTGGCCGGAAGCCGCGTCAAGCTCGGCCTGATGGAAGATCTTTTCGTGCAGCGGCGAGAACGAGCAGGCCGGATCGGTGTTGCCGGCATTGCCCGTCAGCGCAAAGGCCTGGCAGCGGCAGCCGCCGAAATCGACCTCGCGGAACTCGCAGCTCTTGCAGGGCTCCGGCATCCACCCCGTGCCGCGATAGCGATTGAAGGCCTCGGAGTTCTGCCAGATCCAGGCGATCGAATGATTTGACCGTACCGACTCGAATTCGAGGCCGGTGATGCTCTCGGCGGCATGGCAGGGCAGGACTTTTCCGGCCGGCGAGATGTTGAAGAACTGACGGCCCCAGCCGCCCATGCACTTCTTCGGCCGCAGCGCGTAGTAGTCGGGCACGACATAGTCGATGGTCAGCACGCCCTTGAGACGAACCTGCGCCTCCTCGACCATGCGGCTGGTCTCCTCGATCTGCGCCAGCGTCGGCATCAGCGCGGCGCGGTTCTTCAGCGCCCAGCCGTAATACTGCACATTGGCGACTTCCAGCCGGTCGGCGTCGAGATCGACCGCCATCTGGATGACGTCGGCGAGCTGGTGCAGGTTTTGCCGGTGCATGACGGCGTTCACCGTCAGCGGCAGGTCGAGCTGACGCGTCCACTTCGCGGCCTCGATCTTCTTCTCGTGCGAATGCTTCAAGCCGGCGACACGGTCGGCGATGACAGGCTCATTGCCCTGAAAACTGATCTGCACGTGGCAGAGCCCGGCATCGGCGAGCGCGGCGAGCTTTTCCTTCGTCAACAACACCGCTGACGTGATGAGATTGGTGTAGAGCCCGACGTCGGTCGCATGCTGTACCAGCTCAACCAGATCCTTCCGCGCGGTCGGCTCGCCGCCCGAAAAATGGATCTGCAGCACGCCGATATCGGCGAGTTCCGAAAGAACCTTCTTCCATTCCTCGGTCGAAAGCTCGCTGCCGGCGCGATCAAGTTCGACCGGGTTGGAGCAATAGGGACACTGCAACGGGCAGCGATGCGTCAGCTCGGCAAGCACCGCGAGCGGAATGCCGAAGGTTTCCGCCACGGAACCGCGCGCCTCCAGCGCCGCCAACCCGTCGGCGCCTGTCGCCCTGATGTCGGTCGTCGCCGTGGTCATGGCGTCTTCTCGCGGGCTTCGGTCAAAAATCCCTTGTCGGCAAGGTCCTGCAGCATGGCGATAACGTCTGCCGAGATCGCCTCGCGCGGTGCGGCATATTTGGCGACGAGCAGGTCGACCAGGTCGCCGATGCTGCGTTTGCCGTCGCAGAGCTGCAATACCTCGACCGCGGTCTCGTCCGGCGCCAGCACGCGCTCGGGTGCGAGGATCACCCACACTTTCCGCGTCTCGTCGAACTTCAGCCTGGCGTGGCGCGGCAGCACCGGACGGCTGGCTTCGCTGACGCTGATGTTGCGGCTCGCCATCGATCTAGCCTTTCGGCACGAACGCGCCCGGTGGAACGTGGCCATCGACATAGGCGTGATAGAGCGCGTCGAGCTGCACCCACAGCACGTTGGTCTTGAAGATCAGCGCATTGCATACGGCCTCGCGTTCGGCCGGCGATTTGGCGTTCTTCCTGACGTAGTCGAGGGCGAAATTGGCATCGCGTGGCGCCTGGGTCAGCCGCCGCTTGAAATAGCTCATGGTGTCGGGATTGACGAAATCGTAGTGCTGCAGCATCCCGGCGATGCGTTCCTCATGGATGCTCGGTGCGAACAGCTCCGTCAGCGAGGAGGCGATCGCTTCCAGCGGCGTCCGCTCGCGGCAGAAATGCACGTAGGCCTCCACCGCAAAACGCGTCGCCGGCAGGATGCCCTCGGTCGATTCCACGTATGCCGTGTCCAGGCCAAGGCCTTCGGTCAGCTTCAGCCAGCGCTCGATACCACCCTCGCTGTCGACCGCGCCGTCGTGATCCTCGATGCGATGGCGCCATTCCAGCCGGATGGCGCGGTCGCGGAAGCGCGAGATCACCACCGCATCCTTGATCGGGATCGTGCTCTGGTAATAGTAGCGGTTCAGCGCCCAGGCCTGCACCTGGCCCTTGGTGAGCTTGCCACCGTGCAGCAGCCGGTGGAACGGGTGCAGGCTGTGATAGCGCGTGGCGCCGATCTGGCGCAGCGTCGCCTCCAGATCCTCGGCAGAATTGAGCTGGATGCCCTTGCCGATCGAAAGCGCCGTCATTCCACTGGTTGGCACCACGTTCACAGCGTGATCTCCGTTCCGTCGGTGGGAATCTGCCAGCCGGCGCGCTCGAGCGCCTTGCGCTCGTCGGAACCCTTCAGCCACGCCGGGTTGGAGTTGTTGATATGCAAGAACACCTTCCGCGCAATGTCCAGAGCGGCAAAGCTCTCGATCGCGCCATGATCGCCCGACATCGAAATATGTCCCATCGATTGGCCTGTCTTGTGACCGAGCCCGGCCGCGATCATCTCGTCGTCGCGCCACACCGTGCCGTCGAAGAAGACCAGCGGGGCGCCCTTGATACGGGCCTTCAACTCGTCGGTCACATGGGCACAGGCGGCGAGGAAGTAGAAGTATTGCCCCGTTGCCTTGTCCGCAATGCGAAGCCCGAGCGTGTCACCGACGCCGTCGATGCCCGCAGGATGCGCCTTGCCCTCAAGGTACCATGCGCCCTTGCCGGGAACCTCGAACGGCAGCACTTCGATGCCGGAGGGCCCGCCGCCGGGTAGGGCCGGCTCGAACGGCTGATTCACCTCGATCGGCTGGCGCGCCACGGTCTTTTCTCCCAGCACGTTGAAGATGCTGTTGTCCTTCAGGATCGCCAGCACGCGGCTGTGGGCATAGATTGAAAACGGCGAGCCCTCGCGCATCGACAGTAGCCCTGCAACCGCATCGACCTCGCTGTTGGTGAGGATCACGCCGGCAATCGGGCTATGGCGCAACAGTCCCTTGGTAGGATGAAGTTGCGGTGTCGCAATCATTTGCTGGCGCAAATCGGGAGATGCGTTGACGAGGTACCAGTGCGCGCCGTCGCGGCTGAATGCGATCGAGGCTTGCGTGCTTGTGAGTTCGGGCCGTTCGCTTCTCGCCTTCACGCAAACCGGGCATCCGCAATTCCACTGCGGAACGCCGCCGCCCGCGGCCGCGCCCAGGACGACGATGCGAAGCATGATCCGTCTCCTGGCTCGAACTCGGCGCTATCAACGAACTCGGCGCAAAAACGTTTCGAGGTGGACACCCGGCCTGAGCCGCCCCCGCACTCGGGAACGCGTCATGCCCGGAGATCCACCTGCGTCAAAACGTGAGGGAAGCGCTTCCGCTTACTTGCGGGCGGCGCACGCATACATGTTGATTTCCATGCCGACCGGCACTTCGACGATCTTGGGTGCTTTCCAGGCCATTAGGCTCTCCTTGTTGAACCGGACGACGTGCGCCCTGACCGATAAACTATCGCGGAAACGAAACTTCGCCAGCGGAATCTTTGTGACATGGACCGTGGCGGCATTCGTGTTGCGGCGCGAAAGGATTTGTGGGCAAACTGCGCGTCTTCGGGCTCAAAATGGCGTGAGTTCAAGTCTTTCGCGGTTGCCGGAAGGAGAAAGAATGGTGAAGTCGGAGAGAGCGTAGGTGGGGTGGTGCCCACCTTCCGTTCGCACAACCCGTCCGTTTGCACAACCCGTGAATCCGCGCCCGCCGCGCACGTCATCCAGCCGAAGGTCCTGCTTCAGTTCATGCCCCGATATTACTTCCACACCCGGATCGGCGACGAGCTGATCGCCGACCCCGAAGGTGAAGAGCTGCGCAACCCCGATCGCGCCTGGGAGATGGCGCGCGCCATGATCCTCGAACTGTTGCGCAGCGAGGGCGCCGACGAGCGCCTGCTGAACGCCACCGTCGAGGTGACCGACGACGACGGCGAGATCGTGCTGGAATTTCCCTTTGCGGAGGCGCTGCTCGACGGCGGCGCTGCCAGCGCGACAAAGCACTAGAAGCGAGCCTTCCCACCGGCTGCTGCCCTGTTGCCGGCGCCGTTTGGGCCGGCTGGCCTTGCCATTGATCCGGCTGTACAAGTTCCAAAACAAACGGAGCTGGTAATGCAGGACCTCTGGCGTCTGTCGGCCACGGATTTGGCTGCCCTGATCAAGTCGAAGAAGGTGTCGGCCAAGGAAGCGGCGACGGCCGCATTGGCGCGGCTCGACGCGGTCAACCCGAAGCTCAATGCGGTGATCGACCACAGGCCGGCCGAAGTGCTGGCGGAAGCGGCGGCCGTCGATGCTGGGATCGCGCAGGGCGCAGATCCCGGCGTGCTGGCCGGCGTGCCTGTGACGGTGAAGGTCAATATCGATCAGGCAGGCTTTGCCACCACCAATGGGCTCAAGATCCAGAAGGATGCGATCGCGAAGGATAATAGCCCCGTCATCGACAACCTTCGCAAGGCGGGCGCCGTCATCCTCGGCCGCACCAATTGCCCGGCCTTCTCCTATCGCTGGTTCACCACCAACCTCGTGCATGGCGACACCAAAAATCCGCGCGATCCCGGCATCACCCCGGGCGGCTCGTCCGGCGGCGCAGGCTCGGCGGTGGCGGCCGGCATCGGCCATATCGCGCACGGCACCGATATCGCAGGTTCCATCCGCTATCCCGCCTACGCCAATGGCGTGCACGGCCTGCGGCCGACGGTGGGGCGCATCGCCGCGTTCAACGCCGCGCTGCCGGAACGCACCATCGCAGCGCAGATCAGCGCGGTCTCCGGTCCGCTGGCACGCACCATCGCCGATCTCAGAATCTCGCTCGCCGCGATGTCGGGCTTCGACCCCCGCGATCCCTGGTGGGTGCCGGCGCCGCTGGAAGGCGTGAGGCGGGAAAAGCGCGCCGCAATTTGCCTCGATCCCGACGGGCTCGACGCCGTGCCGGAAGTGAAGGCTGCGGTTGCCGATGCCGGCAAGCGGCTGGCGCGCGCCGGCTGGACGGTCGAGGAGCTGACTACGATCCCGCCGCTGCGCGAGGCCGCTGACTGGCAGACCAAGCTCTGGCTCGGCGACAACTATGAGGCGCAGCTGGCCGCGGCCGAACGCGAGGGCGATCCCGGCGCGCTCGCGTGCCTGCGCGGCAACAAGGCGAAGGTGTTTCCGTTCGATGCGGCGGCATTCTCCAAGGCGCTGGTCCGGCGCGCGACGCTGGCGCGCGAATGGCTGCTGTTCCTCGAGAAATATACGGTGGTGGTGATGCCGGTGTCCGGCGAACTGCCGTTCCCCGATCATCTCGACCGCAAGGACGGCGCATCCTTTGCGCGGGTGTGGAAGGCGCAACTGCCGCAGATCGCGATTCCCTTCATGGGCCTGCCGGGCTTGACCGTGACCACCGGGCTGGTCGGCCGCGTGCCGGTCGGCGTGCAGGTCGTATCCGGACGCTACCGCGAGGATCTCTGTTTTGCCGCGGGCGAAGCGATCGAGGCCGGCGGCGTGCCGGCTTCGCCGGTCGACCCGGCGAACTGACGCTACGCGATGTCCGCGATCTACGATTTCACCGCCGTTTCGCTCGCAGGCGAGCCCGTGCCCTTGCGGCGGTTCGAGGGGCAGGTGCTGTTGATCGTCAACACGGCGAGCGCCTGCGGGTTCACGCCGCAATACAAGGGATTGCAGGAGCTGCATCAAAGGCTGTCGCCGCGCGGCCTTGCAGTGCTGGGCTTTCCCTGCAACCAGTTCGGCGGGCAGGAACCCGGCGACGCCGGACAGATTGATGAATTCTGCAAGGGCAAGTATGCCGTCACCTTTCCGATGTTCGCCAAGATCGACGTCAACGGCAGCCATGCGCATCCGTTGTACGAGTATCTGAAGCGGGAGAAATCGGGCCTGCTCGGCTCCTCGATCAAATGGAACTTCACCAAGTTCCTGGTCGACCGCGCGGGCAAGGTGGTGGGGCGGTACGCGCCGACGGTGCGGCCGGAAAACCTGACGAAAGAGATAGAGGCATTATTGTGAGTGAGAACGAAAAGCCAGAAAACGACCAGCTGCCCGACCGCCTCTCGGTCGATCCGCGCAGTCCCTATTACAATGCGGAGGTGCTGTCGCGCGAGGTCGGCATCCGCTTCAAGGGCGTCGAGAAGACCAATGTCGAGGAGTATTGCGTCAGCGAGGGCTGGGTGCGGGTCACGGCCGGCAACGCCAAAGACCGCCACGGCAATCCGCTGACCATCAAGGTGCACGGACCGGTCGAGCCGTACTTCCGCGACAAGGCGTAAGCCATGGTCCGCATCACCGATGTCCGCGAGATCACCAAGCCGATCTCCTCCCCGATCCGCAACGCCTATATCGACTTCACGAAGATGACGACGAGCCTCGTCGCCGTCGTCACCGACGCCATGCGCGACGGCAGGCGCGTGGTCGGCTACGGCTTCAATTCCAACGGACGCTATGGGCAGGGTGGGCTGATCCGCGAGCGCTTCGCGCCGCGGCTGCTCGAGGCCGACTCGAAATCGCTGCTGGATGCCTCCGGTGACAATCTCGATCCGGACAAGGTGTGGTCCGCGATGATGGCGAACGAGAAGCCGGGCGGGCACGGCGAGCGCTCGGTCGCGGTCGGCACCATCGATATGGCCGTGTGGGATGCGGTGGCGAAGGTCGCGGGCAAGCCGCTGTTCCGCCTGTTGGCCCAACGCCACGGGCGTACGGCCAACCCGCGCGTCTTCGTCTATGCGGCCGGCGGCTACTACTATCCCGGCAAGGATCTTTCGATGCTGCGCGGCGAGATGCGCGGCTATCTCGACCGCGGCTACAACGTCGTGAAGATGAAGATCGGCGGCGCGCCGATCGCCGAGGACCGCGAGCGCATCGAGGCGGTGTTAAAGGAGATCGGCAATGACGCGCAGCTCGCGGTCGACGCCAACGGCCGCTTCGATCTGGAGACTGCGATCGCCTACGCCAGGATGCTGCGGGACTATCCACTGTTCTGGTACGAGGAGGCCGGCGATCCGCTCGACTATGCGCTGCAGGCGGCGCTCGCCGAGTTCTATCCCGCGCCGATGGCGACCGGGGAAAATCTGTTCAGCCATCAGGATGCGCAGAACCTGATCCGCTATAGCGGCATGCGACCGGACCGCGACTGGCTGCAATTCGACTGCGCGCTGTCCTACGGGCTTTGCGAATACCAGCGCACGCTGGCGGTGCTGCACACCCACGGCTGGTCGCCGGGCCGCTGCATTCCGCATGGCGGGCACCAGATGTCGCTGAACATCGCGGCGGGGCTGGGGCTGGGCGGTAATGAAAGCTATCCGGATCTGTTCCAGCCGTATGGCGGTTTCCCCGACGGCGTTCGGGTCGAGAGCGGACACATCGTCATGCCTGATTTGCCAGGCATCGGGTTTGAGGGGAAGAGCGATCTCTACAAGGAGATGAAGGCGCTGGCGGAATGACGGCCTATCCCGTCATTGCGAGGAGCAAAGCGACGAAGCAATCCATGGCGCGGCAAGCGGACAGATGGATTGCTTCGCTTCGCTCGCAATGACGGTGGTGGTAGTTAGTTACGACAACCTCATGTCCAGCAACCGCCGCTCGCCCTTGAGCAGCTTCTTCACCGCGCTCGATGCGATCACCTCGCCCTGATTCGCATAGGCCTCGTGGTTCTTCTCGATGTCGTCGAGGCGGTAGAGATAGTTGACCATGACGCCGGCGGATTCGCGCATCCCTTTCGCTGAGAGGTCGCCGAGCCAGTTGATGCGCTCCAGCCGCGCGCCGTTGCCGAGGTGGAAGCGGGCGACGGAATCGATCAGCCGGCCCTTTGGCGTGCGGGCTTTGAGGAAATAGTGCGCGGCGAGCGGCTCCAGCACGGCGCGGAGCTGCGCGGTCAGCTCGGCATTCTCGAACCAGTCCGGCTTGTCGAGATTTTCCAGAAGCTTGCGCTCGTCATCGGAAAGCGGAACGTCCATGCCCTCGTTCACCCATTGCATGAAGCCCGGCACCGGCGACAGCGTCACGAAGGTGTCGAGCTTGGGCAGCTCGCGCTGCAGCTCCTCCACCACCTGCTTGATCAGGAAGCTGCCGAAGGAAATGCCGCCAAGGCCGCGCTGGGTGTTGGAGATCGAGTAGAACACCGCGGTGCGGGCACGCGCGATCGCGACCGGCTGGCGCTCCTCGGCCAGCAGGGGCGCGATCGCGCCCGGGGTCGTTTCGGTCAGCGCCACCTCGACGAAGATCAGCGGCGCATCCGGCATCGCCGGGTGGAAGAAGGCGTAGCAGCGGCGGTCGGCTGGATCGATGCGACGGCGCAGGTCGTTCCAGTCGCGGATCTCGTGCACCGCCTCGTAGCGGATGATCTGTTCCAGAATGTTCGCTGGCGTTCCCCAGTCAATCCTGCGCAGCACGAGAAATCCCCTGTTGAACCATGAAGAGAGCAGATGCACGACGTCGCGGTCGAGTGCGCCGAGCTCACCGCGGCCTTTGATGAGGTCGAGCAGGTCGGCGCGCATCTGCACCAGCTCGCCGGTGCCGCCCGGCGCGCGGTTGAGACGGCGAAACAATTCCTGCCGCCGCGGCTCGGATGCGAAATGCAGATCGCTGGCGTCCGCGTCCGACGGCTCATCGCGCCAGGATTCGATGGCCTGCTTCAGCCGTTCATGGTCCGGACCGAAATGGCGCGACAGCTCCTGAAAGAAGGCGAGCCGGCCATTGGCGTCGAGGTCGTGATAGCCGTTCAGCACCTCGCGGGCCATGGCGGTGCCCGACGCCTCGCCTCGGCCCGACAGCAGCGCCTCGCAGAGCTTCAGCAGATCGGAGGCATCATGCTTGCCGTCCGCCGGCTCGCCCCGCCGCAGCAGCGTGCGGCTGCGCTCGGAAATCGTGGAGAGAAGATCGGAGAAGAAGGCGTTGGCCATGGGCCCCCAGCGATGCCGAATCGTAGTTAAGGATTTAGGACGGTACAGACCGGAATCAAGCGTATTCCCGGTACGGAAATATGTCATGCCCCGCGAAGGTATGACTTGCTTGTCATGGTCGGGCTAGACCTGGCTAGACCCGGCCATCCATCTCCTTTCGCCAAGGATGCTTTCTTGAAGAGCGATGGATGCGCGGGTCCCGTCTCCGCCGAGGCTTCGCCGGGCCACGAGCGCGCTCGGCCGCAGTAGCTTTAGCGAAGGCGGCAAGCCCGCGCCTGACGAGTTCATTTCTACTCCTTGCCGGCAAACTCCGTCGGCGTCTTGCCGGTGACCTGCCGGAAGGCATGGGAGAACGCCGGCACGCTGGCATAGCCGAGATCGGAGGCAAGCTGCTTCACCGACAGGCTGGCGTCGACCGACATCCGCTGGATCGCCGCCGCAATCCGGGCACGCTGGCACCAGCTCTTGAAGGAAAGCTGCGTCTCCGCGGCAAACAGCCGCGACAGCGTCCGCGCCGAGGTGCCGACCGCGCGCGCCAGGGTCTCGATTTCGTGGTCGGCGGTGGGATCGCCGAGCACGATGTCGGCGGCGCGGCGGCAGCGCGGCTCCTGCGGCACGGGGATGAAGGTCGCGGAGTCCTCGGCGCGCTCCAGCTCCAGCATCGCCAGGCGAACCAGCAGCGCGGTGCGCGCAGGCTCGTTGCGGTCGTCGAACAGCGCCAGGATGGTCTGGTGCAGCAGCGGCGATACGCGCACGACGAATTCGCTCGCGAGCTTCCTGCCGTGGCCTTCGCGCTTGAGCCAGGCGAGATCGAAATACAGCGTGCGCATTTCGATATCCGCGAGCACGTCGATGGCGTGGCCGAGCCGGGCAGGGACCCAGACCGCGCGGTCCGGCGGCACCAGCCAGCGGCCCTTGGGGGTCGTCACCTGCATGGTGCCGGTCGCGGCATAGACCAGCTGCGATTCGCGGTGCATGTGCGGGGCGAGACGGGTGCCCTTGGCCGCGTGGCGCGCCACCATGTGCACCCCGTCGCCGGTGGTGCGATGGATACCCTCGATGGCAGCGATTGGCTTTTCCAAGATATTCATTGGCCGCATCCCGTCAGCGCAAGAACATATAACCTATTTTCCGGGAATGCAGGAATCGCCCGGGAATCCTCCAGGAATCGTAAATGAACAGTCCGAGCCGGGTCATCAACTTCGTCAACGCCGCCCATTTCATCGACCACTACGCGATGCTGATCTTCGCCGCCGCCGTGATCATCATGGGGCCGGCGCTCGGCATGGCCTATTCGGAGCTCTTGCCCTATGCGACGCCGGGCTTCGTGGCGTTCGGTGCGGGCTCGCTGCTCACGGGCTGGCTCGGCGACCGCTGGTCGAGGCGCCACATGATGGTGATCTTCTTCGTCGGCATCGGGCTGTCGATGATCTCGGTGGGCCTGGTGCAAACGCCGCTGCAACTCGGTGCGGCGCTGCTCGCGATCGGCATCTTCGCCTCGATCTATCATCCCGTCGGCACCGCGATGATCGTGTCCTATGCCGACAAGCTCGGCCGCGAGATGGGCATCAACGGCGTGTGGGGCAATCTCGGCGTCGCGTCCTCGGCGCTGGTCACCGGCGTGATCGGTCAATATCTCGGCTGGCGCTACGCCTTCTTCATTCCTGGCGCGGTCACCGTACTGATCGGCATCGCCTTCGCGTCGATGGTGGTGCATGAGGACCGAAAGGGCACCAGGCAGGCGGCGGCCCAGGCCCGCATCGCCAAGGCGGACGTCTGGCGCTTGATCCTGGCGCTCATGATCGTGGTGGTCGCGATCTCCACCACCTTCAATGCGGTCACCGTGGCGCTGCCGAAGCTGTTCGCCGAACGGCTCGCCGGTCTGACCAAAAGCCCGGCGCTGCTGGGCGTGATCGCGGCCGGCGTCTACGTGTTCGGCGCGATGACGCAATACACCGTCGGCAAGCTGCTCGATAAGCATTCGCTGAAGACCGTGATGCTGCCGCTGTCGTTCCTGCTGGCACCATTGATGTACCTCGCCGCGACGCTTTCGAACCTGCCGCTGATCGTTGCCACCATCGGCATCATCATGGGCGCCTTCGGCCAGGTGACGGTAAACGACGCCCTCGTCGGCAAGTACACGCCGGAAGAATGGCGCTCGCGCGCCTACGCCGTGCGCTATTTCGTCGGCTTCACGGCGGCCGGCGCCTCCGTCGGCCTCGTCGCGTGGCTCTATGAACGCGGCGGCTTCGTCACTATGCTGCAGGCCTTTGCCGGACTTTGCCTGTTCGTGATCGCGGCGGCCATCATCCTGCCGCGGGAGATGGCGCCAAAGCCGGCTGTGTGAGGCAGGCGGGAGCGACATGAAGACGATGGCGTGGCTGCCGGCGGCGGTCTGGTTCGCGTGCGGACCGGCCGCGGTCGCGGACGAATTCAGGAACGTGAAATGTGGCTCCGACATTCCGAAGGCGATGGTCGGGCAGCGTTCGTCCACCGACAAGGTCGTCAAGATCGAGGCGAAATATCGCGCCTTGGGCCTGAAGCATCTCGGCGCGGATGAAATTTCCGCTTCCCTTTCGTCCATCAACTACCTCATCTGCGGGGCGGAGTTCGTCCTGCTGCTGGATCGCAAGGACATCGTCCGCGATGTGATCGCGTTTCCTGCACATTCCAGGCAGTCGCCCGCTTTCTCCGGCACCTGCCGGGCAGGCGGCCGCGATCTGCCCGATGTCTTCATCGGCGTGCTGGATGGCGCGTCTGGCGGCGACATGTTGCCGGTGCTGTCCGCCTGGAAGATCGATCAGAAGAGCGCAAGGTTCGTCAGGGCGCCCGAAGGCCTGCGCTGCCCGCGTAGCAGCATCTTCACCGTCGATGGCGGGATGTGAGGCCGCAGTATTGCGTTCCAAATTCGTTGCTCGCTCCTGGCTCGACGCGATTCCGGCAACAGAACTGATTTGCCCGTCCGTGTTGAAGGGGCAACGGTCGTCGTTGCAAGTTCGGGAAGAAAGAGCGCGCCACCTACCCTGCGCGGCATCTGTGCAACTGCACAAATTCAGGGCACCGCACAAACTCCCGTTGTTTAACGGCCGGATATCTAAGCCACGGGAATAATGGTGGATTTTCGCGGCGCGGGCTTGGCACATCGATTGCTTGGATTGCTCTCAGTCAATGACGACTGCCGTCCTTTTCGGGTTGCCCGGGCCAGAGTTGGCCATGGCGCAGGGATCAAGCAGCCTCGCGTGAGGCGCTTCGAGCAGTCATCTGGACTTAATCCCGCATTTGCTCGCGCATCCCTGTCCCTGATCGGGCGTGACCCGCGTTCGTCGCGCGAGGACGGCAAGATTTTTCAAAACATCGGTGCACGGCTGCGCAGCATCCGGCGCGCTTCAATGCTGTCTCTCAAAAGGGGAACTGGAATGGCCTATCTCGCGCCCTCGGAATTCGTGACCAAGATGGTCGACGCCGGAGAATCCAAGATCTTCATGTCGACGCGCGATACGGTCATCCGCGCCTACATGGCAGGAGCGATCCTCGCGCTCGCAGCCGCGATGGCGGTAACCATCAACGTGCAGACCGGCATGCCGATCGTCGGTGCCTCGTTCTTCCCGGTCGGCTTCTGCATCCTTTACCTGTTCGGCTTCGACCTGCTCACCGGCGTCTTCGTGCTGTGCCCGCTGGCGCTGATCGACAAGCGGCCGGGTGTGACGCTCGGCGGCGTGCTGCGCAACTGGGGCCTCGTCTTCGTCGGCAATTTCGCCGGCGCCTTCACGGTGGCGGTGATGATGGCGATCGTCTTCACCTTCGGCTTCTCCTCGCCGCCGGACAAGGTCGGCCAGGTGATCGGCACCATCGGCGAAAGCCGCACCGTCGGCTATGCCAACCACGGCGCCGCAGGCATGCTGACGCTGTTCGTCCGCGGCATGCTGTGCAACTGGATGGTCTCGGCCGGCGTGGTCGGCGCGATGATCTCCACCCAGGTTAGCGGCAAGGTGATCGCGATGTGGATGCCTATCATGCTGTTCTTCTTCATGACCTTCGAGCACTCCATCGTGAACATGTTCCTGTTCCCGTCCGGCCTGCTGCTCGGCGGCAAGTTCACCTGGTGGGACTACATCTTCTGGAACGAGATCCCGACCGTGATCGGTAACCTCGTCGGCGGTCTGGCCTTCACCGGCCTGACGCTGTACGCCACCCACGTCAAGACCGGCCCGTCGCGCAAAGCCTCGGCCGCGACGTCGTCTCCGCGGTCCTCGCGCATTGCCGCTTGATCTTGCGATGCGAACGGGTCTCTCTTCGCAAGGGGAGAGGCCCGTTGCCGCGAAAGGTAGAATGCCGCGCGCGCTGAAAATATCGGTCGGGCAATTTTCCGACAAGGGAGCCAAGGAAACCAACCAGGATTTCCACGGCGTCCTGATCCCGGACGAACCGCTGCTCAGCCTCAAGGGCATTTCCATCGTGCTGGCTGACGGCATCAGCACGAGCAAGGTTTCCCGCGTCGCCGCGGAATCCGCGGTGAAGGGGTTTCTGACCGACTATTACTGCACCTCGGAATCCTGGTCGGTGCGCACCTCGGCGCAGCGCGTGCTGGAGGCGACCAATTCCTGGCTGCATTCGCAGACCCGCAGCCAGTATGCCTACGACAAGGACCGCGGCTACGTCTGCACGCTCAGCGCCATGGTCATCAAGTCGACCACCGCCCATCTCTTCCACGTCGGCGATTCCCGCATCTATCGCCTGTCCGGCAGCACGCTGGAGCAGCTCACCAACGACCATCGCATCGTCCTCAACTCGCAGCAGAGCTATCTCGGCCGCGCGCTCGGGGTAAATGCGCAAGTCGAGATCGATTACCAGATGGTCCGGCTCGAGGAGGGCGACGTCTTCGTGCTCTCGACCGACGGCATCTACGAGCATCTCAGCGCCCGCCGCATCGCCAAAGCGGTGAACGAAGGCGCCGGCGACCTCGACGCGGCCGCCAAAGCGATCGTCGACGAAGCCTTCGAGGCCGGCAGCGACGACAATCTCACCGTCCAGATCGTCCGTGTCGACGCCCTGCCGGAAAGTTCGGCGAGCGAAGTTTTCGGGCAACCAAGCGAATTGCCGCTGCCGCCGCTGCTGGAAGCGCGCATGGTGTTCGACGGCTACCGCATCGTTCGCGAGCTGCACGGCTCCAGCCGCAGCCACATCTATCTCGCCGTCGATATCGAGACCGACGCCGTGGTAACGCTGAAAATCCCCTCCATCGATCTGCGCGACGACCCCGTCTACCTGAAGCGCTTCCTGATGGAGGAATGGGTGGCGCGGCGCATCGACAGCCCGCACGTTCTGAAACCCTCGGCCCCGTCGCGGCGGCGCAACTTCCTCTACCTCGTGACCGAATATATCGACGGCCAGACGCTGACGCAGTGGATGATCGACAACCCCGCGCCCGGCCTCGAGACCGTGCGCGACATCGTCGAGCAGATCGCCAAGGGTCTGCTCGCCTTCCACCGCAAGGAGATGCTGCATCAGGACCTGCGCCCCGACAACATCATGGTCGACAAGACCGGCACGGTGAAGATCATCGATTTCGGATCGACCCGGATCAATGGCGTGGCGGAGGCCGAGCCGTCCGGACTCAACGACGACATCCTCGGCACGCTGCAATACACCGCGCCGGAATATTTCCTGGGGGAGGGCGCCACCACGCGCTCCGACCTGTTCTCGCTCGGCGTCATCACCTACCAGATGCTGACGGGAAAGCTGCCCTACGGCGCGCAGGCGGCCCAGGCGCGCACCCGCGCGCAGTTCGGCAAGCTGCGCTACCGTCCCGCGGCGCATGGCGCCCGCGAGATCCCGGTCTGGGTCGACGGCACGCTGGAACGCGCCGTGCATCCCAATCCGGCCAAGCGCTATAACAGCCTGTCGGAATTCCTGTTCGACCTGCGCACGCCCAATGCCAATTATATCAAGACGGCATCATCGCCGCTGATCGAGCGCAACCCGCTGTTGTTCTGGAAGAGCACGACAATCGTGCTGGCGATTGCGGTCATCGTACTGCTGGCGCTGCTGCACGGGGTGCACCGTTAGGAAGTTCACCTCTCCCCGCGAAAGGGCGGGGAGAGGTGAACCGAAGCGCGTGCGTTCTAGTTCGTCGCGGCGATCTTAACCGGTTGCGTCGCCATCCTCGATGCAGAATCCGGGACTGCCATGTACCGCGGCGCCGATGCGAGGTAACCCGCGTAGGCATCGGCATTCGGCGGCTGGAAGGTTTCCGCCAGCGGATTGCGGCGGCGCTGCCTGGCGCCGATATCCGCCAGCAGCTCGTCGAAGTGCCTGAAGTGATAGGGTGCGACGCACAGCCCGCCATAGACCCCGGCTGCGGGCCGCTCGACGCGCCTGAAATGCAGCATCGTCTCGATGTTGTCGCGCATCTGTTGCTCGGTCGGCTGGCGTTCGAGCTTTCCGTCGGCATAGCGCACCAGCCAGTGCGCGGCCATGTCGGCGCACAGCACGGTGCAGAAGCTGGAGTTGAAGCCGACGAAGCCGAGCTCGGGCAGGTCGGGGCTGGCGATCAGGCGATAGAGGCGATACTGCCCGTCCGGGTCGACCAGCCTGGCGCGATATTTTTCCGGCAGGAACGGCACCCCGAGCTTGTAGCCGATGGCGAGCACGGCGACGTCGGCATTCACGCGTGCGCCGTTGCTCATGACGATCGTGTGGCCTTCGCAGCGGTCGAAGGTGCCGCGGATGGCCTTGATGCGGCCGTCCGCCACCATCGGGTAGAAATTGGGAGTGGCGATCGGCACCGAGCAGTTGACGCCGTCCTCGATCCGCTCCTTCGGCACCATGTCGCACTTGGCGAGCTTGAGCTGCGCCTTCAACAGGCTCTCCAGTCCGCGCCAGTTTGCCCACACCATGGGCCTCGCGACGGCGTGCGCGAGGCGCGAGAGCGGGCCGATGCCCCAGCCGGGGAACATACTCTCCTGCGCGCGGATGTAGAGGATTCGCTTGAAATTGACGAGGCCGCCGATGAAGTAGGGAATGCGCCATACCGGCTCGCGGTAGACGATGGTCACTTCGCTGGCGCCGGACTCGACGGCATTGACCGCGATGTCGGTGGCGGACTTCGAGCCGCCGAGCACCACCACCTTGCGGCCCTTGGCGATCGAAGCGTCGTTGTAGGCGGAGGAGTGCAGGATGCGGCCGCCTCTTGCCTTGAATTCGGTCTCGCCCGGCAGGCTCAGCGTCTGCGGCTCGTTGAACTGCCCGGTGCAGATGGCGACGAAATCGAAATCCTCGCGGCTGGTTCCGTCTGATGTCTTCAACTCGAGCGTCCAGCCCGGCTTGCCGTCGGCCCGGCGGTCCATCGAGGCGACCGACGTGTTGAACCGCATCATGCGGTCGAACCCGTGGCCGCGCGCGTAGTCGGCGAGGTAGGCGTGGACCTGCGGGCCCTTCGGCCATTCCGGATAGGAATCGGGCATCGCCTTGTCGGTGTAGCGGTAGAGATCCTTCGGGCTCTGCGTCTGCACCTGCGGATAGGAGCGCGCCGGCTCCCAGACGCCGCCGAGATCGGCGCTCTTCTCGACGATCGCCACGTTGTGGCCGCGCTCGGCAAACGCCTTTGCCGCGGCAAGGCCGGACACGCCGGCGCCGATCACGCATACCTGCTTCTGTCTGACCATTGCAAAGCTCCTGATTGAGGACAGCCGATATCCTTCGCCCGCCGCCTTTGGCGGCGGGTCGTCGTCAAAAACGCGGCAGTGGAGTCCTAGTCGTTCGCCTCGGGCGGCAGAAAATCCACCTCGTGCTGGGCCGAGATGCGCACGACCTCGGCGGGATCGGTGAGGTTGTGCAGCTTGTCGAACAACGCCTCCAGCTTCTGCATCGGCGAGACCCAGAACAGCGCGCGGGCCGGCTTGTCGGACTTGTTGAAGTAGCCGTGCGGGATGCCGCGCGGCATGCGCACGAGATCGCCGGCCTTGGCCTGCACCCAGACGCCGTCGAGCTTGAGGTCGAGCACGCCTTCCTGCACCAGGATGAATTCGTCCTGGGTCGGATGAACGTGCACCGGCACGAACTGGCCGGGATCGCTGTTGGTCTCGAAGGCGAAGGTGGAATCGGTCACGGCCTTCGGGAAGTAGACTTGGCCGAGGATGTTCCAGGTCTTGCCGCGATAGCCGGTGCCGTTGGCCGTGATGCCTTTTTCGAGTGCCGCCATGTCTTGTCCTCCCGTTGAGCGGCCGCGAGCATCCGCCCGGCGGAAAAGGTTGTCTATCCGCTAAACGAATCCGTCCGATGCGGCCGCTGCGCTGCGGCAGCACGGCTGCCCAAACTTCGGGCCGCCTTGGGGCTTTTCAACTCCCGAAATTATTGTAAGCTTAAAACAATTTCGGAGGCTCGAGATGGCGAACGCCGTCATTCCCCGAACAGCTCCAGGGCAGGCCATTCCGCAAGCCGTACGGCTGGCGGCGTTCCGCCGCGTCGCCACCTGCGACATCGAGGAGGCGGCCGAGCAGGTCGGGCGCATCTTCTGCCCGCACCGCCTGGCGCCGGTGACGGCTTCCGCGCCGGACTTTCACGCCCTGCACAACTGCGCCGATTTCGACGGCTTCTCCGTGAATTACGTCTCCTATGGCGGGTCGGTGTCGATCGATCCCGGTTGCCTCGAACGCTTCTTTCTGCTGCAGATTCCGCTCGCCGGTGCGGCGAGGATCAGGACCGCCTCGCGCGACATCGAAAGCGCGCCCGGCGTGGCCGCCTCGCTTTTGTCGCCGACGATCCCGACGCAGATGACGTGGCAGGACGGCTGTGCCCAGCTCATCCTGCTGGTCGAGCGGAAGCTCGTCGAGCAGCGCGCGGCGGCGCTCGCGGGCCGCGCCGTGCAGGCCGTCGAGTTCGAGCCCGCCGTCGATCTCGCCACGACAGCGGCGCGCGCGTTGCAGGAGCAGATCGCGACGCTGGTCGATCTGGCCGAGCGCAACGGACCGGATCGCCGGTTGTCTGCCGTGGCGGCAGCCGATCACCGCGAAGCGCTGCTCGATGCACTGCTTGCCGGGCAACGCCACAGCCTCTCCGCGGCCATCGCGACCTTCTCCGGCCAAATCGAGACGTTGCCGCGTGCGCTCCGCCGGGCGCGGGATTGCCTGCACGCCAGCGCCACCGAGCCGCTCGACCTCGTGCAACTCGCGGAAGCCGCCGGCATCGGCGTGCGCGCGCTGCAACTCGGCTTCCAGCGCCATTTCGGCGTGACGATTTCGCAGATGCTGCTGGATATGAGGCTCGCTCACCTCAACGCGCGCCTGCGGTCGGCGCCGCCGGATGCCCGCATCATCGAGATCGCCTTCGATCTCGGCTTCACCCATCTCGGCCGGATGTCCGGCGCCTATCGCGCCAAGTTCGGCGAGCCGCCGTCGGCCACGCTACGCCGGCTGCATTGAGCGGCGGTCTGCTGGTGTGCGCAGGAAACGGACTATCTGTCATTGCGAGGAGCGCCAGCGACGAAGATTCCATGGGGGAGTGGATAGCGACCGAGTCTGAAGCCAGACTGAGGTTGCTGAAACCACTCAACCTGGAGACAACGATGTTGCTCGATCATCCTTCCGACGGACCGACCGCTATCCGCACGCATATTGCCGCAATTTTTGTTTCGCTGGAACTGAGCCGTTCGAGTTGGCTGGTGACGTCGTTGTCGCCCGGTAAGGGCGAGAAGATGTCCAGGCACAGCGTCGCGGCCGGCGATGTGGCCGGACTTTTGGCGTTGTTTGCGGAGCTCGTGCGCAAGGCGGAGGCCAGGACCGGCCAACGCTATCCGATCATCACGATCCAGGAGGCGGGGCTTGACGGGTTCTGGCTGCATCGTGTTCTGCAACGGGAAAGCATTGAGAGCCATGTGGTTGATCCCGCTTCGATCGCGACGTCGCGGCGGCACCGTCGGGCCAAGACGGACCGGCTCGACGGCGAGACGCTGCTGCGGGCACTTCTGGCCTACAAGCGCGGTGAGCCGCGGGTCTGCGCGATGGTGGTTGCGCCCTCGCCCGAGGAGGAAGATCGCCGGAGGCTTTGCCGCGAGCGGCGGACGCTGATTGCCGAGCGGGTCGAGCATGTGAACCGGATCAAGGGCCTTTTGTTCGCGCAAGGCATATCCGATTACAGGCCATTGCGGCGCGACCGGCGGGCGCGGCTCGAGGCATTGTGCACGGGAGACGGGCGGGCGCTGCCGCCACATTTGAAGGCGCAGATCGGCCGCGAACTCGACCGGATCGAATTGCTTCTGGTCCAGATCAAGGCTGTGGAAGCCGAGCAGGATGCTCTGTTGGCTGCGGCGAGAAAGCCTGCAAGCGAAGAGGCCGCGCCGGACCCGGTAACGCTGCTGCTGGCCTTGAAGGGAATGGGCGCCAACTTCGCGGCCGTGCTCTGGTCGGAGGCGTTCTACCGGAGCTTCGCCAACCGCCGCCAGGTCGCCGCCTATGCGGGCCTTGCGGCAACGCCCTGGCAAAGCGGGGGCATTCGGCACGAGCAAGGGGTGTCGAAGGCCGGCAATCCCAGGCTGCGGACCACCATGATCCAGATCGCCTGGCTGTGGATACGTCATCAGCCGCAATCGATCCTGACGCGCTGGTTCAAGGAGCAAAGTCCGCAAGGCCGCAAGCGCGCGATCGTGGCACTGGCGCGCAAGCTTCTCGTGGCCTTGTGGAAGTATGTCACCCAGGGCGTCGTCATCGAGGGGGCCGTGATGAAGCCGGTCGCCTGATCCGGGACCGGACTCCGCAGCAAGCACCGCCCGCGCACAACGTAAGAACCATAACCCATCTGCCAAGGCCCGATCAGCCTTGGAAGATCCGGGTGGACGAACCGATGGATTGCATGGCTTCAAACGCCGCAACGAAGAATGGCCTCGTCCTCTCGAGCCTGCCCGCCGCAAGCGGAATATTGGTGCAGTCGCCTCGCGCGACGACCGAATGTGAGTTTGATCTGGCATGCAACCCAGATCGCACAACCGGCTCGAACCCTGGATCGCAAATGCGAGGACGACAGATGCCCTGACCGAACCGCCAACACGAGGAACGCCTGTCGTACCCGACCCATCAAGCATGATGGCGTGCTCGCTCAACTCAAGGCCAAGCCGCTTTGCGGCGGCCCTAAAGGGCCGGCCTTGACTTGATCTGCGCGCGCCATCCTGCACAATCCGCGGTCGGGACGAAGAGGTGGCTGCAGTCGAACTAAAAGGTGGCCCCTCGTCCTTGACACAAACCTCCCCCATGTGAGCAATCCA
>NZ_JBQTHN010000159.1:0-19878 GCF_052389815.1 Bradyrhizobium sp. | reverse complement strand
CCGGGCCGCTGACCGTTGGATCGTAACCCATCGAAGCATCGTGAGCTGATCTTCGTAGCAGGATCACGGTCGGCATCTTCATGAGGCCCGCATTGTTGAATGAGCATCAGGCTCGCATTCAAGGGAGGACCGAGAAGATGAGCAAGCGTAGCACAATTTGCGGCGGCATCGATACAGGCAAGCGGAAGCTCGATGTGGCGCTGCATGGAAGGCCGGAACGGTTGCAGGTAGCCAATACGGCCGAGGGGCACGAGGAGTTGTTGGTCTGGTTGCGGCAGCATCGGGTCAAACGGGTCGGCATCGAAGCCACTGGCGGCTACGAGCAAATGGTGGTCCGGCGGCTGCGCCAGGACCGTTTCGTGGTCGTCGTGTTCCAGCCCGCGCAGGTGCGCGCCTATGGGCGCTTTCATCTGAGGCTGGCGAAGAACGACAAGATCGATGCTGCCTTGATTGCGGCCTGCACGTCGGACGTCGAGACCATCCATGCCGCACCAGACCGGCGTCTGGCAGAATTGGCCGAGTTGCAGACCCAGATCGACCAGATCGTCCGCACGATGGCACGGTTCAAAAACCATCGCGAGTCCTGCCGCGATGACGGTCTGCGGCAGCTCTGGGACGACGAGATTCGGCGATTCCGCGGGCTTTTCCGGCAACGGCTCAAGCAACTGGTGGCGGCAATCCGTCAGCATTCCGATCTCGCCAAACGGCTCGACCTGATCCTCAGCATCGACGGCATTGCGTTGCGCAGCGCAAGCGCCATCGTGGTGCGCATGCCGGAGATCGGCCAGCTCAGCCACGGCCAGGCCGGCGCGTTGGCCGGGCTTGCCCCCTACGATGACGACAGTGGCGAGCACATCGGCGATCGCCACATCGCCGGTGGCCGTGAGCGGTTGCGCAATAGTCTCTACGTCGCAGCATGGATCGCCGCGCTGCGCTGGAACCCGCACCTGACGGCGCTCTACAAGAGGCTGCGCGCCGCTGGAAAGGAGCACAAGGTTGCAGTCGTCGCGTGCGCGCGCAAGCTGCTGATCTTCGCCAACGCGGTCGTCGCTCGCGGTACGCCATGGGAGGTCCGCACCATCGCCCCTTGAGTTCCCGGCGAGTTCGCCAGAGCAACCACTCTTCCGTCTCGCCTTCGTTTCTTGGTTCGACCGGAGTGGCCGTTTCTTCGTCCCGACCTGCTTCAATCCGTGACGCCGCGCGCAGACGTCGTCAAGGATGGCCGTCGCGCATTGCTCAACGCAGGCTCCGCGGCTTCCAGGCCACTCCTTGACGACGGCAAGCGCGGCGTCACACTGCAGCCGGTCGGGGCGCGCTCATCCGCGTCCAACTTGATAGTTGCTACTAGGCCGCGATCAGCCGCTCGATTTCGGCCACCGGATGCGAGGTCAGCTCCTTCGGGACTTCGGCGGCGATGCGTGCGCTGACCTCTGCATGGAAGGCCTTGCGCAGGTCCCCGAGGATTTTCGGCGGCGCGATGACGATTAGCTTGTCGAAGCGATTGGCGTGGGCATGCCGATAAAGCGCGTCCGACAGCTCCGTGGCAAACCGCTCTTTGGCAATGTGATGCCAGTCGGATTCCTCCATGGCGCTGCGGGCAGCGCCGACGCTCGCGTTGGTTCGTCCCGGCCGATCCGTGCCCTGCGCGCGCGTCGGCGGATTGTCGCGTTCGAGGATCTCCTCGACGACGAGCGAAACGCGCTGCGGGTTGCCTCTGTTGCGCAGGAAGAGAGCTTTTTGACCGTCGCCGACGAGAACGAGTGCGTTGTGGGGGACGCGCAATTCAGGTTCCGTGGCCATTTTCTGGATGCTCCCGATCGGCGGTTCGCCTGGAGATTGCGTGAGGCGCCTTGGGGTCGTTGCCCGACGTATAACGCGGCAGCATAGATGTGGTTCGCGCAAGCGGGGCCGTTTGGCCGGCCAGCGCTGCCCAGGCCATGGTGGCGCACCGAAACATTATGTCGATAGCGGGAACAGCGGCGCAAAGACCCCGTTTGACCAGAGTCGGGAGGCGCGTTCGCCTGTTCCGCCCCTTCCGACGCAAGGCAGCCCAAATCGGAAGGAAGTCGCCATGGAGATCCGTAATTTCAGGGAAATGTTCCTGGTCGAATTGCAGGAGTTCGTCAGTGCCGAAGAGCAGCTGTCCGGCGTGCTGCTGCGCCTGGCGGGCGCCGCCTCGCATCCTTCGCTCAAGCGCGCCCTGATCCATCACCGTGCCGAGACCGAGACGCAAGTCGCACGGCTGGAGACGATCCTGGTGAAACACGGCGCCGATCCGAAGGCGCATGTCGACCAGGCCATGCAGGCGCTCGTCAACGAAACCATGAAGATGCTCGCCATGCTCAAGACCGAAAATCTGCGCGATGCAGGCCTGATCGCGTCGGCCCAGCGGATCGAGCATTACGAGATCGCCGCGTATGGCACGGCGGCGGCGCTGGCCGGCCAGCTCAACCTGCGTGACGAGCAGAAGATGCTGCACCTCAGCCTCGAGGAAGAAAAGCGGACCGACGTGCTGCTGACCCAGCTCGCCAAGGGCGAAGTCAATCGCGACGCGCTTGCGGCGTAAAACGTCCGGCCGTCGGTAACCGGCCCGGCTTTTACTTGTGACGCCCGCAGGTCCACGGGCGTCGGGAGCAATGCACAGGTGGCGCCTGTCTAATTTGATCTCGATCAAGTTCCCTGAGCCCGTTACCGGTACCAAGGACGGCGCGTGGACGCCGCACGTCCACGCCCCCCAACTCGGCCGCCAGGGATCACCGCTTCCTTGGCGGCTCGCTTCTTTTTGAGGTCATCCTTCCTTTGGGGCCATGCTCCGGCGGCTCCGCTCTCAGGGATCGATCAGCACCCCCGGATTCATCATCCCCTTCGGATCGAGCGCGCGTTTCGCGCCGCGCAGCGCGCGGGCGAACAGCTCGGGCCGCTGCTTGTCGTCGACGGGCGGTTCAACCCGGCCGACGGCATGGTGATGAGTGGTGGTGCCGCCGTGTTCGACGGTTGCCGCCGTGCAGGTCGACAGCACCTCCATGAACTGGTCGAGCATGATCCGCTTGTCGAGCAGGCCCCCGAAGGTGAAATACAGGCACGGTCCGTCGGGATAGACGTGCGTGAAGCGGCAGGTGACGGTGCCTTCGCGCCCGGTGACCCGCTTGATGGTGTCGTGGGCGATCCTGGTGATCTTGCCGTGGAAGTCGCGGAAGCGCTCCCACGTCATCGACGTCTCGAACGTCGATGAAAGGATGCCGCGCGCCACCGCATGCTCGCTGTAATGCGGCGCGCGGATGAACTTGTTGCGCCAGGCGCCGGCGGCGCCGGAGCGGTGCGAGTTCTCGTCCTCCAGCGCGGCGGCATCAGGCACACCGCCACAGTCCCGGCAGATTTCGAGCGCGCGGTCCATCCAGGCATCGAGCGGATGGTCGGCCGACTCGAAGGTCAGCATCAGCACCGCCTCTTCGTTGTCCCAGGGGATGTCGGGCAGCGCCTCGCGCGCCTCCAGCAGGCGGCAGTTGGCGGGATAGAGGCCGGCCTGGGTGATGCCGCGCACCGCGTCGGCGCCCGCATAAAAGTTCTTGAAGCGGACGCTGGTCGCCGCACGAAAACCCGGCTTCTTGCGCAGCCGCATCCAGGCTTCGGTGATGATGCCCAAAATGCCCTCGGAGCCGATGAACATGCGGTCGGGGCTCGGTCCCGCACCGGAGCCCGGCAGGCGGCGCGTCTCCAGCGTGCCAACGGGAGTCACCACGCGCGTGCTCTCCACGAAATCGTCGATGTGGGTGTAGAGCGTCGCGTAGTGGCCGCCCGAGCGGGTTGCGATCCAGCCGCCCAGCGTGGAGCAGCGATAGGCCTGCATGTAGTGGCGCATCGTAAACGGCGTATCGCGCAGCTGCTCCTCGATGTGCGGTCCGTACACCCCGCCCTGGATGCGCGCGGCCTGGCTTACGGGATCGACTTCCAGCACCTTGTCCATGTGGCGCATGGAGATCGTCACGACTTTCTCGAACGCCGGAGAAGGTTCGATGCCTTTCACCACCGAGGAGCCGCCGCCATAGGGAATGGCCTTGGCGCCGATCCGGTCGCACCAGTCGAGGACGCGGACGATGTCCTGTTCGTTCTCCGGAAACGCCACGGCATCGGGTGGATTGGGTACGGAGCGCATGAACATCCGGCAGGTATCGAACCCCGCCTTGCCGTAGCTGTGCTCCAGGCGGACAAGATGATCGGTGCGAACGATCGGCTGCAAGCCCGCCGGCACGTCGACACGCGGCGCGCGCAGCGTGATCTCGTCAGCCCTGGGGGGCGGCGTCACGTCGAAACCGGAGACGCCGTAGCGCCTGGCGATATCGGCTTCCCAGGGCCTGATCTCCTCCGCCGTCAGGTCTTCGTCGGCGTAGCCCCAGGCATAGAACTTCTTCTGCCGCCTCATCTTCTGAACTCCCGGATCAACGCTGCACCTCCTCGATGGTAGCGGCTATCGGGACAGGCCGGAAGCGGAACGCATCCTCTCACGCAGGAGCGCGCGGCGTCACCGCTGGCTTTTTCCAACCGCCGGACCCGGCAATATCTTTCGCATCAGCAGACTGCCGCCCGAATGCGGCAATCTCGGAGAGACGGCAAGCTCGGCAATCCCGACCTCGGAGAATCCATGACGCTTGTACAGCTTGATCGCCACGACATTGTCGACCCACACGTGCAGGCTCAGGCGGGATAGTCCGGCTTCCAGGCTTGCAACTTCGGTCAGGGCGATCAGATGCGTGCCGACACCGTTGCCGCGATAGTTACCGGAGACGGCGATTGCATTGAGGAACATGCTGCCCCGATCGCGCAACCGCAGCATCGGGCTGATGTGATCGAACCGGTCCGACACCAGAGAAAGAAAGGTCTCCTCCGCGAGCGAGTCGGTCGGGAAGAAGTTGGCCGCGCCCACCACCCCGGCCGATGCGCTGCTTGCGACCAGGCAGTTCTCATAGGACAGCGGACCGCCGCTCATGCCCACGCCGGCAGCGACGATATCGATTGCGCTGACCAACGGAATCAGGTCGTCGAAGAGAAACTCGTAGAGACCGCCTCCGGCCTGGCAGATCAGATCGGCAATCGCACGACTGTCGCCCGGCACCGCCGGCCGGTAGACGAGCTGTTCGTCGCTTGGGCGTCGCTCTCGCGAGATTTTATCCATGACGGCCCGAGATCGGTCAGTCAGCGACCGGTGCAGCAATCATCGGCTTGCACGGACGAGTCCCGCAAGCGACAGCCCGGCGTCGCCGCCGGACATTCTCGCTATTCTTCGCTCCAGGGCCAGCGCCAGTGGCGCCACCCCCATCTGCGCGGACCTGCCGCCTCGAGCATCGTCTTCTGCTTGTCGTCGAGCGCGTCGTAAAAGGCCTGGAACGCGGGGCGGACGGTCTTGATGGCCTGCTGCATCGCCTCGAGCCGCTTCTCGGCCAGCGCCAGCCGCTCGGTAGGCTTGGAAGGCGGCGTGGCCGGGCAGTCCTTGGTGATGATTTCTGCCGCCTTCGCCGATGCGGCCTTGAGATCGTTCAGTAGTGTTTTTTGCGCGTCGGTCGGCTTGAGGGTGCCCTCGAACTGGGAAATACGCCATTCGGCGAATCCGGCCATGCGAGGGTTGCAGAAGAAGCCGAATCCGCGCCCTCCCATCATCCCGGGGCCCATCATCATGCCGGGCCCCATCATGCCCGGTCCCCCTCCGGGTCCGCCGGAGCCAGGCTGCGCGGCTGCAAGCGAGCCGCATGCCGTCGTCAGCAGCAAAGCCGCCATCACGGTCCTTGCTCGATTTCGCATCGTGACGCCTCCTTGAGATTGAATGAGGCAGCCTATGCCGAGGCAAACCCCGGCGCTCTGATCTGGCTCAAGCCGACCGATCGGTCCTCACGGAGAACGCTCCCAAAGGGCAAGCGCACCAAACAAAAAGCCCGGCGCGACGGCCGGGCTTTTCGTTTCAGTCTTTATCGCCATCCTTTCAGGCGGCTTCGTCCTCGACGGCGGCATCGTCACCCTCCGCGTCGAGATCGTCGCCGTCGGCGTCGCCCTCGGCGCTGCCTTCGGCTTCGGTCTTGGCGCCGCGGCGCGGGCTCTTGGCGAGCTGGCTCTCGATTTCCTTGATCGCCTCGGTCTCGGTCGAGTGCTGCACGACGGCGATCTCGCGGGAGAGCCGATCCAGCGCCGCTTCATAGAGCTGGCGTTCCGAGTAGGACTGCTCGGGCTGCGATTCCGAACGATAGAGGTCGCGCACGACTTCCGCGATCGCAACGATATCGCCGGAGTTGATCTTGGCTTCGTATTCCTGGGCGCGGCGCGACCACATCGTGCGCTTCACGCGCGCACGACCCTTGAGGGTTTCGAGGGCCCTCTTGACCAGCGCCGGATCGGACAGCTTGCGCATGCCGACATTGGCGACCTTGGCGGTCGGCACGCGCAGCGTCATCTTGTCCTTGATGAAGTTGATGACGAACAGCTCGAGCCTGGCGCCTGCGATCTCCTGCTCCTCGATGGCGAGGATCTGGCCGACGCCGTGCGCCGGATAGACCACGAATTCATTGGTCTTGAAGCCCTGGCGCTGGGTCAGCGGCTTCTTTTCTTCCACCTTCGGCGGCACCGCCGGCTTCACGGCGGCCTTGGGAGCGGCGGCCTTGGGAGCGGGGGTCTTGGGAGCGGGGGTCTTGGGAGCGGGGGTCTTGGGAGCGGCGGCGGTCTTTGCGGCGGCTACAGGCTTGGCAGTTTTCGCGACAACCTTGGCGGCAGGCGCCTTCGAAGCAGACGACTTCGATCCGGCCGCTTTCGCGACAGTCTTGGCATTCTTGGCTGGCATTGCGCTTCTTTTATTGGAGGACTTTGCAGCCGCCGCCTTCTTCGGCTCCTTCACGGACGCCTTGGCACGGCCCTTGGATGCGCTGCGGCTCGCCGCAGCGGCTTTCTTGGTGGTCTTGGAAGCACTCTGTTTACGCGTTTTCTGTGACACAGCCTGCGCGCGGAAAACGGCCACGCCCCTGTTCAAGGTTTTTGACGGGAACCCATAGGGGCCAAGCGGGGCTGACGGGTTCGGTTAGATTGTGCCCAATATAGCACATTTTCCGCAAAAATCAATGATTTACGCCCGATTCCGGGCGCATACGGGGCCGTTTTGACACTCTGTTACGGAATTAGGGTTAAAGGCGCGCCCTTTATTAGGGCCGATTCGGCCTCAACTGGGGATTTAGGGCCACCCGCGAATCAGTCGCCAGTCCCGGGGTTCTTGGAAAAATATTTCTCGAACTTGCCTTCGACCCCGTCGAACTCCTTCGCGTCGGGCGGCGAGTCCTTCTTCTGGGTGATATTCGGCCAGCTCTTGGCGTATTCGGCGTTGACCTCGAGCCACTGCTCCAGCCCCGGCTCGGTGTCGGGCTTGATGGCGTCGGCCGGGCATTCAGGCTCGCACACGCCGCAGTCGATGCATTCGTCCGGATGGATCACCAGCATGTTCTCGCCCTCGTAGAAGCAATCGACGGGGCAGACCTCGACGCAATCGGTGTACTTGCACTTGATGCAGGCTTCAGTGACGACGTAAGTCATCCAAGGCTCCGGAACAGTCTTATTTCTCGCGGCAATTTCCGGGGGCGTTGCTAGCGCAGGATGTGCGCTGCCGCAAGGGAAGCGGATAGCCGAAACCAGGCGTTTTCGCGCATCCCTGCCCGCCTCAAATAGTTACTTGGGACCGGCTTGCAAATCCTCGTACAGCGCGCGTGCCGCCGTCGCATCGCCGCGCCGCTCCGAGAAGCCGATCACCTTCATCAGCCGCACGCCGCGATCCAGCGAAATCGTGAGGACGTCACCGGGCTTCACGGCATGGCCCGGCGATTTCTCGCGCGTGCCGTTGATACGGACATGGCCGCTCTCGACCAGGCTAGCGGCACTGGTGCGGGCCTTCACCACCCGCGCATGCCACAGCCATTTGTCGAGACGCTGCTTGTCCAATCGCGATCTCTGCCTGACGCGCTATTCTTTCCGCGCGAGCTGCTCCTTGAGCGCCGCGAGCTTGGCGAAGGGCGAATTGGGATCGGCGGCGCGATTGTCGCGCGGATTGGCCGATGTCGCGTATTGCCGGTGCGAGGGACCGCTCTCGCGGTCGCGGCGTCCGCCCTTGTCGCGATCGCGTCCGCCACCTCCCTTGCGATCGAACTTGTCGCGGCGCTCGTCGCGCTCCTTGCCCTTGCCCTCGGAACGCTCGCGGCGATCGCCGCGCTCCTCGCGCTTGTCGTCACGCTTGTCTTCACGCTTGTCTTCACGCTTGTCTTCACGCTTGTCCTGGCGCGGCGCGCCCTCGCCGCCTTCGCGGGGCTTCCTGAACTCGCGGTGACGGTCGCGGCGACCGCGATGCTCGCCGCTCTTCTCGCCCTCGGCGGCAGGAGCTGCGGCTTCGCCCGAAGCGGCCTGCGCGCCCTCGCCCTTGCGTTGATGGCGATGACGGCCGCCGCGCTCGTGGCGCGGGCGGCGTTCCTCGTGACGGCCGCCGGGACGCCAGACTTCGACCAGCACCGGCTCGGCGGCGGCTTCCGCAGCGGCGGCGGCGGTTGCTTCGGCGGCGGCGGTTGCTTCGGCGGCAGGGGCTTCCGTTGCAGCGGCCTCGGAAGGGACAGCTTCGCTGACGGAAACTTCGGCGACGGAAACTTCGGCAGACGAAGTCTCCTCGACAATTGCCGTCTCCGCGGCAACTTCCATCGCAACGGCTTCCGGCGCTTCTTCGGCAGCGGGCGCTTCCGCAACCGGCTCGGCCTTGGGCGCGGCAGGAGGCGCCGCTTCCACCGGAGCGGGCGCCGGCACCACATTGTCATTGGCGGGCGGGGCGATGTTGAGCTCGGGCGGCAGCGCAGGCGCGGCATTGTCTTGTGCCACGGCTTCCGCCGGCGGCGTCTCGGCGGGCACCGTCTCCACCTTCTCGGCCGGCTTCTCCGGCAGCGGCGGGCGGCGGTCCATGCGATAGCCAAGCGCGCGCAGGATCGAGGCAAAATCCTCGCCGGCAGAACCCGTCAGCGAGGTCATCGCCTGCGTCACCACAAAACCGCGGCCGTCGAAGGCGCCAGCCGGCTTTTGGCCCGGCGAAGTTTCCTTCCAGGCCAGCGCCGGGCGGATCAGGTCGGCGAGGCGCTCCAGGATGTCGACGCGCACCGCGCGCTCGCCGCACTGGCGATAGCCGAGCATGCGATAGGCATCGCGCGGCAGGGTCTTGTCGACTGGGAACGAGGTGCGCCCGGAGCTTGCCAGGTGCTGCGCGCTGGACAGCGCGGCAAGATCGACATTGTCCTGCTTATCCGCCCACAAGAGCGAAGCCAGCGAACGCGCCGCAGGTTTCAAGAGCTGCGGGAAATAGATGTGATAGGCACCGAACCGCACGCCGTATTTGCGTAAGAGCGCCCTCGAAGGCTGGTCGAGATCCTTCATCTCGGCCGCGATCCGGTTGCGCTCGAGCACCCCTAACGCCTCCACCAGCTGGAACGCGATGCCGCGGGCGATGCCGGTGACGTCCTCGGCCTTGGACAGCGCAAACAGCGGGCCGAGCAGCTTTTCGATATGCGTCTTCAGCCACAGATCGAGCCGTGCCTGCACCGCCTCGCGCGGCGCGCCGGTCAGCCGCTCGTCGGAAATGATGCGGACGCGCGGATGCAGCGCGTCTTCCGTCGCAACCAGTTTCGCCACGGCATCGCCGGTCCAGCGCATGGTGCCGTCGGAGGTCAGGATGAACTGATCGTCCGGCGCAGCGGCAAGCTTCTCCGCCCGCGCGTCGATCTCGCGCGCCAGCACCTGTTGCGCAGCCGCCTGCAGCGCCTTGGCGTCGCCGCCGGCCTCCGCCGCATCGGGCGCAAAGGTAAAGCCGTCGAGCCGGCCGATGGTGTGGCCCTCGACGATGACTTCGCCGGTCTTGCCGATTTCCGTATTCAAACCCGTATTCTCCCGCAGGCGGCGCATCAATACACTGGTACGGCGGTCAACGAAACGCTCCGTAAGGCGTTCATGCAGCGCATCCGATAATTTATTTTCGACCTCCCGCGTCACGCCCTGCCAGTGCTCGGGGTCGGCCAGCCAGTCCGGCCGGTTGGCCACGAAGGTCCAGGTGCGGATCTGCGCGATCCGGCCCGACAGCGTGTCGATGTCGCCGTCGGTGCGGTCGGCCTGGTCGACCTGGGTCGCATACCAGGCATCGGGAATGCGGCCCTTGCGCATCAGGTGGCCGAAGATCCCGGTCACGAGCTCGGCATGCGCCGCCGGCGATAGCTTGCGGTAATCTGGAATGGCGCAGGCGTCCCATAGCCGCTCGACGGCCGAGGCGCCATGCGCGAGATCGCGCACCTCTCCATCGCGCGCGGCATGGTCGAGCACGCGCATGTCCTCGGCGATCGGCGCCCTGGTGAGCGCCTCATGCGCGGGCGGCAGCGCCAGCGACACCTGCAGGGAACCGAGCGAGGCGAAATCCAGCTTCGCATTGCGCCATTGCAACGTCTTCACGCTGTCGAAGGAGTGGTTCTGCAGCGCGTTGACCAGCTCCGGCTCGAACGGCGCACAGCGCCCGGTGGTGCCGAAGGTGCCGTTGCGCGTGGCGCGCCCCGCGCGGCCGGCGATCTGCGCGAACTCGGCCGGCGTCAGGCGGCGGAACTGATAGCCGTCATACTTGCGATCGCTGGCAAAGGCGACGTGGTCGACATCGAGATTGAGCCCCATGCCGACGGCGTCGGTGGCGACGAGAAAATCGACGTCGCCGTTCTGGAACATCGCCACCTGCGCATTGCGTGTGCGCGGGCTGAGCGAACCCAGCACCACCGCCGCGCCGCCATGCTGGCGGCGGATCAATTCGGCAATGGCGTAGACTTCGTCCGACGAGAACGCGACGATGGCGGTGCGCCGCGGCTGCCGCGTGATCTTGCGGTCGCCGGCGAATTACAATGTCGAGAGCCGCGGCCGAGTGATGATGGACGCGCCCGGCAGCAGCTTCTCGATCATCGGCCGCATGGTGGCGGCCCCGAGCAGCAGCGTCTCGTCGCGCCCGCGCCGGTGCAAAATGCGGTCGGTGAAGACGTGCCCGCGCTCGAGATCCGCGGCGATCTGGATTTCGTCGACGGCGAGGAACGACACGTCGATGTCGCGCGGCATCGCTTCCACGGTCGACACCCAGTAGCGCGGCGATTTCGGCTTGATCTTCTCCTCGCCCGTGATCAGCGCGACGCTCTCGCTGCCCGCGCGGTCGGCGATCTTGTTGTAGACCTCGCGCGCGAGCAGCCGCAGCGGCAGGCCAATCAGCCCCGAGGAATGGCCGAGCATCCGCTCGATCGCCAGATGCGTTTTGCCGGTATTGGTCGGCCCCAGCACGGCGGTAACGCCGGCGCCGGGCGCCCGTTCATGACTGAGCGAGGCGTGGGAAGGAGAGAAGGCCATGTTTTCGAAGGGGTTCTTGTCTCACTTTGCGACGGCTGGAACTCGTTTGCGCCGCGCTTTTAATGCTTGCGAACGAGTCTGGAACGAAAGGCGCCCGAATCGCTGACTCCCGCCTCCTTCCCGCTTCGTTCACCGCAACATCTCGCGTCCGGATGCAGTGACGGCACTAGATCAAGTTTGGAGGATGCGAACAAGGCGGTGTTTTGGGCGGCGATTCCTTAAAACTTGCGAGGGCCTGAGTCGAATCAGAATGGGCCAGGAGTCAATGGGGATTTGGGGCTCCTAAGCGGCGTCACTTTCCACTCGTCGTGCCCGGGCTTGACCCGGGCATCCATCCCAGAAGAAAGCGCAGCGTCCTTGCTGGATGGATTGCCGGGTCAAGCCCGGCAATGACACATCGTCACTGCGTCTTCGCCACGCGCGGCGGCAGCGCGACCGTGTTGAACTGCGTCGCCTCCAGCACGGCGGGACCGAACGGCGTCGGGATGGTGAGGCGGAACGGCACCAGCACGCGCGTGCCTGCGATCGGCACCAGCACGATCTCCATGCGCCGCTCGGCGGTGAGGTATTTGATCACGGGCCGGTCGGCGATGTAGCCCGCGACCGGCGTGAAGTAGATGGCGCAGACCACCGCCGGGCCATGATAGCCCTTGTCGGCCTTCACCGTTTCCATGCGCTTGAAATCGAGCTTGAGGTCGTAGCGCAGCCGGCCGTCGAACACCGATGAGCCGCCGCGGCAGGCGTCGGGCCCCAGCACCTCGCCATTGCCGGCCACCTTCACCAGCGAGCTCGTCATCGGATCGACCACGCCCTTCTTGTGCGCCTCGGTCACCACGATGCGGTCGGCATCGACCGGCGGCTCCGGCACGATGGCAAAATCCTTCACGGCGCCACCGGCAAGGTTGATTTTGATGGTCTCGCTCTTCTTGGAATTGACGGTGGCGGTATAGGCCGCCGGCACCAGCGCGCCATTGACGATGCGGCCCTGCACGGAACCCGACCCGGTGCCGCCGGAAAACGCCTTCAGAAGCCCCGCGGTCGCGCCCTGTGCGGACGCCGAATAGAAATCGTCCGATATCTCGATGCCCCAGGTGCCGCGGCCGACCGCGATGCCGGCGAGCGAAGCCTCGTAATGCGCCTCGACCTTGCCTTGCGCGAACGCCGGCAGCGGCGCCAGCATCAGCACGGCCGCCGTGCAAGCGCCGGCGATCCCGGCTTTCGCCGGGCGTGGCAAATCAAGGCGGGCGGCAATCCCCAAAGGCTGGTCCTGTTCTGGGCGCGAGCTAATGGTCATCTAAGCAGCAATTGCGGCCCGGCAACTCTCTAAAATAGGCGGCCCATCCATGTCGGCGCGGATTGCGCCCTTTATATGGTAGGTTAAGGCCCTGAAATCTAAGCGAAACCGCGTCGCCCGCCGCACTTTCCCGGCCCAAAAACCTTGACGCCGTGCTGCCTGCCCCCTATACGTCCGCCCGTTCCTGGAAATGGACGAGTTTTTGGACCCCCGCGGGCGCGGCGCGCGCCGATCAACGGGCGGGGATGGAAGAGGATATTCCGATCATGTCGCGGCGCTGTGAACTGACGGCCAAGGCCCCGCTGGTGGGCCACAAGGTGAGCCACTCCAACATCAAGACCAAGCGGCGCTTCCTGCCGAACCTGTGCAACGTCACCTTCATCTCCGACGCGCTCGGCCGCAACGTGCGCCTGCGCGTCTCGACCAACGCGCTGAAGAGCGTCGACCACAATGGCGGCCTCGATGCGTTTTTGCTGAAGGCCCGCGCGGCGAGCCTGTCGCCGCGGGCGCTGGAGCTGAAGCGCCAGATCGAGAAGAAGGTCGGCGGCGCCGCGGCGGAGAAGAAGGCGAGCTGAGGGATTTGAGCTGGGGCTAGCTGGGGCGGAAGTAGCGTCCGGTAGCGTAGAGCTTAGGCGTCAGAGTTTGAGTTTGGTAGCGGCCGGGTCGGAGACGACCCGGCTGTTTTCGTTCTTAAGTTGGCCCCATCGCCCGGTGTTCCTCTTTGCACCGGCTAACGCTCTCGCTATGATCGCAGCCGCGAGCAACTCAACCGGGGGGTAGTGTTGGCGATCAATGTTAATACGTTGCGGGAGATCGCGAACCAACGTGACCGATATCAGACTCAACTCAATCGTTTGAATGCAATCGGCAAACAAACGTCGTGCGTCGAGGCGGCGGTTGCCAGCGCGTGCGACACGTTGCAGAGCGGCACAACGTCGTTCGTAATCTACGGTGAACCGCAGAGCGGCAAGACAGAGATGATGATCTGCCTTACCGCAAAATTGCTTGATGACGGACATCGTATCGTCATTCACCTGCTGAACGACAGCGTTCAACTCCTCCAACAGAATCTCGATCGCTTTCAGCGATCCCGTCTATCGCCAGCGGCTCGCAATTTTTCTGACGTGGTTGACCCCGAATACTCGCTGTCCAGCGGATACCACGTCATCTTCTGCAAGAAGAATGCAAGTGACCTTACCAAGCTGAACCAAAAACTCGAAAAGGTGCGCGACAAGGTCATTATCGACGACGAGGCCGATTTCGCTACGCCAAACGCTCTTATCAACAAGGGCGACGTTACGCGCATCAACGCCCTCATCAAACAGCTGATAAGCCATGATGGCATCTATATCGGTGTGACGGCGACGCCTGCCCGGCTGGATCTAAACAACACGTTCGACAATGACAACGAAAAGTGGGTCAACTTCCCACCTCACGATGCCTATACCGGTCAAGACGTCTTCTTCCCTCTGGATCAGGAGGAAGTTTCCTTCTCGCTGCAAACGTTGCCGGATACAGACGACAGCCCAAAGTATCTTCGCGAAGCGATCTTCCGATTCTTGATTCGCGCCGCTGCGCTTAATCTCGCTGCTGGCACTGACGACAACTTCTCAATGCTCATTCACACCAGCGGGAAAAAGCTGGATCACAGGTCTGATAAGAAGCCCATCGATGACGTCATGAACGCGCTAGCCGACGTTCACTCCAAGAAGTTCGAATCTTACGCGAGTCAAATCGAAAAACTAGCAACTACGCTTTACGGAGACGATCAGGCTCCTCGCATCGTCCACTATATTGTTCGTCATTGCGACCAAACCACCACAATAATCATGAACAGCGAACGGGACAAGAATGTCGACTTCAAGTCGGCCACTACTCCCGCTGCTATGTTTACGTTCATCATTGGCGGCAACATCGTCTCTCGGGGGGTCACCTTCGACAACCTTTTGTCGATGTTCTTTACTCGAGATTCAAAGCACAAGATTCAGCAGGATACCTATATCCAACGAGCCCGAATGTTCGGCTCGCGCAGGAAACACCTCCCATATTTTGAACTCACTATCCCCGAGCAGCTGTATCTCGATTGGCATCGCTGCTTCGTTTTTCACAAGCTTGCCCTTGAAGCCATAAAGACCAAGAAAGGCTCTCCTGTCTGGCTTGCGGATAGCCGCATTGCCACCGCCGCTTCTACCAGCATCGACAAGGCGAACGTTGATCTCGATAGAGGCGAGATGAGCTTTCCAATCTTCGACTACTCGGAGGAGGTCAAGCGCATTATTGGCCGGACAAACGATCCCTTATCCTGTCTTAGAGTAATGCAGGCTGAAATCGGGGCCGACGCATTACCAGACTACTTGATTCGATATGTTGAACGCCTGTTACCAAGCGGACCGAGCTCGATTGCAATTCACGAGTCAGGCCGGGTCGAGAATATGCGCGATGCCGACCCCGTAAAGATCGAACGCAAGAAGGGCTTGTTTGGACAGGCCAAGCGCGATGCTCCGGACGCCTTGCACCATTTCAAGGTTTTCTTTAACGATCAAAAGAAAGCTCGTCTCGTGTATCGCTTCAATGGCAACATTTCGTTTCTGAAGAATGTGAAACATGCTGGATGATTACGAATTCTACCAAGGCGTCGTTCTTCGGCGACTGGTCATCGAAAGCGACTTCTCGATTTCCTTTCGACCGTTTGAGCGTCAAGGACGCATCACCGCATTCGTTGTGAATAGCCGGGTAGGCGTATACGTTAAGCACTCCGCTAAGCGGATGTCGCCTTGGCGTTTTACCTTCACGATTGAGCAAGCCGCCGACCTCCTCGACTTGGAGCATAAGTTTCCGGACTCGTTTGCTGTGTTCGTGTGTGGAACAGATGGTCTTGTTACCCTGTCATTCGCCGACCTGCACACTATCGTAAGTTTCCAAGAGAGCGAAAATGCGTGGGTGAGTATTAATAGGCCACCTCGCACTCAATATGAGGTTGCTGGAAACAGAGGTGAATTGCAGTACAAGGTGTCGAGGGGGATCAGCGTAATTCCTGAAACTATGAAAGAGCGCGTGCGGGAGCGATATGCTGCCGGCTAATCACACTCGTTCGGCACAACATGAAACCGAAAGTTTGTTGGGCCAAACATGAGCAAGACATTCAAGAAGACCATCTATGAGGCGCTGGGGCGCGAGCCGGTTCACCCTTTTCCGGCCAGGATGGCGCCGGGCATTGCCCTCGATATTGTGGCGCATGAGCCGAAACCCATTCGTGTGCTGGATCCAATGATGGGATCAGGCACAGTGCTTGCTGTGGCACGCTCCTGCGGTCACACCGCAATTGGCATCGATATCGATCCTTTGGCGGTACTGTTAGCTCGGGTTTGGACAACATCCGTCGATATAGCCGGGGTCGAAGACAAGGCTATCGAAGTCTTAGAGCGGGCCGGAAGGCGGTTGGATAACTGCAAGTTGCACGATGCTTACCCGCGCTCGGCCGATCTCGAGACACGTAGATTCATTAGATACTGGTTCGATGGCTACACGCGTCGTCGGCTGACCTGCCTCGCCGAAGCAATACATAGCGTTAGGGACCCCAATCTTCGCGACACCCTTTGGTGCGCCTTTTCTCGTCTCATCATAACAAAACAAGCCGGCGCTTCCTTGGCGATGGATTTGTCCCATAGCCGTCCCCACAAAGCGTTTACTCGCGCACCGATTGATCCCTTCGACAAGTTTCTCCTCGCGGTAAAGCAGGTTCTCAAGAACTGCATCAGGAACGATCAGCAGGACAGAGGGCCAGCAACGAGAGTTAAGTTGGGCGACGCGCGTCGGCTCCCGCTACATAGCGGAACTATCGATCTCGTCTTGACTTCCCCCCCCTATCTCAACGCGATCGATTATATGCGTTGCAGCAAGTTCTCTCTCGTCTGGATGGGTTACTGCGTCGGGGAGCTTGGAGAAATTAGAAGCGATAGCGTTGGCGCAGAAAGCAGCGACAATGCTGCGCGTGAAAATGAAGAGATCAAAAGGATAATCGCTGCGCTACGGCTTAGCCCGAAACTCTCTTCCCGGCACGAAGCCGTTCTCGCTCACTATATCGACGACATGCGTGTCGCCGTCGCGGAAGCGGCACGCGTGCTCTCGCCCGGTGGAAGAGCAGTTTACGTTGTAGGCGAAAACACGGTTCGAGGAACCTTTATTCCGAACGCTAAGATCGTATCTGCGGTGGCAGAGCTGTCAGGTTTGCAAGCTGAGAGTCGTCGGGCGAGGCATTTACCTGCAAATCGTCGCTACTTGCCTCCGCCCACCTCGCAGAACGCCCCCGACTCCCTCGGAGCGCGCATGCGCCGCGAGGTCATTCTTTCATTTTCGAAAGCTGCGTAGCTCTGAGTACGCAGAGTAGAGTTGCTAAGACCCTTCCTCAGGGAGGGCCGGGCGCCGCAGACGCAGTTGTCGCTCGTGCTCAGCCTGACGAAATCGCTCCTCTTGCTCACGGAGCTGATATTCTCGTCCAAATTCTATCTCGCCCTTCGCAATTTGCTGTTCAACAAGTAAGCCCTTCATGCCGAAATAGACGAACTGACCGCCAGCAATGATCCCATTTGGGGGAACGAAGACCAAGATAGCTCCCACAATTACGCAGCCGAGAAAGATTGGGCCGTATTTAGTTCCTTCCATGGCCTACCTCCGAGGGGGTAACGAGCACAGAATAGTAACCCGCGTTTCCCGCCACTTACATCGATTCCATAAATCGGCTGGAGCCTCCGTAGGTTAAAGCTTGCCCTATCTGGTGCGAAGCAAGAATTTTGATCGAGTCAAGTGATTCGTGCGAACTCCGAAAAAAGGACGCAGGAAAACCGCGGGCGACGAGAATGCTTCGCGGCGAGATTTTATTTGAGTACAACTACAGCTATCATGGCAACGCCGGCTGAAGTCCGCTGGTGGCGCGCGGCGCGCGGGTAGCGTTGCTGGATGGGACGAGCGCGGCCGTGCCGGGGCAGCGATCGACGCTGTGAATGGGTGTCGTCCCTGCGAACGCAGGGACCCATAACTACCGGCGTGAGACTGGCACGCGATGGAGCTCCAGCTTCGCTCATCGACTCGGTCCTGTGGTTATGGGTCCCGGGTCGCGCTTCGCTTGCCCGGGACGACAGTGGAGAGTGGGGGACACCAATGACCGAATCAACCGCCCGCAACATCGTCATTCTCTGCGACGGCACCGGCAACGAAATCTCCGAGAACATCTCCAATGTGCTGAAGCTGTATCGCTGCCTGCGCAAGACGGCGAAGACGAGCCCGCGGCAGTTCGTCTATTACGATCCCGGCGTCGGCACGCTGGCGCAGCCGAGCACCTGGCACAGGCTGCGCGCCAATATCAGCCTGGTGCTGGGGCTCGCCACCGGCTACGGGCTCGACGACAACGTGCTGTCGGCCTACCAATTCCTGGTCAACCACTGGCAGGAGGGCGACCGCGTCTATCTGTTCGGCTTCTCGCGCGGCGCCTATACGGTGCGGGTGCTGGCCGGGCTGATCCACAAGATCGGGCTCATTTCGCCGGAGCAGGTCAATCTCGCCGGCTCAGGGCAGATCGCCTACAAGCAGTTCTCCACCGACGCGCCGGAGCACGGGCTTTCCGCGCTCACCGATGCCGGCAGCGACGAGGACGGGCCGCTGCCGACGGCCTCGTTCGACAACGCCGCGCAGTTCGCCCGCATCACCTCGGCGCGCTGGCCGGCGATCGAGTTCGTCGGCGTGTGGGACACGGTGGCGAGCGTGTTCGTGCCGCGGCGCGACCGCTGGATCTTCGTGCTCAGCATGGAGGAGCTGGCGTTCACGACGGAAAATCCCAGCGTGAAGGCGTTCCGCCAGGCGATGTCGATCGACGAGCGGCGGCGCATGTTCCGCATCAAGCCGTGGGACGACCCGCAAACCTTCCTGTTCAATCCCTACGCGCCGGATTCCAGCCGCAAGGAGCAGGACATAATGCAGGTGTGGTTCGCCGGGGTGCATGCCGATATCGGCGGCGGCTATGCGGAGGCGCAGAGCCAGGTGTCGAAATATCCGCTGCTGTGGATGATCGATGAGGCACGCAAGCACGGGCTCGAGGTCAACCCGCGCACGGTGAACCAGCTCGCCTGGGGCAAGTCGCGCAAGAACAGCCCGTTCAAATACGTCGCGCCGGATTATGCGGCGAACATGCACAATTCGATGAACTTCGCCTGGCGCACGCTGGAAGCCTTTCCGAAGAACGACAAATACAAGGAATGGCCGGAGCGGCGCTCGCTGCTCGGCCACTACATCCCCTGCTGCGAGCCGCGCTTCATTCCGGATGGTGCGGTGATTCACGAGTCCGTGCTCAAGCGGATCGAGGCGCGGAGCGACTACGCACCGGTCAACATGCCGAAGACCTACAAGATCTTCGACATGCCCGAGCCGCCGGAGGATTCGTAGGGCGGATTAGCGCCAGCGTAATCCGCCCTGCGGGACCCATAACCACGAATGCGCATTGTGGAAGCACGCTGGAGCTCCACCGTCGCTCAACCACTGAACCCTGTGGTTATGGATCCCGGATCGCGCTCGCGGAGCCTGTCATCGGGCGCGCATTCGCGCGACCCGTTGGCTCGCTTGTCCGGGACGACAGCGAGGTATGTGGCACCAGCGCGCCCTACGCCCCCTTCTGCAGCATCGCCTTGAAATCCGCGCGGGCGCGCTTGGCCTCGGCGCGCGCCACGTCGGATGCATCGACAAGGCCGAAATAGCCGTGGATCAGCCCTTCGCCCGGATGATACTTCACCGCCACGCCCGCCTTCGCCAGCGCGTCGGCATAGGCCTTGCCCTCGTCGCGCAGCGGATCGAACCAGGCGGTGGTGACGATGGCGGGCGCGACGCCGGCGAGATTTTTCGCGCGCAGGGGCGAGACGCGCCAGTCCGTGCCGTGGGCCTTGTCCTCGAGATAATGGCCGCAGAACCACTCCATCACCGCGCGCGACAGGAAATAGCCTTCGGCATTCTCGGCGCGCGAGGGGAAGCGCGCGTTCTCGGCGCTGTCTGAGAAATTGCCGAGCACGTCGGTGACGGGATAGGCGAGGAACTGCGCGGCGAGCGCGATGCCGGCATCGCGCGCGGCGCGCGCGCAGGTGGCGGCGAGAGTGCCGCCGGCGCGCTCGCCGGCGACGCCCATCCCCGCC
>NZ_JBQTHN010000158.1:0-12242 GCF_052389815.1 Bradyrhizobium sp. | reverse complement strand
GTCCTTGACGAGTCCCACTCCAGGGCACCACCACTTGTCCGTGATATCGGATGGATTGGTGAGGCTATACTCGCGTGTTCTCACACAATCTTTGAAGGTCCCGGCTGGAACGGTTATTGTGATCCCGTCTTCCATGTTTTCTGTATAGCCATACGCCTCGGCCTCGTGACCGTCGAAGACGTATTTGTCGCCGACCTTGAATGACCCGGGCATCAGCAAGCCGGGGTCGGCGATGCCGTTGCCGTCGGGGTCGCCGACACGCCAGGTCCCGGCAAAGACCTTGCGTCCTACTTGGTCTATCTCCCAGCTCACTTCGCCAAACGTGTACATGCTGTTTGTCGCCTTATCCATGCAAAACCAGTTTTCCGCCCGCTGGTCCAACACGCCGTCGTAGAATTCCTCTTCCTGGACGACGCCACATTCGAACTTGCCAATACCCGGAACATCAAACGGTTCGGTCTTGTCGAGAACCTGGACCTCTACCCGTAGGAGTCCATGTGGATGGTTTGGATGCTCCATGATGTATCGAAAGCCCGGCTGGAGAGGAAAATAGAGAGGATTGTGTCCTCTCGTGACCAAATTTTCTGCCTTCAAGTTCCAGTCTTTGGATGAGGAAAAATTGACCCGGGCGCCGCTCTGGGTGCGCCCTGGCAGATCCTTGTATTCCCGAGCCACAGCGCTGTCGCCATGCCGACCGAGCCAAGTGCCGCCAGCGAGCACGAGCCCGGCCGCGGTCAGAAGCGTTGCTGTCGTAAACGTTGCACGCCACCCGGCCAACGGGCCGGATCGCCGGTGTGCCACCTTCATCTGTCGCTCCGAACTGTTCATGTCGAACATCTCGATATCCTCCTATTGCGAACGACGCCTCGACCGGAACGTCGCCCAGGATTGCGGAACCAGTCTCTCCTATCACCACGTCAATCCGTTCCAACGACCTCCCCTGTCTGGGTATCGACGAAGACGTCGACCTCGCGGCTATCCGTCTGGATCTCAACCACGTAGACGTTCCTGCCTTTCTTTCTCTCGATTACGATGTCCGTGACTTTTCCGGGCACGCGCTGTAGGGCAATCTTCTTGGCGTTTTCGGCGGTAATCTTCGCCGCCGCAGACTTTTGCTTTGCGGGCTTGTCGCGCAGCTTCCCGATGCTTGAATCGTTGGAGGCCGGATTGCTAGAGGGGAGCGCGTTGGAAATAATGAGCTTGCCGTCGGAAGTGTCGCTCACCAGGCCAGCTTCAGGACACCAGATCTTGTCATTGATCTCCTTCAGGTTGATCAGCCCCTGCTCGCGAACCCGAACACAGCCCTTGAACGTCCCAGCGGGGACCGTCGCTTGAAGGCCTGCCTCCATGTTCTCGGCGCCGCCGTAGGCTGTGCTCCGGCTGCCGGCGAAGACATAGCGCTCGCCCACCTTGAAGGTGCCCGGCATCAACAGGCCCGGTTCAGCAACGCCGTCGCCATCGGGGTCACCAGCCCGCCACGTTCCCGTGAAGCTCGGCTTGCCATCCTCGATTTTCCAGCTCACGTGACCGAACGAATGAACATTGTTGGTGGCCTTATCGAGGGCAAGCCAGCTTAGCGTGCGCTGGGTCAGGACGCCGTCGAGATACTCCTCTTCCTGCACCACTGCCGTCTTGAATTTGCCGATGTCACGAATGTCGAAATCCTCCGTAGTATTCAGCACCACGGTCTCCTTGCGATACTTGCCATCGGGGTGATCGGGCCGCTCAAGTGCGTGCTTGTGGCCCGGCGTAATCGGGTAATAGAGCGGATTGACCCCGTGCGGGACGATCTGCTCAGCTTTCAGATTCCAATCCTTCAGCGAGGAGAAGTCGCTGCCCTTCGTCCAGCGCGGCGGGTCTTTGATCTCGGCCGCAAACGCCGTGCCTCCGCAGAACGCAAACCCGGTCGCCGACAGGATGATCGGTGCCGCGCGAGCGACACGCAAGCAAACGAGCAGGCCAAGCTGCCAGCTCGCCGGCTTCGTCTGTTTGTTCAACATCGCCATGTCCCGCATTGCGGGTGGCAGGTCATGCTGCCGCCCGCGGAAGCTAGCCTTGAGACAACGCCGGTCCGTCTCGGGCCGATCTGACGTCGGTGGACGCAATTCGCTCATCGCTCCCTCGCGGTCGTGAAGCTGGTTTCTATAAAGGACCGGTTGCCATCCTTTGCGACCGTACCGATCGCAAGAGTGTAGGCCTGGCCGGCGCGCAAGAATCCCTTGGGCACCGTGAAGGTTTTTGCGGACGCCGGCACCAGCGCCCGTATCTCGTAAGGCGAGCCGGTTTGCTCGATAACTATGACGCAGGACTCGATCCCTTTCGGCACGGACCAGCGCAACGTCAGGTCGGCGGCGGGCACGTCCTTCTGGCCGGATCGCGGATATTCGAACGCGGCCGGCTCCGGAAAGACATGGCTCAGGTGCGCTTCGCCACGCAGAGGTGCGCCCCTGCTCGTGTTTCCTTCAAAACGGTACGCGCCTGCCGGAAAGTCGGCCTTGACGATGCGGTCATCCGCCGGCTCCGGCGATTCGATCGCCAGCTTGCGAATCCCCAGTTTCGAGTCGGGGGTCTTGATATCGATGACCTTACGTTCGCCGGGACCCGAAACCGTCAGCGCCGTGAGGCCGTCGCTGGTACCTGTCACCTCGAACCTGATCTCCGCGTCGTTGTCTTGGACGTTGCGTTCGAGATAAACGGAAATTCCTTCGAACCGGACATCTTTGGCGGCGGACGTCACCGTCGGAAAGACGATCGTCGACAACACCGCTACAGCGACGAGCCCGCAGGTATGGCCATGAATGGTGTTCACGTCGCCCTCCCGTATTGCTCATTGGCCTCCCGTGTCCGTCGCGCTTTGCGTGAGTTCGACGGGTGGCGTGCGACCGTAGAGATAGGCGCGCTTCTCGATTGCCAGGGCCTCGTCGCGCGCCTTTGCCAGCGCATCGGGCGTGAGCTTGCCGACCTCGCGCAGCTCCAGTTTCTCGCGCAACTTTTCCTGCCTGCCCTTCCAGCCGACGCGGATGTAGCCGACGCCGGGCGCGTAGTATTTAAGCTGCTTGGCGTCCTGGCCTTCCTTGGTGCTGCTCTCCGCGATAACCAGGACATCCTTGTAGCATCCGGACGGGACACAAGATTTCTGACCGATCTGGTCTACCTTGGCACGATCCGACCAGTTGACCGGGGCTGGCGCGTAGCCTTGGGAATAGCTGGGCGTCCCGAGCTGCGGATCCGCCTTCATCATGATCCCGGCGCTCGCGCCCTCCAGGCCGGCTATCCAGGCGTGAGCTCCGACGAACTCCCCTTCCTCGTAAATTTCGACGAGCTCACCGAGCTGCCAGACGTTGCCATCTTTGTCCTGCGCAAAGAAGACGATCTCGGACTCCTGCAGCTCGCCGTCCTTGTAGTCGACATCCCACACCACGATGGCGCGCACACCGTTGACGACATTGGTCAGGTCGGTGACGGTCTGCACTACGCGATGAGGAACGCGCTTGTTCCCTTCGCGCGTGACCCCCTCATAGGTCCACTGCATCCCCGGTTGCAGCGGGAACCACTTGTTGTCGATCTTGGTCAAGCCGTCGAAATTGTTGCGATCGAAGGCCTCCAACCTGATCTCGAGAGCATGGGCCTTCCGTGCCATGACACCAGCGTGGGGCAACGCCAGACAGGCGACGGCAACAACGACGGCCAAGGTTTCCCGACGCCACCTGGACCCATGCTCTGCCATTAGCCTCTCCCCTGTACCGGCTCCAGGCCGGTCACATTGATCGTCGGCTCTGCTGAGCCGCGGCCGAAACGTAGATAAAGCGCAGGCACAATGAAGAGATTGAGCAGCGTCGAGGTCACAAGGCCGCCCATGATGACGACAGCCATCGGATATTCGATCTCGTGGCCAGGCAGGTTGCCGAAAATGATCAACGGCAGGATCGCGAGCCCGGCGGCTCCGGTCGTCATCAGGATGGGGCGCAGCCGCTCGCTCGCGCCGCGAAGCACGAGCTCCATGCCGAACGTTGCTCCCTCATACCGTTCCAGGTGCTGGAAATGATTGATCATGATGATGCCGTTGCGAGCGGCGATGCCGAGTACGGTGAGGAAGCCGATCAAAGAACCCAGCGAAACAATGCCGCCCCCCAGCCACGCTGCCAACACACCGCCCACCAGCGCTGACGGAAGCGTGAGAAAGGTGAGCGTTGCGAGCCGCCAGCTGCCAAAAGTCTGTTGCAGAAGCACGAATATGGCGGCGAGCGCGAGCACACCAAGAATTTCGAGCCGCCGGCGGGCGGCGTTTAGCTCCTGATACTCGCCCTGCAGCACCGCATAGTAACCGAGCGGGAACGACAACTTGTTCAACCGCGACTGAACGTCCTGTGCGACAGCGGCGAGGTCACGGCCCTTGACATTCGCCTGCACGTCGATGCGACGGGAACTCGCCTCGCGCTTGACAACATTTGGCGTTGGCTGAACGCTGATGTCGGCTACCTCGGATAGCTTTACACGCTCTCTAGTCGGGGTGTTGATCAGCATCTCGCGGACAGAATCAACGCTGTTGCGGAATTCCGGCGCCGTCCACACCTGAACGTCATAGGTGCGTCCTTCCATGAAAATGTCGCCGACTTCCTCTCCGGCCATCAGGGTCGCAGAGGCGCGTCGGACATCGCCCGGCTTGAGACCGTAACGCCGTGCCTCCTCCAGCTTCAGCTTCACCGCAATGTGCGGTATCTCGACGATCAGCTCCTTGTGCAGGTTGACTAGGTTTGGAACGTCGGCGAGTGCCGCGCGGACCTCCTCCGCCTTGTCCCTGAGAACGTCGAGATCCGGGCCGAAGATACGAACGACGATTGCCTCGCCGGCACCGGTCAGGACCTCTCGAATGCGCTCCTTCAGATAGGTCTGAACGTCGCGATAGAGACCGGGGTAACCTTCCACCATTTCCTCGACTCTGGCGTACGTCTTGTCGTAGTCCGCCTCCCTGCTGATGCTGATCCAGTTCTCCCCGAAATTGACGCCGACGACCTCGTCGGCAGCGAAGGCCTGACCGATATGAGCGCCGAAGTTGCGCACGCCAGGGATGGCGCGCAGCTCCTTGCTCGCACGGGTGGTGATGCGCAACATCTCGGGCAGCGAGCTATCGGGCGTGGTAACCCAGTGCATCAGGAAGTCGCGCTCCTTGAATGCCGGCAGCAGCGAATGCCCAAGCAATGGCCACACGACGATCCCCGCGAGTGTCACGACGCCAACGGTGATATAGGCCGGACGCGGCGTTCGGGTGGCACGCTCCAGTAACGGCGGGTAGTGGCGCCGCAGCCAGATGACGAGCGGCGATTCGCGCCCTTCAAGCCGCGCGTTGTTCAGCAAGATCAGGCAAAGCGCCGGCGTCACGGTCATCGCCACGATGAGCGAAGCCGCGATCGCGAGCACGTACGCGGCAATCAGCGGCTTGAAGAATGATCCGGCCAACCCCTCCATGAACAGGACGGGCACCACCGCGGCAACGACGATAAGGGTCGCAGAGACGATCGGGGCCCGCATTTCCAGCGAGGCATCCATAACGATGCTCGCCGTACTTCTTGCATCGCCTGCCTGCCGCGCCAGGCGGAGGCGCCGCATAATGTTTTCGACATCGAGGATCGCGTCGTCGACGACAATCCCCAACGCGATCACGAAGCCTGCCAGCGTCATGGTGTTGACGGTCGCGCCCAACATGAACAGCACCAGTGCGGCTGCGAGTAGCGACAGCGGGATGGCGACGATGCAGACGATCGCGGTACGCCATTCGTAAAGGAAGATCGCGATAATTCCTGTCACCAGCAGGCAACTCAGCGCCAGCGCCCATGACAGATTGTCAATCGAGTCCTCGACGAAAGTTGCCGGCCTGAAGATTGTCGTATCGATCTCAATTCCGGGAAGACCCGGCTTCATTTTCTCCAGCGCCTCTTCCACCCCGCGTGTAACCGCGAGCGTGTTGCCCCAAGGGAATTTTTCGACGATGAGCATGAGCCCGGGGCCGTCGTTGATAACGGCATCGCCGATCATGCCCTGCGGCGCATAGACAAGGTTAGCCACGTCGCTCAGGAGCAGCGGCTTCCCCTCCCGCTTGGTCACCGGCACCCTGGCAAGCGTTTCGGGGGTGACGCCGGCCCCGGCAAAGACGAGCTGAAAGCGCTGATTAGGCGTTTCGACGAAACCGCCGGTGCCGATATGCGCGCCGCGGGAATAGCGCAGCAGACCGACGTCAAGGGCATCCGAAACCGCTTCCTGAACCTGGTCGAGTGTAACGTCTGCTGCCGCCATCCGCTTCGGATCCACCAAAACCTGGAGCATCTTGAGCTGTTCGCCCCAGATCGCGACATTTGCAACCCCCGGGACCCCAAGCAGCCGCTGCCGGATGGTCCAATAAGCAAGCATCGACAAGTCCATCACGGATTTGTCGCTCGAGGTAATGCCGATCTTCATGATCCGGCTCGTCGAGGACAGTGGCGGCATCATGAACGGCGGCGCAGCCCAGGTTGGCAGGGTCTTCGACGCAAGCGCCATCCGCTCGCTGACCAGTTGACGCGCGCGGATGCCGTCGGCGCCGGTCTTGAAGATCAGGAGGATTGACGACAGCTGCGCCACCGATTTCGAACGCATCACCTCGATATCCGGGACGCCGTTCAGCGCGTTTTCCAGCGGCACGGTGACAAGCTGTTCAACCTCGGCGGACGAGAGCCCAAGACAGATGGTCTGAATCTCGACGCGTGGCGGGGCGAATTCCGGGAATACGTCCACAGCCACGTTCCCGACCCGTGCAACACCAAACCAGGTCAATACGACGCCCAGCGCTAGGACGAGATAGCGAAAGCGCAGACTGGATCCTATGACCAGCTTCATCATCGACGAAGATCCCACCAGGTGCGAGAGCCGCTATGGAAAGCAAAACAAGCTAATGACCTACTTTCACCTCAGTCCCGAATACTTGCTGCACGCCGGCTGCGAGCACTTTTGTGCCAACAGGCGGACCGTCGCTTAGGTATACGTTGTCGCCCTTGATCGTCTCGATCTCCACCGGCCCGCGGACGAACGTCAGCGGTTCGGCGTTAATGTAGACCCATGTCTTGCCGGCAAGGTCGTAAAGGACCGATCCGTAGGGTATGATCCGGCGGCCTGATGGATCCACCCGCACCTCGTCGATGAGAATACCGAGCCGTTCGGCCGCCTTCGGCGTGAGAGTTATCTTCTTGATTTTCCCATCAAGGGTGGCCTCGACGCGCGCCGGCGTCACCTTCCCTGTTGTCGACCCGGCCTCCCCACCGAGGGCCGCGACACAGGACATCGTGAAGCAGGCGGCCGAAATTGCGACCGCAAATATGCTGAGGCGAGCCATGAGAAAATTCTCCCTCTTGAGCGCAATCGAAATGAAACCCGTGGTGGTCATGACGCGGTCTCCGTCTCGAGATCGAGCCGGTCGTCGGTCCAGCCGGCGGCAAACCGCACGTAAAGCGCGGGAAGCAAGAGCAGTGTTGCGAGCGTCGCCGTAACAACGCCGCCGAGCACCGCGACCGCGAGCGGGTGAGCGATCTCAAGACCGGGGACATCGCCAATGAACGCGAGCGGAAGTACCAGTGCCAGCACTGCAATCGATGATGCAATGATGGTCGGGAACTGCTCGCGAACGCCACGACGCACCAGCTTTTCACCAAACGGCTCACCCTCGTTCAGCTGCAGATGCTGGAAGTGGGCGACGAGACCGACACCCTGCCGCACCACCAACGCAAGTACCGCCCCCAGACCCAGCAGCGAACCGAGCGAGACGGTGCCGTCGGTAATCGCAATCGCCGCCAGTCCGCCCAGCACGGCGATCGGGATGCCCAGCAGCGACAATGCGGTGAGTGCCCAGCTGCGCAGCACCGCCTGCGTCAGCAGGACCATCAACACCGCGGCAGCCGCCGCGTAACTGTATATCGACCGCAGGATAGCCCGTTGCTCCCTGTATTCACCCAGCAATTCGGCTCGGTGTTCGAACGGAAATGCCACCTGCTTTACGGCCGAACCAACTTCGGCCGCCACGGCGCCGAGCGACCGCTCATCCACTTTGGCAAGAACGTCAATGCGGCGAGATGAACCCTGACGCCGAATGATGCTGACAGCCGGAGCGATGCGGACATCGGCGATCTGAGCCAAGCGAGCCTGCCCGCCGTTTTCGCTGTTGATCACCATATTTCGAACGTCGTCAATGTTTTCGCGCAACTCCGGCCGGCCCCAAACGACCACGTCAAACACCTTCTGCTCCTCGAAAAGAGCACCAACTGTGATGCCACCGACGAACGCTGATGTTGCCCTGCGGACATCGCCGGGTTTCAGGCCGTATTCGGCCGCCCGATCGACGTCTACCTTGACCTCGATCGCGGGCTCCTCGACCTGCAATTCAACCCGGGCGTTTTCGACACCGGGAATCTTTGCGATGGCTCCCCGAATCTCCTCGGCCTTGGCTCGAATGATATCGAGGCTCTTGCCGTAGACGCGCACAGTAATTGAATCCGCATCTCCGGTGAGCGCCTCGCGCAGCTTCGTCGACAGGTATGTCCCGGCCTTGCCACGCATTCCCGGATAGGTCGCGACGGCGGCTTCAACGGCATCCACCACATTTTCGTAATCCGCTTTCGGATCAATGTTAACCCACACCTGCCCCGTATTGACGTCGGCTGCACGCTCACAATTGCAAAGCACAGCACGCCCAAGATTGGCGTGCGCGTTCCGCACGCCCGGGATCTGTTTCAGTTCCTGGATCAGACCTTCGGTAGATCGTATCATTGCCTGCAGCGAGGTGCCTGGTGGACCCTGCCAGTCGACAACCAGATCGGTCTCCTTGAAGCTCGGTATCATGTCGCGCTCGAGCGGTTTCCAAAGCGCAACGCAGGCAAGCGCCGCCACAACGCCCGCACCGATGCACGCGATCGGCCAGCGGATCACGAGGATTCGTTCGAATTGCCTGGCCAGCTTATCGATAAGCCTGTCACCCGCCATGCTCCGCGGCGCACTGCCGAAGAGCATGGCGGCAAGCGCCGGGGTCACGATCAGCGCCACCAGCATCGAGACGGACACGGCCGCGATGTAGGCCCAGGCCATCGATGCAAAGAATGCCGCCGACCGGCTCTGCATGAACAGGACCGGCAGCACTGCGAGGACGACGATGAGTGACGCAAAAACCATCGGCCGGCGTGTTTCGAGCATCGCCCGGGCAAGAACGATGAAGCCGGGCCGTGCGTCGCGTGGCGAGCTCAGACGGCGCAGGACGTTGTCGGCATCGAGGATACCGTCGTGGACCACCACGCCGGCAGCCATCAGGAGACCGCCGACTGCCATCATACTGAGCGAAATCCCGGCAACCTGTAACAACATCGCTGCCGAAACGTACGACAACGAAATCGCGACCAGGGCGATGAAGGAAGTCCTCCAGCTGCCCATCAGAAGGCCAAGTGCAACTGCGGCCAGGATGAATGAGACGACTACAGCCCTGCTGAGGTTACCTGTCGCGCGCTCGATAAAGTTAGCAGGACGATAGATGGTGGTATTGATTTCGATCCCGGGCAGCCCGGGCTTCAGCTCGTCGAGCGCTCGCTCGACACCACGTGTCACCTCCGACGTGTTGAAGCCGGGAAACTTCTCTATTGCCAGCAACAAGCCCGACCCGTCGCCGATAATGGCATCTCCAATCAGCGGCTGATGGCCATCCGCGAGATGAGCAACGTCACCAACGCGCACGGTCGAGCCGGACAGCGGCACCTTCGCGAAAGTGCCCACAGTGGAGATTGGCAGCTGATGACGGATGCTAAGCCGCTGGTTCGGCGTTTCGATAAAACCGCCGGTGCCCGGCGTAGAGGAGTTCAGGTACGTAAGCGGCGAAGACCACACAGCCTCGCCGGTCGTCTTGATCACTTGCTCGAGCCTGATGCCCTTCTTGAGCAAATTCCGGCTATCGACCAGCACCTGTACCTGCCGCTCGCGCTGCCCCCATATCGAAACGTTGGCAACCCCGGGAACACCGGCGAGGCGCGGCGCGATGTTCCAGCGCGCCTGAATGGACATGTCGATCAACGAGACAGATTTCGAACTCAGACCAATGTTCATGACCCGGCTGGCCGAGGAAACCGGCTGGAGCATGACGGGAGGGCTTGAGACGTTCGGCAATGCATGCGCCTGGGTCAGCCGTTCCTGCACCATCTGGCGCGCCTTCATCATGTCGGTGCCCGGCGCGAAGATCATCTCGATCGTCGAGAGTCCCGCCATCGATTCCGACTGGATGACCTGAAGCCACGGGACGCCGTTGAGCAGATCGGCTTCGAGGGGCACAGTGATCAGCGATTCGACCTCGGCGCTGGAGAGCCCGAGCGATTCAGTCTTCACGGTGAGGGAGGTCAGTGGCAGTTCGGGGATGACATCCAGCGGCTTGTCGCTGACGCTTAAGGCTCCAAAAACAAACAGGCCTGCAGCGACGGCCACAACGAGAGTACGTAAGCGAACGGCAGAGGAAATGAGCCACAACATCTCCAAACGCCCCTTAACTTCCGGTTGTTTTCAAACTCAAGTTGCAAAATCTGCACGATCTCTAGTTGCGGCCCGGTTCCCGTTGCAGTGCCAAGTTCTGCTCAGTTCCCGAACCTCGGCCCGTCTCCCGCCGCGTCGTGGCTAGAATTCGGTCCTGCCACCGCCACAGGTTGGCCGCACTTACCCAGTTTTGCCAACATAGCGTGTTCCGGACAGAGTGCCGTGAGGCATTCCGGGCGATGAATATCCCCCCTTCGGATGATGGCCCTCTACCTAATTCGATGGTCAACGGCTAAACCTGTCCGTCCCTTGTACGGACTTACGGGCGTACCCGACTTGCGGCCCATGCCTGCCACTCGCAGCCGTTCGCGATTGAGGTCGAACGAGCGAGTGTGGTGACAAAGCAACTAAGCCTGCCACTGTTTCCCGGATCACTTGACGGGTGCAACGCTGGCTGAAAGAGTCGAGTAGGTGGCGAATTGTCTTGGCGGACTAGTGGGGTACCGGTGGGGTCGCGCATGTCCTGGAGTAAGCGAAATGATCTTGTCGCCTGCTTCAGGCGGCGTTCGCTTGCGGGAGCGACCAGAATCGAAGAGACGACGTGGCGTGCTTGGCATCGTGCCTGTGCCCTGCGCCCGTTGATCGCTCGCGCCGCTCCAGCCCTGTTGGGCTTCTCGCTGCTCGTGCCCTTTGATGCGGCTTCGGCGGAAAGCGACGACATCGCAGCTCTCAAACGAATGGTGCATGAGCTGAAGGCAGAAAACCGAAAGCTCTCGCAGCGCCTCGGCGCCCTGGAAGGTGCGTCGCCGGCAAAGCGCGCTGCGCCCGCCGTATCGCGTGAGCGCCCGGCATCCGTCGCAGCTGCACCTCCGCCCCTCGAAATAACCCCCAAGCCTGCACCTCCGGCCGAGTCGCAGGCCGCCGTGCTGCCCGCTCCAGACCCGTCGGAAGCTGGAGCAAGAAGGCCGCTTGCGGAGCGTGTAAGGGACCTGGAGATTGGCTGGGCCGCGCAGGAGAACGCAACACGGCAGATCATTGCGGACACGCTCAAAAAGACCGGCCCGCAAATCAACAGCTTCCTCGCGCTCAGCGGTGTGCTCGAAGGGGTGGCTTCGCGGACAAAGGAGTTCAACGGCCCCTACAAGGACAACCTGGCTTTAGGCACCGCCGAACTGGATTTCGACATCAAGCTGAGCGACTGGTTGACCGGCGCACTTGTCCTGCATTTCGATACCGGCACCGGCGCGATTTTTCCAACTGCGAACAGCCCCGTCATCACTGGCGTTCCAGGCACGGGCGTGGATCGCTTCACCCTCGATCGGACCCACATTCTGGTCGGCGATTTGATGCGATTCCCGATCGCTGCCCGCTTCGGAGTGGAAACCCTGCACTTTGGCACGTCCACCGGCGTGGCACGCCTCGATACCCTTTCGATCGGTACGCCGCTGACAACCGAGGTATTTGAGAACCGCCAGACTGCAGGCGGGCTGGAATTCGCCTGGCCGACCCCGCCGCCGCAACCGTTACCGGCCCCAGTCGTCGTTCCCCGGGTCAGTCCGCTGGTCGTCGCCCCCGCGGTGCGACAAATCATGAGTTGGATGGGCTACGTTCCACTGCCGGAACGGCCGTTACGGCAGCTGCCGGTGAGACCGCACCTCGACCCGCCCCCGTTCTACGGCACGGTCAAGGTCTACAGAGGCAGCGACTCCATCGTGCCC
>NZ_JBQTHN010000157.1:0-11386 GCF_052389815.1 Bradyrhizobium sp. | reverse complement strand
CGCGCGCAGCGGGCCCTTGTAGTTGTGGAAGTTCTCGCGGGTATCGAGCGTGGAGTCGCCGAACAGATAGCGCTCCTTCATCACCCAGCCGACCCATTGCAGGAAGGCGTCCTTCGGCAGGTCCATGCCGAGGCCCGCCCAGCCCGGCATGTAGCCGAACACCTTGGTCAGCGGCACGCCGACGAAATTCAGCATGGCGTAGACGCGGTAGCACTCGGGCGAGGCCATCAGCTTCCAGTAGCCGGCTTGCGCGGCGATGAAGAGCGCCCGCGAGATTTCCTTGTTGTTCGGCAATAGGCCCAGCGCCTGGCCGCCGAAGGAGTGGCCGACATAGGTGAGGGGCATGTTGCCGTAGCGATCGCGCATCCATTGCACGGCTGAGGTGATGTCCTTGGCGGCCCAGTCGGACATCGAGGCCTTGAAGCCGACCAGCGAGCGCGGCTGGTTGTAGCCGGTCACCGCCTTCTGCCTGGAATCGCCGGTGCCGCGGTAGTCATAGGTCAGCACCGCGCAGCCGCGGCGGGCGAGATAGCCGGCAAAGCCGCTATAGAGCCTTCGCGGCACGGCTGTAGCGGAATTGATCAGCACGGCATGGCTGCGCTTGCCGGTGCGGGGCAGGAAGAGGGTCGCGCCCAGCGGATAGCGGTCGGCCGCCGGCACGATGATGTCGTCGGCAAAGACATCGTCCAACCCAGCCTCGGCCACTCGACTACCCCCACAACTTCTCGCTCGCCGCTTTAACAAATGCGAATTCAGCTTTTGCCGCAAGGGCTTGACCTGACAACCTTAAATCCTTGTGGCAGAGTGTTGCCGGCCTGTGTATAACCCGGCCCTCGCAACCGCTCTCCCGGCTACGCCGAGGCTTCGCCGTGGTCCCCCACTTTTGGTCCCGCCGAAGCTTTAGCGAAGGCGGATAAGTGGCGGTTTTTGCTCAGGAGTTGACGATCATGGCCGAGCGGTGGACGCCCGACAGCTGGCGCGGCAAGCCGGTGTTGCAGATGCCAAATTACGCCGATGCCGTGGCGTTGGCCGACGTCGAGGCGCAGCTTGCGACCTTTCCGCCGCTGGTGTTCGCGGGCGAGGCCCGCAACCTGAAGAAGGCTCTGGGGCGCGTGGCCAGAGGCGAGGCGTTCCTGCTCCAGGGCGGCGACTGTGCGGAGAGCTTTGCCGAGCACGGCGCCAACAACATCCGCGACTTCTTCCGCGTCTTCCTGCAGATGGCTGTCGTGCTCACCTATGCCGGCGCGCTGCCGGTGGTGAAGGTCGGCCGCATCGCCGGGCAATTTGCCAAGCCGCGCTCCTCGCCGACCGAGAAGGTCGATGGTGTCGAGCTGCCGAGCTACCGCGGCGACATCATCAACGACATCGCCTTCACGGAAAGCGCGCGCACGCCCGATCCCCAACGTCAATTGATGGCCTACCGGCAATCGGCGGCGACGCTGAACCTGCTCCGCGCCTTCGCGACCGGCGGGTACGCCAATCTCGGCAGCGTGCATCAATGGATGCTCGGCTTCCTCAAGGATTCGCCGCAGTCCCGCCGCTACAAGGAGCTGGCCGACCGCATCTCCGAGGCGCTCGATTTCATGCGCGCTTGCGGCCTCGACCTCGAAGCCCATCCGGAGCTGCGCGCCACCGATTTCTACACCAGCCACGAGGCGCTGCTGCTCGGCTACGAGCAGGCGCTGACCCGCGTCGATTCCACAACCGGCGACTGGTACGCGACCTCCGGCCACATGATCTGGATCGGCGACCGCACCCGCCAGCTCGATCACGCGCACGTCGAATATTTCCGCGGCATCCGCAATCCGATCGGCCTGAAATGCGGCCCGTCGCTGAAGCCGGAGGAGCTCCTCAAGCTGGCCGACATCCTCAACCCCGACAACGAGCCGGGCCGCCTGACGCTGATTACGCGCTTCGGCCACGAGAAGGTCGGCGAGCATCTGCCCGGCATGGTGCGCGCCATCCAGCGCGAGGGCCGCAGCGTGGTGTGGTCGTGCGATCCCATGCACGGCAACACCATCACCTCCAACACCGGCTACAAGACGCGGCCGTTCGACCGCATCCTCTCCGAAGTGAAGACCTTCTTCAGCGTGCATGCGGCCGAAGGCACCCATGCCGGCGGCATTCACCTGGAGATGACCGGGCAGGACGTCACCGAATGTCTCGGCGGCGCGCGCGCCATCACGCATGAGAATCTCAGCGACCGCTACCACACGGTGTGCGATCCCCGCCTCAATGCCGAACAGTCGATCGACCTCGCGTTCCTGATCGCCGAGTTGCTCAAGCAGGAGCGCGCGGGCAGGGCGCAGCCGATGCCGGCCGCAGCAGGGCTTTGAAATTTGCTGCGACTATGGCGGGCCACCATCAACACGCGTAACGGGCTCGCCTTCGCGATCCGCTCGGAGCAGGCCGTCCGCGAGGAGGTTTTCGCGCTCGTGCTTTCGATCCCGCTGGCCTGGCTGGTCGGCGCCACCGTGATGCGCCGGGTGGAACTGGTCGCGGCCGTCGCGCTTGTCCTTGTCGTCGAGCTGCTCAATACCGCGATCGAGAAGCTCGCCGACCGGCTCACCATGGACCGCGACCCCAAAATCGGCCAGGTCAAGGACATGGGTTCGGCGGCAGTCGGCGTCGCGCTCCTGATGGCGGGGCTGTTCTGGCTGTTTGCCATCGCCGAACGCATGGGCCTGATCTAAAAACAGCTGTTTGCAGTTGGCTCTTGTGCGGGGCAACATCGCGTCATGAACAAGACTTCCGAATTCAGGATCACGCTGGCCCAGCTCAACCCGACGGTGGGTGACGTCGCCGGCAATGCTGCGAAAGCCCGCGCCGCGCGCGAAAAGGCGCAAGCAGACGGCGCCGATCTCGTCGTGCTGCCGGAATTGTTCATAACAGGCTATCCGCCGGAAGACCTCGTGCTCAAACCCGCATTCCAGGCCGCCTGCCGCGAGGCGGTCGAGGCGCTGGCGCGGGAGACCACGGATGGCGGCCCCGCCGTGCTGATCGGCACGCCCTGGGTCGAGGACGGCAAGCTCTATAACGCCTGCGCGCTGCTCGAAGGCGGGCGCATCGCCGCGCTGCGCTTCAAGGCGAATTTGCCGAACTACGGCGTGTTCGACGAAAAGCGCCTGTTCGCGCGCGGGCCCGCGGCCGGCCCGGTGACGGTAAAGGGCGTGCGGGTCGGCGTGCCCATCTGCGAGGACATCTGGCTCGAGGAGTCCGAGGACTACGAGAACGTCGTCGAGTGCCTTGCGGAAACCGGCGCGGAAATCCTCGTCGTGCCCAACGGCTCGCCCTATGCGCGCGACAAGCAGGATATCAGGCTTTCGGTTGCGGTTGCCCGCGTCACCGAGAGCGGGCTGCCGCTGGTTTATCTGAACCAGGTCGGCGGCCAGGACGAGCTGGTGTTCGACGGCGCCTCCTTCGCGCTGAACGCCGACCTGTCCGTCGCCTGCCAGCAGCCGTGCTTCGTCGAGGACGTCGCGACGCTGGTCTTTCGCAAGGACGCCGGCGGCTGGCGCTGCTCGGGGCCCGTGACGCCGCTGCTCGAAGGCGACAAGGGCGATTACGCGGCGTGCGTGCTGGGCCTGCGCGACTATGTCCGCAAGAACGGATTCCCGGGCGTGCTGCTCGGCGTCTCCGGCGGCATCGATTCGGCCTTGTGCGCGGCGATCGCAGTCGACGCGCTCGGCGCCGACAAGGTGCGCGGCATCATGCTGCCCTTCAAATACACCGCGCAGGTCTCGCTGGACGATGCGGCGAAGCTGGCGAAGGCGCTTGGCATCCACTATGAGATCCTGCCCATCGCCGACGCCGTCAATGGCTTCGAAAAGATCCTGTCCGCGCCCTTCGCAGGCCTGCCGCGCGACATCACCGAGGAGAATCTGCAGGCGCGCACCCGCGGCACGCTGCTGATGGCGCTTTCCAACAAGACCGGCGCCATGGTGGTGACCACCGGCAACAAGTCGGAAATGTCGGTCGGCTACGCCACGCTCTACGGCGACATGAACGGCGGCTTCAACCCGATCAAGGACATTTACAAGACCGAGGTGTTCCGTCTCTCCAGCTTGCGCAATTCATGGAAGCCGGATTTCGCGCTCGGCCCGTCCGGCGAGGTGATCCCGCCCAACATCATCACGCGCCCGCCGACGGCGGAGCTGCGCGAGAACCAGACCGACCAGGATTCGCTGCCGCCCTACGACGTGCTCGACGGCATCCTCGAGCGCCTCGTCGAGCGCGAGATGCCGCTGGCCGACATCGTTGCCGCCGGCTTCGACAGGGAGGTGGTGGCGCGGATCGATCGCCTGCTCAACATCGCCGAATACAAACGCCGCCAGGCCGCGCCCGGCGTCAAGGTGACCGAGAAGAATTTCGGCCGCGACCGCCGCTATCCCATCACCAACCGCTTCCGCGACAACGGCAAGCCGCTGCCCGCGCCCGACGACACGCTGGTCTCGCGCGCCGGCAAGGTTTCGGCCGAAGCGTTCGACGGATAGGCGACTTTGGGTTTCAGCGCTCGCCCGTCATTGCGAGGAGCGAAGCGACGAAGCAATCCAGCTTTCTTGCTGCGGCAAAAGCTGGATTGCTTCGCTTCGCTCGCAATGACGGCGGATGGCCGCGCTCAGCGCGTCGTCGTGTTGTTGTTCGGAATGAAGGTCGGGCCGACCGAGCGGATCGGCTTGTCCTTGCCATCCGCGGGCGGCGATGCCGGTGCTGCCGGCGGCGCGCTCGCCGTCGTCGCCGGAGCCGCGCCTTTCTTGCCCGCGCCCTTGGGCTGCTGCGCCTGCATCTTCTGCTGCTGCATCTTCCTGGCGCTCTCTTCGGTGACGATGATGTCGCCCTGCTGATCCAGCATGGCCTTGTCGTCCACCGACTTCAGCGCGTCGGACCAGGTCTGTCCCGCCGCCTTGCAGGAGCAGGCCGGATCGTGCGAGGCGCGGAACTTGAAGGCGGTCGGCAGCGCCGTGTAGGGCTGGCCCGTGGTCGATACCGCCTGGTTCATGTCGCCGCCCGGATTGGGATAGGCATAGAGATTGGCTTCGGTCGCCGGGCACAGCGACTTGCAGGTCCTCTCGTCGTCGGCAAAGCGCGCCGCCACCGTGGCGAACGAGACCGGGAAGTAGGCGCCGTCGCAGGTGCGCACGCACACCGTGCGATAGGTGCCGGACATCGAGCCGGGATCGCCGCCGGGCGGCGCGGGCATGGCGTTGCCGAACAGGCCGCCGAGGAAGCCGCCCGGGCCTCCGCCCTGGTCGCGCAATGCCGCCGCATATTGCGGGCCGCAATTGTTCTGCGCCAGCGCCGTCAGCACCGAGCGGCGCTGGTTCTCGCGGTCGGCGCCGCCCAGCCCGCCGCTGCGCAATTGCTCCAGGCTGGTGTTGATCTGGTCGAGATTGCCGCGCATCCGCTGGATCTGGTTGTTGACCGGACCGCATTGCGCCGAGTTCTGGTTGAACAGCGAGAAAAAGCCTGAGCTTTCGCAGCCCATGCGCTTGGCCTGCGAGGTGACGCGGTCGAGCTCGGCCTGCTGGCGCGCCTGCGCATCCTGGTAGCGGCGGATCTGCTCGTCCTTGGCCGGATCCCCGGTGCCGGTGCCGCGGTCGATGGTGGAAAGCTGCATCTCGAGCCGCTGGCACATCGGATTGCCCGGCGGAGGGCCGGCCTGCGCCGGACCGCCCGGCATCTGGGCAAAACTGTCGTTCACTTGAGCTGCGCTTTCGCCCGGGAGCGCCACGGGGGCGGCAAGCAGGGCGCAGGCGAGGAGCCACCGGGAGAGGGGATTGGTCAGCGTTTGCAGCATATCCGGCCATTGAACGATTTCGCGGGCGGCCATTAGGCCTGAGCGCGCGGCCGACGCAAAATCCAGCGCGCGGCCATGGCAGACTTCCTAGCCGCTTCCGTGGGCAGCGTCACGTCGTTTTGGCGGCGCCGGTGTGGCGGTGCCAACGGATTACCGCGGAAAACGCCCGGTTTCAGCGCTCGCAGGTGATGGCGACGTATTCATTGCAGCCGGAGTGGCCGCAGCGCTCGGTCACATTCCTGGGAACGGCGCCGGTGATCTCGTCGGGATCGACGCGCCGATACGACACCGCCTGCGCGAAATCCCGCTGCTGGCAATAGGCGCGAGCGGCATGGGCGCCGCATTTGTCGCCCTTCGCCAGGCACTGGTCGACGCCATAGCCGTCGGCCTGGTTGGCAATGATGAACACGCGGGTGTCGGCGAAGGCCGCCGAGCCGGCGAGGGCGAGCGCGCCGGCGAGAAACGCCTCAAATAATGCCTTGGGGAATCGCATGCGGGACCGATCGAGTGGAGGAAACCAGACACTCGATAAACCCCAATGGTTAAGAATGATTAACCATACGACAACCGGCGCGGAGGCGCCGTTTGGGTGCCAAAAGCGGCCAAAACGGGGCGGTTCGGCCTTGACGCGGCGAGGCGGCTGGCCCAAAGGTAGCCGCATGAACGGCCACCTCGATATCTGCGCCATTTGCCGCGAGATTATTAGCTAGCGATTCGCTGGCTGAGGCCGTCTTTTCTCTCATTCGAGATTGTTGGACGCCCGGCCGCCACCGGACGGAGTCCCATGCAATTGCGCTTCTACGATACGCTGACCCGGGAAAAGCGGCCCTTCGTGCCGCTCGATGCCAATAACGTCCGCATGTATGCCTGCGGGCCGACGGTCTACGACTACGCCCATATCGGCAACGGCCGGGCGGCGATCGTGTTCGACCTCCTGTTCCGCGTGCTGCGCCATCGCTATGGCGCCGATCATGTCACCTATGTCCGCAACATCACCGACGTCGACGACAAGATCAACGCGCGGGCCGCACGCGACTATCCCGGCTTGCCGCTGAACGAGGCGATCCGCAAGGTCACGGAAGAAACCTACAAGCAGTATCAGGACGACGTCACCGCCCTCGGCTGCTTGCCGCCGACGGTGCAGCCGCGCGCGACCGAGCATATTCCGGAGATGCGCGCGATCATCGAGAAGCTGATCGCCGGCGGCTTTGCCTATGTCGCCGAGGACCACGTGCTGTTCTCGCCGCAGGCGATGAATGCCGCGAATGCGGTCCTGCCGCGCTACGGCGCGCTGGCAAAGCGCTCGCTCGACGAAATGATCGCCGGCGCCCGCGTCGATGTTGCGCCCTACAAGCGCGACGTCACCGACTTCGTGCTGTGGAAGCCGTCAAAGCCCGGCGAGCCGTCATGGCCGTCGCCATCAGGCATCGCAGCCCCCGGGCGTCCGGGCTGGCACATCGAGTGCTCCGCGATGGCGTGGAAGCATCTCGGCGAGCGCTTCGATATCCATGGCGGCGGCATCGATCTGGTGTTCCCGCACCATGAGAACGAGCTGGCGCAGACCTGCTGCGCCTTCCATGCCGACCGCATGGCGAATTTCTGGATGCACAACGGCTTCCTGCAAGTCGAAAGCGAGAAGATGTCGAAGAGCCTCGGCAACTTCTTCACCATCCGCGATCTGCTGGCCGACTGGCCCGGCGAGGTGCTGCGCCTGACCATGCTGAAGACGCACTATCGCTCGCCGCTCGATTGGACGCTGAAGAACGCGGAGGAGAGCGCGAAGACGCTGGACGACTGGTACGCCGCCGCGGCCGATGCTACCGGCGGCGAACCTGCGCCTGCCGCGGTCGAAGCGTTGTCCGACGATCTCAACACCGCCCAGATGCTGGCGGCGCTGCACGCGCTGCGCCATCAAGCCAACACCAGCGAGAAAGATCGCGCCGATTTCGCCGCGACGCTGCGCATGCTCGGCTTCCTGTCGCAATCGGCAGCGGACTGGAAGGGCCGCAAGCAGCAGGCAAGCGGCATCGACCCCGCGCGGGTGGAGACCCTGATCGCCGACCGTGCCGCCGCGCGCGCGCGCAAGGATTTCAAGGAGTCCGACCGCATCCGCGACGAGCTTGCCGCCATGGGCGTTCTTCTCAAGGACGGCAGGGACAAGGACGGCAAGCCGTTGACGACATGGGAGATGGCCTGATGACGAAACCCGACACACCTTTCCCGAAACACTGGCGCTATTACATCTTCATCAAATGGGCGGTGATCATCGCTGCTGCATTACTTGTCCTGAAACTGTTCGGAGTGTTTTGACGCGATGGGTCAGTCGCTGCCCAAACCTGCGCTGCGGCCGTATCTGGCATCGGACACGGCGATGCTGGCGCAGATCTTCGTCGCCGCCATTCATGAGCTGACCGGCGACGACTACAACGAGGCGCAGCAGCAGGCCTGGGCCGTGGCGGCCGAGGACGAGGACGCTTTCGGCAACAGGCTCGCGGGCGAGTTGACGCTGATCGCGACCGTGCAGAACTCGCCGGTCGGCTTCGCTTCGCTCAGGGGCAACGAGACCATCGACATGCTCTATGTGCATCCGAGCGTGGCCGGGCAGGGCGTCGGCGCCATGCTGGTCGATGCGCTGGAAAGGCTTGCGGGCGCGCGCGGCGCCAAGACGCTTTCGGTCGATGCCAGCGACACCGCGATCGATTTCTTCAGAAAGCGCGGCTACGTCGCCAGGCAGCGCAATTCGGTTCCCCGCCACGGCGAATGGCTCGCCAACACCACGATGCAGAAGCAGCTTTCGCCTTCTGCCGGAGCTTCCTCATGAGCCGCGAACGCCTCTATCTCTTCGACACGACGCTGCGCGACGGCGCGCAGACCAATGGCGTCGACTTCACGCTGCACGACAAGAAGATGATTGCCGAAATGCTGGACGGGCTCGGCATCGACTATGTCGAGGGCGGTTATCCCGGCGCCAATCCCACCGACACCGAGTTCTTCGCCGTGAGGCCGACGCTGAACCACGCGCGCTTCACCGCGTTCGGCATGACCCGCCGGCCCGGCCGCTCCGCCTCGAACGATCCCGGCCTTGCCGCGCTGATCGAGGCCAGGGCCGATGCGATCTGCTTCGTCGCGAAGTCCTCTGCCTATCAGGTGCGGGTGGCATTGGAGACGACCAACGAGGAGAACCTCGCCTCGATCCGCGACAGCGTCGCGGCGGCGAAAGCCGCCGGTCGCGAGGTGATGGTCGACTGCGAGCATTTCTTCGACGGCTACAAGGAGAACGCCGACTACGCGCTGGCCTGCGCCAAAGCCGCCTACCAATCCGGTGCGCGCTGGGTGGTGCTCTGCGACACCAATGGCGGCGCGATGCCGCACGAGGTCGAGAGCATCGTCACTGCGGTGACGAAACACATCCCCGGCAGCCATGTCGGCATCCACGCCCATAACGACACCGAGCAGGCGGTGGCCAATTCGCTGGCCGCCGTGCGCGCCGGCGCCCGGCAGATCCAGGGCACGCTCAACGGCCTCGGCGAGCGCTGCGGCAACGCCAATCTCTGCTCGCTGATCCCGACGCTGCGCCTGAAGCAGGAATTTGCCGACCGCTTCGAGATCGGCGTCAGCGCCGAACAGATGGGCGGCCTGATGAAGGTCTCGCGCACGCTCGACAACATGCTCAACCGCGCGCCCAACCGGCACGCGCCTTATGTCGGCGAGAGCGCCTTCGTCACCAAGACCGGCATCCATGCCTCCGCCGTGCTGAAGGACCCGCAGACCTACGAGCATGTCGCGCCGGAATCCGTCGGCAATCACCGCAAGGTGCTGGTCTCCGACCAGGCCGGCCGCTCCAACGTCATCGCCGAGCTCGAGCGCGCCGGCATCGCCTTCGACAGGAGCGATCCCAAGCTGACGCGCCTCGTCGAGGAGATGAAGGAGAAGGAGGCGGCGGGCTACGCCTACGAGTCCGCCGACGCCTCGTTCCAGCTCCTGGCGCGCCGCGTGCTCGGCCGGGTGCCGGAATATTTCAAGGTCGAGCAGTTCGACGTCAATGTCGAGCAGCGCTACAACGCGCTCGGCGAGCGCGTCACGGTCGCGATGGCGGTGGTGAAGGTGGACGTTGCCGGCGAGCGGCTGATCTCCGCCGCGGAAGGCAACGGCCCCGTCAACGCCCTCGACGTCGCGCTGCGCAAGGATCTCGGCAAGTACCAGAAATACATCGAGGGCCTGAAGCTGATCGACTACCGCGTGCGTATCCTCAATGGCGGCACCGAGGCGGTCACGCGCGTGCTGATCGAGAGCGAGGACGAGAACGGCGACAGCTGGACCACCGTCGGCGTCTCCCCGAACATCATCGACGCCTCGTTCCAGGCGCTGATGGATTCGGTGGTCTACAAGCTGGTGAAATCGGGCGCGCCGGCTTAGGCATTCGCCGTTTCCGTCATAGCGAGCGAAGCGAAGCAATCCATCTCTCGGCTCGCTGAGACATGGATTGCTTCGTCGCTTTCGCTCCTCGCAATGACGGTTTTGGCTACGACGCCCTTCTGTGCGGCGGCGTCACGCCGTCGAGCCAGTCCTGCTCCCTCGCCAGTGCCAGCCAGCCGGCCTCCATCAGCTTGTAGCGCCTGTAGGTCGGCGCGTCCTTGGCGCGCTCGGCAAGCTCGGCGCAGTTCTCTGCATTGTCGAGGAATTTCTGGGATTGCGTCATGGTAATTACTCCTACGCGGCAGGACGTAGGAAGTTCCATCGGGCATTTCCACGAAACTTCCATGACCATTGCGCCACGCTCATGAACGCCTGTTCATGCGGTCATTCGTGTTCCATACTTGAATTGCAGAACGCTGGACCCGGGCCATGATCGACCACATCTCCGTCGCCGTCCGCGACCTCGATCGCGCCGCGCGCTTCTATGAAGCCGCACTCGCGCCGCTCGGCCTTGCGCGCCTCGTGGCGCGGCCGGCGACGCTCGGCTTCGGCAAGGCCTATCCGGAGTTCTGGATCAACCTGCGCGCCGCCATGAGCGCGGTCGGCGAGGGCAGTGGCGTGCACATCGCGCTGCGCGCGCGATCGACCGCCGATGTCGATGCCTTCCACGCCGCAGCCCTCGCCGCCGGCGGCCGCTGCGACGGCCCGCCCGGCATCCGCCCGCACGACCGCGTCAAATACTACGCCGCCTTCGTCACCGACCCCGACGGCAACCGCATCGAAGCCGTGACGTTTCCGGGGTAGGGAGTGAGCGCGTAAACGTGCGTCTTGCTCCGCTGTCGTCCCTGCGAACGCAGGGACCCATACGCCGCGGCCGTTGTGGTTGAAACGAGCTGCTGGCCGGCTTTCTTTGAAGCAACCACTCCCGGTGGTTATGGGTCCCTGCGTTCGCAGGGACGACAGCGGAGGGCGGGGCGCGCAGTGTTGCAAATCCGACACGACGGGCACATCGCCTTCGGTTTGCCGGAATCGTGTCAAGTCCTCCCGGCAAAAATATTTCTCTTTACCGGAATTCCGATTTACGTTATACGTCTCCCCAGCCCGTGCCACCGTGAGGGACGTTTCGCGATCGTCACGAAACGTGGTGCGGGTTGCGATGGGCCGCTTGCTGCG
>NZ_JBQTHN010000156.1:0-32431 GCF_052389815.1 Bradyrhizobium sp. | reverse complement strand
CGCCCCGGGACGCGGCTCCTCGCTCAGCGCCCGTTCCAGATTGCCTTCCACGAAGCGCCGCTTGGTCCGGTACACGGTGGAGCCGCCCACCGCCACGGTGCGGGCAATTTCCTCGTCGCTGCGGCCGGCGTCCGCCGTCAGCAGGATCTGGGCTCGCTTGAGCTTGCGGACGGCGCATTTGCCCTTGCTCAGCATCGTGGTCAGTTCGTCGCGTTCGGCTTGGCTCAGTTCGACCCGATAACGTACATTCATCTCGCCCCCCTTGTCGGAGAGCCGGATGAATCGACAAATGAATCAGAAATCGGGCGCCGCCCGTCGCCCCGGCGCGCAAGGCTTCACCGAAAGGCAAGGCGAGTACCTCGCCTTCATTTACACCTACTCGTACATGTTCCGGTGCTCTCCCGCAGAAGCCGACATGCAGCGCCATTTCCGCGTCAGCCCACCTTCGGTTCACCAGATGGTCGTCACCCTCGAACGAGCCGGTCTTATCCGACGTCAACCCGGCGTCGCCCGAAGCATCGAACTCCTCGTTCCCAAAGACGAATTCCCAATTCTCAAATGGCTCGAAATCAACCAGTCAAATCCTCTGTGACGAGGCACTAGTTAAGCCTCGAGCTGATGTAACAGGACATCCCGCAGCAACGAACTACCCGATGTAGGAGAAACGCGTTTTCAGGGCGAAGGTGGTTCTACTGCGCAAAGTATCGGAGCAGGTTGGTCAGGCTCTCGCGGCCTTTTTGAGCAGGGAACGGCCTCTCCGCGCCGCGTCTCCGCCCAGTCCGCCGGACCGGCTCTTGCGCTATCTCGAGCCAGCTGACGTCCTGCTGGTCGAAGGCAATTCGCAGATCGCTACTGCGATAAAATACCTTACGCAGTCGACATGGTCTCACGCGGCGCTCTTTGTCGGCACGCACGGCAACGGGCGACTCCATGACCCGACTCACTGCTTCATTGAAGCCGATCTCCTTCAAGGCATTCGCAGCGTCGGTATCGAGGCGTTTGCCGGAAGGCCCACTCGAATCTGCCGGGCGGTGGGGCTCAGCGAGGAAGAGCGGCAAGCCGTCATCGGATTTGCGATCGACCGGCTCGGACACCGCTACGATCTCAAGAATGTCATCGATCTTGCTCGCTATCTGCTGCCGACTCCGCCGGTCCCTACGCGGTTTCGTCGCCGCATGATCGCCTTCGGGAGCGGCGATCCGACCCGTGCGATCTGTTCTACGCTGATCGCGCAAGCCTTCCAATCGGTGCACTATCCGGTGCTTCCCTGTATCGAGTATCGCGCCGCAGCAACCGGGGAGTGTCCAGATTGCATTGATGAGATCATGCACATCCGGCACCATTCGCTGTTCGTGCCGCGCGATTTCGATGTTTCGCCCTATTTCCGCGTCGTCAAACCGACGATCGAGAGCGGATTTGACTTCAGGGCCCTGAAATGGGCTGAAGCCGCGAATGATGTGGGCGCGTCTCAGAGAGGTGGCAACTCGCGAGTAGGTTTCGCCTAAATCCTGCCTCCCAGGCGTGACACGCGGTCGTAGGTGTTCCAGTCGGAAGATCAATGCGTTGCTACGTCATGGACTTCTTCGGCGGCGGCCGAACCTCCCTCAAGAGCACTATCGATCCACTCGATATGCTGATGAAGCGAGATATCGATCGACGATGCGATGTCCAGCCGACGATCCTCGAAGACATCCTCTTCCGGATGCAAGATGCGCCACCGCTCGATCACGCGATCGCGCTCGAGAAGCAGGCACTCAATCTGCGGCCTGAACAACACGAACATGGCCGTGAGCCATCGGTTGAGGATATGCGATGGGTGCTCGACGTTGACAACAAATCCATCCAGCATGGCGATGACATCGGGCGCCCGATACCACGTTTCGGCCGTCACCCAGCGATTGGTGGTAAACAGGCGCTCCGGCATCCCGGTTGGCGTCATCGAAATGGCGATAAGATGCGTCATACCTTCATCGCCAACCGCCTGGCGAGGCCCTTGGCGGTTCGTCGCCGCGGGGCGAATTCCGGATGGTATGCCCTTCGGTCCTATGAATGTATGGAAATGGGCATAGTCCGAACGGTCCCGATCATCAGGGGAATGGGCATGGAGGTAATAATGGGCGTGAGATCCGGGATCGTGCACCTCATTTGACGGGTAGTGCGCCCATTCGGTGAAGCCGTCGCTACCCCGCAATGCCTCCATGACCAGGTTGCTTCCGGATTCGTTCAGATCCCGTAGACAGTCGACGACATCGATTGCGGCATCGGCCATCCGCGACAACACTTCTTGCGCAAGAGCCGATTTCGGGACCGGACCAGGGCCACCCTTCGGAGTTGGTGACATCGCGATCACTCCTCTATTGAACAGCTTCCGTCGAAGGCGCAGCGTCGCCGCGTCGATTTGACCTGCCTCCGTCGTAGCAGGCCGCTTGGTTCGAAGCTGTAATCGAAGACGGCGTGTGCCCATCGTCTCCGATGCTACCATGGTACGTCTGAGCCGGCTTCAGCGCCAGAACTAAGGGGACGCTACTTTCTCGGCGCGCAGGGATTTGCAGCCTTCGGCGCGCAGGGGTTTGCAGCCTTCGGCGCACAAGGATTCGCAGCCTTCTTGCCCTTCGCCGCACACGGATTGGTGCTTTGCTGCGAACTCTTGGGGGCACAGGGATTTTTCCCCTGTGCTGCTGCCGGCACTGGTGCGGCGGCGATCATGCCGCCGATTGCGGCGATGGAAGTGAGCGTTTGCAGTGATTTCTTGAGCGTACCCATATCGGTCTCCTTCGTTTGAAAAATCGACGGGTCTCAGAACCCCGTCGTTACGGACACCAGCCGGTACGGCATGGCGCGCGTAAGGGATGCCCCGGTGACGTTGTCGAGGCGGTGAGGACACATGCACCGATGCCGACGAAGGCCGCACCCTTCAACGGCGTGCCGGCGCGCGAGTGTGGAAAAGCACCGTCTTGTCTGTCTCCGTCGGATGGCAGCGCGAGCGTACTCACGCCTCGCTGCAGCCGTTCGCCCGAGGAACAGAAGAGGTTACCGGGTTAGCCAAGGAAAGTTGGACACGTCCGCCCACGGGGCGAGAGGGAAACGCCGCCTAGCGTCGGTTACGTGTCCGGACCGGCGCAGGCAACACCAGTCGATCGAACCGTCGCGGCCGACAAGTGCCGACCCGTGGCAGTCGCCAATCAGGCCATAATCTCGGATTGGTAAATATTCGGGCCGTCTCGTATCATGCGGAGTCGTCGGCCGGAGGTTTCAACCGCCTTCGCGGAAGGCGCGGTAGAGATCGACGCTGTCTGTCCATCAAGGGGGATCTGTTCGGCGCGTTCATTGGAAACCTCGCTCAAGGCAACCAGGATAGAGCTCTGGCAGCGCCGCGGGTCAGCCAATGCGTCAGCAAGGGCTTGGCGAATTCCGACGCCGCCGCTTTGTTGAGTTCACCCCATGTGGGGTAGGGTGCAATCATCTGGGCGATCGCCCCAAGCTTCACTTTTTGCTCAATGGCAATGATCCAAAGCTGTGCGAGTTCGCCGGCGTGCGCTCCCAGGATGGACGCGCCGAGCACACGGCCCCGGCGATCGGCGACCAGCTTGAGCATGCCCTCGCTGCGCCGCTCGGCAAGCGCACGGTCGTTGTCGCTGGACTGGACGCGGATCACCCGAATCTCGTCGCCGTGCTGCTTTCGGGCCAGTTCTTCGGTCAGCCCGACTTGCGCGAGTTCCGGGTCGGTGTACGTCACCCAAGGCAGTGATCGATAGTCGACCTTCGCGCGCAAACGGAACAGGGCATTTCTGACGATTATGCCGGCATGGTACGAGCACACGTGGGTGAAGCGCGGACCATCGATGACATCGCCCGCCGCGTAGATTCCGCGCTGCGTGGTCTGCAGGTAATGATCGACCTTTATCCCTTGCTCGTCATGCTCGACGCCCGCCGCTTGCAGTCCAAGTCCGGCAGTCCTTGCCCTGCGTCCTGTTGCAACGAGGAGATGCGAACCGGAAACCTGCGTGGATTGACCTGCGTCTTCCACTGTGACGCGGACTTCCTGGCCCTCGCGTGCGACGACTTTCACCTGCGCGTTTTCACGGATGGCGATTCCCTCAGCCGCCAGACGCTGCAACAGCGCACGGGCGAGCTCGGGATCGTCCTTCGGCATGGCCTTGTCACGTTCAAGAATGGTCACGGCCGCGCCAAGACGCCGGTAGGCCTGTCCGATTTCCACTCCGATTGGTCCGCCACCCAGGATGATGAGGTGCTCCGGAAGCGTATCGTTATCGAAAATGTTCTCATTAGTAAAAAACGGAACGTCGTGGAGCCCGGCGATCTCGGGTACTGCCGGCTCGGAGCCGGTCGCGATCACGGCGCGTTTGGCGCGGAAACTCGTCCCATTGACGGAAATGGTGCGGCTATCGAGGAAGCGCGCTTCGCCCCGGATCACCTCCACTCCCAGCTTCCGGAATCGCTCGACCGAATCGTGCGGTGCAACCGAATCGATGGCTGATCGCACATGGGCATGGACACGCTTGAAGTCGACCATCGGGCTTGCGTCGATGCCAAACGATGTCGCGTCGCGAACGGTCTGCGCGGTCTTCGCGGCGGCGAGCAACGCCTTTGACGGCACGCAGCCTGTGTTCAGGCATTCGCCACCCATTCGATCGCGCTCAATGAGAACGACCTTGAGGCCAAGAAGGGCAGCGCCGGCCGACACCGAAAGTCCGGCCGCTCCTCCGCCAATGACACAAAGATCCACGCGCCGCATTGCTGTATCCGCTTCATCCCGCATCCACGCGTCCTATTTGTATCAATCGGCCCGATCGCGCCGGGTTCAAAGATTTGTGTCCGGCTCAGCCTTCTTGCCTGAAGAATTCTTCGTAGTGGCTGCAACGTCGCTGTAACCTCTACACGGGGCCGAGCGAACCGCGTATCGACATGTGGACCCCGCCGGCGGCATGATGCCGGGCGGCGGTCAGTGTTATGCTGTCCCCCGCCGGAACGCTGAAGTACAGCTCAGTACTGTTGGGTCTCGAGGCTGTCATCATGGTCAAACGCCAAGCAACTGCTGCTGAGCACGATTTCGGAACTCCCCGCCCGTGACGATACAGGGCAGGCATTCGAGGCCCTGAACTCGGCCGGGATCGGGATCATTGCCATCAGCAATGGCGCGGCTGCCGTCACCAAGGCTCTCCTGGAGCGAGCCAATCTGATGCCCTTCGTCGATCACATCGTTTCGGTCGACGAGGTGAAGGTATCAAAGCCGCGCAAGGATGTGTATCTCCATGCTGCCCGGATTGCCACGGTCGATGCCCGCGAGCTTGCGCTTGTCGCCACCCACGCATGGGACGTTCACGGCGCAAGAGCCGCGGGCCTGATGGCGGGCTTTGTGGCACGTGGTCAAAGGTTTCCGAAGACAATGAATGCTCCCGATGTGATCGGGGAAAGCCTGAACGAGGTCGCAAGGCTTTTCACCGTCCTGAACGAGGCTGGGGCGAGCGCATGATCTCGATCATCATTCCCGTCCTCGACGAGGCCGCCAGGCTGCCGCCTCTGCTTCAGGTGCTTACCAGGGAGAAAACCGAGCATGAGGTCATCGTCGTGGATGGCGGCAGCTTGGATGGAAGCGCTGAGATCGCACAGCAGATGGGAGCGAAGGTGGTTCTCTCGAAGCCAGGGCGCGGGACGCAGCTATCGAGGGGCGTCACCGAAGCGCGCGGTGACGTGCTTTTCTTCCTCCATGCTGACACGGTGTTTCCGGAGGAAGGATTGCGAAGCATCGCGCAGATCCTCGCAGGGTCGCCGAACATAGTCGGCGGCAATTTCCGCCTCCTGTTTGATGGCGGAGATCGATTCAGCAGAGGCCTCACCCGCGTGTACGGCTGGCTTCGTTACCTGCGGCTCTATTATGGAGATTCCGGCATTTTCGTTCGGCGCTCCGCCTATGACGCGATCGGTGGTATGCGCGCCATCCCCGTCATGGAGGATCTTGACTTCGTCGCCCGAATGGAGCGCTACGGTAAGACATGCTGCATTGCAGACCCGCCGCTCATAACATCATCCCGGCGCTTCGAGGGGCGCCGGGCTTCCGAAATAGTCTATGGCTGGATGAAGCTTCACTTCCTGTTTTGGCTAGGCGTTTCACCAGACCGCTTGGCCATCATGTATATGAGGCAACAACCGACAGTGCGCGCTCAGGCTGCCGGCGGGTTCGGTGGGGCCGGTTCGAACCCTCAAGGCACTAGCTGAACCTTTCTGCCGCGCCGGCCGCGATTCGCAAGTTCCGGTGTCCGGCCGTTTGGCAACAGGAAGCTGCCGCGCTGGTGTTCGAACGGCATTCGCACGAGTTTCGGCAGCGTCACCTCGGCGGGCCGACGATATGCTGGGACTCCCGTCGTTATCGCCGCCTGTGGGACGTTGAGCCCCAGCGTGCCGTGTAGCCAATCCCATAGCGTGAAGCCGCTGGACCAGTTCGAGGCAATTCTGCCCCTTAGGAACCCTGCGATCGGGCTTCCATTCGTCACATGAATTTGACCTGACCGCCCCGGGGCTGCGCCGAGGTTGTGGTGCTAGCGTGTCGTTGCGGCCCTCTGCGGCGACTTTGGTCAACAGGGGTCATCGCGATGACCGGGTTCATGATCGGGATGGCTGGGCGTCTTCTTAAACGAACTTGCGTTGGGCTTGCCGTCGTGGCCGGGATGATCTGGCATCACGCGGACGGAGCGATGGTCGAGGATACGGCAGGAAGCGGACTCTCTCCCAATCATTCCACCGCCAAGCATGAATATACCAACAGGCTGATCGATTCCAACGATCCCTATTTGCTGCTGCACGCCCACAATCCAGTCGACTGGTATCCCTGGGGGCCGGAGGCCTTCGCGAAGGCAAAAAGGGAGAACAAGCCGATCTTCCTCTCGGTCGGCTACAGCACCTGCTTCTGGTGCCACGTTGCGGAGCGGACGATCTACTCGAATCCGGACATCGCGAAATTGATGAACCAATGGTTCATCAATGTGAAGGTCGACAGCGAACAGCGGCCCGATGTGGATCGCATCTACATGCTAGCGCGCGAGATCATGACCGGAGGAGGCGGTTGGCCGAACAATCTGTTTCTGACGCCGGATCTCAAGCCCTTTTATGCGGGCAGCTACTTCCCGCCGAAGGATGATCCACGCTCGGGGCCTGGATTTCCAACCATTCTCGCCGCGCTCAGTCAGGCATGGGCGTCCGATCGGGCCAACGTGTTGGGTGTTGGTGAAAAGGTTACGGCCACGCTGCGCCAACTGCAGTCAGCCGCGAGTGGCCAGGGCAACGCACCGGTCGATCCGGCTGCGTGGCTCGCCAAGGCGCGCGATAAGTTGTTGCCGCAATTCGATCCGCTGGCGGGTGGCTTTGCGGATCGGCGCAGCGGCACCAAGTTTCCGCATGCGCCGCGTCTTGCCCTGCTGCTGACCGACTATCGGCTCAATCGCACGCCGCAGGCCCTGTCGAATGTCCTGGCCACGCTCGATGCCGTCGCCTTCGGCGGCATCCACGATCACCTTGCCGGCGGCTTCCACCGCTACAGCACCGAGCCGTCGTGGTCGGTCCCGCATTTCGAGAAAATGCTCTATGACAATGCGCAGCTCCTTCAACTCTATTCGACGGCGTTTCAGCTGGCAAAGAAGCCGCTGTACAAGGAAGTCGCCCTTGAGACCGCCCGGTATCTGGCAAGGGACGCGATGGCGCCGGAAGGCGGCTTTTACACCGCGCGCGATGCGCAGCTGGATGGCGTGGAAGGGGCAGGCTATCTGTGGACGCGCGGGGAGATCATATCGATTTTGGGCGCCAAGGAGGCGGAGCGATTTCTCAGTGTTTATGGATTGACGCCGCTACCGAGGCCAAATGTCCCTGACATAGCGCATCCGCAGAGCGTCAATGGCGAGCCGCCCGCCGTGTTGCGGCTGCGGGTGCCTATCAACCAGACGCTGAAGGGCGCGCGCTTTAACGATGCTTCAGAGATGCTTGCTGCATTCTCGTCGGGCCGGGCCGCGCTGATGGCCGTCCGGGAGAAGCGCCCCCAACCGGCGCGTGACGAAAAGATGGTAGTTGTATTGAATGGGCTCGCCATTGCGGCTCTCGCGGACAGCGGGCGAATCCTGAACCAGGCCGAATTCGTGAATTTGGCAAAAACGTCCGCCGAGCGCCTCTGGACGCTCGCATACGACGACAAGACGGGCATCCTCAAACATGAGGTCTTCCGTGGTCGCGCGCAGACTGACGCGTTCCTGCAAGACTATGCCTCTCTCGGATCGGCCCTCATGTCGCTGCTCGACGCGACAGGCGACAAGATATGGCAGAAGCGCGCAGCTGAGCTCGCCGACAGGATGCTTGACCGGTTCAGCCGGCCCGATGGCTCGTTCTCCACGACACTGAATGAAGAAAGTCTGCTGATTCCGATCACAGATGAGGGCGACCTGGAAATGCCGTCCGGCACGTCGATGGCCATCGATCTGCTTCTCAGGCTACATGCGGCCTCCGGTGAGGCGCGCTATCTCACCGCGGCGACGAGCGCGGTCCATCGGTTGAGCGGTCAATTCAAGGATCGTCCCGAGGCATGGGCATCTGCCATCGCGACGCTCAATCGCTATCCGCCGCCTTCAACACGCCAGAATGCGCCGGCTGCGAACGCGGCAACGGGCAAAAATCCGCAAGGCGACCTCCGTGGGCTGGCTTCAGCCGATCACGTCCACGTGGCCGCTTCCGTCAAGTCGGTCCCGGAGGGAAAGGCGATTGTCGTCACGATCAAGGTGGATGACAACTTCCACATCAATGCCAACCCAGCTTCTTACGACTTCCTGATTCCGACGGCCCTAGAGTTCAAAGGTGTCAAGCCGGCGAACGTCGAGTATCCGAAGTCGGTTCGATTTACCTCGCGGTTCGCGCCCGAGGGACTCGATGTTTACGAGGGGTCGGTGGTAGTCGTCGCCAATTTCTCCAAGGATAGCCTGCAGGGAATCGATCCAATTCAAGGCTCCGTCACGGCGCAGGCGTGTACCGAACAGGTCTGCCTGCCACCCTCGACGCTGCCGATTTCGATCGCCGTAAGCGACAAGTGAGCCGCACTCGAAACGATGAGGCGCTCCCCATCGCGCCTCGGTGGCTTTGCAACCGTCGCGGGGTCGCCTCAAAGACAGTGCCGCCGCGCTCAGGATTTCAACATTTCGATGAGCGGCAGGTAACCTCCCTTGGCGAGTCGCTCGGAGGCGGGTTTGATGTAGCTCGGATCCAGCGTGATGCCGACGCCTTCAACAAGGCGGTTCATGAAATTGAAGAGCGCAGTCACCGCCACCGTGTGATAGAGCGCGGCTTCGTCCCAACCTGCGGTGAAAATCGCGTCGGCGTCCGCTTGGCTCACGCTGGTTGCCTGCTGCGTAAGCTTTCGAGCGTATTGCAGGACCGGCTTCATTTTTTCCTCGATCGGCGCGGCCTCGATATCGCTGGCGCTCCCAACCCAATCGGGAGCCACGCCCAGCAGCTCAGCCGTTGCTGTATGCACGCCCTTGCAGTACCGACATTGGTTGAGGCCCGAGACGTAAGCCGCGATCAGTTCCCTTTCGCCTTCGGTGAACGGTGAAGGGCCGCGCAGCAGAACCTCGTGAAACTGGAGCAGTGGTGTGCTCGTCTGCGGAAACGCCTTGAAAAGATCAAGCAAGGTCGCCCCTTTGCGGAGCGATGGGAGAAAGGGCATCGGTTATCCTCCGGATGTAGCGGGGTGTCTTTTGACTGTACCATCCCTCGCGTCCCGTATCATGCACTGGCGTCACGCGCGCTCGCGCTGCGATTCGCAACCCTCTGACTGAGTCAATGACCACTATCGGTTCATGCCGCTAGTTCCGGTATCCAGATATAAACCGCGTTCGGCAGTAGAGTTTCATCACGATCAACGTGAGGCCGCCGGCGATTTCGAAAGCCGCGTCGATACCGCGAAAGAATATTCAGGTTTTCAAGCCAGCCTACGGCGAAGGCACCAAGCGCGATGGGGATCGCGCGGCCTCTTGCTCTCGTTCATTGCCCACTTCCTGCTCGAGGAGATCTCGGCATCGCTGCTCGCCGAAATCCTCGTGAGCATGGCTGGAATTGGCCTGATGACGGCCATTGCCTATTACAGATCGTGGTCGAAGAGGCTCGAAAGGCGGCCGAGATCGCCGCCAGGAGGTCCTTCGGACGAAGCCATCAGAGACGTGGGGAAATTGGGTGGCGCCAAAATCGCGAATCGATTCACGGCCGCGGATTCGAGAAGACGATCGCCTTCCGTTTCAGGTCGGGCGAAGCGGCGGACTGCAAAGCTTACGACAAACTGGTCGATCAATCCTGAGGAAAGCACAAAGACCGCCTCTTCCGTTACCAAACGACGTGTAGGAATTTGATTTGGATCAAGGCGCCCCGCCACATCTAACCCAACAAGGGGAGGGCTGGCGTGGACTGAATCATGCGTATCAAGCCGCGAGAAGTATCTGACTGCCCCTGGTACCTGCGTCCGTTCCTTTGGAACCAGCGACGGAAATTTGGCAAGGAGCTTGAGTCCTCGCTGATGTGGGCGCGCTCCCCAGGGCTGTTTCTTGGCGTGGCGTTCCTCTACGGCATGATCGACCACAAACTCTCGCCGATCGATCCCGCCTTGCGCTCGTTAGTCACAGTCCGCGTATCTCAGATCAACTGGTGCGCATTCTGTGTCGACCTCAATTCAGCAGCCTTGCTTGAACGCGGGGCCAGTATGGAAAAACTCTCCAGCTTATCACAGTGGCGTGAGGGTAGCCTGTTCGACGACCGCGAGCGGGCAGCGCTCGGCTATGCCGAGGCGATGACGCGATCGGACATTCAGGTAGGTGACCAAGAGTTTGAAACACTTCGACAATACTTCAGTGACGAAGCCATTGTTGAGCTGACTGCACTTATCGCTTTCCAAAACATGTCCAGCAAGTTCAACGCCGCGCTGGACGTCCGGCCGCAGGGGTTCTGTCGCGTCCTGCGTCCGGAGGTGGTCGCCGGCTCCGATGCAGCGGGACAAAGTGTGTCAGCCAATCCTGGGCCAGACCAATCATGAGATTTCGAGGGCCGTGGGGCCGTACCCGACCGGCCCTGCCCATTAGCGGACAGCGCCGAGACGGCCTTGGCCTGTCACTGTTTCCGATTTGCGCTAGATCAATGTGACCTTGTCGATCCTGGCGCAGCTTCAGCAGTGTCGCGACGCTGGACTGCGCCGAGGAATGCCCAAGCGGGCGACCTCCGATTAAGCGCGACGGTGGGCTTGGGCGATGCGGCAAAGCTCTTGGAGCCTGAATGAACGCGAGCTTCAAGTCCTTGCTGCTGCCTCGGATGAGGGGCCTTTCCTCCAAGATCTATGCCGCGTTTCTCTTGGCAGCGGTGGTCCCTACTTCGGTCGCCGGACTCGTTGGCATCTTCTTCTCCGTCGATGCCTTGAAACGGGAAACACTGACCCATCTGCAACAGGAAGTCGCCGCACGCTCGGAGGGCATTGCGCGCTTTTTCGGCCAGTTATCGAGTGAACTTCTGTACATCGCAAGCTCATCCGCCTTCGATGAACTAGTTCGAACCGACCCGACCGATCTGCCACAGTTCAGGAAGGTACGAAATCGCCTCGAACGCGATTTCTCATCGGTCGCGCATGCTTATCCTTACATTTATCAGATCAGATACATCGATGCATCCGGTCGTGAAATCGTCCGGGTGGATCGCAGGAACGACTCCATCTACGTCGTTCCGGAGGAGGAACTCCAGGACAAATCGCGCCGCTACTATGTCCAGGAAATTCTACCCCTCAATCCCCGCGAGATCTATGTTTCTCCGTTAGATCTGAATGTTGAAAACGGGGCGCCCGAGTCTCCGGAGAAACCAGTCATTCGGTTCGGGACTCCAATCGCCGATGAGAATGACGTCATTCACGGACTACTGGTCATTAACCTACACGCGGCCGTTATTCTCGATCCCATCCAACAGATGGCCGAGGTCAGGGATGGAATCGCGTACCTCGTTGATCGAGCGGGCTGGTATCTCTCCAGGTCAGCGAAGCATGACGGCTCCTTCAAGATGAAATCGCTGAACGCACTTGCAGAAACATATCCACGCAGCATGCTCAGTCGTGTTCTTCTTGGGGAGCGCGGAACGAAAACTCTGGATGAATGGATTATTGCGTACGCGCCGGTAAACTTGAGGAGTCCGGATCTCGCCACCTTTCAAGCGACCGGATCTCAAGATTGGCGAATCATACTGGCAATTCCTCGCAGGCAGCTATTCGCGGCCGTCTTCAATCTGTATTTCCTGTATGCGGTCTTGGCCTTAAGTCTCGCTGTCACCGGGGTCGCTGGCTTTCTTGTGTCGCGGCGACTATTGCGACCGCTCACCATACTCCGCGCGGAAACGGAGGCGGTCGCGGCGAAGAACTTTACCCGCCGCATTCAACTCAGGGGGACCGATGAGATCGCGGATCTCGGCCATCGGTTCAATTCGATGGCTGCGGAGTTAGAGAGATACTATGCGTCGCTAGAGAGCCAGCGTCAGCACCTCGAGGAACAGGTACGCGAGCGAACCGCCGCACTGGAGCGCCAGCGGAAGAAACTGTCGACAATCATCGAAGGCACAGGGGATGGAATAGTCTCGTTGTCGCGTTCGGGAGCGATCGAGTTGGCCAATGCGGCCGCGGCCCGGCTTTTTGCTCAGGCAAGGGGGAACGTGCTCGGTCGCAATTTCTCGGAATTCTGGCCTGACTGGGTCGAGTGCGCGCGGGGCACCAACGGCGGCAAGCCAGGACCCGGTCTCCGTGATCTCCATTTGGGCAATAAGACGCTGTCACTTAACATTACGCCGGTCGCACGTGACGGTGCGCCCGAAGGCTACATTGTCGTTGCGCGTGACGTGAGCAACGAACGTCAGCTGCAGGAGGAGCGACGCGAGCTCGACCGCCAGATGTTCCAGATGGAGAGGATGACAACGATGGGCGAACTGGCGATGGCGCTCGCTCACGAGATCGGCAATCCGCTTGCCGGCATGAAAGCGGTCGTTCAAGTCCTGCTCGATGAAGACTCTGAAAATTCTCACGTTGAAAGACATCTCTTGCGGATCGAAGGCGAGATTGATCGATTGTCGGACTTCCTTCGGACCTTTCGTGGTTTCGTGGCACCGCAGGAGTTCCACCCTGTCCCTTGCCGTCTGGAGGACGTCTTGGACGACGTATTGCTATGGACACGCAAGGAGGCGGCGACGCGCGGTATCGACATTGAATTGAGGACGCTCGCGAATAGCGACGCACTGTTATGGGCGGATCCCAACCAGCTCAAGCAACTACTGTTGAATCTGGTTATCAATGCCATTCAGGCGATTCCGAAGAAGGGGTACATCGTCATATCGAGAGGCGGATTAGATTGCGCACATTGCGATTCGGACGATTTGGTTCGAATGCGCTTTTCGATCGAAGACAGCGGAGTGGGAATTTCAAAAGAAGTACTGTCGCGAATCTTTGACCCGTTCTTCACGACGCGTGACGGCGGCTCTGGATTGGGTTTGGCAATTGTCAAGAAGATCGCCATCCAACATGGCGCCAATATCTTGGTCACAAGCGAAGTCGGCAAGGGTAGCCGGTTTGACATTGACTGGCCGACGGCGGCGCCAGCAACGATCGATGGGACGGTGGCCAAGCGGGACGCGTGTTCGCTTCGTGCCTCCGTATTGAAAAATGGCTGATAAGATTCTCATTGTCGATGACGACGCGACCATCCGCGAGACCCTGGCGGAGTTCCTGGCAAAGCAGGGGTATGAGGTTCGAGAGGCGGTCGACGGCGCAGGTGCCGTAAAGTTTGCTCGGGAAATTGCTTTCGAGCTGATCTTCCTCGACTTGCGACTCCCGGACGCGAACGGAGTTGCGATCACCCAGACGATACGGGAATTCGACGATTACGCCCTCATTGTGATCATGACCGCATATCCGGAAGTGCGGACTGCGATTGCGGCGCTAAAGGGCGGTGCCTACGATTATCTCAACAAGCCATTTGACCTCGACGACTTGAAGGGTCTCATTCACCGAGCGCTCGAGACCCAGCGCTTGCGCAACGAGGTGGAGCGGCTGCGCGCCAACATGAGGCGCGTGACGCCTCTCAACGGCCTGATCGGGTCAAGTCCGAGTTTTCTATCGTTGCTCGAAATCACAAGGATGATAGCAGCGGCCGGACGTACGCCAGTCCTGATACGTGGCGAGACGGGCACTGGAAAGGAGCGGATTGCCCAGGCCATCCACTCGTTCAGCCCACGCGCCAAGGGACCATGGATCACTGTCAACTGCTCCGCGATCGCCGAGAATCTGCTGGAATCCGAGATGTTCGGGCACGAAAAGGGGGCTTTCACCGATGCCAAGGCAAGAAAGCGTGGGCTGCTCGAGCTTGCGGATGGCGGCACGATGTTTCTCGATGAGATTGGTGATTTGTCGATATCGCTGCAGCCCAAGCTTCTGCGCGCGCTGGAAACGCAGAGTTTTCGGCGGGTCGGGGGTCACAGCGAAATCACGGTCGACGTCCGTTTCGTGGCCGCCACGAATCGCGACTTGCCAGCAATGGTATGCAAAGGCCAGTTTCGTGAGGACCTGTATTATCGTATCAATGTCGCAAGCATCGACGTTCCACCGCTCCGCGAGCGAAAATCGGACGTCCTTCCGCTCGCTGAGTATTTCCTCGATCTTGTTGCAAAAATGACGGGGCTTAGAGCGCCGGCGCTTGCGCCTGAAACTGCCGAACTTCTCCAGATCTATTCGTGGCCGGGCAATGTGCGCGAGCTTCGTAACGTGATCGAACGATCGGTCATCCTTGCCAATGGGCGCGTCATTGCGCCGGATCACTTGCCGAAGGAGATCCTCGCTCGTGGATATGTCACCCCCACGCACAAAGAGGAAGTATCCGATGCGGTCGTTGAGCTTACGATCGCTGAAATGGAACGTCGGCACATCATCAATGTCGTGCGCCGTTGCGGCAACAACAAGACGCAAGCAGCAAAGCATCTGGGGATTTCGCGACTGACACTGCGAACCAAGCTTCGCCAGTTCGGTTTGGACGCGCTCTTGGGAGAGGAGGAGGGCGGAGGCCGGCAAATTTCCAACCACGTGGTCGGAGATTGACCACGTCATCAGGGGCGATCGCGCGGATAGCCGCTGATCAATCGTGCCAGCGGGCAATTTCGCCGTGATAGATTGTGGCGCGCTTTTTGCTGACCGTGCATTTGCGTCGCACGGACAGGAGGCAGCAGGTTGACAAGACAAGCAGCTAAGTCCGTTCCGCCGTCGGCCGCGAGCGCGCTGCTGGGTACGTTCAAAGGGCTGTTAAAGATCTCGCTTTTGCTGGTTGCGACGTACCTCGTGGCAGCCATTGTCACCAGTTTGCTGCCGGGCGCGGACTACCGCGCGCTGCCGGCCTTGGGAAATCGGGTGGCGGTCTGGATCGTCGCCGAGCTGCATCTGATGTTCGCGGCCTTCGTCCTCGGCGTTCCGATCTTCGCGCTCATCACCGAAATCATTGGCGTAGCCACGAAAGAACGCCGATATGACGAGCTTGCTCGCGAGTTCACCAAGCTGCTGGCGATGGCCTACACCATGACCGCGATGCTCGGCTCGGTCCTGCTTGTTCTCCTCGTTGTCTTGTACCCAAAGTTCACTGCATACATGCAGGCAATGTTCAAGCCGACATGGCTTCTCTACATTGTCTTGATCTTCGGCGAGGTAATCGCGGCATATCTTTACTGGTATACGTGGGATTCCCTGCAGGGAGACAAGAAGCGCTGGCATCTGCTGCTCGGGCTTCTCGTCAACCTGTGGGGCACCGCACTTCTGTTTGTGGCGGACATCTGGGTCACTTTCATGATGAGCCCCGCCGGTCTCGACGAGGCGGGTCGACTCCTCAGCTTGTGGGCTGCCATCAACAATTTCACCTGGATGCCGATCAATGTGCATCGTCTGCTCGCCAACGTAGCGTTCGGTGGCGCAATTGCTGCGGCCTACGCCGCGGTCCGCTTTCTCGCCGCCACCAGCGAGGAGGACCGAAGGCGCTTCGACTGGATGGGCTATGTCGGCTCGTTCATCGCCATCGCCGCCTTCATTCCCTTGCCGTTCGCCGGCTATTGGCTCGGCCGCGAAATCTATCAGTTCAGCGAGCAAATGGGCGTCTCGATGATGGGTGGCGGCTTCTCATGGCTCTGGATCCTGCAGGCGGTTCTGATCGGCTCGCTGTTCTTTGCGGCTAACGCCTATCTCTGGCTCGGCATGGAACGGATCCCGGGAGCCGAGCGCTACGTGAAGTTCCAGGTACCGATGATGCTGATCCTCACTCTCGGCTTCGTCGTCTGGGCCACCCCGCGGTCGATCATCGCCACCGGCTCGGAAATGGCGGCGATGGGCGGCTCCCATCATCCCTTTCTCGGACTCTTCGGCGTGATGGCGGCCAAGAACACGGCAGTGAACATGATGATCCTCACGACTTTCCTCTCGTTCATGCTGTATCGCCGCGGCAACCGCGTAGCGATGGTCAGATGGGCGCGCGCCGGCAAGGTCATGCAGACGCTGGCGATTGCCGTCGCCGGTGCCGTCGTTCTCGGTTACGGCGTCTACAGTTACTACGTCCCGTCGATCACCCGCATCGGGTTTTCCGTCTATCAGGTCACGGCTGTGCTTGCTGCGATGGCAGTCTTTGTCGCCATCGATATTCCACTGTTCCGTGGCTCAAAACAGATTGGGCCCATCGAATGGGGGCGCATCCCTGCGCGCGCCCAATATGCACTGTTCTTTCTTGCCGTGAGCTTCACGTGGCTCATGGGGCTAATGGGCTATATCCGATCGGGCATCCGTCAACACTGGCACATCTACGGGCGCGTGGCGGACGAGAGTGCGAACGCCTACACAATGACTCACGGCTCGGCGACACTGTTCGTTTCCTTCATCGTGATTGTCTTTTTTGTTTTGGTTGCGTGCGTGTTTGCACTGGCGGCACGGCACGAGCGGACAGCATCGCGCGAGGGTGCGTGAGATGGGATGGACGCTCACCAAAATCTCTGCCTTCGTTCTCCTCATCGTCAGCGCCTATGCCTATCTCGGCCAACTAGTCCCGCAATTCGAGGAGCATGCGCCGGCGAAGCGGACCATCAGTGTCGATACGAATGCGGAGGAACTTGCATCGATCGGGCGTGAACTACTGCGCGGCAAGGGAGGATGTCTTGTCTGCCATAAGGACGGTGAGACCGGAAACGAGCGTGGCCCCGATCTGCGCCAGGCACTGGCGCGCGCGGCGAGCCGCAAACCGGGAATGAGCGCGGAGGACTATCTTCTCGAATCACTGACCACGCCCGACGCTTTCGTCGTCACGGGCTATCCGAACATCATGCCTTCGGCGCTGAAGCCGCCGGCCAATTTGACGCCGGCGGAGGTAAAGGCCGTCGTGTCCTACTTGCAGGTTCTCGGCGGCGGCGAGGTGACGATGCGAATCGCATCCGGCGATCTTGCGGCCGGAAGTAACGCGCGACAAGGCGTGCATCGCGGTCGCGAGTTGATGGATGAAAGCGCCTGTACGGGTTGTCACCTAGTGAACGGAGAAGGTGGGACCGTTGGCCCCGATCTCACGAAAGTCGCCGCCGCGCGGACGCCCGAAGAGATCCTGCGCAAGATGGTAAACCCTGCGGCGTGGACGACCAAGGGGTTCGAGGCCGGCAAAATGCCGAGCTTCGAGCATCTTCCGGAGGGCGAGCGGCACGAAATCGTAGCTTATCTCGTGGGGCTTGCCGGTGGTTCGTACAGCCCAACCGGGGCAGCGTCGCCGTGGTCGCACGAAGGCGTGCGGCTCGGTCTCGTCATACTCGTGTTCAATCTCGGCATGGCTCTCGCGCTGGTCCTCGCACGCCGATGGGAGGGGAAAGGAGCCAGCTCATGATGTCACGCTGGACGTTGCCGTTGGCCTTGCTGCTGTGGGCGGCAATATTCGCCGCGCTCAAGACATGGGTGTCGCCGCCGATACCGGCAAGCGTGCTCACGATGTACATGGCGCTGGTAACGGCGGCGATTCTCGTCTTTGTCTTTTCGAACGAGCGACGGCTGCGAGGTTTTCTGACGCCAATTGAAGCCGTCTTCAGCGGACGGGCGCCACGGCTGGTGGCGGTGGCGGCCTTTGCCGGGATTCCGCTGCTGCTGGCCGCAGCGACTTATCAGCGTCTGCTTTCCTCTCACGACGCCCCCTTTGAGCCGCGCGTGGTTCATCCCGAGCCGCCGATGAGCTTCCGCTTCCGCGGACGCCAAATCGATCTCACAGGCCTCCGCAATCCTTTCCGCGGTGACGGCAAGGATGTCGCAGCGGCGGTTGCCGAGGGCAAGACGCTCTATTTCAAGAATTGTTTCTATTGCCACGGCGACATGCTCTCCGGCGACGGGCACTTTGCATCCGCCTTCCGGCCGATTCCAGCCAACTTCCGCGACGTTGGGACGATCTCGATGCTCCAGGAATCGTTCGTCTTCTGGCGCATCGCCACCGGCGGGCCCGGACTGCCGAAAGGAGCCACGCCCTGGAACTCCGCAATGCCGGTGTGGCAGGACTTTCTGACAGAGGACGAAATCTGGAAACTGGTTCTCTACATCTACGCGGCCTCCGGCTCGACGCCACGCACCTGGGACGAGCCCGACCATGCGCACTAGGCTCGCACTCGCCAGCGTCGCACACTTGACGGCAGTCATATGGATCGCGACGGCGGCTCCCGGCGCGGAAAATGTGCGGATGGAGCCGGTTCGCCCAGCGGCGGTCGCTGCCGATCCGGTGCTCGGCAGGCAACTCTATGGGGCGCGCTGCGCGCAGTGTCACGGGGAGCAGGGCAAAGGCGATGGCCCGGCCGCCGAGTTCGTTTACCCGCGTCCGCGCGATTTTACGCTTGCGCTGTTCAAAGTCCGCAGCACGCTTTCCGGGCAGGTTCCGACTGACGACGATCTTTTCCGCGTTATCAGCGAGGGGTTGCCGGGCACCTCAATGCCGGCGTGGAAGAAGCTGCTGACCGAGAATGAGCGATGGCAACTCGTCCATTACGTGAAAACCTTCGACGAGATCGGTGTCTTCAAAGATGAGCCGGCCAAGCAGCAGGTTGTCACGCGTAACGCCCCGCGGGTGACGCCTGATCTGATCAAGCGTGGCGAAGCCCTTTATGAAGCGAAGAAATGTTGGCAATGCCACGGCAAGCTAGGGCGCGGAGAAGGTCCGTCCGCTTCCGGTATGAAGGACGATTGGGGTCAACCTATTCGGCCGGTCAATTTCACCAAAAGTTGGCGATTCCGCGGAGGCGACAGCCTTGAAGATATCTACCGGACGTTCACCACCGGCTTCAACGGAACGCCGATGCCTTCGTTCCTCGCCAGCATCCCGGACGAAGGTGACCGCTGGGCTCTCGCAGCTTACGTCAAGAGCCTGTCTCGCCCGCTTAAAGCGGGACAAGTGCTGAAGGCGACGCATACGAAGGGAGACATTCCGGCTGATCCCGGTGCGGACATCTGGGATAAGGCCGATGATCTGGATGTGCCGCTGGCCGGTCAAATCATTCTTGAGCCGCGCTGGTTCAAGCCTGCAAATGACGTGATCAGCGCGAAAGCGCTCTACAATGATAAGGAGATTGCCATTCGCGTCACCTGGGACGATGGAACTCACAACGAGGGAAGAGACGGTAAACCGCCGGATCAGGTGGCGCTACAGTTTCCCGCCGACGAGCTAACCCGTCTGGGGGGTGAGAAGCCGTATTTTGTCCTGGGCGACCACAACCGCGCTATCGAGCATTGGCGCTGGAGCGCGGGCACCGGACTGAAGCGGACCCGCGCCTTTGGGCATGACAGAACTGAGGCTGTTGCGAACCGCGACCTGCGCGCTGCTGGTACCTTCGTCGATGGTCAATATCAGGTTGTGTTTCGCCGCACGCTGCGGCCTGAAAGCCCGGGTAGCCTGACGTTCTCCCCCGGCCAGTTCATTCCTATCGCGTTCCACCTCTGGAATGGCGGCGAAGGCGAGGAAGAGCTGAAGATGGCGCTATCGGCTTGGCACTACGTTCTTCCGCAGAGCCCGACGCCAACGAGCACCTACCTGTGGCCTATGTTTGTCGGGGCTCTTGTCGTTGGTGGCGAGGCCTGGCTCGCACGGCGCATGCGTCGTCGACGCAGTGAGCAAGATAGTGAATCGACGGTAGCGACAACGCAGGTGTCATGGCTAGGAACCGCGAGCACGAAGTTTCGTGTTCCCTTCAAGTGAGGCTCAGCATGTTCAAGTCCCTCTATATTCCCTTCGACAATTCGCCGCACGCGCTGGCGAGCGTCGATCTCGCAATCGAGCTTGCAAGGTGCTCCGACGCGAGGATCACCACAAGTCACGTCTATGCGGCGGCGCTCCACGATCGCAGATTTCGTCAGATGGAAAGTGGACTTCCAGAGGAATACCTGAAGGAGGATAAGCTGGTCGAGCAGCGTGACATCCACGATGATCTCATCACCCGTGGCCTGCAGATCATATCCGAATCATATCTCGACGTTGTTGCGGATCGCTGCGCCAAGGCCGGTCTTGACTGCGAACGCGTAGCGCTCGAAGGCAAGAATTGGAAATCGCTGGTCAGCGACATCACCGGTTCTACCCATGATCTTGTCATTCTCGGATCAATCGGACTTGGAGCGGTCGATACGACTACCATCGGTAGCGTTTGTGAACGTGTTGTTCGCCGCATCGACCGCGATGTCTGGATCGTGAAGGACAGGGAATCCGATTCTCAAAGTCCGATTGTTGCTGCCTTGGACGGCAGCGCGCATTCGTTCGGCGGCTTGCGCACGGCGCTTTGGCTCGGAAAGACACTGGGCCGCGAGGTCGAGGCGATTGCGGCATTCGATCCGTACTTCCACTATGTCGCGTTCAATCGGATCGCGGGCGTCCTGTCGCCCGAAGCCGCAAGCGTTTTTCGTTTCCAGGAGCAAGAGAAGCTGCACGAAGAGATCATCGACAGCGGTCTTGCAAAAATCTATCAGGCGCATCTCGATGTTGCGAAGCGGATTGCTTCCGACTTGGACGTTCCTCTGCGAACCAAGCTGCTGGCTGGCAAGGCCTTCGAGCAGGTGCTTCGTTACGCGCGCGAACGAATGCCCTGGCTGCTCGTGGTCGGTCGCATCGGCGTTCATTCAGATGCCGACATGGATCTCGGCAGCGTGACCGAGAACGTGTTGCGGTTGGCCCCCTGCAACGTCCTCTTATCTGCGCGGACATTCCACCCCCCGATTGAAACAATGGCGGATACCACGCTCGCCTGGACGAAGGAGGCGGAGCAACGCCTCGCGCGCGTTCCAGCCTCGGCACGTGCAATGGCGAAGACCGCGATCATGAATTTTGGAATTCAGCGCGCTCACACCGTGATCACATCGGATGTCATCGACGCCTGCCTCGAAGCGCTGATGCCGCCGGGGGCGCGCGAAGTCATGCAGGGTGTCGTGTCCGGAAGAAGTGAGAGCGCGAAAAGGTGCCCGTTTGCCCACGAAGGCGAAGCGTCATTTCCCGGCCGCCTTGTCTGGCCCGAGAAGGCCACGAATCGGATTGAGCAGATTGTCGATCCTGCAATCCGTGCGAATACGCGTCTGCGGGTCGAGAAACTTGCCAGAGCACGGAAACTGACTGTGATCGACGATGCACTCGTTGAAGAGGTCGTGGGAAGTGCGGTCGATCGCGCCGCCCGCAGCGACGATGTGACCGGAATGGCCTGGGATGAGGCGGCTGTTAGGCGGCTGGCACGCGTTCCGGAGGGCTTCATGCGAGACCGGGCGCGCTTCCGGATCGAGGAGATCGCGAGAGCACAAGGCTTGTCGCGCGTGACCGAGCCAATCGCCGATGCCGGCTTGAAGGAAAGCCGACAGGTCCTGTCCGACAGCTTGGGCCCGGACGTCGCCTCGCTGATCCCATGACGGCACCGTTCCTCATATCGTGGAATCTGACCCGTCGCTGCAATTTGGCGTGCGGCCACTGCTATCTGAGCGCGCACCACCGTGACAGCGCGCAAACGGGCGAACTTTCGACGGCTGAGGCACGCGAGGTCATCACGCAGATCACCGACCTGGCGCCGGGCAGCATGGTTGTGCTCACCGGCGGGGAGCCGATGCTGCGTTCCGACCTTCCGGAAATCGTCAGCGCGTGTGTTGCCGCAGGATTGATGCCGGTGATCGGCACCAACGGGACGCTGCTCGACGAGTGCGCGGCCCGAATGCTGCGCGATGCCGGGGTAGCCGGTGTCGGGATCAGCGTTGATTCGGCCAATCCTGATTTCCACGACCGGCTGCGGGGTTACGCCGGTTCTTGGACGGCTGCTATCTCCGGCATCGCTGCGGCACGCCGGACGGGACTTGCCGTCTTGATGCAGACAACAATGTTCGAAGACAACCGGCGCGAAATCGACGCCATCGCCGATCTTGCCGCCGATCTTCAAGCAATCGCTCTGAATTTCTTCTTTCTGGTCTGTACCGGGCGCGGGGTCACACAGACCGATCTCGACAATGCAACTTATGCCGCTACCGTGCGCGAGATTCTGCGCTTGCAGTCGGAGCGGCCGGGGGTGATGATTAGGGCCCGCTGTGCGCCTTACGTCAGGCGAGAGCTTGGCCTTAAGGCTGGCGATAGCGCAGGGACGTTCGCCGACTTTTCGAGTTCCTGTCTTGCCGGAAAGTCCTACCTTCGGATCACGCCTGAAGGAAAAGTCACTCCGTGCCCATATATTCCTGGTGTGGCCGGGTCGCTGCGCCGCGAAGGATTGCGTTCGATCTTCGAGCAATCAGCGATGTTCCGCCGCTTGCGCGACGAACGTCCGGGTGGAAAATGTGGCGACTGCGATTTTGCGGTTAGCTGCGGCGGATGCCGTGCGCGGGCCTTGGCCGTGCGCGGCGATTTGATGGCGGAAGACCCGAAGTGCGATTACGTTCGTCCACCGGATCGCCATCCCGAAACGCTGCCCGCTGAAACACGAGTCCTCGGTTGTGAGCAGGAACTGGCCTGGGCGGATGACGCTTGGGCGATGCTCGAACGCATACCGTCGTTCGTGCGCGCGCGTGTCAAAGAGCGCACCGAGGCAAGAGCGCGGTCAGCGGGCGTGTCCTTGGTCACCCTCGAATTCATGCGCGCTCACCGACCCCCAGCTGCTTTTGGCTGCGGTTAGGCGAAAGCCGTTCGAGTCAAAATGCTCGCCGATCGGAAGTGAGCCGCCCTGTCGGCGACCTCGATCGCTTGCGCAATGCAATTCGTGGTCGAAATCCCCGAAATGTAATTGCCGGTGAAAAACAAACCCGGGAGCTCTTTTTCCAGATCTCTGACTGCGTGCATGCGCTCGATGTGTCCAAGAGAGTACTGAGGCAAGCCGCGCGTCCAATATCGCGTTCGGGTCAACACCGGCGGCCGGCGCGCGTCGAGCAGGGAAACGGCCTCGCCATGTAGGCGATCGCGCAGATCTGCTTCCGGAAGCCTTGCGAACTCGGGCTGGCGGGCGCCACCCACCGTTGCCGTGAGGGCTACGTATCCTTGCGGCGCGCGAACTGGGAATAGCGTTGAAGAAAACAGCATCCCCAGCTGCGAGCGGCGCTCCACTTCCGGAGCGAGAAATCCAAGGCCGTCGAGCGGATGTGGGATATCCTCGCGCCGATAGCCGAGAAGCACGACCGCAAGGGGAGGATGCTCAATCGCTCGCAGGGTCGAGGCAACATCTTGATCGATCGGTTCGATGACCGCGGCTGCGCCATAGGAAGGCAGGGCCACAATGACACTGCGCGCTGAAAACCAATAATCGCCATCATGGGTGTGAGATTTGACAAGGAATTCGCCGGCCTTCGTCCATGCGAGCTTTTTCACCATATGACCGAGCCGCAGCCGTCGTCCCAATCTGGCCGCGAGAGCACGGGGTAATGCCGACATTCCGTCGCGGAACGAGAAGAGTGTCCTTCGACCAAAGAAGCGGTTGCCTGAATCGCCTCGAAAGCGCGATGCAGCGATACCCTTGAGCACGGAGCCGAACTGGAGTTCCAGGCGCTTGAGTTCCGGAAAGGCGGCTGCCACTGACAACGCTTCGGGAGCGCCGGCGAACAGCCCTCCAACGAGCGGATTAAAGAGGTAGTCGAGCATCTCATTGCCGAAGCGACGGCGCACGAAGCTTGCAACACTTTCGTCTCCGGCCCTTCCAGGAATGATAGGCTCCAGCAGCAATCGCAGGCGAGCCGACAATGAAAAGAACGACGACAAGAAGAATCTTGCCGGGTCGATCGGGAGCGCATGCAGTCGTCCATCGCGCACGAGATAGCGATTTCTAACACCGAGACCGCGCTCAACTCTCTCGCCGCTAAGGTCGAGGTCCGCGATGAGCTGCTCTACCGCCGAAGCCGGTCCAACCATGCTGGTCGGCCCGTGCTCCATCAGGAAGCCGTCGATATGCTCCGTGTGCGCCCGGCCGCCCGCATAACTGCGGCGGTCGAGGACCAGGACGTCGAGCCCAAGAGTTTGAAGCCGATGAGCGGCGGTAAGGCCAGAGAGCCCGGCGCCAAGCACGACAACGTCGAAACAAGAGGTCATGCGCGGCCACAGGCAACTCGCGTACCAACACGATCTTGTGTGAGGTCGCTTCTACAGCCATTTCCGATCAGGTCGAATCGGATCAAATCGAGCGCCTTGACCCGCGATGGCTGCAAATCACTAAGTGGCGCATGCGTCTATCGGCAAACCGGTGCCCGCTTCGCCGAAACATGCGCTGGTTGCGTCCAATCGAGCAGGTGCCTGCCTGCGATTGCGTGATTCTGGCCGGTCAGGTTTCGACCACCGTGGCCAGAATCTTGTCGCTCAACGGTAGCGCAAGAAGCCCCTTCGCGTTGTCAACCGATCGCCGAGCGCGATTGCCGCGATGTTCTCTTGTCGATCCGGACGTTTCCCTCGTTTCCTTGCGAAGGTGCCGACGCGGCACGGGTTTTGCTCCTGTCAGCCTGTTGTTGTCGAAATGCGCGGGTGACCGTCCCGAGAAGCCAAGTCTCCGACACGGGATTCGAGCAAGGAGGATTAGATGAAGAAGCGCGTCTGGGTGATTGCTGTGCTCGGGACGGTTGCCGCGCTGTCCACCGCTCACGCGTATGAGGTTACGGCCGTCTCTGACGGGGGCGAGCTTGTCGGCAAAGTCACCTTCAAGGGGACGGTGCCTGAGCCACGCAAGATGGCCGTCGCAAAGGACCCGTCCGTGTGCGGCGCCGGCATCCGCGAGATCGTCGAGGTAGCGGTGAAGGACGGCGCGCTGCAGAACGTCGTCGTCTACGTGGCCAAGGTGGACAAGGGCAAGGCCTGGAGCGATCCGGCCAAGCCGGTGCTCAATCAGCAGGGTTGCCGCTTCGCCCCCGAAGTACTTCTCGTCAAAAAGGAAGAAGACCTCACGATCCGGAACTCAGACCCGGTTCTGCACAACATCCACACCTATGAAATCATTGGCAACGTCCGGCGGACGATGTTCAACGTCGGCCAACCGGACAAGGGCGATATCAGGCAACCCGTCAAGTTGCGGCGCGCCAGTATAATCAAGATCGAATGCGATGCGCATGACTTCATGCATGGGTGGGCTTTCGCCATTGAGAATCCCTATGCCGACGTCAGCAAGGCCGATGGCTCCTTCAAGATCGATGCGCTGCCGCCAGGCGACTACGAAGTGAAGGCGTGGCATCCGGTCCTCGGTGAAAGGAGCACCAAGATCAGTGTCAAGCCAGGGGCGCCGGCGTCGGTCGCCTTCGAGTTCTCGAAATAGGTGCGAACCGGGGGACTGTCATGATGAACGGCACAGAAAGCCTGACGGGGCGCGCGACAAAGTGGGCAATGGCCGTCGCTGTGGCCGGCATTGTCGGAACGTGGGCGACCGATGGACACTCCCAAGCTCCGCCCGCAGCTCCTGGAAGTTATCCCGACCTCGCACCATTGCCGCGCCTAAAGATCAACGAGAAGATGGCAGAGCTCGGGCGTTACTTCTTCTTCGACGTGAGATTGTCAGGCGACGCAGCCTTGTCCTGCGCGTCCTGTCATGACCCGAAGAAGGGATGGGCCGATGGAGCGCCACTCTCGAAGGGCTATCCTGCGTCCGAATATTTTCGAAACAGCCCCACCCTGATCAATGCCGGACATCGAAAGCGGTTCATGTGGGACGGGCGCCTCGACGGCTCGGACATGGGCACGCTGGTGCGCGACATGATCACCGAGGCGCACACCATGAACATGGACGCTCGCCTGATGCAGGAGCGCCTGAAGCAAGTCCCTGAATACGTCGCGATGTGGGATACGGCCGTCAAGAAGAATGATGACATCAACGGCATGCGCGTCTTCAACGTCGTTGGCGAGTTTGTGAAGACGATTCAGTCGAAAAACGTTCCCTTCGACAGATATCTGGCGGGCGACACGGCCGCCATCAGCGCGGAGGCAGAGCAGGGGTTGCAGCTGTTCAAGGGCAGGGCCGGCTGCATTCAGTGCCACAATGGTTCGACGTTTTCGGATGGAAATGTGCATCGTACCGGCGTGCCGGAGAATCCGAACGTCTGGAACACGCCTGAGCGCGCCATCACGATGCTGCGGCACTATGCGACCAGCGGAATGCCCAATTACATGAATGCGCGGACCGACGTCGGGGCCTATGCGATCACCAAGGACAAGCGTGACGTCGGAAAGTTTCTGACGCCGTCATTGCGCGAGCTCAAATATACCGCGCCGTATATGCACAACGGCATGTACGCGACGCTAAACGACGTGATCGATTTCTATGACAAAGGCGGCGGCGAGGGCTCCGAGTTGAAGCCGCTGAACCTGAGTTCGTCCGAAAGGTCGGCACTGGTCGCGTTTCTGCAAAGCTTGAGCGGTGATCCGGTGACAACGGAGCCGCCGAAACTGCCGGGCTACAAAGTTAGAGTGTTCGGCACGAACTGATGAGGGTGCCATGAAAACCAAGTTGATGATCGCCCCGTTCGTGTTCCTGCTGGGCGCCGGTTTGGTCGGCCTGGTTGCAGTGTTGCAAGCGGACATCGCTGGCGCACAGCAGGGCAAGACGTCGAAATCCGCACGTGCACCCGCGCAAACGGCATTGGCAGGTGCAGTGAAATTTCCTCCGCTGGGGCCGCTGCCGCCAGTCCCGGTCCCGGTCGACAACCCGATGTCGCCGGAGAAGATCGAACTCGGCAAGAAGCTCTTCTTCGATCCGCGCCTGGGAGGTGACGCCAGCTCCCCGTGCTCTGCTTGTCACCTGCCCGACCAGGGGTGGGGTGACGGCGGCGAGATCTCGCGCGGCTATCCCGGCACGCAGCACTGGCGGAATTCGCAGACGATCCTGAACTCCGCGTTCTACAACAAGCTGTTTTGGGAAGGAAACGTGACGAGTCTCGAGGCCCAGGCGCCGGCCGCGGCCGAAGGCAACGTGGCGGGCAACGGGGACCCCTCGCTGATGGAAATGCGGCTGCGCTTCATTCCGGAATACGTGGCCGAGTTCAAGAAGGTTTTTGGGGCGGACTGGCCGCGCATCACCCACGCCTATCAGGCCATCGCGGCCTTTGAACGGACCATTGTATCCGACCCAAAGAAAGTTCCGTTTGATCGCTTCATGATGGGTGACAAATCGGCGCTATCGGCGAGCGCGTTGCGCGGGCTTGAACTGTTCAACGGCAAGGCCGGATGTATTCAATGCCACAACGGACAACTCGCTTCGGACCAGCGTTTCCACGCGCTTGGCGTGCCGGAGAATGAAGTATTCAAGACCGATCCGCTCTACCAGATCACCCACCGCTGGGAGCACTACCAGAAGGGAATAACGCAAGCCGGGTACAAGAGCGCCAATCTCGACATGGGGCTCTACTATCAGACCAAGAACCCCAAAGACATCGGCAAATTCCGCACTCCCTCGCTCCGCGAACTCAAGTACACGGCACCCTATATGCACAACGGGATCTTGTACACGCTCGAAGAAGTTGTCGATTTCTACGACGCCGGAGGCGGGCCTGGTCCGACCAAATCGCCGCTCATCAAACCGCTTGGCTTGAACGACCAGGAGAAGAAGGACCTTGTCGAGTTCCTGAGTTCGCTCAGCATGGACACGCCGTTGATCGTTCCGGCGCCGGCGCTTCCCGAATATAAAATCATGAAATGACAAGGAGCACGCGTCATGAAAGAGACACACGGCCTACAGGCGCGCAATGATCGCGATCACGATCATGGGCTTCCGGGTGGCCACTGCGTTAGCCGGCGCCGGCTCCTGCTCACGGGTGGTGCAGCGGTCACGCTGATCGCCCTGAATGGTATCCAGGATCGCGGTGACGCAGCGCCGCTTCATGCTTTGAAGGCGGACTATCCCCGACAAGGGATCGGAAAGGTCTCTGCCCTCAGGCCCGGCAGTCCGATCGAATTTGCCTATCCGTATGCGACCGTGAGCAACATCCTCGTCAAGCTGGATGTACCGGCGGGCGGTGGTGTTGGTCCCGCCCAGGATATCGTGGCCTTCAATCAGGTTTGCACGCATATGGGTGGACCGCTCCATGGCAGCTACAAAAAGGAGCATCAGATTCTCGGTCCGTGCCAGCTTCACTTGACGACTTTCGACCTCACCCGTCACGGCATGGTGGTGTCCGGTCATGCAACCGAAAGCCTGCCGCAGATCGTGCTTGAAACTGTAGGCGACGACATCTACGCAGTCGGCGTCATGGGCCTGGTCTATGGCTACGCGGCCAACGTCGCCGCGCGCCGCGCTTGAGGAGTGTGAGCCATGACTGAGAAGCAGTATCCGCACGCCTTCGCCGTGTACGCTAAAGACTTTGTGCCGCTGCCGCCGAAAGATGCCGAGGTGCTGACGACCGCGTGCGACTATTGCACGATCGCCTGCGGCTATAAGGTCTATCGCTGGCCGGTCGGCAAGGATGGCGGCATGAAGGCGTCCCAGAACGCCTTCAATGTGGATTTCCCGCACGATCAGCCGCAAGGTCCCTGGGCGAGCCCAAGCCAACATAATGTCGTGCGTTACAACGGCCGACCGCACCATGTGCTGGTGGTGCCGGACTGGGACGCTACGGTAGTCAACGTGGGAGGCGACCATTCGGTCCGCGGCGGCACGCTCGCCCAGAAATGCTACAACCCCGAGAATCGCACCAGCGAGCGATTGTTGCAGCCAATGATCCGCGTACGCGGAACGCTGATGCCGGTGTCCTGGGAGCTTGCCACCGACGTAATGGCGGATATCTCGAAGTACATCCTTGTCAAGTACGGGGAGCACGCTTGGGCGGTGAAGATGTACTCATATCAATACTTCGAGAACACCTACGCCATCACAAAGCTGGCAATGACGTCAATCGGAACGCCGGCGGTTGCGCCGCATGACAAGTGCTCGAACACGAATGACGCGACCGGCTTGGACGACGCCGGTATTGATTCCTTCTCCGCCTCTTATGAGGACTGGGGCGAGTGCGAAGTCGCCTTCATGTCCGGCGTGGATCCGTACGAAACCAAGACGACGCTGTTCACCAACTGGCTGATGCCGGGCAATAAGAAAATGATCTTCGTCACGCCGCACAAGACGATGGGCGTCGCTTACGGCGTGAAGAACGGTGGCCTCTGGCTGCCGATTATTCCAGGCACGGATTCGGTCTTGCACATGGCGCTGGCGCGCATCGTGATCGAGAACAAGTGGCAAGATCAGGAGTTTATCGACAAGTGGATTGCCAACAGCTGGGAGGTCGATTCCGGCTACGGTCGCGGCACGCGCAACACCGGATGGCAATGGCGCACGACGTGGGGTGTCTGGCAGAGCGACTGGCCCGACTATTCGAAGTTCATTCTGGCGCAAGAGGAGAGCAAGCTCGATGTCGCTGCGAAACTGACCGGACTTGATCCCGACGACATTCGCCGCTGCGCCGAACTGATCGCCAAGCCGAAGCCAAATGGCGAGCGGCCCAAGACGTCGTTCATGATGGAGAAGGGGAACTACTGGTCAAACAACTACATGAACACAGCTTCCTTGGCATCGCTTGCCTTGATCTGCGGGGCCGGAAACCGGCCGGGCCGGGTGATCTCGCGCGGCGGCGGACACCAGCGCGGCATGATGGGGGCAGGCGGCGGTTCCGGCTGGCTGAATCCCGAAAAGTACCCCGGACGGCGCAAGAAGAGCTTCAATCTCGACCGCTGGGTGATGAATGGCGAAACAAGGTTCGTCTGGGTGTTCGGCACGACCTGGATCCAGGCCATGATGGCATCGCAGGCGTTGGCCGACAGCCTCTTCCGCCAGACGAGGGGCAATCCGAATCAGATCACCAATCTGGATCGAAATGCGATCTTCGAGGTGCTCAAGAAGCGCGTCGATAGCGGCGGAATGGTACTCGTCGATTCAGATATCTACCCGGTGGAGCCGCTCAACACCCAGATTGCCGACATCGTGCTACCGGCGGCAACCTGGGGCGAAGATGACTTCACGCGCTGCAACTCAGAACGGCGCCTACGCCTCTACGCCAAGTTCTATGATGCGCCGGGCGAAGCGAAGCCGGACTGGTGGGCCGTGCAGAAGTTTGCGCAAAAAATGGAATTCTCTGGCTACGATTGGAAGACATCGAACGATTTATTCGAGGAGGCGGCCCGCTTTGGTCGCAATGGTGTGCTCAACTACCATCCGCTGGTCGTGAAAGCCAAAGAGACGGGCATTAAGGGGCACGAACTGCTCCGCAGCTACGGTACAACCGGCATCCAGACACCGATCCGAATGCGTGAGGGAAAACTGATAGGAACCAAGCGGTTGCATGATCCGGCCAACGACTGGGGCGAGATCGACGGTGCCGAGGTTCAGCAGAAATCTCTTTATGCGTTCAACACACACAGCGGCAAGGCGATCCTGCTGAAGTCACCCTGGAAGTTCGCCGGCTGGATCCAGTTCTACGAGGCGGTCAAGCCGCGCGCTGAAAAAGGCGAGATCTGGGTCACCAACGGAAGAATCAACGAGACGTGGCAATCCGGGTTTGACGATCTACGTAAACCATATCTTTCGCAGCGTTGGCCGTATCCGTTCATCATCATTCATCCGAACGACGCCAAGCCGCGGAGCATCGAAAGCGGCGACTTGGTGCAAGTATACAACGACACCGTCTACGTCCAGATGGGACAGCCGCAGGGGATCCTCGATAGCGACCTCAACTTCAACCAGCTCATGAAAGATGGGCACATAAAGACGACTGAGGGCCAGTTCGTGGCCGTTGCCATCGTCAGCGACGAGATGCGCGAGGGCGTGGCGATGGCCAACTTCAATTATCCTGGCTCGCCAGCCAACTCAGTTTGCCATGCCGTGCCCGATCCGGTGACCAACAACTACCGCTACAAGCTCGGCCGCGGCGTCCTGACGAAGGTGGGCGAGTCACCCTACAAACATTCGCGCACGAGTATGTCTCTCAAGCCAAGGCCCGTGATATAGGTCGCTCAACGAAGAGGGAGTAATGATCGGCAGCCGAATCGCAACACTCACGCCTGCACTAGCTGCCTCGCTCTGCACCGATCGTTCAAGCCTTCTGTCTGTGGAGGCAGCCCGTTCAACACTGTTGGGCTGCCCGGTAATCCAGTATCGGCGTTGGAGACCTTTCGCTGGCTTGTAAGGCCGATCATACAGCGCCGGATAGGGCTCGATCCGTTCGTGCCGTCCGCTGTATGCAGTCGCCGATTTTGAGAAAACGCGACTCCCGGGCGCTGGAGGATCGGCACGACTGACATCGCGGATCGCTACCAGAGGTCTCGCGCGGATTCCCGGTGGCGCCACTTTCTTCGTGATAGCAATCGAGCTTCATAGCTCGGGCGGGTTAGCTGGCAGGGCCGCTCGCTTGATGATGAGCCGTATCGCAGCAACGGCCAGACTCACGGACTCGAACGGGGCCGCATTGGAATTGGGGCATCTCAATCTTCAGCGGCGCGGGGCGGAACGGGACTATTGTTGCCCCGTCGTTACCGATAGACACCGGGAGCGTCGATGGCGCCTTGAGTCCGGTCAGGCTGTCCCTTCACCCCGCCGGATCGACTGCTCGCCTGTCTGGAGCCCGCCGACGCCGAATCGCAGGTCGGAGATCGTGACCTGGAATGGACAATGTCCGGGACCGGGTCTTCCGCATCGCTTGGACCGCGGTGAAGCCGGGTGGTGAGCGAACGCAGATAGGGCGATTCCTGCGTGAGCCGATACTCGGCGGCCGCGAGACCTGGTTCGAAATCCTCCCGCGCCTTCACTGTATCGGTCGAAGCAGTCGCGAATGGTGCCGTCCGGAAAGTGGTTGGAATTGAAAGTGGCGTAGTCTCCGGGGTGATCAACCTCGAATCACCCGGCGTTGACGCGCCGGGCTGGAGACCACGCCATGACAAGCGTTACCACGAAGCCTGCG
>NZ_JBQTHN010000155.1:0-22838 GCF_052389815.1 Bradyrhizobium sp. | reverse complement strand
CACTTCCCGCTGATGCCGCGCATCTACATGGCGATCGCGCAGGAAGACCGCTTTCCCATCGCCGACATCATGCGGCAGACGCCGGACATTCCGCCGGACTGCCAGTGGGCGCTGTTCCTGCGCAACCATGACGAATTGACGCTGGAAATGGTGACCGACGTCGAGCGCGACTATCTGTGGTCGACCTATGCCAACGACCCGCGCGCCCGCATCAATGTCGGCATCCGCCGCCGTCTTGCGCCCCTGATGGACAACGACCGCCGCAAGATCGAACTGATGAATTCGCTGCTGATGTCGTTCCCGGGGACGCCGATCGTCTATTACGGCGACGAGATCGGCATGGGCGACAACATCTATCTCGGCGACCGCAACGGCGTGCGCACGCCGATGCAGTGGACCTCCGACCGCAATGGCGGCTTCTCGCGCGCCGATCCGGCGCGGCTCTACGCGCCGATGATCATGGATCCCGTCTACGGTTACGAAGCCGTGAACGTGGAGGCGCAGTCGCGCAGCCTCGGCTCGCTGCTTTCCGCCACCAAGAAGCTGATCGCGGTGCGCAAGTCCATCGCCGCCTTCGGGCGCGGCACCATGACCTTCGTGCGTCCGGAGAACCGGGCCGTGCTGGCCTATGTCAGGCAGTACCGTGACGAGGTCATCCTTTGCGTCGCCAATCTGTCGCGATCGGCGCAGGCGACCGAGCTCGACCTGTCGGCCTGGAAGGGCCGCATTCCGCTGGAGATGCTCGGCCGTTCGCGCTTTCCCGCGATCGGCGAGCTGCCCTACATGATCACGCTGGGGCCCTACGGCTTCTACTGGTTCGAGCTGCAGCCGCCCGACAAGTCCGAGCCGGTGCGGCCGCGCGCAGTGCCGGAATTCGAGACGCTGGTGGTGCCGGTCGGCTCGACCTGGGTGTCGCTGGCGCGCGAGCGCGGCATGTTCGAGCGCGATGTGCTGCCGGGACATTTGTCGCGGACCCGCTGGTATCCGGAGCGGGCGCCACGCGCGATCCAGCCGAAACTCGTCTCGGCCATTCCCTTCTGCGACATCGGCGACAACAGGCCGTGGGTGGTCTTCTTCGAGGCGAAGCAGCGGGGGCAGACCGCGCGCTACGTGCTGCCGATGCAGATCGAATGGGTGCGCTTCGACCGCGAGCACTACAACCCGCGGGCGCTGGCCGCCGTGCGCCAGGGCGCGCGCGAGGGGACGCTGCTTGATGTCGCGACCGAGCCGATCTTCATCGGCCTCATGCTGCGAAACCTGCGCGAACGCCTCACCGTGGACGAGAGCCAGCAGGACCTCAAACTGGAATTCCGGCCCACCAGCAAGTTCGACGACAGCATGGTGCGCGAGCCGAGCCGCGTGCGCGGCTTCGAAAGCGAGTTCCCGGCCAGTTCCGCGCTGGTCGATCACAGCTTTGCGTTCAAGCTGTTCCGCAAGCTCGAGCCCGGCGTTCATCCGGCCGCCGAGATGGGCCGCTTCCTCACGGACGTAGCGGACTATTCCAACACGCCGGCGCTGCTCGGCACGGCCGAGCTGGTCGAGCCCAACGGCAGCCGCAGCACGCTCGCGACATTACACGTGCAGGTGCAGAACCAAGGCGACGCCTGGACCGTGACATCGGCCTGGCTCGACCGCTTCGTCGAGGAGCACCGGCTCCTCAATGACGGCGACGGCGAAGAGCAGCCGGCGCAGCTGCGGCAGATGACGCAGATCGGACGGCGGCTGGCCGAGCTGCATTTGACGCTGGCAGCCGACACGGTGGAGGCCGGATTTGCGCCCGAGCCGGCAAGGGACAGCGATTGGCAGCGCTGGACGCAGGAGACCATCGACGGAATCGAGCGCGCACTCGACGTGCTGCAGTTATACCGTAGCAGCCTCGCCGAGGCCGATCGTCCGCTGATCGAGCAATTCGCGGCGCAGAGGGCGACGATGCAGGAGGTTCTGCGCCGCCTGCCGCCGCGCGACGCCCCCCTCGCGCTGATCCGTCACCACGGCAATTTCGCACTCCCGCAGGTGCTGATCGTCAAGGACGACGTGTTCATCACCGGTTTCGAGGGCGAAGCGGGCCGCACGCTGGCGGAGCGCCGGCGCAAAATGCCGGCCGGGCGCGACGTCGCCGGCCTGATCCATTCCATCGACGCAGCGGTCGATGCGGCGTTGCAGCGCGCCCTGAAGGTCGCGCCCGACGATCAGGGCCGGCTGGCCTTGCGGCTCGGCGAATGGCGCGACCGTGCGGTCGAAGCCTGCCTGTCGGGCTACCGCGAGGTCATGACCGACGCGCGCCTCTGGCCGGACGATCCCTGGGCCGCGCAGCGGCTGATCGACTTTTTCCTGCTGGAGAGGGCGCTTTACGAGATAGAGCACGAAGCGGCGCATCGGGCGGACCGGCTGCGCTTCCCCCTCGCCGCCATCCTTCGTATGCTGTCGCAGCAACCGCCGACGAGCTGAATGAGCAAACTCTCCGCCGAAGCCTATGCCATCGTCGAGGGACGTCATTCCGATCCCTTCCATTATCTTGGCCTGCACAAGGAAGGCGGCAAGAGCATCGTACGCGCCTTTCTGCCCGAGGCCACGGAGGTCGATGCGGTCGGCGAGCAAGGCAATGCGGCAAAACTGACGCGCATTCACGAGGCCGGGCTGTTCGCAGGCGCCGCCCCCGAGGGTGCTGCGCGCTATCAGCTCCGCGCCCATTTCGGCAACAACGTCGTCGAGCTGGAGGATCCCTACCGCTTTCCGCCGGTGCTCGGCGAGTACGATCTTTATCTGCTCGGCGAAGGCACGCACCAGCGCATCTACGACAAGCTCGGCGCGCATCCGCTGACGCTCGACGGCGTCGAGGGCGTTGCCTTCGTGGTGCTGGCGCCGAACGCGAAGCGCGTCAGCGTGGTCGGCGATTTCAACTACTGGAATCCGCGGCGGCATCCGATGCGGGTGCGCGGCAACGGCTACTGGGAGTTGTTCGTCCCGCGCGCCCGGGCAGGCGATCACTACAAGTTCGACATCATCGGTCCGCGCGGCCAGCATCTGCCGATGAAGTCCGATCCGGTCGCCTTCGCCGGCGAATTGCGGCCGAAGACCGCCTCGATCGTGACGGACCTGACGGCGGTGCCGCGGCCGCGGCCGGCGCCATCGGACATCAACGCCCGCAGCGCGCCGATCTCGATCTACGAAGTGCATCTCGGTTCATGGCGGCGCAAGGACGGCAACCGCTGGCTGACCTATCGCGAGCTCGCCGAGCAGTTGCCCGGCTATGTCAGAGACATGGGCTTCACCCATGTTGAGCTCCTGCCCGTGAGCGAGCATCCGTTCGACGGCTCCTGGGGTTACCAGCCGACCGGGCTGTTCGCGCCGACCAGCCGGTTCGGCTCTCCTGCCGATTTCTCCGCGCTGGTCGAGGCCTGCCACGGCGAAGGGCTCGGCGTAATCCTCGACTGGGTGCCCGGGCATTTCCCCGACGATCCGCATGGGCTCGGCCATTTCGACGGCACCGCGCTCTACGAGCACGCCAATCCCAAGCAGGGGCGGCATCTCGACTGGGGCACGCTGATCTACAATTACGGCCGCACGGAAGTGACTAATTTCCTGATCTCCAACGCGCTGTTCTGGCTGGAGCACTATGGCATCGACGGCCTGCGCGTCGATGCGGTGGCTTCCATGCTCTATCTCGACTACAGCCGCCCCGCCGGCGACTGGGTGCCGAACCGACTCGGCGGGCGGGAAAATCTCGACGCCATCGCCTTCCTGCGCCGCTTCAACACCGAGCTCTATGCGCGCTTTCCCCAGGCGATGACGGCGGCGGAGGAATCCACCGCCTGGCCGCAGGTGTCGCGGCCGGTGGAACATGGCGGGCTCGGCTTCGGCTACAAGTGGAACATGGGCTGGATGCACGACACGCTGAAATATGTCGGCAAGGATCCCGTGCATCGCCAGTACCATCACGGCGACATCCTGTTCGGCCTGCACTACGCCTTCTCGGAGAATTTCATCCTGCCGCTGTCGCATGACGAGGTCGTGCACGGCAAACACTCGATCCTCGGGCGCATGCCCGGCGATGCGTGGCAGCGCTTCGCCAACCTGCGCGCCTATTACGGCTTCATGTTCGGTCATCCCGGCAAGAAGCTGTTGTTCATGGGCTGCGAGTTCGGCCAGGAACGCGAATGGAGCCACGACCATTCGCTGGACTGGAATCTGCCGGACAACAAGAACCATGCCGGCGTGCAGGCGCTGATCGGCGACCTCAACCAGCTCTACCGCACCACGCCCGCGCTGCACGAGCTCGATTGCGAGGCGTCCGGGTTCGAATGGCTGGTCACGGATGACGCCGGCCGCAACGTGTTCGCCTGGCTGCGCAAGGGATTTGCCGAGCGCGCAGCTTGCGTCGTCGTCGTGAATTTTTCTCCCAACGTCTATTACAACTATCGCGTCAGGGTGCCGTTCGGCGGCAAGTGGCGCGAGGCGCTCAACTCGGATTCCGCCCATTATGGCGGCAGCAATGTCGGCAACGCCGGCCTCGTCGAAGCGTTGCAAGGCAATGGCCACGAACTTAATCTCACCATTCCGCCGCTGGCTGCGATCTTCCTCGTACCCGAAAGCTGACTGGATGCGCCTCTCCGCCGGATCGCCGTCCCGCCTTGGTGCTAATTGGGACGGCCGCGGCACCAATTTCGCGCTGTTCTCGGTCCATGCGGAGAAAGTCGAGCTCTGCCTGTTCGATGCGCAGGGGCGGCGCGAGCTCGAGCGCATCGAGCTGCCGGAACGCTCCGAAGACGTCTGGCACGGCTATCTCAACGACGTCTCGCCGGGCCAGCTCTACGGCTACCGCGTGCATGGCCCATATGCGCCGGAACGCGGCCACCGCTTCAATCCGAACAAGCTGTTGCTCGATCCCTATGCGCGGCGGCTGGCCGGCCGACTGGTCTGGAGCGATGCGCATTTCGGCTTTCGCCTCGGCAGCGCGCGCGAGGATCTGTCCTTCGACCGGCGCGACAACGCGCGCGGCATGCTCAAGGCGGTCGTGGTGGACGAGACCCTTGTGGGCCGCCCCCAGGCCCGTCCCAACATTCCCTGGGAAAACACCATCATCTACGAGGCCCACGTCAAGGGTCTGACGCAGTTGCGCGAGGACATTCCGTCGCAGCTGCGCGGCACCTATGCCGGCTTGAGCTCGCCCGCGATGATCGATCATCTGAAGCGGCTCGGCGTCACCACCATCGAGCTGCTGCCGATCCACGCACTGATCGACGACCGCATGCTGGTGGAGAAGAAGCTCGTCAATTACTGGGGCTACAACAGCATCGGCTTCTTCGCACCGGAGGCGCGCTATGCCGGCCAGGACAATGCGCTGGAATCCTTCCGCACCACGGTGGCGCGGCTGCACGACGCCGGCATCGAGGTGATGCTCGACGTGGTCTACAACCACACCGCCGAGGGCAATCATCTCGGGCCGACGCTGTCGTTCCGCGGCATCGACAATGCCTCCTATTACTGGCTGAAGCCGGAGAACCCGCGCTACTACGACGACTTCACGGGTTGCGGCAGCTCCGTGAATCTCACCCATCCGCGCGTATTGCAGATGGTGATGGATTCACTGCGCTACTGGGTCGAGGTCTGCCATGTCGACGGGTTTCGCTTCGACCTCGCCACGACGCTTGCGCGCGGGCCGAACGGCTTCGATCGCCACAGCGGCTTCCTCACCGCGATCCGGCAGGATCCCGTGCTGGCGCAGGTCAAGCTCGTCGCCGAGCCGTGGGACGTCGGCATGGGCGGCTACCAGGTCGGCAGCTTCCCCTCGCAATGGTCGGAGTGGAACGACCGCTATCGCACCGCGCTACGGCGCTACTGGAGCGGCGAAGGCAGCCTGATCGGCGAGGTCTCGAGCCGCATGACCGCCTCCTCCGACCTGTTCCGGCACGGCGGCCGCAGGCCGCGCGCCTCGATCAACCACATCACCGTGCATGACGGGTTCACGCTCGCCGACCTCTTCTCCTACGGCAAGAAGCACAACCTCGCCAACGGCGAGGACAATCGCGACGGCGCCAACGACAACCACAGCACCAATTGCGGTCATGAGGGTCCGAGCAACGATCCGAAGATCATCGCGCTCCGGCGGCAGCTACGGCGCAACCAGCTCGCCTGCCTGTTGCTGGCGCAGGGTCTGCCGCTGCTGCTCGCCGGCGATGAGGTCGGTAACTCGCAAAACGGCAACAACAACGCCTACTGCCAGGACAACGAGATCGGCTGGGTCAACTGGGAAAATCTCGGCCGCGAGGGCGAGGATCTCACCGATTTCATCGGCCACCTCGCCGCCTTGCGCCTTCGCTTTGCGCAGATGCGCAACCCGCGCTGGCTCGACGGACGACGGCCCGACGGCTCCTTTGGCGTGCTGTGGCTGACGCCGGCGGCGGAAGAGATGAAGGAGCAGGACTGGAATTTCCCGGAAGGCCGGTTCCTGTCCTACGTGCTCGCTCCGATCGAGCGCAGCGGCGCGCCGATCTTCATCGTGCTGAACGCCGCACCGGAAGAGATCGCCATCCATCTGCCGAAACTGCCGGAATACTCGCGTTGGCAGCAGGTGCTGAACACCGTCGCGATCAAGCAGATGCCGGCCGATTTCGCCGCCGGCGCTGCGACCAGGGCGCCGCCGCGCACGGTGCTGGCCTTCGCAGGCCTGCGCTAACTATTTCCTGGTGAGCAGCAGCTTGCCGCGATCGCGGATGGCGGCCTGTGCCATTTCGGCAAAGCGCTGCAGCAGGAACGGCAGCGTCACCTCCACCTTGACGTGGTCGTCGGCGACGTCGGCATGACCATGCGCGACCTGGCCCAGCGCACGCACCCGGAAGACCATGCGGCTGTCCTCCCAGCGCTCTTCCTCGACGCTGAGGATCGGCACATGCGATGCCGCGCGCGAAAGACCCGTCTTCAGCCGTCGCATCGCCTCCTCGCGGCCGAGGCTGTGCGGAATGGAAACGATCAGCGGCGCGGACATCGCTCTTCTCCGTCATCTCGGCTCAATGTAGTTCCGCCCGCGCGAAACGAAAGGGCCGGATATGGCGTCGCAGGCCACGGAACGATCGTGATTCCCGTTCGTTTTTTCGTCCAAAGGGCAGAATGGCAACGGCGCCCGCTCGAGGGCTGAGGAGAGATTTATGTCCATTGGCACAATCATACTGATCATACTGATCATCGCCCTGCTCGGCGGATTTTCCGGCATCGGCGGCGGCCCGTTCTACGGCACCGGCTATTACGGCGGCGGCGGGCTCGGGCTGATCATCGTGATCCTGTTGATTCTGTTGTTGCTGGGCAAGATCTGAAAAAGACACGGACCTTGTAGGGTGGGCAAAGGCGCGCTTGCGCCGTGCCCACCTTCAAGAGAGCCGCAAGGAAGGTGGGCACGCTTCCGCCTTCGCTCGTTGAGCTACGGCGGACGTAGTCGCTTTGCCCATCCTACAAATCTACAGCCTCTCCGCCAGCTTCTTCATCGCCGCCTTGATCGAACCGGCCGCATCCTCGTAGCCGTCCCACGCCTTGCTCTTCCCGAGCAGCGCCGGCACGGTGCGGATCGTATAGCGCTTGGGATCGAGATCGCCGCGCACCTGCGTCCAGGTTAGCGGCATCGACACGGTGGCGCCGGAGCGGGCGCGCGGCGACAGCACGCCGACCGCCGTCGACATGCGGTCGTTGCGCAGATAATCGAGGAAGATCTTGCCCTTGCGCTTCTGCTTGGACATGTTGAGCAGGTAGCGCTCGGGATCGTCATTGGCCATCCACTGGCAAACGCCCTGCGCAAAGGCCTTTGCTTCCTTCCAGTCCACCTTGCCCCTTGCGCCCACAAGCAGCGGCGCAACGACATGCAGTCCCTTGCCGCCGGTGGTCTTGCAGAAGCTTTCAAGGCCCAGCGCAGAGAGCCGCCTGTGCATCTCCAGCGCGGCTTCGATCACCTCGGGAAAATCCACATCCGGCGCCGGATCGAGATCGAACACCAGCCGGCCCGGAACGTCGTATTGGTCCGGCGCGCAATTCCAGGGATGCAACTCGACGCCGCCGGATTGCGCCACCGCGGCCAGCCCCTCGACCCGGTCGATCTGGATATAGGGCTTGCGGTCGCCGGCGACCTTGACGAGCTCCAGCTGCTTCGGCGTGCTCGCCATGCCGTGGCGCTGGAAGAACTTCTCGCCATCGATGCCGTCGGGCGCGCGCACCACCGAGCAAGGCCGGCCCTTGAGATAGCCGATCATCCAGTCGCCGACGGCCTCGAAATAATGGGCGAGATCGAGCTTGGTGACCGGCTTGCCGTCGCCGCCGTCCGGCCACAGCGCCTTGTCGGGATTGGAGATGGCAACCCCCATCACCTCGGCACCCTTCTTGGCCGGCGATCGCGCGACAATGGGCGTTGCGACCTGGTGCCTGGTGGGCGTCTCCGCCTCGACCTCGCGTGCCGGCTTGTCCTCGCGCAGGCCCTTGAAGGCGGCCTGGCGGATATTGTTGTCCGCGGTCCAGCCGGCGAACTCGATCTCCGCGACCAGCTTCGGCTTCAGCCAATGCACGTCGCGTGCCTTTTTGGGCGCGTTGGCGCCGCTGAAGGGATTTTCGTCCGACGCGTTCGCCTTCAGGTGCGGCATCAGCCGGCGCACCGTATCGGCGCCAAAGCCGGTGCCGACGAGGCCGATGAAGGCAAGATGCTTGCCGCGGTAGACGCCGGCCATCAGGGAGCGGAATTTGCCGCCCGTGGTCTTCCAGCCGCCGAGCACCACCTCATGCCCGGCGCGCACCTTGGCCTTGGTCCAGCTCTCGCTGCGGCCGGAGTGATAGCGTGCATCGAGCTTCTTGGAGACGATGCCTTCCAGCTCGAGCCGCTTTGCCGATTCCAGCACGGCTTCGCCGTCCTCCTCGAAATGCTCGACATAGCGGATCAGCTTCGCCTTGCCCTTGCGCGCCTCGAGCAGACGTTTCAGGCGCACCTTGCGCTCACGCAACGGCAACGGGCGCAGGTCTTCGCCATCGGCAACCAACAGGTCGAACGCGAAATAGACGAGATTGGCCGTCTTGCGGTCGGCAATGGCCGCCTGTAGCGCGGAAAAGTCCGGCAGGCCCTTGCGGTCGATGGCGACGATCTCGCCGTCGATCAGCGCATCGGGCAGGCCGCGCCCCTCCTCCGCAATTTCGGGAAACTTGTCCGCCCAGTCCAGTCCCTTGCGCGTGTTCAGCGCAACCTCGCCGTCCTCGACGCGAAGCTGCACGCGATAGCCGTCGAACTTGATCTCGTGACACCAGGCATCGCCACGCGGCGGCTTCTCCACCGAAGCGCAGAGCTGCGGGGGCACGAAGTCCGGCATGGCGGAGACCTTCCTCGCCGCAGCCACCTTCGCCTTGGCCGGCGCAGCGGCCTTGGTCTTCGCGCGCGCCTCCGCCGCCGAACCACGGTTGGAATCCCAGGTCGCATCGGCCTTGGTCTTGCCGTTGGCCAGCATGAACGGCTTTGGCGCTCGGCCCTTGCCGGCGGCGATCTGGTCCATCGAGCGGCCGGAAGCGACCGAACGGTCCTCCTCCACGATGTCTTCGCCGCCGTCGCGCGCATATTCGTCGCGGTGCTTGATCAGCAGCCAGTTGGTGCGCTTGCCGCCGTAGCGGTCGCCCTTCATCCGCACCAGCACCCAGCTGCCATGCAGCTTGCCGCCGTGCAAAGTGAACTTCAGATCCCCCTTCTTGAACCCGCGATCCAGATCCTCGGATTCCCAGTAGCCACGGTCCCACAGCATCACGGTGCCGCCGCCATACTGACCTTCCGGAATGGTGCCTTCGAAATCGCCATAGTCGAGCGGGTGGTCCTCGACCTCCACCGCCAGACGCTTGTCGTGCGGATCGAGCGATGGCCCCTTGGTCACCGCCCATGACTTGAACACGCCGTCGAATTCCAGGCGCAGGTCGTAATGCAGCCGCGTCGCGTCATGCTTCTGGATCACGAACCGCCGCTGCCTGGAGGGCGCGACCCGGACGTCGCCCGAGGGCTCCGAGGTGATCTCGAAGTCGCGCTTCTTCCGATAGGTGGTCAGGCTCTTGTGCACAACGCAATCCTTGCAGGCGCAGCGACGGCAGGCCCCACGGAACGAAAACGGCTGGCATCCGTTCAGGTTCCTGAACCCTAAAGCCCGTCCCGGAGATTGCAATGGCTCCCCGCGCCTACTGGAAAGGCTCCCTGAAGCCGTCGCTGGTGACGTGGTCGAGGGCGATACTGAAGGGCGGCAGGCGCGGCAGCGGCACCAAGCGCCGCAGCCATTCGACCGCGCGCCGCAGCACCGCGCATTGCCGTCCCGCGCGAAAGTCGCACCGCTCGGCGGCGAGGCAGCGGCGGGCCAGTTAGTGCCGTCTTGGCCGGGCTTGTCCCGGCCATCCACGTCCTTGGCGCAATGAGAAAGAAAGTCGTGGATGCCCGGGTCAAGCCTGGTCAAGCCCGGGCATGACGAGCGAATTCGGCGCGAGGTTCTCGTCTTGCATTGACCCTCATCCAAAGGCATTTTGCCTCCCGGAGAAATGCCGCCCCTTCACAAGGGTGCGGCCGGGGAGGACGAAAATGGCTTTGACGATGTCGCATGTCGCAGGACCGGCCACGCCTGCGGTGCGGGAAATGACCTTCGGCGACCTCCTGCGCAAGGCGGCGGAATCCGCACCCGACCGCGCCGCCCTGATCGCGGGTGTGCCGGATCCGGCGCAGCGGCGCACATGGACCTACGCCGAGCTGTACCGCGAGGCACAGCGCACCGCCCGCGCGCTGCTGACCCGCTTTAAGCAAGGCGAGCGCATCGCGGTGTGGGCGCAGAACATCCCGGAATGGATCATGCTGGAGTTCGGCGCCGGCATGGCGGGCATGGTGCTGGTCACCGTGAACCCGGGCTTCCGCGCCAACGAGGTGCAGTACGTGCTGAAGCAGTCGCGCTCGGCCGGCGTCTTCGTGGTCAACGGCTTTCGCGGCAATCCGATGCTGGAGACGGTACAGGCGGTGCAGCCGAACTGCCCCGAGCTGCGAGAGATCGTCTGCTTCGACGATTGGGACAAGTTCATCGCGGCGGGCGACGATGCGAGCATCGCGCTGCCCGCCGTCAGGCCCGACGATCCCGTGATGATCCAGTACACCTCGGGCACCACCGGCTTTCCCAAGGGCGCCCTGCTCCGTCACCGCGGGCTCCTCAACAACGGCGCCGACACCGCCGACCGCATGGGCGTCGGCTCCGGCGACGTCTTCATCACGGCCATGCCGCTGTTCCACACCGGCGGCTGCGTCTGCTGCGTGATGGGCGCGGTTTCCAAGGCGGCGACGCAGGTGCTGGTCGAGGCCTTCGACCCCGCCATCGTGCTTGAAATGTTCAATACATACCGCGGCAATGCGATGCTCGGCGTACCGACCATGCTGATTGCGATGCTGGAGCATCCGAACTTCGCGGCCACGGACCTGTCCGGGGTCAAGGCGATCTGCTCCGGCGGCTCCACCGTGCCGGCGGCGCTGGTGCGGCGGCTGGAGGAAAAGCTCGGCGCCCCCTTCACCATCGTGTTCGGCCAGACCGAGTGCTCGCCGGTGGCGGCGCAGACCCGCACCGACGACAGCGTCGAGGACAAGGCCGGCACCATCGGGCTGCCGCTGCCCAACATGGAGACCAAGATCATCGATCCCGCCACCGGCGAGACGGTGCCGATCGGCACCATCGGCGAGTTCTGCACCCGCGGCTATCACGTCATGCTCGGCTATTTCGACATGCCGGAGGCGACGGCCGCTGCCATCGACAAGGACGGCTGGCTGCACACCGGCGATCTCTGCGCCATGGACGAGCGCGGCTTCTGCACGGTGGAAGGCCGGCTGAAGGACATGATCATCCGCGGCGGCGAGAACATCTATCCGCGCGAGCTGGAGGAGTTGCTGTTCAAGCATCCCAAGGTCGGCGAGGTCGCGGTGATCGGCGTACCGCACGAGAAATGGGGCGAAGAGGTCGCAGCCTTCATCCGGCCGGTGCCGGGCGCCGCGATCGAGAAGGAGGAGCTGATCGACTACATGCGCGCTTCGCTCTCCCCGCACAAGACGCCGAAGCACTGGTTCGTGGTCGACGCGTTTCCGCTCACCGGCTCCGGCAAGATCCAGAAGTTCAGGCTGCGCGAAGCCTGGACCAAGGGCGAGATGACGGCGCTGTAGGATCGCATCATCGCCGCCCCTTGGCGGCGCGACTGGCGCCAGCTGGCGACGCCCTCATCCCTTGAACGTCGGCTGGCGCGGATGGATGCAGTCCTTGAAATCCGCAAAGCCCTTCCACGCGGGCTCCTCGGGCTCCGCTCCGGCGCGGGGCATGTAGATCGACGGCTCGATCGATTGCATCGTCGGAATATAGCGCGGACAATTCGGAAAGATCGCGCGCGCGGTGACGCGAACGATGAGCTGGGCGCCGACGGTCCCGGCCAATAGCGGATCGCGGTCGCTTACGCTGGCGCTGCCATTGACGCGCAGGCGCTTCGGCTTGCCGTGCATGGCGATGAAGAGAAGGCCGACGCCGCCGTTGACGGCGATGTTGCCGAGACTCTTGAACATGCCGTTGCCGTCATAATCCGGGAACGCGATCTCCGACGGTCCGGTGACGCGCACGAAGCCGGGCGGGCCGCCCTTGAACGAGCAATCCGGCCGTCCGCGATCGTCGGCCGTCGCCAGGAAGAAATACGGCAGAGCCTCGATGAAGGCCTTGTCGTCGGCCGTGAATTCCCGGCGCGTGAGCTTTTCCTCCAGCCGATCCGAGATGCGGCGGCTGTCGAAGCGATCCTGCAGCTGTCGATTGCCTTCGTGAAACATCTCGGACATGGCGATGCTTCCTCCGCTTCCAGGCCGCCGGGCCGGTGTGAACGCGACTGGAGCATAGCATGATTCACCCCCGACCGGCGCCTGAAGTGCGGCACCAGGCGGAACGTCGCGGTCAATCGGCCGCGCGCAGGCGATAGCCGATGCCGGTCTCGGTCAGCACGAATTGCGGACGTTCCGGATCGGCCTCGATCTTCTGCCGCAGCTGGCGGACGTAGACGCGCAGATATTGCGCGTCGGTGAGCTCGTCCCAGAGCTCCTTCAGCAGGAAGCGATGGGTCAGCACCTTGCCGGCGTGCTGCACCAGCACGCGCAGGAGATCGTACTCTTTCGGGGACAGCTTCACCTCGCGCTCGCCGACCTTGACGAGGCGCCGCACCAGATCGACCGAGAGATCGCCGCTGCGGAATATCGGCCGCTCGCCCTGCGCCTGCAACTGGTGGCGCAGCGCTGCGCGCATGCGCGCCAGCAACTCGTCCATGCCGAACGGCTTGGTCAGGTAATCGTCGGCGCCGAGATCGAGCGCCTGCACCTTGCCGGCCTCGTCGCCGCGGCTCGACAGCACCACGATCGGAACGCTGTCGTCGCGGGCGCGGATCATGCGCAGGAGATCGTGGCCCCCGACGTCGGGCAATCCGAGATCGAGGATGATCAGCGCCGGGCCTTCGGCGAGCCGCTCCAGCGCCAGCTTGCCGCTCGAGGCCTCCATGATCTCGTAGCCCTGCGTGCTCAAACCCATCCGCAGCAGCTTGCGGATCGGCGGCTCGTCGTCGATCACGAGGACCTTGATGGCGGCAGCGTTCATGCGGCGGTTTCCAGTCGGCCTGCACCTTCGGGCAGCGGCAGGCGGATGGTGAGCACGGCGCCCGGGCGGTCGGTGCGGTTGGCCGCCGAGATGCTGCCGCGCATGGCCTCGACAAAGCCGCGGGAGATTGCGAGGCCAAGGCCCGTGCCGGGGCGGACGTGGTCGCCCTTCTCGACGCGGTAGAACTTGTCGAACACGCTGTCGAGCTCGGCCGGCGGAATGCCGCTTCCCTCGTCCAGGACCTGCAGCAGGACCGCATCCTCGTCCCGCGCCGCCTTGATCGAGACCGTGGTGTCGGCCGGGGCGTATTTCGCCGCGTTGTCGAGCAGGTTGAAGATCACCTGCTCGAACAGCACGGCATCGAGCTCCAGCATCGGCAGGTCGGCGGCGAGCTCGAGCCGCACCTTGTGATGGACGAGGATCTTGCCGGCGCGGCGCAGGGCGCTGCCGACGATCTCGCCGAGGTCGTGGCGCGCCGTGTTCGGGACGATCGCACCGGATTCGAGCTTGGTCATGTCAAGCAGGTTGGCGATGAAGCGGTTGAGCCGTTCGGACTCGTCGATCACGGTGGCAAGCAGCTCGCGCTTCTGCGCATCGTCGAGGCCGTCGCCGAGGTCGCGCAGCGTGGAGGCCGAGCCGAGCACCGAGGCGAGCGGGGTCTTCAGATCGTGCGAGATCGAGGTCAGCAGCGCGCCGCGCAGCCGGTCGGATTCCACCGTGCGCTTGACGCGGTCCATGTCCTCGACCAGCAGCACGCGCTCGATGGCGAGCGCGCCCTGATCGACCAGCGCATCGAGCAGCCGGCGCTGGTCCGGCGTGAACAGCGGTCCCGTCTTGTCGCTATCGATGCCGATCGCGCCGATCAGCCCGCGCCCGGTGCGCATCGGCAGAAAGAGACGCTTTGAGCCCGGCAGCGTATCGGCGCCGCGGCCCGCCGGGCGATCGTTGGCCCAGGCCCAATTCGCTGCGGCAAGGTCGGCCTGATCGAGCTGGTCCTCGGGCGGGTAACCGGCCATCACGGTGAGCACGCCGTCCTGCGACAGCAGCAGCACAACCCTCACCCTCAGCATCAGCGCAATCTGATAGGCCGTCGCCCACAGGACGTCGTCGAGCGTTGCGGTGCCCGCAAGCTTGCGGCTGAAGGCGTAGAGCGACTCGGTGGTGCGCACGCGCCCGATCGCCGTGTCCGCCTGCGAGCGCACACGGGCCGCGACGTTGGCGACCAGAATCGCAACCACCATGAACAGGAAGAACGCCGCGATATTGGTGGGCTCGGCGATGGTGAAGGTGTAAACCGGCGGCATAAAGAAGAAATTGTAGCACAGCGAAGCCGCGACGGTGGCGAGCAGGGACGGCCACAGGCCGTAGCGGACGGCGACCCCGACCACTGCGGTGAGCAGCACGAGGTCGACATTCTCGATGCCGAACCAGGGCTGAATCAGCACAGCGATGCCGAGCCCGACCGCCACGATCACCAGCGACATCAGATAGGGCTTCGGGTCGAACGGGTCGGCCCGTGCCGCGGTCTGCACCGCGGTCCTTTCCAATGGCTGCTCCTCGCCGGCAATGACGTGCACGCTGATATTGCCGGCGCGCCGCACCAGATCGTGCACGACCGAACCGTGCGCCAGCTCGAACCAGCGCGAGCGGGTCGATTTTCCGACGACGATCTGCGTCACGTTGTTGGCATGGGCGAATCCGATCAGGTCGTCGGCGATGCGCCGTCCGACGCCGGGGATGGTGATGGCCTCACCGCCGAGGGCTTCCGCAAGCCGCATCGTCTCGGCGAGACGATCGCGCTGCTCGTCGGTGAGCTGCAGGGTGCGCCGCGTCTCGATGGCGATTGCGGTCCACGATCCATGCAGCCGGTCGGCAAGTCTCTTGGTGTAGCGCACGAGGCCGGCGGCGCGCGGGTCTTCGCTGACGCAGACCAGGATGCGCTCGCCTGCGGCCCACGGGCCGGGAATCGCATTGGCCTGCATGTGGGTGAGCAGTTGCTCGTCGACCCGCTCGGCGGTGCGCCGCAGCGCCAGCTCGCGCAGCGCGGTGAGATTGCCGGGCGAGAAATAATGCTCCAGCGCGCGCTCGGCCTGCTTCGGGACGTAGACCTTGCCCTCCTTGAGACGCTGGATCAGGTCGTCGGGCGTGAGGTCGATCAGCTCGATGGCGTCGGCGCGGTCGAACACCGAATCCGGCACCGTCTCGCGCACCCGCACATGGGTGATCTGCGCGACGACGTCGTTGAGGCTCTCGATATGCTGGATGTTGACGGCGGTATAGACGTCGATGCCGTGCGACAGCAGCTCCTCGACGTCGAGATAGCGCTTGGGATGACGCGAGCCCGGCGCGTTGGTGTGGGCTAGCTCGTCGACGATGGCAATCTGCGGCCGGCGCGCGATCAGCGCGTCGATGTCCATCTCCTCGAGAACCTGTTCCTTGTAGTCGATCCGCCTGCGCGGCAGCACCTCCAGCCCCCCGAGCAGCCCCTCGGTTTCGGCGCGGCCGTGGGTCTCGACCACCCCCACCACCACGTCGGCGCCCGCCTTGAGCTTGGCATGCGCGCTCGAGAGCATCTCAAAGGTCTTGCCGACGCCGGGGGCGGCGCCGACGAATATCTTGAGGCGGCCGCAGCCGCCTTCCTCGCGCCGGGCCGCCTCCAGCAGGGCCTCCGGCGACGGACGTTGCGGGGAATCGCGATGCTGCTGGACCATTACCGCACTATATTCCCCTGCTCCGCCTCAGCCTAGCGATCGCTCATTTCGAAGCCGCACGATCCAGCGCCAGATTGAGCGTCAGCACGTTGACGCGCGGCTCGCCGAGCAGGCCTGCGAAGCGCCCCTGGACGCTCATGGCGATCATCTGGCGGATGTTATCCTCCGACATGTTGCGCGCCCTGGCGATACGGGGCACCTGGAACAACGCGGCCTCCGGCGAGATGTCGGGATCGAGGCCGCTGGCCGAGGCGGTGACGAGGTCTACCGGCACCGGCGCATTGGGGTTCTCGGCCTTCAGCGTCTCGACGTCTTGCTTGATCCGGTCGGCCAGCGCCTTGCTGGTCGGGCCGAGATTGGAGCCGCCGGAGTTCGCGGCGTTGTAAGGCATGGACACGGTCTTGTTGGAATCGGCCGGATCGGGTCCAACCGTCGCCGACGGCCGGCCGTGGAAATACCTGGCCTCCGTGAACGGCTGGCCGATCAGCGCGGAGCCGATCACCTTGCCGTCCTTCTCGATCAGGCTGCCTTGCGCCCGCTTCGGAAAGATGACGCCGGCGATGCCGGTCATGGCGAGCGGGTAGGCCAGGCCCGTGATCAGCGTGAGCATGACCAGGACGAGAATGGCGGGGCGAATTTCTCTGAGCATGTGAGTCTCCTGTAGTAGCCGTCATTGCGAGCGAAGCGAAGCAATCCATCGTGCAACCGGCAAAGCATGGATTGCTTCGGTCGCTTCGCTCCTCGCAATGACGCGTCAGGCCAGGTTCAAGGCGACGACGAGCATGTCGATGGCCTTGATGCCGATAAAGGGAATGACGATGCCGCCGAGACCGTAGACCAGCAGGTTACGGCGCAGCAGCGCACCGGCGCCGACGGCGCGGTAGGCCACGCCCTTCAGCGCCAGCGGAATCAGCGCGACGATGATCAGCGCGTTGAAGATGATCGCCGACAGGATGGCGCTCTGCGGGCTGGCGAGGTGCATGACGTTGAGCACCTCGAGCTGCGGATAGAAGGCGAGGAACATCGCCGGGATGATCGCGAAGTATTTCGCCAGGTCGTTGGCGATCGAGAACGTCGTCAGCGCGCCGCGCGTCATCAACAGCTGCTTGCCGATCTCGACCACCTCGATCAGCTTGGTCGGATTGGAATCGAGGTCCACCATGTTGCCGGCCTCTCGCGCCGCCTGCGTGCCGGTGTTCATGGCGACGCCGACGTCGGCTTGCGCCAGCGCGGGCGCGTCGTTGGTGCCGTCGCCGCACATCGCCACCAGCTTGCCCTTGGCCTGCTCGTCGCGGATCAGCTTCAGCTTGTCCTCGGGCGTCGCCTGCGCCAGGAAGTCGTCGACGCCCGCCTCCGCCGCGATGGCGGCCGCGGTCATCGGGTTGTCGCCGGTGATCATGATGGTGCGGATGCCCATGCGGCGCAGCTCGGCAAAGCGCTCGCGGATGCCGCCCTTGACGATGTCCTTGAGCTGGATGACGCCGAGCAGCCTGCCGTCTTTCGCAACCGCAAGCGGCGTGCCGCCGGCCTTGGCGATCTCGTCCGAAATCGCATGCAGCTCGCGGGCCGCTTCGGAAACCGGCTGCATGGCGCGGGCGACATTGCCGCTGGCAACCGGCTGCGACACGCCGCCGACGAAGGCGAGAATCGCGTCGACCGCGCCCTTGCGGACCGAAGTGGAGCCGGCATCGATGCCGCTCATCCGGGTCTGCGCCGTGAACGGCACGAAGGTGGCGGCGAGCTCCTTCATGTCGCGGCCTCGGATGCCGTATTTCTCCTTGGCCAGCACGACGACGGAGCGGCCTTCCGGGGTCTCGTCGGCGAGCGAGGCGAGCTGCGCCGCATCGGCCAGCTCCTGCTCGCTCACGCCGCGGATCGGACGGAAGGCGGTCGCCTGCCGATTGCCGAGGGTGATGGTGCCGGTCTTGTCCAGCAGCAGCGTGTCGACGTCGCCGGAAGCCTCGACAGCGCGGCCGGACATCGCCAGCACGTTGAAGCGCACCAGGCGGTCCATGCCGGCGATGCCGATCGCCGAGAGCAGCGCGCCGATCGTGGTCGGGATCAGCGTGACGAACAACGCCACCAGGATCACGACCGGAATCGAGCCGCCGGCATAGGCCGCATAGCTCGGGATGGTCACCGTCGCGAACACGAAGATGATGGTGAGGCCCGCGAGCAGGATGTTGAGCGCGATCTCGTTGGGCGTCTTCTGCCGCTCGGCGCCCTCGACCAGCCTGATCATGCGGTCGATGAAGGTGGAGCCTTGCGCCGCGGTGATGCGCACCTTGATCCAGTCGGACAGCACCTGGGTTCCGCCGGTGACGGCCGAGCGGTCGCCGCCGGATTCGCGGATCACGGGTGCGGATTCGCCTGTTATCGCGGCTTCGTTGACGGAAGCGACGCCCTCGATCACCTCACCGTCCGAGGGGATGTTGTCGCCGGCCTCGACCAGCACGATGTCGCCGACCTTCAGGCTGGTGCCGGCGACGAGGCGAAAGTTGCGGCCTGCGGCCTCCAGCAACTTGGCCTGGCTCTCGGTGCGGGTCTTCTTCAGCGATTCCGCCTGCGCCTTGCCACGGCCTTCGGCGACGGCTTCGGCGAAGTTGGCGAACAGCACCGTGAACCAGAGCCAGAGGACGATCTGGAAGGTGAAGCCGAGGCCGGCGCCGCCGGTGACGATATCGCGCGCGAAGAGCGCCGTGGTGAGCGCGGCGACGACCTCGACAACGAACATCACGGGGCTCTTGATCATCAGCCGCGGATCGAGCTTGACGAAGGCCGCGCGGACCGCGGGCGCCACGATCTTCGGATCCAGCATCGCGGCAACCGGCATCCGCTTGTTCGTTTTATGTACGGGTTCCATGGATGTCGCTCCAAGCATTCGATCAGAAGACGGTGTTGGCGTTCATGGCGAGGTGCTCGACGACCGGGCCGAGCGCCAGCGCCGGGAAGAAGGTGAGGCCTCCGAGGATCAGGATGACGCCGACGACGAGGCCGACGAACAGGCCGCCGGTGGTGGGCAAGGTGCCGGCCGAGGCGGGAACGGATTTCTTCTCGGCAAGCGAGCCGGCGATCGCCATCGCCGGCACGATCATCAGGAAGCGGCCGACGAACATCGCAATGGCGCCGGTGACGTTGTAGAAGAAGATGTTGCCGGTGAGGCCCGCGAAGGCCGAGCCGTTGTTGGCGGTCTGCGAGCTGTAGGCATAGAGCACCTCGGAGAAGCCGTGCGGGCCGACATTGGCCGTCGAGGCGACTGCGGTCGGATAGACCACGGCGATGGCGGTGAAGCCGAGGATCATCAGCGGCAGGATCAGGATGGCGAGCATCGCCATCTTGACCTCGCGCGCCTCGATCTTCTTGCCGACATATTCCGGGGTGCGGCCGACCATCAGGCCGGCGACGAAGATCGCCAGCACCACGAACAGCAGCATGCCGTACATGCCGGCGCCGACGCCGCCGACGATGATCTCGCCGAGCTGCATGTTGATCAGCGGGATCATGCCGCCGAGCGCGGTAAAGCTGTCATGCATGGAATTCACCGCGCCGCAGGAGGCAGCCGTGGTGATGACCGCGAACAGCGCGGACGCGACGATGCCGAAGCGGACTTCCTTGCCCTCCATGTTGCCGCCGGTCAGCCCAAGGCCGCTCAGGATCGAGGTGCCGCCCGCTTCCGCCCAGTAGGCGACGGCGACGCCGGCGACGAACAGCACGCCCATCACGGCGAGGATGGCCCAGCCCTGACGCTCGTTGCCGACCATGCGGCCGAACACGTTGGTCAGCGCCGCACCGAGCGTGAAGATCGAGAGCATCTGCACGAAGTTGGACAGCGCGGTCGGGTTCTCGAAGGGATGCGAGGCGTTGGCATTGAAGAAGCCGCCGCCGTTGGTGCCGAGCATCTTGATGGCGACCTGCGAGGCGACCGGGCCGACCGCAATGTCCTGCCTGGCGCCTTCCAGCGTCGTCGCCTCGACATAGGGGCCGAGCGTCTGCGGCATGCCCTGCCAGACCAGGAACAGCGTGTAGACGATGCAGATCGGCAGCAGCACATAGAGCGTACAGCGCGTCACATCGACCCAGAAATTTCCGACGGTGCGCATCGAGGAGCGCGCAAAGCCGCGGATCAGCGCCACCGCCAGCACGATGCCGGTCGCAGCCGACAGGAAGTTCTGGTGGGTCAGGCCCACCATCTGCGTCAGATAGGACAGCGTGCTCTCGCCGCCGTAGTTCTGCCAGTTGGTGTTAGTGATGAAGGAGATCGCGGTGTTGAACGACAGATCCGCGGCAACCGCGCCCTGCCCGGCCGGATTGAACGGCAGGAACGCCTGCAGCCGCATCAGCCCGTAGATGATGAGGAAGCCGCCGACGTGGAACAGCAGCATGGCGACCGCATAGGTCAGCCAGTGCTGCTCGCGCCTCTCGTCAACGCCACCGATCCGGTAGATCGCGCCTTCGACCGGCCGCAGCACCGCCGACAGGAAGGTGGATTCGCCGTTGAAGACGCGCGTCATGTACCAGCCGAGCGGCCTGGCCAGCGCGGCGACGATGACGCAGTAGAGGACGATCTGGACCCAGCCGATGGCGGTCATGACATCAAACCTTTCGAAGCTTCTTCGAATGAAGGAGGACGGCCAACAGCCCGAGCAGCGCCACGCTCAGCAGCGCACGCGCCAGCAGGAGCTGTCCTGACATCACCACGCCTCAGAAGCGCTCGGGGCGCAGCAGGGCGTAAGTGAGGTAGAAAAGCAGGCCGAGCGAGACGAGGCCGGCGAGCGAGTAATCGAAGATCATGCCGCCCTCCCCTAGAGCCGTTCGCAGACGTAGGCGTAGCCGATGCCGGCGGCGAACAGGCCGGCGGCGATGGCAAGCATGAGAATGTCGAGCATGGGATGTTCCAGTGCGCCGCAATGCGGGCCGCGATGCACGGTCCGCTTCATACGCGGGCTGAAGTGCCATCCGGCGCATAGGTTTTCGAGAGGACGGGAATAGGCACGTTATAGGAATCCCATAAGTGCCCCGATCTCGATATTCCCTGCCGTCATTTGACGGTTGCGCGACGTCGGGCTGCAGGCCGCGGCCCGAAACGCGGATCTCGTCCGCGTTCCTATGCTTCTCCTATGCCGTGCCTTGCCGGCTCCTCTGGCTTTCCTACGGCTTCGTCGGCACATGTCGTACTTCAACCATTGAGCGCGGGAGTCGTAGCGATGGCCAATCTCGAATCCAGGCTGCAACCTGACGTCACCGAAGCCGACACCGACCCGTTGGCTTCGGTGTGGATGCGCTATCTTGCTTCGGTCGCAATGACCGCCGCCGCGACGATCGTCGCCATCGCCGTCGACAGCAAGGTGAACATTCCCAATCTCTCCCTCGTATTCGTCATTCCGGTCATCGTCGCCGGACTCGGCCTTGGCCTTGGTCCCTCACTGTGCGCGGCAGTACTCGGCGCCCTGGCCTTCAATTTCTTTCTCACCGAACCGCGCTACACGCTGGTTATCGACGACCCCTCGAACATCTGGGCCATGGCGTTGCTGTTCGTGGTCGGCCTCGTCGTGAGTGCCGTCGCGTTTGCGTCCCACCGGCGAGCGATCGAGGCGTCCCAGCTCAGAAGGCAGGCGGCTATCCTGCAAGGCTACAGCCGGGACGTCGTGGCGGCCGGCAATGTCGATGCGATCGCCTCGATCGCGTCTCAAGCGCTTGCCTCGCTGTTCCGGGTTCCCGCCGTCGCGATGCTGGCCGTCGAAGGAAGGATCGTTTCGATCGAGCGGGCCGGCGACGCAGAACTCCAGGAGGCCGATCTGGAAGCAGCACGGTCGTGCGTGGCGACGGGAACCGTCCTGCGCGGCGGCGTCTATCCACACCCGGCCTCCCGGTTCGATTTCTGGCCGGTCCGGACGGCGGAAGGTCAGAGCGCCGTCATTGGACTTGCGTTCGATCCGGAGGAGCGCCCCTCGACGCCGGATACTCCGGTCACGGTGGTAGCGAGCATCCTGGCGCTGGCGCTCGATCGTCGACGAGGGGCCGCGAATTGAACCGGCCGCCGGCAGCGCGGCAAACTGCTGTCGTCCCGTCGACGGCTTCGCATTTTCGGATTATCTGTAACAATTCGTTACTTCCATTTTTCGGAAAATGTTGCCATAACCCGCCCAGCCCGTGCCACCGTGAGGGACGTTTCGCGATCGTCACGAAATGTGGTGCGGGTTGCGATGGGCCGCTTGCTGCGTCAGGTGCTTGCACCGGGCGAAACGCTAGCTGCGGACGGCGAAGTCGTGTGGTCCTGGCGCCGCGACCCTGGCGCTACGTCGGTGGGATTCGCTTCCGCCGGCTACGGGGGCAAGAAAGGCCGCTCCCCGGGGAGATCACGTATAAGCCTTAAAACCATTGCGCGGGGAAGGTCGGGATGTCCTGGCTGTACCTGTCAAATCCGTGTGCGTTTTCTTACTACCGTTGCACACGGTGCTGCGGGCGCAGCCGGCGCCCGGCCTTCTCCGCGCCCTCT
>NZ_JBQTHN010000154.1:0-12155 GCF_052389815.1 Bradyrhizobium sp. | reverse complement strand
TCGAGGGCAATCCGGTCGCGGCCGAGCTGCTGTGGACGATCCGCACCTGGCGCCTGCCGGTCGAGCGGCTGACGCGGCTCATCGTCGAGCACGAGTTCGACCTCTACAACGACCCGATGCCGTCGCTGTCGGCGCTGGAGGGCTATGCCAACGATACGGACTCGGCGCTGTTTGCCTGCTGCGCCCGTATCCTGGTGCGTCCTTCGGAAGCGATCGACCACGTGGCGCGCCACGCCGGCCTTGCTTACGGGATGATCGATGTCATCAACAGGCTCCCGCAGGATACCGCGCGCCGGCAGCTTTTTCTGCCGCAGCAGTTCCTGCAGCTGCACGGCAGCAGCGTCGAAGAGGTCCTCGCCGGCAGGCAGACGCCGCAGGCGCGCGCCGCGGTCGACCAGTTGGTCGGCGAGGCGAGCAAGCATCTGAAGACGGCGATGGCCTTGCTCGCGGACGCGCCGCAGGAGGTGCGTCCCGCGTTCCTGCCGCTGGCGCTGGTCCGACGCGACATAGGACGCATGCAACGCCGCGACAACGATCCCTTCATGCTGCGGAGGATGCCGCGCTTCCGCATGCTGTGGGCGCTGTGGCGGGCTTCGAGATCGGCGGAGTTTCGCTGGGAATGAAGGAACTCGTCATCCCCCGCGACCCGTCTACGCCAAGGCTTCGACGGGGTTTGAGGGCAAGGCTCGCCGAAGCTTTAGCGGAGGCGGCAAGCGGGGGATCCAGTACGCCGCGGCTTCTCGGTTGATCGCGGGCGCTTCTGGAATACTGGGTCACCCGCCTTCGCGGGTGACGACACCTACCGAGAATTCAAGTCTTCGGACTCAAAATTGAACCGGTCGCGCAAATTCTTGCGTTGGTCGACGATGTCCCGCAGGAACGCGCGATCCTCGTCGCTCTTCATCATAGGCTCGATCAGGTCGAGCTGGTTCATTGCAACAAGCTGCAGGATCTCGGTGCGTGGCTGGCCCGTCGCATCGCGTGGCAGCGCATGGACCACCTGGATATGCTCCGGCGGCTTTGCGCCCTTGGCGGCATTGAGTTCGTCGCGCAGCTGCTTCTCCAGCGCAGTCTGGTCGGCCTCGACAAAGGCATAGAGGCCGACGCCGGTACGGCGGTCGGCGAAGGCGACGATCGCGGTATCACGCACCGCAGGGTTCCTGCGGATCAGTTCGGCCAGCACGGGCGCGTCGTTGACCAGCCGCTTGCCGCCGCCCTCGCGGTCCCTGAAGTTGAACAGGCCGCGCGTGATGGCCTGATAGACCTTCTTGCCGGTCTTGAGCCAGACGCTTGCGACCACCGACTTGCGCGCCAGGATCTTGCGCTCCTTCGGCGTCAGCGCTTCCGGCGCGTAGCTGCGCTTGTGCTTCAGCATGTGCCTGATGTCTTCATACGCGGCGACGCGGAACAGCCAGCTTCGCCGCGAGAAGCACATGGCAAGCTGGAAGTCGGTCAAGTACGCGCGGCCGTCGCGGCCGACCAGCCAGTTCTGCTCCTTGGCGAGATCGTTGTGACAGATTCGCGCGCGATGCAGGCGGTGCAGGGCCTGCTTGGCCGAGCGGAAATAGGCGGCGTCGCCATGCGGCTTTGCCAGATGCAGCGCCACGCCGTCGATGAAGCCGCGCACCAGCGCGCGGCGGCCCGCCCACAGCAGCTTGGGGCCTACATCGAGGTCGCGGGCGCGCTCGAGCGCGCGGCGCTCGCGCGAGAACAGGTGCAGCGCCAGCCCGTAAGACCACCACGGCACCTCGTCGAGCCGGCGCAGCACGCTGTCGAGCTCGCCGCCCTCCGTTTGGAAACGACCACGCTCGACAATGGAGAACACGTCGCGCTTGAGCAGCACGCCGTCCCGCCAGCGTGCCGCAAGCTGTGCAGCGTCGTCTTTCGGCAGGCTCATGGGACGCTCACGCCGCCGCCGCGACGCGCAGATGCTCGGCGATCCAGCGGTCGAGATCGGCCAGCGCCCGAGCGCTCAGCGCCTGCTTCCTGGCGACCGACTTTTCGTTGCCGCGCAGCCGCGATCCGTCCGGTTTCCTGGTCGGCGGGCTCGCCAGCGGCGGAAACAGGCCAAAATTGACGTTCATGGGCTGGAACGAGCGCGGGCCGGTATCGATGGTCTCGATATGGCCGCCGGTGATGTGGCCGAGCAGCGATCCCAACGCCGTCGTTGCCGGCGGCGGAGCCAGCTCCTGTGCGCGCGCGTTGGCCGCGGCATAGAGGCCCGCGATCAGTCCGATGCTGGCGGACTCGACGTAACCCTCGCAGCCCGTCATCTGGCCGGCAAAGCGCAGCCGCTTCTGGGCGCGCAGCCGCAGCTGCTGGTCCAAGAGCTTCGGCGAGTTGAGGAAGGTGTTGCGATGCAGGCCGCCGAGCCGGGCGAACTCGGCATTTTCCAGCCCCGGAATGGTGCGGAAGATGCGCTGCTGTGCGCCGTGCTTCAGCTTGGTCTGGAAGCCGACGATGTTGTAGAGCGTGCCGAGCTTGTTGTCCTGGCGCAGCTGCACGATCGCGTAAGGCTTGACGGTCGGATTGTGCGGGTTGGTGAGGCCGACCGGCTTCATCGGCCCGTGCCGCAACGTCTCGTGGCCGCGCTCGGCCATCACCTCGACCGGCAGGCAGCCGTCGAAATAGGGCGTGTTGGTTTCCCAATCCCTGAAATCGACCTTTTCGCCCTCGAGGAGCGCTGCGACGAAGGCGTCGTACTGCTCCTTCGTCATCGGGCAGTTGATGTAATCGGCGCCCGTGCCGCCGGGCCCGACCTTGTCGTAGCGCGACTGGTACCAGGCGACGTTCATGTCGATGGAATCGCGGTGCACGATCGGCGCGATCGCATCGAAGAATGCCAGCGCGCTTTCGTCGGTAAGCTGCCGAATCGCCTCCGCCAGCGGCGCCGAGGTGAGGGGGCCGGTGGCGACGATGACATTGTCCCATTCGGCGGGCGGCAGCCCCGTGATCTCGCCGCGCGCGATCTCGATCAGCGGATGCTCGTGCAGCGCCATGGTTACCGCTGCGGAAAAGCCGTCGCGGTCCACCGCCAGCGCGCCGCCGGCGGGCACCTGGTTGGCGTCGGCCGCGCGCATGATCAGCGAGCCGAGCTTGCGCATTTCGGCATGCAATAGACCGACGGCGTTGTTGGCGGCATCGTCGGAGCGGAAGGAATTGGAGCAGACGAGCTCGGCGCAGCCCTCGGTGCGATGGGCTTCCGTCATCCGTTGCGGGCGCATCTCGTGCAGCACCACGGGGATGCCGGCATTGGCAATCTGCCAGGCGGCCTCCGAGCCGGCGAGGCCCGCGCCGACGATGTGCACGGGACCGGTGGTTGATTTGAGGGTTGTCATGGAGCGCAGGGTTAGCGCGTTTTGGCGCTCGGCGCACCTAGCCCGAGGTGTTCCAGAAACGACAACGCCCGCACGAGGCGGGCGTTATCCGTTCATTCCGAGCTGAACGAGTGTCAGCCGTTATAGGTGCCGGCCGCAACACTCGGAATGTCCGAACGATCGAGGCCGATATCGGCCAGTTCGCGATCGGTGAGCTGGGACAGCTCGGCGACATTGCGCTGATAGTCCCGGAACGCCTGGATCATACGGATGAGCGAGAGCAGCATTGGTAGTCTCCTGATATTACGATTCGGCCGCTGGTGAACGCGGCTTCATCGTTGAAATGAATATAGGTCACCTTATTGCGCTGCAGTAGTTCGTATGTTGCGATGCAGCTAATCATTGACTGCATGGCTGAGGTAAGGATCGATTAAACCTCCTGGCCGCGCCAGCCGCGGTCCCGGCCGCCTTTGATCTGCATCAAATATCGTTGAAAAATAAAAGGATTGTCACCATGGCGACACTTCACGTCTGAGGGTCAGGGGTTCTGACTGTAACTGGACTTGCGCTAGGCCAGCGAAGGTGTTGCACGCACTTTCACATGCGTGATTCGCATAAGTAAACTCTGAATAAGTGAATAAAAAATCACTTCTATGTCGCCCCAATGCCCCCGCGAATCTAGGCCCGCTCCAAGCCGCTGCGGGGAACTCGGCTCTCAGCGCGGTCGGCGCTTTCACTGTCAGCAAATCGCGTTAGGGCGCCCGCGTCAGCTGGGTGGCGAAATAGCCGATGGTCCTGGCGTAGACGTCGCTCTTGTTCCATTCCTTGATGACGGCGAAATTGGCGCTGCCCGGCTCCCAGTCCTTGCCGCGCTGCCAGCCCTTGCCCGCGAGGAAGTTCGCGGTCGAGGCCAGTACGTCGGGCACGCTGCGCACGAGATCGCGCCGACCGTTGCCGTCGAAATCGACGGCGTATTTGACGTAGCTCGACGGCATGAACTGTGTCTGGCCGACCTCGCCGGCCCAGGCGCCGCGCAAATCCTGCGGCGCGACGTCGCCGCGCTCGATGACGCGCAGGATATCCATCAACTCGGCCTTGAACAGCTCGGAACGGCGGCAGTCATAGGCGAGCGAGGCCAGCGAGCGCACGGTCTGGAACTTGCCGAGGTTGACGCCGTAGTCGGTCTCGAGCCCCCAGATCGCCACGATGATTTCGCCGGGCACGCCATAGGTCTGCTCGATGCGCCCGAGCACCGAACCGTATTGCTTCAACATGTTCGACCCGCGGGTGATGCGGGGAGGCACCAGGCGGCCGGAAAACTCCTCGAAGGTCTGCGAAAACACCTTCTGATTCTGGTCGCGCGCGATCACGGCCTTGTCGAAGGTCACGCCCGCCAGGCTCGCCGCGATCACGGTCTGTGAGATGCCCTTGGCGGCGGCCTCCTTCTTGAAGTCATCGAGCCAGCCTTCGAATGTCCCGCTGCCGCAGGCCGCCGCAAATGCCGGCGCTGCGTGGACCGCGAGCAGCGCGCTCAACGCAACGGCCTTGATGGAAAAGCCGGTAGCCATCAGCTCGTATGCTCCAACGTCGACTTGCTCGCGACGGTTTGTGTTGCAGCGCCGACAAGTGTTCGGGCCAAGAGCGGCCAAAACATGGCTGTTGGCTTGCAGTTGTCTTCACAAGCGTGTCGCATTGCCGCTTTGATAGGCAGTGATGATTGCACAAACGAAAAGCCGCCGCCCGATGATCGGCCGGCGGCCTGGTCGCGGCGATCAATCGCAATCAGTCGCGTTTCCACGGAAACAGGTTGGCGGGGAAATCCGCCGCCGGCTTGCGCGGCCGGGAGGGCGGGATCACGGGACGGGCGGCCGGATCCGGCACGATCACCTGGCGATAAAGATGCCAGGTGGCATGCCCGAGCAACGGAATCACGACGGCGAGACCGAGGAAGAACGGCAGCGACCCCACAACCAGCAGCATGGTAACGATCATGCCCCACGCCGCCATCGCAACGGGATTGCGCAGCACCGCCCGGATCGACGTTGCGATCGCTTCGCCGGCGCCGGCGTGGCGGTCGAGCATCAGCGGGAAGGAGACCACGCTGACGCAAAGCGCCGCCAGCGCGAACAGGAAGCCTGCGCCGCAGCCGACGACGATCAGCCACCATCCTTGCGATGTCGCGAACACACGCGTGACGAAGTCCGGAATGTTGGCGGCCGTCTCATAGCCGAAGGCAGCCGTGTAGACCGCCTGGGCCGTCATGATCCAGGCCACGAACATTGCAAACAGCAACGTGCCGAGTCCGAGCATGGCGCCGAACGAGGGCGAACGAAATACCTGGAACGCGTCCCAGGCGGATGCCGACTCGCCGGTTTCGCGGCGGCGGCTGAGCTCGTAAAGACCGAGCGCTGCGAACGGGCCGAGCAGGGCGAACCCGGCCGCAAGGGGAAACAGCAGCGGCAGCACGGAATAGCCGTGCACCAGCCGCGCCAGCACGAGGCCGATCACGGGATAGATCACGCAAAGGATGATGGCGTGGCTCGGCACCGCATTGAAGTCTTCCCAACCTCGCTGAAGCGCGCGGTGCAGGTCGGAGATACCGATCGTGCGGACGACGGGACCTCCACCGGCGTCCGCGTCACCGACATTTGTGACATTTGCTTGATATGGCGTGGCCATGGTCGTCGACTCCCTCTGGGGAGGCGGCCGCAATCCCGTACCACGCGAATGGCACTGCTGCGCCGTTCCCGTAAAGCGATCACGATCAGACCAGACGCGAAGGAAACCGAACTGGCCATGTCGCGAACTGTTGGTGAAATGATACTCCCAATTGTAGGCGTTGTCTTGCTCAAGCTTCGGTAATTGCAACATTGGCAAGCATGATGCCTGTGGAGTAGAGTTAACTGCGACCCGCCGGCCCCAGTGCTGCCGGCTCTCTGAACAGCGCCACCAACCCCCCACGACCCTCCACGACAACTACCTCCACGACAACGACCCTCCACGACACCATCAGCTTTTTATTGGGAGCGAAGGATGAGCATTTTCGGAACCATCATGAACGCGATCTTCGGCAGCAAGGCCAGCGCGGAGCCGGCAGGCGGCGCGGCGCCCGGCGGAGCAGCCGCAGCGCCGGCGCCGGCACCGACGGTCGACGTTGCTCCCATCCTCGACAAGGCGGTTGCCGCCAAAGGGGAGAAGCTCGATTGGAAACACTCCATCGTCGACCTGATGAAGGCGCTCGACATCGACTCCAGCCTGTCGGCGCGCAAACAGCTCGCCAAGGAGCTCGGCTACACCGGCGACACCAACGATTCCGCCAGCATGAACATCTGGCTGCACAAGCAGGTGATGACCAAGCTCGCCGCCAATGGCGGCAAGCTGCCGCCGGAAATCAAGCACTGAGATCCGCGCCGCGAGGCAGGAAGGCCCGCGCCCGGCGCGGGCCTTTCTGTTTTTCGGGCATGGCGTATCAGGAATCGAAAACACGGAAGATCGCGGTCGCCGTGACCAGCAGCTTGTCGCCCTCGAACGCCTCGGCGTCGACGAAGGCGAAGCTGCGCGTCAGCTTGCGCAGGGTAGTGCGACCGCCGATCCAGGCGCCCGGCGCTGCCGTGCCGATGAAGCGGCTGTCCAGCGAGATTGTGGCGCACTTCTTTCCGGCGCCGTTGACCACGGCATGGCCGAGGATGGTGTCGATGAAGGACAGGACCGCGCCGCCGTGCAGCACGCCGTTGGGGTTGCCGTGGCGGGCATCGGTTTGGAAGCCGAAATCGACGAGGCCTGCCGCGTCCTTGCGCCAGTAATAGGGGCCGTTGTGACCGATGAAGCCGTCGGTTACCCAGAACAGCTGAAATCCCTCCGGCGGTGAAGCGGTCATCGGCGTCTTCCCTGATTGTTCTTGTCATGGAGATCGATTGCACGGCGACCCGCGCGGTGCAATCGCGGCTGATTGCAGGACCGGGCGGATCAGGCCATCAGGTCCGCATATTCGGGGTGCTTGTACAGATAGTCGACCACGAAGCCGCAGCCGGCGATCACCTTGCGATTGTCGGCGCGGATCAGGTCGAGCGAACCCTTGATCAGCTCAGAAGCGATCCCGCGGCCGCGCAGCGCCCGTGGCGTCTCCGTATGGCTGATGATGACTGCCTGCGGCGTCACGCGGTAATTGGCGAAGGCGGTTTCGCCCTCGACGTCGAGCTCGAACCTGCCCAAGACCTTGTTGTCGCGCACGGTGGCCATTGCATTCCCCATCGATTCCCGGCGTTCACTTAAGGGCGTGCGCCGCGCTTGCATAGCCGCGACCGGGCCAGAAGCGGGGATGGCAGCAATGCGAATTTCCGCCGGTGAGTGGCTGCCGGGCGCCGCCCTTGCGCCACCGGCGGCCCTCATGCCTTGAGCAGCAGCTCGCATAGGCCGGGTTCTTGCCGATCCAGGCTTTGACGAACGGACAGTGCGCAACGACCTTCAGCCCCTCCGCGCGCGCCCGATCGAGCGCGCCCCCGATCAGGCTGCTGCCGACGCCTTTGCCGCCGAGCTCGGCCGGCACCTCGGTATGCTCGAAGGTGATGACGTTGCCGGATCGCTCGTAGTAGGCGGCGGCGAGGTGGCCTTCGATTTCGAGTTCGAAGCGGTGTTTTTCAGTGTTGTCGTTAACCGTGTCGATCATGTCATCACACGTGCCGTTTCGAGTAGGACGGCTTGCAAGATTGTTCCAGGCCGCACTTGCAGGGGCCGAATTGGTTCCCACGTCTTGGAGAGACATACGCCCCCGATGCGGCCGGACCGGTCGCCTGACCATCGGAGTGTGATGCCCGCCGGCCGCTGACGTATGCCTTCTTTAATGGGAGGTCTACAATGTCGGACTTTCGACTTTTGGGTACCCACCGGACATGGGAGGACTGGCTCGGCATGCTGCTCGGCGTGCTGATTATCCTTTCGCCCTGGTTCCCGACGCAAGAGGCGGCGGATACCGATCGCAGCCTGATGGTCCTCAACGCATTCGTCGTCGGCATCATCGTGCTCGGGCTTTGCCAGCTCGAATATGTCGCGCTGCAACGCTGGCAGGAAGTCGCCGGAATCGTGCTCGGGCTCTGGCTGATCGCCTCGCCCGCGATCTTCGGCTACGCCAATGACGGCATGATGCTGCTCGCGCATTCGGTGCTCGGCGTGCTCGTGGTGCTGCTCGCAGCACTGCAACTCTGGCAGGATTGGAATCTGAGCGATCAGGATTTGCTGAAGCACGGACATTGACACAATGGGCGTCTGCGGGATGCCGGCGTCCTGATTGCAGGGGTTGGTGACCCACAATTTGGCGATGGCTCACCGTCGATTGCCGAACAACATTCGGTTTGGTAGCCTGGTGTGATTTTGCTCACCTGGACCCGACCCAATGGCCGACTTCGACGAAATCGATCTTGCGCTGATCGAGCTGCTGCAGAAGGACGCGCGCACGCCGCAGGCCCAGCTTGCCGCGCAGGTCGGGCTTGCCGCCTCTTCGGTCAACGAGCGCATTCGCAAGCTCGGCGAGCGCGGCCTGATCGCCGGCTATCACGCGCGGATTTCCGCGGAGGCGATGGGTTACGACCTGCTGGCCTTCATCTATGTGGCCTGGAGCAAGCCGGAGACGGAAAAGGCGTTTCTGAAGAAGGTGCTCAGCCAGCCGGTCGTCATGGAGGCCCACCACGTCACCGGCTCCTGGAATTACATGCTGAAGGTGCGGGTGAAGAACACGCGCATGCTGGAAGGGCTGCTCGCCAAGGTGGTCAAAGCCGTTTCCGGCGTCGAGCGCACCGAAACCATCATCGTGCTGTCCTCCGTCAAGGAGACTGCCGAGATTCCCACCCGCGAGCCGGAATGGATGGAGAAATAGGCGACCCCGCGGCGCTGACGTCCGACGGTTGCGCGGGGTGGCTCCTCTGCTATCGTCGGCGCGAGACGCCCTCCAACCACAACAACGCGCGACGTAACCGCGAGTGAACAGATGACCGAACATTCCTCTGCTGCCGCGCCCGCAGGCGGGCTTGCCCGCGTGTCGAACCGGGTGATGAACCTCGCTTACCTCGTAACCCAGAACGCGCGGCGGCATGGCGAGCGCACCGGATTCATCTGGGGCGAGCGCAGTTTCACTTGGCGCGAGATCGAGGCGAAGGTAACGGCGCTGGCCGCGGCGCTGGCGGCGCGCGGCATCGCCAAGGGCGACCGCATCCTCGTGCATTCCAAGAATTGCGACGAGATGTTCTGGTCGATGTTTGCGGCCTTCCGGCTCGGCGCGGTGTGGGTGCCGACCAATTTCCGCCTGATGCCCGATGAAGTCACCTGGCTCGCTACCGCCTCCCGCGCCAAGGGCTTCTTGTGCCATGGCGACTTTCCCGATCATGCCGCGGCCGTGAGCGCCGCGAGCGCGACGCTCGCCTTTACCTGGCGCATCGGCGATACCGGCGCGTTCGGCGAGCGCTCGGTCGCGGACGCCGTCGCCGCTCATGCGGACGCCGGCGTCGAGGCGGCGAGGGTCGATTATAACGATCCCTGCTGGTTCTTCTTCACCTCGGGCACGACCGGCCGCTCCAAGGCGGCGGTGCTGACCCACGGCCAGATGGCCTTTGTCGTCACCAACCATCTCGCCGACCTCATGCCCGGCACCACCGAGAATGACGCCTCGCTGGTGGTGGCGCCGCTGTCGCACGGCGCTGGCGTGCATCAGCTGGTGCAGGCCGCGCGCGGCGTGCCGACCATCCTGTTGCCGACGGAAAAGTTCGACATTGCGGAGGCCTGCCGGCTGATCGAGACGCATCGCGTCAGCAACATCTTCACCGTGCCGACCATTTTGAAGATGCTGGTCGAGCATCCCGCCGCCGACAAATACGATCACTCCACCCTGCGCTACGTCATCTATGCCGGCGCCCCGATGTACCGCGAGGACCAGAAGGCGGCGCTGAACAAGCTCGGCGGCGTGCTGGTGCAATATTTCGGGCTCGGCGAGGTCACCGGCAACATCACCGTGCTGCCGCCCGGCCTGCACGATCCCGAGGACGGCCCGCACGCGCGGATCGGCACCTGCGGCTTCGAGCGCACGGGCATGCAGGTCTCGATCCAGGACGACAATGGCCGCGAGTTGAAGCCGTTCGAGACCGGCGAAATCTGCGTGATCGGCCCTGCGGTATTCGCGGGCTACTACGACAACCCCGAGGCCAACGCGAAGGCGTTTCGCGACGGCTGGTTCCGGACCGGCGATCTCGGCCACGTCGACGAAGAGGGCTTCGTCTATATCACCGGCCGAGCTTCCGACATGTACATCTCGGGCGGCTCCAACATCTACCCGCGCGAGGTGGAGGAGAAGATCCTCACCCATCCCGCCGTCGGCGAGGTCGCGGTGCTCGGCGTGCCCGACCCGTTCTGGGGCGAAGTCGGCGTTGCCGTCTGCGTCGTGCGCGAGGGCGCAAAACCGGTGAGCGAGACGGAGCTCGCCGCGTTCCTCGCGCCGAAGGTGCCGCGCTACAAGATGCCGAAGCGCTTCTTCTTCTGGGAAGCGTTGCCGAAATCCGGCTACGGCAAGGTGCCGAAGCGGATGGTGCGCGACGAGCTGGAGGCGCGGGGGCTTTTGGCCGACATCGCCAAGACCGGGACTTGAGCGATGCGGCGGATCGAGCAGCCCGGCCCGCCCGCGGCTGAACGCATTCAGTGCGTGGAGGCGCGGGGACGCGCGTTTTCCTTCACGATGCAGGCGGGCATTCCACTGCTTGAAGCCGCGCGGCTCGGCTTTGCGGCAGCCGGCTTTGCTGGCGGCGTGCTCAACATGCGCGGCGGTGTGCTCGGGCCGTTCGCCTATGTGATGCCGGCGCTGTCGAAGACGCCGGACCATGCCGCGTTCTACAGCGATACCTTTCGCCCCGCCGGCGTCACGCGGCTGAGGATGGGCGCGATGACGCTCGGCGAGCGCGACGGCGCACCGTTCTTCCACTGCCATGCGCTGTGGACCGAGGCCGGCGGGCGCTTCAATGGCGGGCACATCCTGCCCGAGGAAACCATCGTCGCCGAGCCGCTCGAGGTGGACGCGTTCGGCATCGATGGCGCAGTCTTCCTGGCCGAGCCCGATCCCGAGACCGGCTTCAAGCTGTTCGGCCCGGTGGCGCGGGAAGCCGCCGCCGTGAAGCACACGCATCCCGCTTTCGCGCTGCGGCTGCGCCCGAACCAAGATTTCGCCGGCTGCCTGGAAGCGTTTTGCAGGCAGCGCGGCATCGGCCGCGCGCGCCTGCGCGGCGGCGTCGGCAGCATCATCGGCGCGCGCTTTGCCGATGGCAAAAGCGTGGTGCCGTTTGCGACCGAACTGTTGATCGCTTCCGGCGAGATCGCGCCGGGCGCGGGCGGGGCGCTGGAAGCGCAGCTCGACGTGGCGCTGGTGGACTATCTCGGCGGCCTCGCCGAGGGGCGTCTGGTGCGCGGCGACAATCCCGTGCTGATGACGATGGAGCTGGTGCTCGAGCCGATCGAGGCGGCGATGTAGTCCTCCACTTGTCATCACCCGCGCATGCGGGTGATCCAGTATGCCGCGGCCCATCGGTTCATTCACTGAGGTCTCTGGAATACTGGATCGCCCGCCGGAGCCTGTCATCGGGCGGCGCATTCGCGCCGACCCGTTGGCGGGCGATGACAGTGGAGCAAGACACACGTTCTCATTCTCACGGCGCGAATTTCGCCTGAGTCTTGCATCTTCGTTGCTCCCTCTTCGAAAAGAGGGCGCGGAGAAGGCCGGGCGCCGGCTGCGCCCGCAGCACCGTGTGCAACGGTAGTAAGAAAACGCACACGGATTTGACAGGTACAGCCAGGACATCCCGACCTTCC
>NZ_JBQTHN010000153.1:0-39619 GCF_052389815.1 Bradyrhizobium sp. | reverse complement strand
CGCGGCCAGTGGCAGCAGCATCATGAGCCCGATCGCGGTGATGAATTCCCGCTGCCGCATTCGACCGTCCCGTCAAGGGTGCAAAATTCGGTAAGTGAGAAACGCAGCCAGATTAGGGCAGTTCCCGCAGCGGCGGAAGGGGGCCTGTGGCCCACGCCCCCTGTCATCGCCCGGCTCGACCGGGCGATCCAGTATTCCAGAGACGGCAGTGATTGAACCGAGAGGCCGCGGCGTACTGGATCACCCGCTTGCCGCCTTTGCTGAAGCTTCGGCGGGCCTTGCACCAAACCCCGGCGAAGCCTTGGCGAAGACGGGTCGCGGGTGATGACATCCGGAGGGGCTCTTTGGCGATCGAATCCGAAACGCGCTACCTTGCCGTCGGCGGCCCCGCCAGATTGCCGGACAGGATCACCTTGCCCACCTCCTCGTAATGCGTGTCGCGGGCCTGGAGCTGCTGGTTGATCGCGTGCATGTCGCGCAGGCGGCGCTCGAAACCGTTGGCGCGGAACACCGCGGTGGCGCCGGCCATGTGATAGGCGGTATCGACGATCTCGGTCGATTGATGGATGGACGAGGTCGCCGCCAGCCGCAGCGCGACGCGATGGCCTTCGGTCAGGGCTGCGCCGCACACGAGATCGTCCCAGACTTCACTGGCCGTCGCGAACAGATAGGCCCGGGCGCGGCGCAGCTTTGCCTCGGTGAGCCCGATCAGGCTCTGCACGGCGCTGTTGTCCTTCATCGCGGAAAGACCCTGCGGCGTCTTCTTGCGCGACAGCTCGATCGCCGCGTCGAACTGCGCGCGCGCGACGCCGAGCGAGGTTGCGGCAAAGCCCATGCTGTAGATCGCGTTGGTCGGGATCCTGTAGAGCGGTCCCTTTTCGCGCAGCGCCGAGGGCTCGTCGCGCAGCGCCGCGAACTTCTCGGGGATGAAGAGGTTGTCGACCGAATAGGAGTCGGTGCCGGTGCCGCGAAGCCCGATCACGTCCCAGACGTCGTACAGCGTGGCGCTCGACAGCGGAAACAGGATGGTGCGGATTTCCGGCGAGCCGTCCTGCCGCTTGCGCGGCGTGCTGTCGGCCTCGGTGATGCGCACATGCGCCCCGAGCCAGCTCGCTTGGCGGATTCCCGAGGCAAAATCCCAGCGCGCGTTGGCGCGGTAGCCGCCGGGCTCGGCGCGGACATCGTGGTTGATCGCGCCCCAGGCGAGGATGCCCTGTTTGGTGTTGAAGATTTCGTCGGCCACGTCGTGATCCATATAGGCCGAGATCACCGCGCAGACGCTGCACTGGCCGAGGCACCACGCCGTGGACGCATCGGCCCTGGCGACCTCCTCCTGCATCTGCATGAAAGTGATGAGCGGCACCTCGGCGCCGCCGAGGTTCTTGGGCAGCAGCGCGCGGTACATGCCGTTTTCGACGGGGGCAGTGACGACCGGCTCGGTCAGCCGGCGCGTCCGCTCGATCTCGTCGGCTTCCTGCCTGATCAAGGGCGCCAGCGCCCGCGCGCGTTCGACGAGGTCGATAGCGGTGGCCTTGTTCATGCGTCTCCCCGGGGCCCTTGCTGTTTGCTAGAGCATGATCCGGACCCGGAGGGCCGCGTTAGCGCAAAGTGTGAAGCGGTTTTCCGAGAAGATCATGCTCAAACAACGAGTTTCATTGCTCGGGCGGGCGGATGGTGGCAAATCCGCTTCCCCCGATCAAGCCGGGCTGAAGCGCGTCATGCCACCGCGCGGCCGAGATCGAGGCTTTGCCTGCGTCTCGACGGGAAGCTGAGTGCCACGGCGACCGCCGCAAGGCCAATGGCGAAGGAACCGGCATGCAGCCACGTGTAGGTTTGCGTGGCGTCGTAAACGAGCCCGCCCGCCCACGGCCCCAGCGCCATGCCGAGGCTGGCAAAGGCCGAGACCGCGCCGAACACCGTGCCCATGATCCTGGCGCCGAAGAATTCGCGCACCAGCACGGCATAGAGCGGCATCACGCCGCCATAGGCGAGGCCGAACACGACCGAGAGCGCGTAGAACTCGCCGAGCCTGAATACGGCGAGGTACGTCGCGATGCACAGCGCCTGCACCAGCAGCCCGCCGACCAGCACGGGCTTTGCGCCGATGCGATCCGCCAGCGCGCCGAGCAAGAGCCGTCCGCCGAGGCCGGAAAAACCGGCGACGCTGTAGACGGTGACCGCGGTCAGCGGCGCGATGCCGCACACCATGGCGTAGCTCACCATGTGGAAGATCGGCCCGGAATGCGCGGCGCAGCAGGCGAAATGCGCCAGCGCCAGCGTGATGAATTGCGGCGTGCGCAGCGCCTGCGCTGCGGTCCACTCGGTTTGCGGCGCGCTGTCGGCGCCGGCGCTCGCGGTGCCGGGCGACTGCGGCGCAGGACGTATCAGGAAGCAGGCTGGAACCAGCAGCGCCCACGCCGCAATGCCGATCACCAGCATCGCGGTGCGCCAGTCATAGGCCGTGATCAGCATGCTCGCGGACGGCGCCACCGTCACCGGCGCCACGCCCATGCCGGCCGAGACCAGCGCCACCGCGAGGCTGCGGTGCCGGTCGATCCAGGCGCTCGCCAGCGCCATCATCGGCGCATAGAAGCTGCCGGCGGCGATGCCGATCAAGACGCCGAAGCAGAGCTGGAACTGCCACAGCTGCTGCGCCTGGCTCGCGGTGACGAGCCCGAGCCCGAGCAGGACGCTGCCGGCCAGCACCACGATGCGCGTGCCATAGCGGTCGGACAGCGCGCCCCAAGCGAAGGCGGCAACGCCCATGAACAGGAAATCCAGCGTCGCCGCCGCCGAGACGCCCGCGGTCGACCAGCCCATCGCCTTCGAAATCGGCTGCAGGAACACCGCCAGCGACAGCATGGTGCCGAAGCCGACGCACGTCATCAGCGCGCCGGCTGCGACGATGACCCAGCCATAGTCGAAACGGGCCGCCTTGCTGCTCATGCGTTTCCCCGGCGCTGTGTTGGTGTTTGTGATGCGCGAAGGGATCGTGGCCTATCCGCCGTCCGGGAGCAATGCGGCGGACGGCATGCCCGTCATTCGGGGATCAGGCGATTGTGAGTTGTTTCGGGCAAAGTGCGGTTGCTGGCGAAGTCAACGCGCCAACCCGAGGACCACGAGCAGAGCTCGATCAAGTTGCTGCGTTGTCTCGGAATCGAGACGGCCAATGACAGTCCGAACCCGGTCGCGCCGCAGGGCAATCATCTTGTCCGTCATGATCTGCGAACGAAGACGGAGTCCGTTGGAGGGCTTGGCTTCGATTGTCGGCCGCAACGGCAAATTATCTTGAACGTCCGAAGAGATCGGACAAATGAAGAGAGTCGTCAAATCCTTGAATACATCAGCCTGTACGATCACTCCGGGCCGAGGTCGTCCCAATTCACTGGGAACGACGATCAGCGCGATGTCGCCGCGCTTCACTTCCACTCGCTCCAGTCGTACGCGGCCTCGATCCAGGCATCGATGGCGTCGTTCTCGGGATGGCGCGCCATCAACTTGGCTTGCCGACGAAGATCGGCACGAACCTTCGGATCGCGCAGATCCGGAACCCAATGCTGCACGGGCCGTAGCCCCAGATCGCGCAAGCGCGCACGGCGCGCAGCCATTCGTTGGCTCGGGCTACGGGGTGAATTGCTTCGGGTCTTCTTCGGAGTGGTGGCCATGCCAGCAACGTAACATGTTACGGGAGAGATTGCAATGGCGGCTTCGCTCTTACGTTGTGTCGTGCTAACAATGAGGCTTTGGAACACGCAGTGGCTCACCAATTACCTAGAGAGAGAAATGTATGGCTCGCTTTTGGATCATTGCACCGTACCCAGCGAATCCCCCTGAAAACTTCGACAGTGTTTGGGATTTTGACCTGTCGCACAATACAATTTCGATTGGTTGGCCGAGCTTTGGTAACGTGTTGGACATGACCGAAGCTGAACTAAGTGAAGCGGTGTCTCGGAAGTACGCCCATAAGCCGCCCCAGACCAGGAGCCTCATATCGAACATGCTTTGGGACTTTTACCGGGTCATTCAACCGGGAGACGTGATTGTCGCGCGACGCGGGCGAAAGACACTCTGTGCGGTTGGCAAGGTGGTCAAGAGCGCGATTTGGTCACCCGGAAAGAACCCCGAAACCGATCATCCGGTTACCTGGGAGTTGAATGGCAAGCGTCACTCCGCAACCTTGAATTTGGAAGCATTGTCTTTCCAATGCACACCCTAATGGAAACTACCGCGGATGGATTCAACAAGCTCCTGCAGAGCGGGAATTCGAATGTGCAGGAACCCATTACGGTAGTTGGGAGCAATGAGGACGTCGTTGAAGACGGCAACGTGTTCGCACTCGAAAGATACCTGGAGGACTTCATCGTAACGAATTTTAGTACGATCTTTCAGGGCACTCTCAAGATTTACCAGGATGCGGAGGGCAATGATGGCCAGCAGTACACAACTGACATCGGCTACATCGATATTCTGGCGGTGGAACCTCAGTCCAATTCTTTCGTCGTAATCGAGCTAAAAAAGGGACGACCCTCAGATCAAGTGGTTGGGCAGGTTCTGCGATACATGGGGTGGGTAAAAGAAAAGCTTTGTGTCGATGGCCAGAAAGTAAAGGGGCTCGTAATTTGCCAGCAGCGCGATGAGAAATTGGCCTACGCGTTGAAGATGGTTAACAACATCGATGTTCGGTATTACTTAGTCTCGTTTAGCCTTCGAGAGGCAGTTTGAATCCACTTAGTGGACCGTGGTAGCTGTTTCACCTTCAGCGCGACAATGAAGGCGTCCTGCGGGATATCGACCTCGCCGAACTGCCGCATCTTCAGCTCGCCGGCGTGATTCTCACCGGCTACTATTCAAGCAAAGTCGAAGGAATCCCGCCTGATACGCCGGTGGTACAGATCGACTATGAGGGCCGGCCGGATCGGCCGGCGGTTAGCCCCGAATGCGCGCCGCTGCACAGATATCTCGGGACCAGTTTTCGCGGCGGACCGGGCGCCCTGGCGCTGGATCGCCAGATCACCGCCCTGACCGGGAAAAACATCGACCGGCTGCGCGGGGATTACGCCCTCGGCAGTGCAGGCGATGAAACGCAATCCAATGTTGCACGGGCCGTAACCTCAGCGCGGGCAACCGTGCACGATGTGCGTAAGCGTGTTCAGAGAACCCCTGCGTAATCCATCAGGTGGTTCACCGTCTGGGGCAGACCGCAACGTTCGAGCGCCAGTAGATATTCGGTCGCGTTGCGGGGAGGGCTTTTGAGTCTCTCCCTGCAGAGACGTGCCGCATTGAGGGCTGATGCTTCATTCAAGCCAAACTGATGGAATAAGAACTCATCCGGATGCTGCGGCTCAATGTGATACCGGGCAAGCTTTTCGGCTGGGAAATCTTTCAGATTGAAAGTGATGATCGCCCAGCGACCAGGTTTTCGTAGCCGACAACAAGGCTGTCCGGCACGGCCCCGTTCATGAGATCCCTGGTGCGAGCTAGCTTTTGGGGAGCGAGGTCGGGCCGGTTTGCCAGAAGATTGCGGATCCACTCGTCATGAATAGCGTCCGTCCACTTCGCACGAAAAAGCCCATAGCGGCGGTCTCCATGAGAAGATCGCGCAATGGGGCCGGGTATAGAGTGCAAGCGTCGAAGATGACGGTGTATCGAGAATTGCTAATAACCCATATCCTCGGCTTGTGATTGGGCTGCTAGTTCTTCCATGATTTCCCGCCGACGCCTTTCCGCCGCTTCCTGGTACTTTACGAGGTCTTGAAAGCTGACTCGTCGATGTGTTCCCGTCTTGTGGTATTCAATCTTTCCGGTCTCCAATAGACCGATGAGATAAGGTCGAGAGACGTTTAGATAGTCCGCAGCTTCTTGCGTCGTGAGGTTCGCGTGAATTGGGATGATTGTGACGGCGTTTCCCTGCGCCATCTCGGTCAGGAGATGGACGATCAACCGAGTAGCCGATCGCGGTAAGACCAGTTCTTGACCGTCATCCAGACGCACGCGCAACTCCGCAGGCTGCTTCTTCGCAAGCTCTCTTGATGCACGTTGTGCAAGGCTCGAATCTTCCTTTGACGGAAGAGTGGTTGGCCTTTCGATTGTCCGTGTGACCATTTTTGCTCTCCCCCGGTGAGTCAGGGTGTAGACGCGTTTATCACTAAACGCAATAAACGAAACAGGTAAAGGAAGGTCGAGTTCCGTTTAGGAATATTATTTCACAAGGAGCCGAAATTTTTGGCAAATTAGTAATAATATTCTAAATATCATGGATATTTTTGTGGCTCGCTGAATCGCCGGGCCATTGTTGGGCGGTCCGAAGCTTAGGTCCGCGATACATCAATCGCTTGCCGGCGGTTTCCTGAACGGCTTTGTCGGCGCGCACCTGCATCGCAGCAACCGAGCTCGTACGACACCTATAGCGGCGCGTCCGCCACCTCATGCCCTCCGGAGGGCAGGCCTCGGCAATGATGGCAATATACCGCTGATTTGCCCGACACGTCAAACGATTTTCGTAAAAAACGAAAGCGCAGGTCCGTCGCCGGCTACTGTGCATGGGGTTGTTTTCGCGTTTTTTGCTTGCCGGTCCCGGAACGTCCGGCCCGACCCGGCGTCATGCCAAGGGCGGCCGTAACGGTCCGCCTCAGCTATCCACCTTCAGCGCGGCGATGAAGGCTTCCTGCGGAATGTCGACCTTGCCGAACTGCCGCATCTTCTTCTTGCCTTCCTTTTGCTTCTCCAGAAGCTTGCGCTTGCGCGTGATGTCGCCGCCGTAGCACTTCGCGGTGACGTCCTTGCGTAACGCGCGGACGGTCTCGCGGGCGATCACCTTGCCGCCGATCGCCGCCTGGATCGGGATCTGGAACATGTGCGGCGGGATCAGCTCCTTCATCTTCTCGACCATGGCGCGGCCGCGCCCTTCCGCGCGGGTGCGGTGCACGAGCATGGCGAGCGCGTCGACCGGCTCGGCGTTGACGAGGATTTGCATCTTGACGAGATCGGCGGGCTTGTAGTCGGTCAGGTGATAGTCGAACGATGCATAGCCCTTCGACACCGACTTCAGCCGGTCGTAGAAGTCGAACACCACCTCGTTGAGCGGCAAATCGTACTTCACCATCGCGCGGGAGCCGACATAGGTCAGCTCCTTCTGCGCACCGCGGCGGTCCTGGCAGAGCTTGAGCACGCTGCCGAGATATTCGTCCGGCGTGAGGATCGTCGCTTCGATCCACGGCTCCTCGATCTCGGCGATCTTCACCACGTCAGGCATGTCGACGGGATTGTGGATCGAGATCTCCTCGCCGTCGGTCAGCTTCATCTTGTAGATCACGCTCGGCGCGGTCGCGATCAGGTTGAGATCGAACTCGCGCGACAGCCGCTCCTGGATGATTTCGAGATGCAAGAGGCCCAGGAAGCCGCAGCGGAAGCCGAAGCCGAGTGCGGCAGACGTCTCCATCTCGTAGGAGAAGCTGGCGTCGTTCAGCCGCAGCTTGCCCATTGCCGCGCGCAGCGTCTCGAAGTCGTTGGCGTCGGCCGGGAACAGGCCGCAGAACACCACGGGGATCGCCGGCTTGAAGCCATGCAGCATCTCGCCGACCGGCTTCTTGTCGTCGGTGATGGTGTCGCCGACGCGGGTGTCGGCGACTTCCTTGATCGCCGCGGTGATGAAGCCGATCTCGCCGGGGCCGAGCTCCTCGACCTGCTCCATCTTGGGCGTGAAGAAGCCGACGCGCTCGACGTCATAGGCCGCGTTGGTGCCCATCATGCGGATGCGCTGGCCCTTCTTCATGGTGCCGTCGACGATGCGCACCAGCACGACGACGCCGAGATAGACGTCGTACCAGCTGTCGACCAGCAGCGCCTTCAAGGTCGCGTCGCGGTCGCCCTTCGGCGGCGGCAGGCGGGCGACGATGGCTTCCAGCACGTCGGGCACGCCCTGGCCGGTCTTGGCCGAGATCATCACGGCGTCGGACGCATCGATGCCGATCACGTCCTCGATCTGCTGCTTCACCTTCTCCGGTTCGGCCGCGGGCAAATCGACCTTGTTGAGGACCGGGACGATCTCGTGATTGTTGTCGAGCGCCGCATAGACGTTGGCGAGCGTCTGCGCCTCCACGCCCTGGCTGGCGTCCACCACCAGTAGGGAACCCTCGCACGCCGCCAGCGACCGCGAGACTTCATAGGCGAAGTCGACGTGGCCGGGCGTGTCCATCAGGTTGAAGATGTAGTTCTGGCCGTCCCTGGCGCGGTAGTTCAGCCGCACCGTCTGCGCCTTGATGGTGATGCCGCGCTCGCGCTCGATATCCATGGAATCGAGCACCTGTTCCTTGCCCGCCATTTCGCGCTCGGTGAGCCCGCCGGTCATCTGGATCAGGCGGTCGGCCAGCGTCGATTTGCCATGGTCGATATGGGCGACGATGGAGAAGTTGCGGATGTTGGAAATGGGGGCGGTCGTCATGGGCCGCGGGATAGCACCCGCACCCTATCCGGGCAACCATTATGGGCCGATTTCAAGGGCCTATGTTCACGGCAAGCTCATTTCACAACAACGAAAAAACCGCTACGCAGGGGCCATGTCATCAGCCTTACTTTCGACCTTAGCCGCGCGCGCCAGGCCAGGACTTTCGCTGCGCCGGCCGGCGGCGTGGCTTTATGCGTGGGCGGTCGATCCCTCCCGCGCGACCTGGTTCGTGATCGGCTTTGCGGCCGCCCATGCCGTGCTGTGGACGCTGATCCTGGTCAATCTGAAGGCCGCGCAGGACGTCCACATGGACGTCGCCGAAGCGTTCGCCTGGGGCCAGCAATTCCAGTTCGGCTATGGCAAGCATCCGCCGCTGTCGGGCTGGGTCGCCGGCCTCTGGTTCAAGCTGTTCCCGGTCAGGGACTGGCCGACCTATGCGCTCGCCATGACGGTGCTGGCAACGGGCATGGTGATCTCCTGGTTCACGGCGCTGCGCGTGGTGGACCGGCGACGCGCATTCTTCGTCGTCGTCATGCTCGCGCTCTATCCGATTTTCAACTTCAAGGGCTTCAAGTACAATCCGGACCTGTTGCAGCTCGTCACCCTGCCGCTGCTGGTGCTGGCCTATCTGAGCGCGTTCGAGAAGCGCGAAATGCGATCCGGCGTCTTGCTCGGGCTTGCCGGCGCGCTGGCGCTGATGACGAAATACTGGGTGGTGACCATGATCGGCGCCATCGGTCTTGCCGCGCTGATCCATCCCGAGCGGCTGCGTTTTCTCGCTTCGCCCGCGCCGTGGGCTGCGATCGCAACGCTCGTCGTTGCTATGATCCCGCACCTTCTCTGGCTGAGGCAGGTGGACTTCGTCCCGTTCACTTACGCCGGCGACGTCTATGGCCTGCAAAGCCGCGCGCAGAGCGTCCAGCTCGTGGTCGGCTACGTCCTGCACAATCTGGCGCTATGCGCCGTGCCTGTGGCTCTGGCGCTGCTGGCGCTTGCGTTGCGGCCGCCGTGGTTCTCCCCCGCCAGAGTCAGCGCGTACACCTGGTCGCGCGGGCCGAACGACGGCGTGAACTTCCCGCAGGCGCTGAACGTCTGGATGGTCCAGATCATTGTCGCGGTGGGGCCGCCGCTCGGCGGCCTGTTCTTCACGGTCTACATGAAGACCGATTGGGGCATCTCGCTGTTCTTCCTGACGCCGCTGGCGCTCGTCGCAATCCCCGCGCTGCGCATGCTGCGCGTCGCGCTGTTCAACATCTCGGCGATCTGGCTCGCGGTCACGCTTCTCGTGCTCGCCGCCTCATCCTGGATCGCGGCGAAGGAGATGAAGCACAATCCGAACAGCGCGGCGACCTATGGCGCGCGCTCGGAGCTGGCGCGCGAGCTGACGCAGGTCTGGCGCTCGCGCTTCGGTACGCGCTGGGCGATCGTCGCCGGCACCACCGAAATGGGCCAGCCGCTGGCGTTCTACAGCCCCGATCATCCCGCGCCGTTCACGCCGGGCGAAGTCTGGTCGTCGGGTCTGACCTCGCTGGAAGAGGCAAGCAAGCTCGGCTTCATCGGCGTCTGCGACACCACCGACCTGCGCCTGCCGACATGCGAGGCCTGGTTTGCGAAGAATTTCCCGGATGCCGAGCGGCTGCTGATGACGACGCAGCGCTTCCATCGTGGTCTTCCCGGCCCGTCGATCGCCTGGAAAGTCTTTATTGTGCCGCCGGCGAAATAGCGCCGGGGCATTTTGGGAGGTGACTATGGATCTCGATCTCTCGGGCAAGCTCGCGCTCGTCACCGGTTCCACGCGCGGCATCGGGCTTGCCGCAGCCAAGGGCCTTGCGGAGATGAGCGCCGAGGTGATCGTCAATGGCCGCGAGCGCGCCGTGGTGGATGAGGCGATTGCGCAGATCAGGAAGCTCGTGCCGAAGGCCAAGCTGCACGCGGCCGCGATCGATCTCGGCGGCCCGGAGGGATGCGCCGCCATCACCAGGCAGTTCCCCGAGGTCGACATCCTCGTCAACAATCTCGGCATCTACGAGCCGAAGCCGTTCTTCGAGATCGAGGACGCCGACTGGTCGAAAATGTTCGAGGTCAATGTCATGAGCGGCGTGCGGCTGACGCGGCACTATCTGAAGCGCATGCTGGACCACAGGGATTGGGGCCGCGTGGTGTTCGTTTCCAGCGAGTCCGGCGTCTATGTGCCGAAGGAGATGGTGCATTACGGCTTCTCCAAGGCCGCGCAGCTCTTCATCGCGCGCGGTGCTGCCGAGCAGACCAGAGCCACCAACGTCACGGTGAATTCGGTATTGCCCGGGCCGACCTGGGTGGAGATGGTGCCGACGCGCCTGGCGGCGCGCGCCAAGAGCATGGACACGACTGTCGAAGACCTCGTCGCGCGCACCTTCAGCGAGCGCCGGCCGGCCTCGCTGCTGCAGCGCTATGCGCGGCCGGAGGAGGTCGCCAATCTGATCTGCTATCTCTGCTCGAAGGCCTCGAGCGCCACCAACGGCGCCGCGTTGCGCGTCGACGGCGGCATCGTCACCAATCCGTTCTGAGGCGAGACTTTAGATACCTTCTTCGTTGAACTTGTCGGCGACCAGCGCGGCGATCGCATCGAGCGCGGCCTGGGCCTCGGCGCCTTTCGCGGAGACCAGAATGGTGGTGCCGGGCGCGGCCGAGAGCATCATCAGGCCCATGATGGAGGTGCCGCCGACGGTCTCGCCGCCGCGGGTGACCCAGACCTCGGCTTCGAATTTCTCGACCAGCTGGACGAATTTGGCGGAGGCCCGCGCATGCAGGCCGCGCTTGTTGATGATGAGAAGTTCCCGGGAAAGCGCGTCCGGCGGCACGGCCGCCCCGGCATTGTTCGCGGGCGCCGCCTCTTCGCTCATTTGCCGGCAAGCACCCGGCTGGCGATGGTGACGTATTTGCGGCCGGCTTCCTGGGCCATCGCGATCGCGTCGGGCAGGGAACGCTCCTCGCGCACCTTGGCGAGCTTGACAAGCATGGGAAGATTGATGCCGGCGAGCACTTCCACCTTGGGCCGGCTCATGCAGGAGATGGCGAGGTTGGAGGGCGTGCCGCCGAACATGTCGGTGAGGATGGCAACCCCGTCGCCGCTGTCGACGCGGTTCACGGCTTCGATGATGTCATTTCGACACAAATCGGAATCGTCGTCCGCGCCGATCGTCACGGCTTCGATTTGCTTTTGCGGACCCATCACGTGTTCCAGCGCCGCCCTGAACTCGTCGGCAAGGCGCCCATGGGTCACAAGCACTAGACCAATCATCAGGAAACTCCTCGCGGGTGCTTCTTGGTGCACCGCACGAACGCGCCACTTTGACCATCCCGAGCCCCGGCGCAAGAGGGGTTCGCCGCGATTCGTCCCGGAAGAATGGGGCCGCTTCGGGAGGACGCGCCGGTGTTATTCCGTCGCGATAGTGGGGCTTATATGGTTAGCAATCCCTTTCGGGCAATCAGCCGAAGGTCGGGCAGCGTATGCACCGTCGGTTGTCGTCAGGGCGGCTACAATCAACGGCAATGGCGGATACCGTAAATCTACGGGGATTCGAGGTATTTCAACACCATCTATTCGGGTGGTGAGTGCTTCCGCCGCAGGCATCCGCTCCGCATTTTCGGCGCCGAGATCGACGACCAGACCGACCGGCGCCTCGCCCACATGCTCGATCCGGCGAATCCCGAGGCCCCGGATTTCGATCAGGCCGGCCAGTTCCGTCACCGGCCGTACAATCAGATTTCCGCCGCTTGTGTCGAGGTGGACACGGTCATCGCCGACGAGGATCGCCGGTGGAACCTGCCCGGCGCGGCCCGCGAGAATCAATTCGAAGGCAAGGCGCGACTTGCCGGAACCGGAGGGACCGCGAATCAGGACGGCGCGCGTGCCCACCAGTACGGCGGAGGCGTGCACGGAGGGCCCGCTCATTGCGCCGGCAGCCTGACGACGAAGCGCGCGCCGGTGACCGTCGGCTGGCCGTCTTCGTCGGCCGGACCGGCGCGGTTCTCCGCCCAGATGCGTCCGCCATGGGCCTCGATGATCTGCTTGGAGATCGAGAGCCCCAGCCCTGAGTTCTGGCCAAAGCCCTGGTGCGGCCGGTCGGTGTAGAAGCGCTCGAAGATGCGCTCCAGCGCATCCTCGCGGATGCCGGGACCGTCGTCGTCGACCACGATCTCAATCTCGGAGCGGACACGTCGGCAGGTGATGCGCACTTTCTTGCCAGCTGCCGAGAAGGATTGCGCGTTGGAGAGCAGGTTCGAGATCACCTGGCCAAGCCGCGAGTCGTGGCCGGGCACGGCGAAGGTGTCCGATGTGCCGCGGCCCTCGAAGCGGATCTCGACGGCGACGTCGTGGCCGAGCCGGGTCTCGTTGGCGACGGAAGCGAGCGTCGTCAGCAGGCGGCGAAGATCGACCAGCGTCATGTCCTGGCGCTGCAGCTCGGCGTCGAGGCGGCTGGCATCGGAGATGTCGGAAATCAGCCGGTCGAGCCGCTTCACGTCGTGCTCGATCACCTCGAGCAGCCGGGCGCGGCTGGCTTCGTTGCGCGCCAGCGGGAGCGTTTCGACCGCCGAGCGCATCGAGGTCAGCGGGTTCTTCAGCTCATGGGCAACGTCGGCGGCGAACATCTCGATCGCCTCGATGCGATTGTAGAGCGCATCGGTCATGTCGCGCAGCGCACCGGACAGATGTCCGATCTCGTCGCGGCGGCGGGTGAAGTCGGGGATTTCGACGCGGGTGCGGATGCGGCGGCGGACGCGCTCGGCACTGTCGGCGAGCCGCCGCACCGGGCCGGCGATGGTGCTGGCGAGCAGGAGCGACAGCATGATCATGACGGCGGAGGCGACGCCCCCCACCTTGAGGATCGCGAGCCGCTCGTTGGTCACCATCTGGTCGATGTCGTCGCCCTGGGTGGACAGCAGCAGCGCGCCGTGCACAGCGCGAAAGCGCTGTACCGGCACGGCGACGGAGACGATGACCGCGCCGCGCTCGGTAACGCGCACCGCGCTGCTCTTCTGGCCCTCCAGCGAATGGTCCACCTCCGAATAGCCCTTGCCGTTGTCGAGCTCGCGATAGGTCGGCAGGTCGCCGCGGTTGAGCCAGGTGCGGACCCCGACCAGGCTGCGCTCGAGCACGTTGGGCTTGTCGTTGGATGGCGGTCCGAGTTCGATGCGCAGCACGTCGCCGCGGCCGAACAGATTGCGGCTGTCGATGATCAGCCCGCCGTCGCGGTCGTAGATGCGGGCGCGCGTCTTGGTCGGCGAGATCAGCCGGCGCAGGATCGGCGCGACGCGCTCGGGATTTATCGGGAAGTCGGAATACTCGTCGGGGATGCCGTAGCTCTCGCCGGGCTTGAGGTCGAGCAGCTTGTCGACGTCGACGGTGGGCGAGTTGGTTTCGACGGTCGCGGAAGCCGCGATCGCGACCGCGATGATCTCGGCCTGCACCAGCAGGCTCTGCGCGCGGGCCTCGATCAGGCCGGCGCGGAATTGCGAGAGGTAAAGAATGCTCGCCACCAGGGCGACGAGGCCCGCGAGGTTGAGCGAGACGATGCGCCGGGTGAGGCTCGAGAAGGACAGCGCAAAGAAGAACTGCCAGGCGCGGCTCAGCCAGCCCAGCGGCCGCCAGCCGGTCGCCGGCGGGGCTTGCACGGCAGACTCGTGTCGATCGAGCGACGGCGCGGCGTCCTCGGCTTGCAGTCCCGGATGGGGCGGCGTTCGATCAAGCACAGGCAAGACTGCCGGTTATTGTTCTGGTCCCGTGATGCAATTGGCCGGCGCACCTTACCCCGGACGCGCGGCCGATGTCAGTCGTTACAAGCACGCGACAGGCGCGCGTCAGGTTTCCTTGAAACGATAGCCGACGCCGTACAGCGTCTCGATCATCTCGAAATCGTCGTCGACCATCTTGAACTTCTTGCGCAGCCGCTTGATGTGGCTGTCGATGGTGCGGTCGTCGACATAGACCTGGTCGTCATAGGCCGCGTCCATAAGCGCATTGCGGCTCTTCACCACGCCCGGACGGGTGGCGAGCGCCTGCAGGATCAGGAATTCGGTCACCGTCAGCGTCACCGGCTCGTTCTTCCAGGTGCAGGTGTGGCGCTCCGGATCCATGCGCAGGAGGCCGCGGTCGAGCGCGCGGGCATCCGGCTCCTTTGGAGCTGCAGTCGGGTCCTTCGGCTGCGAGCGGCGCAGCACGGCTTTCACCCGCTCCACCAAAAGGCGCTGCGAGAACGGCTTGCGGATGAAATCGTCGGCGCCCATCTTGAGGCCGAACAGTTCGTCGATCTCTTCGTCCTTGGAGGTCAGGAAGATCACCGGCAGGTCGGATTTCTGGCGAAGCCGCCGCAACGTCTCCATGCCGTCCATGCGCGGCATCTTGATGTCGAGGATGGCGAGGTCAGGCTGGCTGGTGCGGAAGCCATCAAGCGCCGATGCGCCATCCGTATAGGTCATGATCCGATAGCCCTCGGCTTCGAGCGCGATCGATACGGATGTGAGAATGTTGCGGTCGTCATCGACCAGGGCGATTGTGGGCATGAGCCTGCTTTCAGTAATGAGAGTGGCTTAACGGCGCGCAATCCAGCGATCCGCCGCGCAAATGGGCTGAACTCGGTCAAACGAGCAATGCAAGCTGGGCTGAAGTGTGACCAAGTTCCGCTAAAACGTGTCCTGAGGGAACCACGTCCCAACCCATATGGGACCTCGTTTAGCCCGAAAAAGAGGCCAATTGCAATAACATGCCGGGAAATTCCTGATGCAGCCGACCACCGATTTTAGCCCTTCCGGATCAGCCAAATCCTTGCTGCGCAGGAGCCGGCAAGGGGCGCTCGCCACCCTGATGGCCGGCAGCGGCGATCCCTATTGCTCTCTGGTGAACGTCGCCGCTGGTCCCGATGCCACGCCGATCCTGCTGATCTCACGGCTCGCCGTGCATACGAAGAATGTCCTCGCAGACGCCAGAGTCTCGCTGATGCTGGACGAGCGCGTCGCGGGCGATCCGCTGGAGGGTGCCCGCATCATGGTGGCGGGGCAGGCGGAGGAGCTATCCGGCGATGCGGCCAAGATGGCACGGCGCCGCTATCTTGCCGCGCATCCTTCCGCAGAAGGGTTCGCCGATTTCAAGGACTTTGCCTTTTTCCGGATCGTGCCGTCGGGGCTGCATCTGGTGGCCGGCTTCGGCCGCATCATCGACCTGAAGCCGGCGCAATTCCTGACCGAAATTTCCGATGCCGCCGACCTGCTCGAAGCCGAGGCGAGCGCCGTCGCGCACATGAACGAGGATCATCGCGAGGCGATGAACCTGTATGCGACGAAGCTGCTCGGGACCGAAGCCGCCGAATGGCGCTGCACCGGCTGCGACCCGGAAGGCATGGACATGCAGGCGGAGGGCGCGACGCTGCGGCTGGAATTCCCCGAGCGGGTGCTGACGGGCGCCGAACTGCGCAAAATGCTGGTGCGGCTGGCCGGGGAGGCGCGGGCCAAAGAATAAGCCCGCCATAGCCTTGAACGCGCTTCCCGCCTGGCGCGACCCATGCTGCATGAAATCGGGCAGACAATTGCTGCTGGGACTGGCGCTCGCCACGAGCGCTTGCCTGGCTACACCGGCGTTGGCGCAGAGCGTGAGCGCCCAGACCACAAAAGTCATCGAGCTCGAACGCGCCGGAAGATTCTCCGAGGCGCTGACACTCGCGCAGAAGACGCTCGCGGATGCCGAGAGGGCGCAGGGCCCTGCGCATCGTGACGTCGCAGCGGCGCTCAACAATCTCGGCCATGTCCATGCCAGCCTCGGACGGGACCCGGAGGCCGAGCCGCTCTACAAGCGGTCGCTGGCGATCTTCGAGAAGGTCGGCGGCCTCGATTCCGCCGATGCGGCGCCGCTCCTCAACAATCTCGCCGCGCTCTATCAGCGGCAGGACCGCTTTGCCGATGCCGAGCCGCTGTTCCGACGCGCGCTCGCCATCAGCGAAAGATCGCACGGCCCCGGCCATCCCGACACCGGCCGGTCCCTGAACAACCTTGCCACGCTGCACGAAAAGCTCGGGCGGCACGGCGAGTCCGAGCCGTTGTTCAGGCGGGCGCTGGCGATCTACGAAAAGGCGGGCGGGCCGGAGCATCCGGCGGTCGCCACGCTACTCAACAACATCGGCCAGGTCGCCAAGGTGACCGGCCGCCATGCCGAAGCCGAGCCGCTGATCAAGCGTTCGCTTTCGATCCGCGAAAAGGTGCTGGGGCCGGATCACCCGGATGTGGCGCGCTCGCTCAACAACATGGCCGATCTCCACGAACGTCGGAATCGCTACGCCGACGCCGAGCCGCTCTACCGGCGCGCGCTCTCGATCCGCGAGCGCTCCGTCGGCGCCGATCATCCGGACACGGCGACCTCGACCAATAACCTCGCCAATCTGCTGCGCCTGGAAGGCCGCGTGAACGATGCATTGCCGCTGCTGGCACGATTGATCGTCACCGGCCGGGCACAGATGCGTGTCGCGCTGCCCACCCTGTACGAGGCGCAGCGGCAGCAACTGGTGGCATCGGGTACGGCGCTGGATGATGCGCTCAACGTGATCCAGCGCGGCGCGCAATCCTCCGCGGCTTCCGCCGTCAACAAGCTCGCGGTGCGGCTAGCCGCCGGCAACGATCGTCTTGCCGAACTGGTGCGGCGCGACCAGGATCTCGGCTCGGAAGCCGAATCCCTCGACAAATCTATCCTGGCCGCGGTGTCGAAGGACCGCGCCAGGCGCGATGCATCCGCCGAGCAGCGTGCCCGCGAGCGGATTTCCGCCATCGCCGGCGAGCGTGCCAAGCTGCAGAAGGCGCTCTCCGCCGAATTTCCCGACTATTCCGCGCTGTCGAACCCGCTGCCGCTGACCGCGAAGGAAGTGCAGTCGCATCTCTCGGACGACGAGGCCTTGGTGCTGTTCGCGATTTCCGAGAAGGAAAGCCATGTCTTCGCGCTGACGCGCGACGGTTTCGACTGGAAGCCGATCCCGATCGACGCCGATGCGCTGTCGGCGAAGATCGTCGCCTTCCGGCGCGGGCTCGATATTGCCAAGGCGAGCGATGCCTCCGGCAAAACCGGACTGTTCGATCTCGCGCTCGCCAACGAGCTCTATGCCACGCTGCTTTCGCCGGTCGAGGCGCTGGTCAAGGACAAGCGCAGTCTTCTCGTCGTGCCCTCGGGCGCGCTCACCGCGCTGCCGTTCCATTTGCTGGTGACCGAGCGGCCGGCCATGGCGATCCCCGACGAGTTCGACGGCTATCGCAACGCCGCGTGGCTGCTGAAGCGGCACGCGGTATCGGTCCTGCCGTCGGTCACGAGCCTGAAGGCGCTGCGGGCCTTCGCGCGACGGGACCAGAATATCAAGCCGATGACGGGTTTCGGCGATCCGCTGTTCGATCCGGCGGCAAAGGGCAGCGCCCGGCCAGCGGCGCAGCAGTCGGCATCGCGTAGCGTGGCGAGCGTCGCCTACACCGAGTTCTGGTCCGGCGCCGGCGTCGATCGCGCGCGGCTGGCGCAAGCGCTCTCGCAGCTGCCCGATACCGCGGACGAGCTCAATGCAGTGGCAAAGGATCTCGGCGTCGCCGACAGCGACATTCATCTCGGCAGCGATGCCAGCGAGACCACGCTGAAGCGGACGCGGCTCGCCGATTACTCGATCGTCTATTTCGCCACCCACGGCCTCGTCGCCGGCGACGTCAAGGGCCTGGCCGAGCCGTCGCTGGCGCTCAGCATTCCCGCGCAGCCCAGCGAATTCGACGACGGGCTGCTCACCGCGAGCGAGGTCGCGCAGCTCAAGCTCAATGCCGACTGGGTCGTGCTGTCCGCCTGCAACACCATTGCCGGCGACAAGCCGGGCGCCGAAGCGCTCTCGGGCCTGGCGCGCTCGTTCTTCTATGCCGGCGCGCGGGCGCTGCTGGTGACGCATTGGGCGGTGGATTCGGCGGCTGCAACGCGGCTCACCACCTCGACCTTCGATCGCCTCAAAGCCAATCCGAACATCGGCCGTGCCGAGGCACTTCGCCAGGCGATGCTGGCCCATCTCAACGATGCCTCTTCTCCGCGCAATGCCTATCCGGCGTTCTGGGGGCCGTTTGCCCTGATCGGCGAGGGCGTCGGCCGCTGAGCCGGAGATTTATTGCAGGCGGTATCTTTTGCATTGCAAAACGAAGAGAAAATTCTTCTCGGCGCGACGCTTCGCCGCGTCGAGTTACAGCTTCAAACGCATGGTTCTACGGGCTCAAACAGCTCCGTAACGCGGCAAAGATGCGTGACACATCAGCTTGGCCATCGAATAAACCAAATCTGACGGGATCGGCTTGGCAAGCTGTGCGTTGCACAGTAATAGGTCGCCGGACCGAGGCCTGACGGGCTATATTTGGAGATCACCGCGAGAGGCGCCCTTGGCGGCAAGCGTGCCTGAGATACGCGGGTTCGAGGAGGATCCTTCGTGCAAGAGACGGGCGTGCGCAACGGTGCCTTTGGCGCCGACAAATTCGGCTTAAAGAATCTCAATACCGTGCACTGGAATCTGGGCGCGCCACAGCTCTACCAGCACTCGCTCTCGGCGGGCGAGGCGGTGCTGTCGGCCGACGGCGCGCTCTGCGCGGATACCGGCGAGTTCACCGGCCGCAGCCCCAAGGACAAGTTTACGGTGCGCGACGCCACCACCGACAAGAAGATGTGGTGGGCCGGCAACCAGTCGATCACGTCCGAGCAGTTCGCGGCGCTCCATGCCGATTTCCTTAAGCACGCCGAAGGCAAGACCCTGTTCGCGCAGGACCTCTATGGCGGCGCCGATCCGGCCTATCGGATCAAGACCCGCGTCTTTACCGAGCTCGCCTGGCACTCGCTGTTCATCCGCACGCTGCTGATCCGTCCCGAGGCCGTCGAGCTGTCGACGTTCGTGCCGGAGCTCACCATCATCTCCATGCCGAGCTTCCGCGCCGATCCGAAACGTCACGGCGTGCGCTCGGAGAACGTCGTCGCCATCGATTTCGCCCGCAAGATCGTCCTGATCGGCGGGTCTTATTATGCCGGCGAGATGAAGAAGTCGGTGTTCACCACGCTGAACTACTATCTGCCCGAGAAGGGCGTGATGCCGATGCACTGCTCGGCCAATGTCGGCCCGAAAGGCGACGCCGCGATCTTCTTCGGCCTGTCCGGCACCGGCAAGACCACGCTGTCGGCCGATCCCAACCGCACGCTGATCGGCGACGACGAGCACGGCTGGGGCCCGAACGGCGTCTTCAATTTCGAGGGCGGCTGCTACGCCAAGTGCATCAAGCTGTCGAAGGAAGCCGAGCCGCAGATCTATGCCGCGAGCACCCGCTTTGGTGCGGTGCTCGAGAATTGCGTGCTCGACGAAGATACCCGCGTGGTGGATTTCGACGACGGCTCGAAGACCGAGAACACCCGCTCGGCCTACCCGCTCGACTTCATCCCCAACGCCTCGCGCACCGGCCGCGCGCCGCAGCCGAAGAACGTGGTGATGCTGGCCGCCGACGCCTTCGGCGTGCTGCCGCCGATCGCCAGGCTTTCGCCCGCGCAGGCGATGTATCACTTCCTGTCCGGCTACACCGCCAAGGTCGCCGGCACCGAGCGCGGTCTCGGCAACGAGCCGCAGCCCGAATTCTCCACGTGCTTCGGCTCGCCCTTCCTGCCGCTCGATCCATCCGTCTACGGCAACATGCTGCGCGAGCTGATCGCCAAGCACAATGTCGACTGCTGGCTGGTCAACACCGGCTGGACCGGCGGCAAGTACGGCGTCGGATCGCGCATGCCGATCAAGGTGACGCGCGCGCTGCTCACTGCCGCGCTCGATGGCAGCTTGCGCAATGTCGAATTCCGCACCGACAAGTATTTCGGCTTCGCGGTGCCGACGGCGCTGCCGGGCGTGCCGCACGAGATCCTCGATCCCGTCAACACCTGGAAGGACAAGGCCGAGTTCGACAAGACCGCCCGCGCGCTGGTCGGCATGTTCCAGAAGAACTTTGCCAAGTTCGAGGCTCAGGTCGACGCCGACGTCCGCGCCGCCGCCCCGGAAGTGAAGCTCGCGGCGGAATGACACATCGAGTCATTCCGGGGCGCGCGAAGCGCGAACCCGGAATCTCGACATGAGTATATCAACCTCTGGATTCCGGATCGGTCCGAAGACGGACCGTCCGGAATGACAAAAAGGCGGCTCGTGGAGCCGCCTTTTCGTTTTCTACCGTCCCTGCAGCATCGCATTGGTCGGCGTGCGCCGGTCGGTGATCTGCAATCCGAACAGGCTGCCGAGCAGCTCCACCGCGGCGCGGGCGGTGCGGCCGCGCTCGTCTAGGAAGGGATTGAGCTCGACGATGTCCACCGAGTGCACGATGCCGGAATCGTGCAGCAGCTCCATGATCAGATGCGCTTCGCGATAGGTGGCGCCGCCCGGCACCGTGGTGCCGACGCCGGGCGCCACAGTGGGATCGAGGAAGTCGACATCGAAGGACAGGTGCAGCACGCCGTTCTTGGCTCTGACGCGCTCGATGACGCGGCGGATCAGCACGGCGACGCCGTGCTCGTCGATGGCACGCATGTCGGCAATCGCAATACGGCGCTCGTGGACGAGCTTCTTCTCCAGGGGATCGATCGAGCGGATGCCGAACAGATCGAGCTGGTCCGGCGTGATCGAGGCGCGCACCTGGTTGCCGAGCAGCTGGTCGAGGCCGGGCTCGCCGCACAGAAACGCCGCCGACATGCCATGCATGTTGCCGGTGATGGTGGTGCCAGGGGTGTTGTAGTCGGCATGCGCGTCGAGCCACAGCACGAACAGCGGCCGTCCCATCTCCTGCCAGTAGCGCGCGACGCCATTGACCGAGCCCATCGACAGCGAGTGATCGCCGCCCATGAAGATCGGGATCGCGCCTGATCGTGCGATGCTGAAGGCTTGCTCGCTGAGCACGCGGATCCAGCTCTTCACCTCGTCGTAGTATTTTGCGTTCGCCGGCGGCGGCCCGTCGGCAACGACTTTGGGCCGCGCCAGGTCGCCGTGGTCCTCGACGGTGAATTCGAGCTCTTCGAGCAGGCGCGCAATGCCGGCGGTGCGCAGCGCCGCCGGCCCCATCAGCGTGCCGGCCTGCGAGGCGCCGATCTCGATGGGAACGCCGAGCAGCGCGATCCGTTGCTGGTTGGCGGTGGCGTCGGACATCGGGTGCGGACCTCAAATCCGTAGGGTGGGCAAAGGCGCGCTTGCGCCGTGCCCACCTTTGACGCCCGTGCTCTCGAAGGTGGGCACGCGGAGCCTGTCATCGGGCGCGCATTCGCGCGACCCGTTGGCTTTGCCCACCCTACCGAATCAGGGCCTACGCCTTGAAGTAAGCGATCTGGGTCGTGGTTGCCAGCAGGCGGCCGCCCGGGGACCACAATTCGCCGTTCTGGTCGCCATAGCTCTTGTGGAAAGTCTTGGCGTCGGCCACGCCCAGCACGCGGGTGGTATCTTCGGCCTCCAGATCGGCGGCATCGGCGTGGAAATAGGTCGTCAGCGATACCGTACCGAACGGCACCAGTTCCCGCTTGGCGTGGAAAATACGCGCAAAGAACGCGTCCGACATCGACAGCAAGGAGAGCGCGTCGATCCTCCGCGGCACGCGGTCGCCGATCCAGAGCTTGGAAAAAGTCTCCGGCGCTCCCGTCCCGCCGCGCTTCGGCTCGCCCTCAACGAAGCGGAAGTCGTATTGCTTGACCCAGGGAGCGGCGATGGGCGGATAGGGCAGCGTCTCCTCATAGGCCTTCGTGAGCGGATATTTCGCCTGCTGGTGCGACCAGGAGGGCCGGCGCTCCGCGAAGACGGCGGTGGCGAGTGTCGACGTCTCGCCATCGCCCTGCGTCAACTCCACACACCAGTGCTGGCTGGAGCGGTTGGCCTTGACCAGCCGCACGTCGAGATCGAACGGCCCTTGCGCGATCGGCGCACAGTAGTTCACGGTCATGGCCGTCGGGTCGCCCGCGCGCTGCGGATGGTCCATCACCGCGCGCAGGATGGTTGCGGCCGTGCAGCCGCCGAACGGGCCGACAAAGGCCCAGTAATCGTCGCTGGTATGTCCCTGCCAGCGGCTGTCGCCGGGCGTGACCCTCGTGGCGTCGTCGAACAGGTGGGGCGTCTTGGTGAGCATGAGTTTTCCGGCCGTTTTGTTGCACCGTAGCGCGCAGCTGTGGCCAAAGACAATGACGCAGGAGGTAATGGTGCCTTGTCATGGCCGGGCTTGACGAGAGGTGGTTAGCTCAGCCGCCCGCGCCGCGCTTGGCACCTCGTTTCGCCGCTGCCTTCGGCGAAGGCCGCACCGGCACGTGCCAGATGTCCTCGGCATATTCGCGGATGGTGCGGTCGGAGGAGAACCACGCCATCCGCGCGACGTTGAGGATGCTGGCGCGGGTCCAGGCCGGGATCACCTGCCAGCGCGCATCGACGCCGCGCTGCGCCTCGTAGTAGGAATCGAAATCGGCCGCGACCATGTAGGGATCGTGGAAGCGGATCGCATCGGCGATGCGTGCGAAGCGGTTGGGTTCACCCGGCGAAAACTCGCCGTTCTCGATCGCGGCGATGGCGCGCGACAGCCGCGGCGAGCGCCTGACGACGTCGGTTGCGTCCAGCCCCTGCTTGCGGCGGATCATGACGTCGTCCGCTTCCATGCCGAAGATCGCGATGTTTTCGGCGCCGACATGATCGCGGATTTCGATATTGGCGCCGTCCAGCGTGCCGATGGTCACCGCGCCGTTCAGCGCCAGCTTCATGTTGCCGGTGCCGGAAGCTTCCATGCCGGCGGTGGAAATCTGCTCGGAGAGATCGGCGGCGGGGATGATGACTTCCGCGAGACTGACATTGTAATCCGGCAGGAAGGCGATCTTCAGCCGGCCCTTGAGGTCGGGGTCGTGGTTGACGGTATCGGCGACGTCGTTGATCAGCTTGATGATCAGCTTGGCGTAATGATAGCTCGCCGCCGCCTTGCCGGCGAAGATTTTTACCCGCGGCACCCAGTTCCTGTCCGGCTCGTCCTTCATCGCCTGATAAAGCGCGACGGCTTCGACGATGTTGAGCAGTTGCCGCTTGTATTCGTGAATGCGCTTGATCTGTACGTCGAACAGCGCCGACGGATCGACCTTGATGTTGAGACGCTCGAAGATCGTGCGCGCCAGCGCCAGCTTGTTGTGGTACTTGACGTCGCGGAAGCGCTGCTGGAAGGCGCTATCGCTGGCGTGATCCTCGAGATTTCCCAGCAGCGAAAAATCATCGAGCACGGCCTCGCCGCAGGTCTCGCGCAGCAGGGACGTCAGCTTCGGATTGGCGAGCATCAGCCAGCGGCGGAAGGTGATGCCGTTGGTCTTGTTGGTGATGCGCGAGGGATAGAGGTGGTTGAGATCGTGGAACACGGTCTCCTTCATCAGGTCGGAATGCATCGCCGAGACGCCGTTGATGCGATGCGAGCCGACGAAGGCGAGCTGCCCCATCCGCACCTTGCGGCCGTCGCGCTCGTCGATCAGCGACACTGCGGCGCGGAAGTCGGTGTCGCCGGGACAGCGTGCCTCGGCCTGTGCCAGATGATTCACATTGATGCGGTAGATGATTTCCAGATGCCGCGGCAGCAACCGCTCGAACAGCTCCACCGGCCAGGTCTCCAGCGCCTCCGGCAGCAGCGTGTGGTTGGTGTAGGAGAAGGTCGCGACCGTGATCTTCCAGGCCTCCTCCCAGCGGAAATTGTGCAGGTCGATGAGGATGCGCATCAGCTCGGCGACCGCAAGGCTTGGATGGGTGTCGTTGAGCTGCACCGCGACTTTTTGCGCGAGGCTGCGCAGCTGCCCGTCGGCGTCAAGGTGCCGCTTCACCAGGTCCTGCAGGGATGCCGAGACGAAGAAGTATTCCTGCCGCAGCCGCAGCTCGCGGCCCGCCGCGCTCTCGTCATTAGGATAGAGGAATTTGCAGATGGCTTCGGCGCGCGACTGCTCGGCATTGGCGGAGATGTAATCGCCGGTATTGAAGACGTCGAGATTGAGCGGGTCCGGCGCGCGCGCCGACCATAGCCTGAGCGCATTGACGTGCTGGCCGCGCCAGCCGACGATCGGCGTGTCGTAGGCGATCGCCTCCACCGTCTCCGCCGGGCACCAAATGGGACGGTCGCGGCCGCGCTCCGCGGTGTGCTCGACATGGCCGCCGAAATGGACGTGATAGACCACCTCCGGCCGCTGGAATTCCCAGGGGTTGCCGAACGACAGCCATTCGTCGGGATATTCCTGCTGCCAGCCGTGCGAGATGAACTGGCGGAACAGACCGAAATCGTAGCGGATGCCGTAGCCGACCGCGGGGATGGCGAGCGTTGCCATGCTCTCCATGAAGCAGGCCGCAAGGCGCCCGAGGCCGCCATTGCCGAGCGCGGCGTCAGGCTCCAGCTTGCGCAGTTCGGGGAGGCCGACGCCGAGATCGCCGAGCGCGGTCTCGAACACCGGCAGCAAGCCCATATTGTTCAGTCCGTCGGTGAAGAGGCGGCCGATCAGGAATTCGAGGCTGAGGTAATAGACCCGCTTGCGGCCGGCATCGTAGCTCTGCTTGTCCACCATGAGCCAGCGGTGCACGATGCGGTCGCGCAGCGCGAGCGCGGTCGCCATGTACCAGTCGCGCTTGGTCGCCATGCCCGCATCCTTGCCGATGGCGAGCCTGAGCTTGGCGAGGATCGCGCCCTTGATCTCGGCCAGCTGCAACTCGTCGATCGGCTGGCCGGGAGCCGGGTAGGGCTGGAGGGGTTGGTCAGACAAGCCTTGTTTCCCCGTCATTGGAATCACGCAGGAAGATACGCGCGTTGCACCGCCACCGAAACCACCGGGCCATTACGGCGCGTGGAACTCCCATCAATTTATGCAAGGAACGGGCCGATCCAACGGCCTCCGCGTGACCTGAATTTGGTGTTAGGATGCCGGAGATCGAGGAGGATTATGGCCATGAAACTGCTGATCGAAATCGCCGCCGCCGCTCTCCTGATCGTCTGCATCAGCGTCACCAGCGCCGCCTTCGCGGGCCCAACCGCCGATGGACTGACCTGTTCCTTCAGCGTCGCCAAGGGCGCCTCGCCCGCCGCGCGCTGCGCCGCCATCAAGCGGCAGTGCGGCGGCAAGTTCTATGCGAACTATTGCGGCGACAATCTGCTGTCCGCGGTGAAGTAAAGAGCTGATCTTCGCGACGTGAGATGATGGCGTGACGGCTTGTCACGCCCCTGCCATCAAATCAGCATAGAGGGCGAACCCTCCGTCCTCTGCCGCTGCAGGCCGCATGACTTATTTCTATCTTGCGCTCGCCATCGTCGCGGAAGTCGTCGCGACGACGTTCCTGAAACTGTCGGATGGATTCAGCAAGCCGCTGCCGTCGGCCGTGACCGTGCTCGGCTATGCCGTGGCGTTCTATTTCCTGTCGTTGACGCTGCGCAGCCTGCCGACTGGGATCGTCTATGCCGTGTGGTCCGGCGTCGGCGTCGTCCTGATTGCCACCATCGCCTGGGTATTTCAGAGCCAGAAGCTCGATACCGCCGCCCTGTGCGGCATGGGCCTGATCGTGTCCGGAGTGGTCGTGATCAACCTGTTTTCCGGTGCTTCCACACATTAAAAAAGTCGCCCCGGCGAAGGCCGGGGCCCATAACCACGCCTGCCTAAAGTAGGTGGGACAGGTCCCTCCAATCCGGATTGTCCTCCTCGATCAGCCGGATTTTCCAGTCGCGGTGCCATTCCTTCATTTGCTTCTCGCGCTGAATGGATTCCAGCGGCGTCGCATACTCTTCAATGTAGACGAGCCGGGTCACCCCGTACCTCTTGACGAACTGTGACCCCTTGCCTGTGCGATGCAGTTCGAGCCGGGAGCGCATATCGTTGCAGACGCCGATGTACAACGTGCCGTGTTTCTTGCTGGCGAGGATGTAGACGAAGTAGCTCATCGGTTTCGTCGCTCGTTCGCGCGGTTTGCCCCATTGCTCGCATCGTGGTTATGGGCCCCGGCCTTCGCCGGGGCGACAATATCGGGTATTAGAACGAATTAAGAACACTTTAGCAAGTCTTTGATATATCATAGTGATTCGGCGCGTTGCCGACACAACATCTATGGTCTATTCGGCCTAGCGAGGACTACATGTCCACCATCGCCTTCGATCAATTCGCGCTCACGCGCATTGCCGACTTCGCCCGCACGCTGTCGCGGCTGCATCAGGCCTCGCGCCGGCAGGCGATCGACGACGACCAGATCGACCGCGAGTTCAACGCGGTCTGCATGTCGATCTGGGGCTACACGTCGGACGACATCAGCGACGATCTCTTCTCCAACGAGGATCACGCCTTCCTGGATTCGCTGGACGAAGCGCATGCGCGCCTCTTCGCGGCCGAGCAAGGCTACGACCTCGTCGACGACCAGGGCATGCTGACGGACTGGTGGGGCTTCTGCTGGATGATCCTGGCCGAGAAGCGCGGCCTGCTGACGGCCGAAAACCGCGCCGCCGCCCGCGCGGCGATCGAGGAGAAGTATCTCGCCGCGCCGAACGTCATCGGCGTGATTGTCGGGCGGTGACGCATCCGTCATTGCGAGGAGCAAAGCGACGACCCGTCCACGCTTGCTCCGCAAGCTACGCCGGGCTGGGAGTCCGCCGAAGCTCAGAGAGCGAAGGCGGAAGCAATCCATCGCGCCGCAAGCGGAGGCATGGATTGCTTCGCGGAGCCTGTCATCCGGCGGCGCTTCGCGCCGACCGGGTGGCTCGCAATGACGGCTGGCGTCAGTTCAATTCCGCCCGCTTGGCCTTCGCAGCGGGCACGGTTGTCTTCGGCACCGTTCCGACCGCCGGCGGATCGTCGCGCAGCTGCGGCGGCGGGGCGTCTGCAATCACCTCCGCGTTGACGGGCGCGACCTTGATTTCACCGAGGCGGGCGCGCACTTCCGCGGTCAGGCCCGGATAGGACGACACCGGCGTGAACTCCGCGGTCTGCTCGTTGCCGACGCGGATGCCGGAATAGGCGACCAGCCCGCTCGTGGTCGCCAGCACGTCGCCCGGCCGCAGCGAGCCATCCAGCGAAATGTCGATCGGCGCGAGCCCGCCGGGATCCTTGCCGTTGCAGGTGCAATCCGCGCGCAGCGCCTTGCGATAGGCAAAGGCGGTTTCGCTGCTCGCGTAGCGCTCGCCGGTCGCCGACGTGGCGTAGTCGATATTGCTGCCGAAATAGACCTTGGTCGCGCTCGCCGGGCAGAACGCCTGGCACAGCTGCGCGGGCGTGGCGTTGCCGCGGGCATGAATCGGAAAATACTTGCCGTCACAGCCGCGCACGCAGAAGGCGGGGCCGGAACCGGCGACGCGCGGGGCTGGAGGTGCAGCCTGCTGGGTACCGAAGGGATCGGCAAAGAAGTTGGCCTGCGGCGGCGGGGCCTGGCGCGTCTGCTGCCTTTGGCCGAAAAAGAAGTCGAACAGGCCCTCGGCCAGCGCGGCGCCCGGCACGGTCAGGATAGTGCCGGCAAGGACGGCGGCAGCCAGCAGCGCCCGGCGCTGTCGCGGCCGAAAACTCAACTCTGTACGCAACGCTTACTCCACCCGACGCAACGCAACGGCCGAGGCCAACACGCGGCTTCGGCAACGATTCACCATAACGGCGGATGGTAAATGAGAGGTGAGTGAGCGGAGGCGACTGAAAAAGAAGTGAGAGGCGAGACCGAGTTCTCTCAACTCGTCATGGCCGGGCTTGACCCGGCCATCCACGACTTCCTTGCCGGTGGTGCCGGAGACGTGGATGCCCGGGTCCCGTCTCCGCCAAGGCTCCGCCGGGGCCACGAACTCACTCGGCCCGCCGGAGCTTTAGCGGAGGCGGCAAGCCCGGGCATGACGACGGAGAGAGCTCAGCCCTTCAAGAACTCACCCGCCTTGTACAGCGAGCGGAACGGCAGGCCTGCCTCCTTGAACGCCTCCGTCGCGCCTTCCTCGCGGTCGACCATGGTGAACACCAGGACCACGTCGCCGCCGGCCTCGCGCACCGCTTCCACCGCCTTCAGCGCCGAGCCGCCGGTCGTGGTGACGTCCTCGACGATGACGATGCGCTTGCCTTTCAGGGTCTCGCCCTTGGCGAGCCCTTCCACTGCCAGCCGCGCGCCGTGCTCCTTCGGCTTCTTGCGCACGAAGAAGGCCGCGATCGGATGGCCCTTGAGCCAGGAGAGTTGCGCGATGGCGCCCGCCAGTGGGACGGCGCCCATCTCGAGTCCGCCGACGAAATCGAGCTTGTCGTCCTTCAGCGCTTCATAGGTCAGCTCGGCCAGCAGCGCAGCTCCCTCGGGGTCGAGCATGGTCGGCTTCAGGTTGAAATAGAAATCGCTCTTGCGGCCCGAGGCGAGCGTGATCTCGCCGCGTCCGAAGGAACGCTTGCGGATGATTTCGGCGAGGCGGGCGCGGGAAGCTGATTTGGACACGGTGTTTTCCGGCTGTTTCGAAGGTGGCGCAATCTATCGGCGCTCTCCTGCACATTCCAGCCCGATCAGGTTCCATCAACAGCGGCCGTGGGACGCGGGTGGCCGGGACCCCTGCGCGGACCGTGCCTTGTAAGGCAGCCCGGTTCCGGGCTAGGGGAGGCGCAAGCACCTCTGGGGGAAACGGGAATGACCATCGAGCTCCACACCTGGAACACGCCGAACGGCCGCAAGATCTCCGTCGCGCTGGAGGAAATGGGGCTGCCCTACAAGGTGATCCCGGTGAACATCAGCAAGGGCGAGCAGATGGCGCCGTCTTTCCTGGCGATCAGCCCCAACAACAAGATCCCCGCCATCGTCGACCCCGACGGCCCGGAGGGCAAGCCCGTCAGCGTATTCGAGTCCGGTGCGATCCTGCTTTATCTCGGCGAGAAGACCGGCAAGTTCCTGCCCAAGCCGCTCGCCGAGCGCATCCCGGTCTATGAATGGCTGATGTGGCAGATGGGCGGCTTCGGCCCGATGCCCGGCCAGGTTCACCATTTCATTGCGCTCGAGAACGAGCAGGATCGCGCCTATGGCCTGAAGCGCTACATGGCGGAGACGCGGCGTCTCTACGGCGTGCTCGACCGGCGCCTCGCCGGCCGCGAGTTCGTCGCAGGTCCCCTGTCGGTCGCCGATTTCGCCATCCTCGGCTGGGCCTGGCGCCACCCGCGCCACAAGGTGGAGCTGAAGGACTTTCCGAATGTCGAGCACTGGTACAACCAGCTGATGGCGCGCCCGGCGACCAAGCGCGGCATGGAAGCGAAGCTGGATTGAGATTCCGGTGTCATTGCCGGGCTTGACCCGGCAATCCATCCGCTTCGAAATATTCTTGTCTGCTGCCGCAGACGATGGATGCCCGGGTCAAGCCCGCGCATGACGAGTGGAATGGTTAAGCCCGCTTCTCCAGCGCCATCTTCACGGCAAGCCCGGCCAGCACCGTTCCCATCAGCCAGCGCTGCACCAAGAGCCAGGTCGGCCGCGTGCCGAGAAAGACCGCGATCGAGCCTGCGGCGAGCGCAATCAGCGCATTCACGCTGACGCTGATCGCTATCTGGATCGCGCCGAGAGCGATCGACTGCCCCAGCACGCTTCCCTCGGCGGGATCGATGAACTGCGGCAGCAGCGCCAGATACAGCATCGCGATCTTCGGATTGAGCAGGTTGGTGAGCAAGCCCATGGCAAACAGTTTGCGCGGGCCATCCACCTGCAGCCTCCTCACCTGGAACGGCGAGCGGCCGCCGGGCTTCAGCGCCTGCCACGCCAGCCACAGCAGATAAGCCGCGCCGGCAAGGCGCAGCGCGTCATAGGCGAAGGGAACGGCGAACAGCAGCGCGGTGATGCCGAACGCCGCGCACAGCATGTAGAACACGAAGCCGAGCGCGACGCCGCCGAGCGAGACGATTCCGGCGGCGGGGCCTTGCGTGATCGAGCGCGAGATCAGATAGATCATGTTCGGTCCCGGCGTCAGCACCATGCCGAGCGAGACCAGGGCGAATCCGATTAGGGAGGCGTGCGAGGGCATGCACGCGTTCTAGCGCGCGCCGCGGCGGCGCGTCATTCAGCAAATTGCACGGAGTGCAATTTGCAGCGGCTCCTCAAGATGGTCCGGGTAACGACTTTGCTAATGCGCCTCGTCCCAGTTGTTCGCCGCCCGCGCATCGACCTGCAGCGGCACCGACAGCAGCACGGCCGGGAAGGGTGCGTCCTGCATGACGTGCTGCACCACCGGCAGCGTGGCCGCGACCTCGCTGTCCGGCACCTCGAAGATCAGTTCGTCATGCACCTGCAGCAGCATCTGCGCCGACAGCTTCTTCTCGGCCAGCGCATCCTCGACGCGGGTCATGGCGCGGCGGATGATGTCGGCCGCAGTACCCTGCAGCCGCGCGTTGATCGCGGCGCGCTCGTTGAAGGCGCGGACTGAGGCGTTGCTCGCCTTGATTTCCGGGTAGTGGCACTTGCGGCCGAACAGCGTTTCGACATAGCCGTGCTTGCGGCAGAATTCCTTGGTCTCGTCCATGTAGGCGCGGATGCCGGGGAAGCGCTCGAAGTATTTCTTGATGTAGGCGGAAGCCTCCTCGCGGGCGATGCCGAGCTGGTTGGCGAGGCCAAACGCCGAGATGCCGTAGATGATGCCGAAATTGATCGCCTTGGCGCGGCGACGCACCTCGCCCGGCATGTCCTTGATTGGCACGCCGAACATTTCGGACGCCGTCATGGCGTGAATGTCGAGGCCGTCCTTGAACGCCTGCTTCAGCTGCGGAATGTCGGCGATCTCCGCCAGCAGCCGCAGCTCGATCTGCGAATAGTCGGCCGAGACCAGCTTGTGCCCGGGCGTGGCGATGAAGGCGCGGCGGATCTTGCGGCCGTCCTCGGTTCGCACCGGGATGTTCTGCAGGTTCGGCTCGTTCGACGACAGCCGTCCCGTGGTGGTCGCCGCCAGCGCATAGGTCGTGTGCACGCGATGCGTCTGCGGATGCACATAGTTCGGCAGCGCGTCGGTGTAGGTCGATTTCAGCTTGGAGACCTGCCGCCACTCCAGGATCTTCCTCGGGAACTCATGGCCCTGCTCGGCGAGGTCGTCGAGCACCTGCGCCGAGGTCGACCACGCGCCGGTCTTGGTCTTGGTGCCGCCGGGCAATCCCATCTTGCCGAAGATGATGTCGCCGAGCTGCTTGGGGCTGCCGACATTGATCGGCTCACCCGCGAGCTCCTGGATTTCCGCTTCGACCCGCGCCGCGGTCTGGGCGAAGTCGCCTGAGAGGCGCGACAGCACCTGGCGGTCGATCGAGATGCCGCGCCGCTCCATCCGCGCCAGCACGGAGACCAGCGGCCGCTCCAACGTTTCGTAGACCGCGGTCATGTGCTCGGCGACGAGCCGCGGCTTCAGCACGCGCCAGAGGCGCTCGATTACGTCGACGTATTCGGAGGCATATTCGGCCGCCTTCTCGATCGCCACCTGGTCGAAGGTGAGTTTGCCCTTGCCGCTACCGACCAGCGGGCCGTACTCGATCACGGCGTGCCCGAGCCAGCGCTCGGCGAGCGAGCCCAGCGCATTGGAGCCGCGCCCGGCGTCGAGCGCATAGGCCATCAGCTGGATGTCGTCGGCGTTGCGCAGCGTGATGCCGTGCTGGGCCAGCACCACCGCGGTGAACTTGATGTTGAAGCCGACCTTCATGATCCCTGCGGATTCCAGCAGCGGCTTCAGCGCGGCCAGCGCCTCGGCCGCCTTGACCTGATCCGGCGCAAGCCCGGCATCGAACAGCCCGGCGCCGCCGCCGGACTGCTTGTGGCCGAGCGGCACATAGGCCGCATCGTTCGGTCCCAGCGCCAGCGCGAAGCCGGAAATCTCAGCCTGCATCGGATCGATGGATTCCGCCATCGCATCGATCACGACATGGCCGGCGTCCGCGGCGCGCGCGAGCCAGGCCTTCAGCGCATCGAGGCTGCGGATGGTCGCGTATTTCTTGCGGTCGACCGGAATCTTCTTGATCGCCTCGGCGCGCGCTTCCGCGAGCGATACCGGCGTGCCCTTGAGACTCGAGGACTTGTCCTGCCTGTCGCCGGACTTTTTGGCCGCGGGAAGCGGCTTGTCGCCGGGAAACAGGTCGTCGGTTGTCTCCACAGGCTTCGCCGCTGTCGGCGCAGCCCCGGCTCCGTTCTTGCCGCCGATGTCAGGCGCAATTTCGGACGGATCGATCTGCGAATACTCCGCGACACGGCGGGTGAGGGTCGAGAACTCCATCGCCTTCAGGAATGCGATCAGCTTGCGCGCATCGGGCTCGTGCACGGCGAGATCGTCGAGCGGCACTTCGAGATCGACCTTGTCGTCGAGCAGCACGAGCTTGCGCGAGATGCGCGCCTTCTCGGCGTTCTCGAGCAGCGCCTCGCGCCGCTTCGGCTGCTTGATCTCGCCGGCGCGGAACAATAGCTGCTCCAGGTCGCCATATTCGACGATCAGCTGCGCCGCGGTCTTGATGCCGATGCCGGGCACGCCTGGCACGTTGTCGGTGGAATCGCCGGCCAGCGCCTGCACTTCCACCACCTTCTCCGGTGGTACGCCGAATTTCTCGATCACCTCGGGGATCCCGATGCGGCGGTCCTTCATGGTGTCGTACATCACGACCTTGTCGGTCACGAGCTGCATCAAATCCTTGTCGGATGATACGATCGTCGTGGTTGCACCGTGCTCGCTGGCCTGCCGCGCATAGGTCGCGATCAGATCGTCGGCCTCGAAACCCCCCTGTTCCAGGCAGGGCAGGTCGAACGCGCGCACGGCGTCGCGGATCAGGCCGAATTGCGGGATCAGGTCATCAGGCGCCGGCGGCCGATGCGCCTTGTAGTCGGGATAGAGCTTGTTGCGGAAGGTCACCTCCGACTTGTCGAACACGATGGCCAGATGCGTCGGCCGGTTGTCCGGCGGCATGTCCCGGAGCAGCTTCCACAGCATGTTGCAGAAGCCCAGCACGGCGTTGACCTGCAGCCCGTCGGACTTGCGGTTCAGCGGCGGCAGCGCGTGGTAGGCGCGGAAAATGTAGGAGGAGCCGTCGACCAGGAACAAATGGTCGCCCTTGGCGAGCGATTTTCCGGCGACCGGCCTGGGAGCGGACTTGGCGGCGGGTTTTGCGGCGGCTTTGGGGGCTGTCTTCGGCATGGCCGAAAGTTAAGGATTTTTGCGCGGAATGACAGTCTTGACCGGCGAATTTTAGCCCGGTCATCGCGACTTTCCCCACTGTCGTCACCCGCGAAGGCAGGGTGACCCAGTATTCCAGAGACCGTAGTCTTAGAGCCGAGAGAGCCCGGCGTACTGGGTCGCCCTGTCGAGCCGGGCGATGACAAGTGTGGCTGCTACTCCGCCGCCTGCAGCACTGCACCGGGCTTCTTCGGCGCGATCCAGAACGCATCGGGGCGCTCGAACAGGAAATTGGCGTGTGCGGCCAACGCCACGCGCCAGATCAGGAGCGCGCCGGCGATGCCGGCACAGGTGACGATCAGGGAGACGGTGCCGATATCGGAGATCACGCCGGTCTTGAGCAGCAGCGTCCGCGTTGCCGCCATCGGCAGGAAGAAGGCGAGATAGATGACGATCGAATGCTCGCCGCAATAGCGCAGGAAGTCGAGCCAGCGCATGTGCGCGAGCAGCGTGCCGGCGACGATGATGGCGGATGCGCCGGCCAGTCCCAGCGCCAGCGAGATCGCGGGCCGCTCGCTGTAGCCGTATTCGACCAGCACGCCATTGATCAGCGCCCAAAGCACGAGCGCGACGACCGCAAGCGCTGGATTGCCCCGCGCGCGATCCGACAGCGCGAACACGTAGGATGCCAGCCAGTAGCCGACGAAGAAATAGACGAACCGGGCGCAGAACTCGTCGATCGCCGTCCAGCCGGTCGCGATAGGCGCGCTCTCCAGCAGCGCGGCAACAACGAAGATCGCAAGCGGCGGGATTCGACGTGTCAGTTTTGTGACGACGAAGAAGACCGGCAGCAGATAGATGAACCACAGCGTGCCGAACGGCTCGACGAAGGATTCCAGATAGAGGTAGCCGACATGCGCCCAGCTCGACTCGGCGGCGAGGCCGGGCGCCTTGAAGCCGAACTGGATGGCCGCCCAGAGCACATAGAAATAGGCGAAATGCACCACCTTGCGGTCGAGATAGGTGCGCCAGTCGCGGTCGATCACGACCGAGAGGAAAAGCCCTGAAATCAGGAAGAAATCCGGCATCCGGAACGGTGTTGCGAACGTCACCAGGGCGTGCATGAAGCCGGTCTCGCCGGCCGCCTTCTCGACCCCCAGCACCGAATGCATCATCACGACCATGACGATGCAGATGCCCTTGGCATAGTCGACCCAGTCCACGCGGCTGGCCGCGGGACGGTCGGGCGTGGCGGATGTGCCGTTTGGAGTCATGGCTGTCCTGTTTCGGTGCGGCGAGGGCTCATCTTCGGCCGGATCGGTTTCTTTCTCCTTTATTCATACAAATGACATGCCGCTTTTTGCGAAACCGGGGCCTTCCCATCAGCCGTCGAATTTCCTAAAGACCGGGCGCGTTAACCATCGAAAAAGCAGGTTCTTTCCATGCGAATTGCCATGATCGGCACCGGCTATGTGGGACTGGTTTCCGGCGCCTGCTTTGCCGATTTCGGCCACCAGGTCACCTGTGTCGACAAGGACGAGGGCAAGATCGCCAGCCTCCGCCGCGGCGAGATCCCGATCTTCGAGCCGGGGCTCGATGCGCTGGTGGATTCCAATGTGAAGGCGAGGCGGCTCGATTTCACCACCGAGCTGAAGGCGCCGGTTGCGGAGGCGGACGCCGTGTTCATCGCGGTCGGCACGCCGTCGCGGCGCGGCGACGGCCATGCCGATTTGAGCTACGTCTACGCCGCTGCGCGCGAGATCGCCGGAGCGCTGGCAGGCTTTACCGTGGTCGTGACCAAATCGACCGTGCCGGTCGGCACCGGCGACGAGGTCGAACGCATCATCCGCGAGGTCAATCCGTCCGCAGATGCCGTGGTCGCGTCCAATCCTGAATTCCTGCGCGAGGGTGCGGCGATCCGCGACTTCAAATTCCCGGATCGCATCGTGATCGGCACGTTGGACGAGCGGGGCCGCAAAGTGCTGAGCGATATCTATCGGCCGCTATCGCTCAATCAGGGCCCCCTGATGTTCACCCAGCGCCGCACCGCGGAGTTGATCAAGTACGCCGCGAATGCCTTTCTCGCCACCAAGATCACGTTCATCAACGAGATTGCCGATCTGTCGGAAAAGGTCGGTGCCGACGTGCAGGAAGTCGCGCGCGGCATCGGACTGGACAACCGCATCGGCTCAAAGTTCCTGCATGCCGGTCCCGGCTTCGGCGGCTCGTGCTTCCCCAAGGACACCCGCGCGCTGGTAAAAACCGCGCAAGATCATGATGTCCAGCTTCGCATCGTGGAAGCCGTGCTCGGCGTCAACGACAACCGCAAGCGCGCGATGGCGCGCAAGGTCGCGACCGCGGTCGGTAACAGCCTCCGCGGCAAGACGATCGCGGTGCTCGGGCTCACCTTCAAGCCCGATACCGACGACATGCGCGAAGCTCCATCGATTCCGCTTGTGACGGGCCTGCTCGACATGGGCGCCAAGGTGCGTGCCCACGATCCCGCAGGGATGGAACAGGCGAAGAAGGAGCTGCCGGACATCGAATATTTCGATGATCCCTACGCCTGCGTGAATGGCGCCGACGCCATGGTGCTGGTCACGGAGTGGGTGCAGTACCGGGCGCTGGACCTCGACCGGCTCAAGGCCACGCTGGCCCGGCCGGTCGTCGTCGACCTGCGCAATATCTATCGTGCCGAAGACATGGCCGCCCACGGTTTTGTCTACGAGAGCGTCGGCCGCGCGTCCGAACCGAAGGTGTGAGGCATTGTTGTCATACCCCGCGACCCGTCACCGCCAGGGCTTCGCCGGGGTTATGTGAAAAAAGGGCCCGCCGGAGCTTTAGCGAAGGCGGCAAGCGGGGTATCCAGTACGCACGATCTTCGCGATCAGCGAAGCCCTGAGTTTACTGGATCACCCGCCTTCGCGGGTGATGACGAGTCCCACACCTTGCCCCGCCATTTCGACACGCCCCTGCCGATCGATGCCGTGCTCGACGAGCTCTCGCGCACGCTTGTCGTCCGCAACACGGCCGTGCTGGTGGCCCCGCCGGGCGCCGGCAAGACCACGCGTGTGCCGCTGGCGCTGCTCGAGGAGCCCTGGACGAAGGGAAAGAAGATCATCGTGCTGGAGCCGCGGCGCATCGCCGCGCGCGCCAGTGCGGAGCGTATGGCGAAGACGCTGGGCGAACGCGCCGGGGAAACCGTCGGCTATCGCGTGCGCTTCGGCTCGAAGGTGTCACGTGCAACCCGCATCGAGGTCGTCACCGAAGGCATCTTCTCGCGCCAGATCCTGGACGATCCCGAGCTGAACGGCGTCGCGGCCGTCCTGTTCGACGAATTCCACGAGCGCTCGCTGGATGCCGATCTCGGCCTTGCGCTGGCGCACGACGCGCAAACCGGCTTGCGCGAGGATCTGCGCATCCTCGTGATGTCGGCGACGCTCGACGGCGCGCGGATCGCAAAGCTGCTCGGCGATGCGCCCGTCGTTGCCAGCGAAGGCCGCGCCTTTCCGGTCGATACCCGCTATCTCGGCCGCAAGCCAGACGTCCCGCTGGAACGGCAGATGGCGGAAGCCATCGCAACCGCGCTTCGTGCCGATCCCGGTTCGGTGCTGGCCTTCCTGCCTGGCGCCGCCGAGATCCGCCGCACCGAGACTTTCCTGAGGGAGCGCGTGCAGGATGCGTCGATCGAGATCGTGCCGCTGTTCGGCGCGCTCGATGCCGCCGTGCAGGACCGCGCCATTGCGCCGGCGCCGAGGGGCACGCGCAAGGTCGTGCTGGCGACCTCGATCGCGGAGACCTCGCTGACCATCGAGGGCGTACGCATCGTCGTCGATTCCGGCATGGCGCGGGTGCCGCGCTATGAGCCCGACATTGGCCTGACGCGGCTCGAAACCGTGCGCGCCTCGCGCGCCGCCGTGGACCAGCGCCGCGGCCGTGCCGGCCGCACCGAGCCCGGCGTGTGCTATCGGCTGTGGGACGAACCGCAGACCGCTTCGCTTGCCGCCTACACCCAGCCGGAAATCCTGTCCGCCGACCTGTCCACGCTGGTGCTCGATCTCGCACAATGGGGTGTGGCGGATCCTCACCAGCTCGCCTTCCTCGACCCGCCGCCGGCGCCCGCACTGAAGGAAGCAAGGAGCCTTCTGAACGAGCTCGGCGCGCTCGATGCCGACGGCCGCATCACGGCGGAGGGCAGGAGCCTGCGCGCGCTGGCGCTGCCGCCGCGCCTTGCGCGCATGATCGTGGATTCCAACCGCTTCGGGTCGGGCGAGGAAGCCGCCGAAATCGCCGCCGTCCTGACCGAGCGCGGTCTCGGCGGCGACAGCGCCGATCTCGATGCGCGGCTGGATCAATTTCGCCGCGACCGGTCGCAGCGCGCCTCGAGTGCCCGCGATCTCGCGCGGCGCTGGGCGCAGCAGGTGGCATCCGCCGAGAAACCGAAAGGTGAAGGCGATCTGTCCACTGGTGTGATGCTGGCGTTTGCCTTCCCCGACCGCGTCGCCCGCAACCGCGGCAATGGCAGCTTCGTGCTCGCCAACGGCCGCGGCGCCGCCGTGGAGCAGACCTCGTTGCTGGCGCGCGCGCCGTACATTGCCGTCGGAGAGCTCACCGGCACGGCCGCCAGCGGTCGCATCCTGCTGGCGGCGCCGATCACGCAGGACGAGATCGAGCATTATTTCGCCGACCAGATCGAGAGCGCCGAGGAAATCACCTTCGACCGTGGCGCCATGGCATTGCGTGCGCGCCGCAAGCGAACGCTGCATGCGGTCACGCTGTCGGAAGCGCCGATGGCACTGTCGCCTTCGGCTGAGACCGCAAGGATTTTCGCCGATGGCCTGGTCGCCGCCGGTCTCGACAAGCTGCCGTGGTCGAAGGCGCTCAAGCAGTGGCGCGACCGCGTTATGTTCCTGCGCAAAGCCGAGGGCGAAAACTGGCCCGATCTGTCGGATGCCGCGCTGGCGGCGACCAGCGGCGACTGGCTCGCCCCGGCGCTCTACGACAAGACGTCGCTGAAGGAGTTTTCCGCCGGCGACCTTTCCGACGCGGTGACGAACCTGCTGCCGTGGGATTTGCGCGCGCGGCTGGATCGCGAGGCGCCGACCCATTTCGAGGCGCCGACCGGCACCATGCTCGCCATCGACTACGAGGCCGATCAGGGCCCGACCATTGCCGTGCGCCTGCAGGAACTGTTCGGCCTCAACACTCATCCCTCGATCGCCAAGGGCGCGGTTCCGCTGGTACTGGAGCTGCTGTCGCCGGCGCAGCGCCCGGTGCAGGTGACGCGCGATCTGCCCGGTTTCTGGCGCGGCAGCTATGCGGCCGTCCGTTCCGACCTGCGCGGCCGCTATCCCCGCCATCCCTGGCCGGAAGATCCCGCCAGCGCCATGCCGACCCGCCGGGTCAAGCCGCGCGGCACTTGAAGACAATCCGTTAACGCTTCGCTCATCCTTTTCGCCAAAATGGCAGCCCTCGACTTTGTGGATTAGTCGCGGTTTGGCCGATGGCGTGGTGAGATCGGGGGTCCTTCGAACCCCGCGTGAGTGGCGTGATGCGTAACATCCTGTTTGCTGCCGCAGCGATTGCCGGCGCCGGCGTCTTCATGGCCCAGATGGCGGACCGGATGGCGACGGCTCCTGCGCATGCCAATGCGCCGCGCAAGGAGGCGACCGTCGGCGCTGCCATGGCGCCATCGGGCGGCCGCAGCATCTCGATCCCGCGCGACGCCCGCGGCCACTTCCAGACCGACGCCCGCATCGACGGCCAGCGCATCGATTTCATGGTCGATACCGGCGCCTCCGTCGTCGCGCTGAACGAAAAATCCGCTGCCCGCTTCGGCCTGCGTCCCTCACGCGGCGACTACACCGCCACCGTCGCCACCGCCAACGGCACGCTGAAGGCCGCCCGCGCCCGCATCGCCATGATGGATGTCGGTGGCCTGGTCGTCCGCGACGTCGAGGCCATGGTGCTGCCCGACGAAGCGCTGTCGGAAAACCTGCTCGGCCTCTCGTTCCTGTCCAAGCTGAAGCGCTTCGAATACGCCAACGGCCGGCTGGTAATGGAGCA